>JABJKG010000009.1 GCA_018660415.1 bacterium | reverse complement strand
TGTATAGTTGATCAAAAGTCAGAATCTGAGTTTCCAGGTCCTTGTATTGCCGATCAATTACCAAAACCAGAACTTAAAGGTACTTGTATTGTTGATCAAAGGCCAAAGCCTGAATTCCAAGGTCCTTGTATAGTTGGTGATCAAGTGCCAGAGCCGTTGCATATGCCTGAACAAACCTTACCGCCATTACATGGTCCTGTTCCAAATAAAGAAGTTAAGGCTGATGACCAAGAAGGGGTACAGGGAGTTGTTGATGATAAGGTTGAAACAGAAACTAAAATCGATAGCGAGCAAGATGAAGAAGTCGTAGAAAGCGAAAAAGCGAGTGAAAAAACAGAGGCTTCAGATGCGGATACTGGTGAAAAAGAAACTTGGACTGAGGGAAGGAGGGGTGCTTACATAGATGTTGATAGAACTCATCCAGAAGCTCAAGTAGTAGATTTTGATGCAGCTGTAGAGCCGTGGGATGCTGCAGAAAGTGAGAGGTGGGTTGAAGATGTAGTGCGTGACCAATTTCAGAGTACATCTATTCAAGAGCTTGTCGAAAAAATACAGCCCCTTGTCGATTATTTTAATAATCATCCAGCGGTTAAAAGGCTTGGAATCTGGATAGATGCAGAAAAATTAGTGCGTCATATAATCCAGGGGGAAATAAAGCAAGGAAGAAAAATAAAAAAGATAATAGGGGGGCATATAAATTCTCCTTTGTTGGATCATCGTTTTGCGGGAGATATTACAGAGACTTATATCAATCATGGAGAAACCGACGTTCTTCTTAGTGGGGAGGGTTTAGAATCAAAGCTAACAAGTTGTTTTGGTCCTGGTTGGACTTTTGAGCGCATTTTAAAGGTTGTTTTTGATGCTATTGAAAACGGTAGAATGAAAGATCCTAGAATTCAACCTGATCATGCTGGCAAAATCCATATTAAAACCAGGTGTGGTATGAAAATTGAAATAAGAGTGGAAAAAGGTGGTGAAATTAGTAGTTTTTACCCGCTAAAAGAATGGCTAAAACAGAATCCAATAAAGTGTGATGGTAGGTGTTATAAAGGGTTAGGCTAGATAAACAGTGGTCATTCAAAGTCTATGGAACATACAGAAGAACATTTAAATTAAGGATTTTATAATGGACTATATATTACAAGATAAAAAAAAAGGAAAAGATTTTCGAGGAAACATAAATGAGGGAGGTTATTTTATTGATACAAAAATAAGTAGTGATGGCATGTACGGTTTGCAGACGCTACTTGAAGATAGTTATTCTTTTTATTCAGCCTATTATGAAGATCAGATAGGGTTCAAAAAAGATTATGATAATGATTGTTTAGGATGGCATACAGACTGTGTTTCTGTGGATAGCGTGGGGGAGGACTGGTTAGAAATAATGCCGTTTCATGGTACTGGTACACAAACAGAAGAAGAAATTGAACTGGAAAAGAAACATACAATAATAGTTCCTCGGAAGGCTTTAATGGAGTTTATAAAGCTCTATAGATGTGCTGATAGAGAAGAGGAAGAGTGGACGACCAGGAGAGTTGAATTTGACGGTAAGGAATTTAGGCTGTGGGTAGATGGAGAAGAGTATAAGATGGATCAAGCCAAGGAGGAGTGGCTAGAGGCTTATCATAAGCGCCACAAGGGTGTTGGTTATTGAAGGCTACTCGATATCACAAGAAAAGCATTTAAATTAAGGGTTATTAGGGTGGATTATATAATAGAAGAAAAAAGAAAAGAAAAAGGTTCTCGAGGATACATAGATGTAGAAAGAAGTAGTGATGGTATGTATGGTTTGGAGGAATTACTTGATGATAGTTATTCTTTTTACTCAGACTATTATGAAAAAGAAAAGTTCCAAAGAGAATATGACAATGATGAATGCGATTGGGAGGCAGATGGTGTTATTGTTGAAAGTGTTGGGGAAAACCTTATAAAAATTGGAAGAATCTATCAATTTGGTATTCATCAAACTGAAGAAGAACTTGAGCTAGAAAAAAAACAGATAATAATAGTTCCTCGGAAGGCTTTAATGGAGTTTGTAAGGCTCTATAGGTGTGCTGAAAGAGAAGAATGGACTACCAGAAGGGTTGAATTTGATGGCAAGCACTTTAGGCTTTGGTTGGATGGAAAAGAGTATACCATCGATCAAGATAAGCTAGATCGGCTAGAAATCTATCATAAATACGGTAGGTAAGGTAAGTTTCAATCATTCAAACATTGTAGAATCAAAAGAAGAACATTTAAATTAAAGAGGTGGTAGAATTAGTAGTTTCTATCCACAAAAAGAATGGTTGAAGCAGAACAAGATAAAGTGTGATGATAGATGTTATAAAGAATTAGATAAGGTAAGTTCCAGTCTTTAAGACTTTGTGGAACAAAAAGATGAACATTTAAATTAAGGATATATTATAATGGATTATATATTAGACGAGAAAAAAAAAGGATATATAGATGTAAAAATAAGCAGTGATGGTATGTATGGCTTAGATGTATTACTTGAAGATAGTTATTCTTTTTATGCGGCTTATTATGAAAAAGAGCAGTTTAGAAAAGATTATGATGATGATTGCTTGGTATGGGGTACAGAAAGTGTTGACGTGGACAGTGTGGGGGAGGATCTGTTAGAAATTGTGCCGTCTTATGGTACTGGTACAAAAACAGAAGAAGAGATTGATCGGCAAAAAAAACATACAATAATAGTTCCTCGGAAGGCTTTAATGGAGTTTATAAAGCTCTATAGATGTGCTGATAGAGAAGAGGAAGAGTGGACGACCAGGAGAGTTGAATTTGACGGTAAGGAATTTCGGCTGTGGGTAGATGGAGAAGAGTATAAAATGGATCAAGCCAAGGCGGAGTGGCTAGAAATTTATCATAAATACGGTAGGTAAATTATATTAGTCTAAATCTTGCAGCTCGATAATATTTTTATCAGGGTGTTGATCCTTAAATAAACTTAGTTGATTTTGGACCGCATTCAACACATTTGATAGTTTTTGAATGAAATTAGACATAACAAACTCTATATGCATGAGGTCTCGTTTTTTGGACCTTACTCGGCATTGTACGAGATTGTTTTGTTCTTTAAACCTACGCTTAGAAAAAAGAGTTCCGTGCTTTTGTTGAGCATGGTTTTCTTTTTGTAGGCCTTGAAGATCGATTATCTGTAAGATATCTGTCTTAGAATAGAGAGCGATGATGTTTTTAAACATTGGGTCTTCTAAGTTAGGAGCCGTATATTGTTGAACCGGGCATGCAAGAAGAACCAACTCATCGACAATAACTTTAATAGATTTATCTTTTTGTATGAACGGAAGATTGAGAACCACATTGCCGCCATGGCTATGTGCTACAATACGAAGCTTGGTTGATTGAGGGTAGTGTTTTAATAAGTTTTTTAGCTCTTCATAGAGATTTTCTGCTGCTTTTCGACGTTCAGAGGTACTTAACGTTCCACTCCATCCGAATAGGAAAACATTCTCGGTGGGAAAACGACACGGATCAGATTCATTAAGTGTTCGGACGATTTTTCCATATCTATACCGAGAATTAACAAATTGAGCATTGCATAACCCTGGTGGTGTATAGAAAAATTTGTGAGATATCTGAAACATCCTAGAAACTCTAGCTGGGGGCTTGGTTCCATGGATCACGACGGTAACGGTTTTATTGTGGGCGCGCTCAGGGATAATCATATTACTCATGAAAGTGAGTAATGGTAGGAATAAAAGTGTATTAAAATTGATTATCATGGTGAACTAGGCCTTTAAGTTTGTATGTATATTAATAATACCGACTTAAAAGTCTTTCCTCAAGTGGTACGCTTGTTCTTGTGAGATGTTAGTTCCAACCTTCTTGGCGACTTTTCAATAATTCAACAAGGTGCTTTTTTAAGGCTTCTTGGGTTTGGTGGGTCATTTCACCTTCATTCCTATAGAATCTTTCTTCAATGGCTCTTTGTATCAGTTCTGGAAGCTCCCATTCCTCAAATTTTTCTATGTTAGCTGGAGGTGTATAGGTGGTACTGTATTGGTTGCTTATCCATTCACCAGGGGCCGGTAAACCCACTTCTTCCTCTTTTTCATGAAAGCTCGATGTTCTTTGTTTTTTCTTTGGTAGACAAGATGCTAAGAGAGCACCACAGCATCTTTTACGTTTCTTTTGGTCAGCAGCTAAACGGTTATAGCGGACTTCACTATCTCGTCTCAGGTCTACTTCTTCTAATTCTGACTGGTCTTCTTCACTCATAGTCCAGGTATTGATAGCTATTGTAAAGAGTATAGCCGCTAAGAATGGTTTTATTTTAATTTTCACTTTAATTCCCCTATCGAATAAATGATCAATTAAGGGTTAATTGTAGAGGGTTTTGCAAGAAATATCCATAGTTGAGAGTTTGAGTAGGTGGTGAGGCCCATTGGAAAAGGATAGTTACTAAAGGCGTGTGGATATAAAAGTTGGAAATATTAATAGGAAGCTGAACGGATAATTTCTTAAATTATGCATGAAAAAACCCTCCTGAATTTACCAAGAGGGTTTCAATCTTTGTTATAACTGGTCATCGTTTCCAGCAAGAGCATTGTTTTGCCAGCTCCTACGACCTGTTAATTGGTCATCACTATGAGCTGATCCTTCATCAGATCCTTCACCATCACCAGTGTATCTAGATTTAAGTTTTGCAAGGATGTTTGCACTAGGTTCAAGAACCCTACAACCTTCAACCACTCCCTTATTTGCAACTGGCTTAGCAGCAGCCAAAAGATGAGTAATGTTTGTTTGCATAGTTGTATTGAGTGGATTGAATTGAGCCCCTACTCCATGAGGTTTGTCACTACCTGTTGCTACAAATCTTCGTCCTATAGTTAAACCAAGTGTTTTGGTTGGTTTACCGTGTTTATCAAATGTATCTTCAGATGTTGCAACTGGTTGACCTTGTTCGTCAAAGGCTATCTCATGTCCTTGTAGGCATTTTGGTATATAGGTTTGTCTTAGTTGTTGCAGACGCTTAGCTTCATTCATTTCTTCACGATCTTCAAGAAGTCTTTTGGTAAAGGAAGCCCGGTTTACTGTTTTTGTAACCGGAGGTTTGTATCCAAGACAGCTACACCATCTTTGTTCTCCGCGTGTTGAATCTTCTTCATCATATTGAGTACCAAAATTTCTAACTGGTTTTCCCACAGGTGACAAATTAAGATCTTCTTCGCAGAAAGCTAATCTTATACATTGACCGGCAGCAAATAGTGCGGCGAGTGGTGCTCCTGTTTGGTACCCTAATACTATGTTTTCAAAACCAGTTCCTGCAGTAGCAAGAGCTCCCCAGCCAACAGCTTGGAGAAGTCTACCTTTTTTGTTACTCCCAACAGATTCTACTAAATTAAATGCTTGACTATCAACTACATTTCGAGGTAAAACATTTTTAGCGCCTTGTAGAAGGAGTATGTTTCCCTGAAGGGCTAGTCGATTTTCTGCAAAACTTTCTCCAGCTAAATCGAAAGAAATGGCAGTGGTGGTAGCATCACGACCTTGAGTTGCATGTGACAGCATACCTAACGCTGTTAAAGACATTGGTCCTATAAGTTCTTGGCTATAATCAAAGATGGTTCCAGTAACAGCCAAAGCTTTTTCTTTTTTATTTGAACTACTCTCTGGAATATCGGCTAAACCCTTTTCAAGAGAGTCTAAATCCATCGACCAAGTTGTTTTTGAACTAAAAAGCATTAAAAGTGATAAAACTACTACCCCTGTAATTTTCTTTTGTGCCATCATTATTTCCTTTAATCTAGTGTGTAGGACTGCTTATTGTACATTAAATCTAAACACAGTATAATTTGCATTTGCAACAAGGTCAAATGGTGCGCGCGCGAATTGTTGCAATGTGTAAATTGTTTGTGGTAATATTAGAAACAATATAGCAGAATATTGATAAAAAAGGAGAATAGTATGAAAAAAATGTTATTGGTCCTATTTTTAGGGCTTTTTACGGTAGTAATAGATGTATCAGCTAAAATGAACGCTCTATCAAGGGTATCCATTCATCATCCATCTATTGTTGCCCTAGTATCATGGTCTTCATTCAATGCAAATAGCGAAGGTTAATATAAATAATAGTGATAAAAAAGGAGAATAGTATGAAAAAAACGTTATTGGTCCTACTTTTAGGGCTTTTTGCTATAGTAATAGATGTATCAGCTAGAAACTGTAATCGTGGGCGAAATGGGCGTTGTGATGTTGCAGAAAGCGATGGGAACGATGAAGGTTAACTAAAAACAAAGAACTTATAAAAACCCTCTCTGAGAGCGATCTTCGAGAGGGTTTTTTATTTGTAAAAAAACTTCAACAATAGGGTTGATTTTTGACTAAAAGTAAATTACCATGAGGGTAGCTTGAAATAGCACAGTATTATAACCCTTTTAGTCAAAGGAGCATGCCATGATTTCACCAATATATACCTGGTTGATTGTGGCCATTATGCTGAGCGTTGTAGAGATGCTCTCACCTGGCCTATTTTTCTTCTTGTCGTTTAGCCTTGGGGCGCTGATTACTGCTGGTATGAGCCAGGTATTTGGGACATTAGCTGGACAGCTTAATGTGTTCTTTGTATCGAGCTTGTTGGCATTTTGGGTGTTACACCAGTGGGTTAAGCGTAGGCAGGGACGATTCCATCCAGCTTCTGAGACCAATATGGACGCATTAAAGGGTAAGAAGGTGTATCTTGCCTCTGTATCATCACATGCGCGTACAGGATCACTCAGGATTGATGGGGATGTATGGACAGCACGTGCTATTGATAACAAACAACTACAAGAGGGTGCTCTGGTAGAGGTTATCAGTATAAAAGGTTGCCATGTCTTGGTTAAAACAGTAGAAAAACCCTTAAATCATTAAAAATGGCTCAAAATTGGGTCATATCGTTCACTAATACTGATCGGAGGAACTTATGAGTAGTTTATATAGTTTGGTTGCGAGAGTAGTAATTTAGCACCAAAATAGATGAATTTAACCTTAATTGCATAAGGATATGACAATGATCAACGTAATCATGGGATTTTACATACTTGCCGGAGTAATTGGCTTTTTCTTTTTTATGTTCCTTTTAAGCTCAATTCGTATGGTTCAGCAATCTGAAACTATTGTAATGGAGCGTCTAGGACGATACAATCGAGTGTTAGGGCCTGGATTGCACGTCACAATGCCGTTTATGGACTCACCGCACGTGGTTTCTTGGAGTTATGTACACCAGGGACCTGGTGGGAAATACTATCGTGTAACACGGACTTTAAGCAGAATTGACCTTCGGGAGTCTGTATATGACTTTCCAAAACAAAATGTGATTACTAAAGATAACGTAACGATGGAAATCAATGCGCTATTGTATTACCAAATAACTGATCCTAAAGCTGCTGTGTATGAAGTGAATAATCTTCCTGAAGCTATTGAAAAGCTAACACAGACAACCTTGCGTAATGTTATTGGGTCAATGGATCTTGATGAAACATTGGTATCTCGGGATCAAATTAACGAGAAGCTACGTATTATCTTGGATGAGGCTACTGATAAGTGGGGTGTTAAGGTTAACCGTGTAGAACTACAGGAAGTTAATCCACCATTCGAGATTCGTGAAGCTATGGAAAAACAAATGCGAGCTGAACGAACGAAGCGAGCACTTATCATCGAGTCTGAAGGTAAAAAACGTGCTTCAATTCTTACTGCTGAGGGTGAACAGGAATCACAAGTTCTACGTGCTCAAGGTAAGTCTCAAGCAGAAATCGTTAATGCTGAAGGACTAGCCCAAGCTCGATTGAAGATGGCAGAGGCGGAAGCTGAAGCTATCAATAAGATCAAGGGCGCTGCTGGTGAAGGTACAGATCCAATGGCATACTTGACGGCTCTTAATTATATCAGGACTCTTCCTGAAATGACTAAAGGCCACGACAATAAATTAATTATTGTTCCTTACGAATCAAGTTCATTGGTAGGGTCTTTAGCTTCTATCAAAAAGATATTTGAAGAAACTAAATAACTCTTATTAAACAACTTTTATTACAGCGTAATAACTTGGAACCGGGATAAAATGTCCCGGTTCTTTTTTTTGTGAAAGTGAAAACTTTAGCAAGTCTATGTCTTTTAAAGACTATGGGTGATTGATAAAATAGTTTTAAAAAACCATGTATCACTATTGATTTGGTAAACCTAGATTAAGAAGGTAGTGCATAACGTTGCATATAATATTGATATGCTTCTAATCCCATTTTTCCTATTGTTAATACATTGAAGAGTAGTTGGGATACTTGAGATATTTTTGAAAGTTTATCAGATTGTTTTTTACTTTTGTTTTTTACAAATTTTACTTGGGTTTTTTTCAAAACGTTCCATATCAGTTCTTCATTGAGTTTATTGGGGTTTTTTATTGTAAAAGTGCTAATTTCTTGGATCATGTCTTCAATGCATCGAACACTGAGTTTGTTGGTATATTTAGCAAATGAATTGAGAAGTTTTTCATCTAGCTGGATTTTATTGTTATTAAAGTAGAATTTAGCTATTTCTTTTCGTAGAGCATAGGTGGGATTGTCTATTTCTAATGTATTGGATCCAAAACGGTCTAAAAAGGTTTGATCTAGGCGTTCAAAGCTATTTGTTGCTCCTATAAAAATTAGATTAGGGTTGTTTTTGTGTTCATCTAACAGAAGCCAGAGTTGTTGTAAGGCAGCCCTATGTTCTCGTCTCATTTCACAATCAACATCTGCAGCAATGGCGTCAATTTCATCAATGAAAACAATAACAACGCGATGAGAGTTTTTGGATTCCATGAGCGCTTCATTGAAAAAGGATATAATCTTGTGAGCACCTTCACCAATATATTTTCCTATAATGCTGGGACCGTTTAATTGCTTGAAAGTGCAGCCAGAAAGAGATGCTATTTTTTTTACTAGAGTAGTCTTGCCATTTCCCGGGGGGCCATACAGTAAGAATCGGTTGATAGTTTGAGCGTTATATGGAGTATGTTGAAGTCTTTGTACTTTAGCATAGCCATTATCTTGCCATTTATCATGGACGCTGTTGTATCGAATGTCAGATTTTTGTTCAAGTATTTTATTCTGCTTTATTAAAAATAAAATAAGTTCATTTAGTTTTTCAGGAAAGCTTCCTACCCATCCAACCATTGTTCGGTCGTTTTCAGTTTCAATGGTGTCGTTACTAGAATAAAAATTGTGAACTTTATTGAGTAACCAATATAGATTACGTGGATTTTTTTTGATCAAAATATAGTCAGAGGAAGAAACTAAATTAGCTTGATTATATAAAGTTGTAGCTGGCGGTTTTTGTTGATATCCACAAGGTACATAGGAAACTGGTTCTTCCTGTGAGTCAGTAGGAATGTCATTTTTATCGGAATGGTGGGGTGTATTGGTGATATCTTGGGCGCCTATTGAGCAAAAGGAGATAAGTAAAAAATAGGATAATAAGATTTTGTAATTCATGGATGCCTTTGTTGGTTGGGTTTTATAAGAATATAATTTATGATTTGATACGAATAAAATGAAAAAAGTTAAGGTGTTAAAGTAAGCCAAAGAGTGATATGTACATGCTTTCTTATTAACTTAAAGTGGATATGTTTGCTTAGAAAATTAAATCAAAATTAAAGTAGATTGTCAACATTAGTAATTGTTGTTATGATACCTTTCACAACACATATTTAAGATGCACTTACTTTAGATGAAGGCTACTTTGATTATGAAAAAATATTATGTTTTTTTAATGTTGGTTTTGTGTTTTTCGGCTTATACAGAACTAAGTGCTTTAAAACAAGGGTCTTGGTCTTCTCCTTATCCTGCAGAGTTATGGAAGCAGAAAGAGATGCCTGCAAATACACTTTCTACTTCTAATACACTTTCAGCAAGTGCAACTACATGTCTTCAAGCTCAAGCTCAAGTGCAAACTCAGACGCAGCCTTACTTGGTTTTTTCCTCATTGCACCAGGCTAATGTTGCAACGGCGTACAATTCGGTAGCTTCGTTAAAGATTGTTCCGGCTTGGCAGGATAGTCGGCTGGCACACCAAGAACTGGCTCAGTGGCGCACTATGAGTAGAAACGAATGTCTTGACAAGTTTGAACATGAAGTCCATAAGAATGTAGAAAACGTACAGCTCAATACGAATGTCCATGATATTTATCCGCTTAGTTATGAGTATGAAGTAGACATAAGAAACCAACTTTTTGATGTGTACTTTGCGTCTTATCACCTCCATTCGCTTCCTGATTTTGTTAGCGCCCTACAAAGATTTAATCCAGAGCGCTACTGTGCACGAATGGAGGAATTAGGAAACTATGTAAGAAGTGCAGACTATGCTGGTGAATTTAAAAAGATGCCTGGCCGCCGTAAGATGGAAACTTTTGAGTTTTATTTAGAGGGTGCGTGTGACAATGCGAGGGGAATGGCCAGTAATTTAGCCCAACAAAAGAGATATGATCAGAAGCAGTATGAAGCGCAGCAAGAAATAAAAGCGCAAGAGCAAGCGGTATTAGATACGCAGAGCAAAGAATTAGAACAGCAATGGAATAGTGAGGCTCAACTACAAGCAGAAGAGCAGCCAGCAATATTGTTGCTAGAGAGTGAAGAAGATGCATCAGGTATGGAATCGTTTTTTGAAAATGAAACAAAAGAATATGCCCTGTCTTCATGCGCAGAAGAGCTTATTGATCGAACTGATAGCGTTTTGCGGGAACAATTTTCTTCTTGTAATGGAACGGAACAACAGCATGTAATGCATGGACGCTTTGTAACAGCCGTTGATCAAGTCGCAACCACTTTCAGTACGATAGCCTTTCAAGCGAATGGATATCATAATATTCAAGAGTTTGCAGATTTTTCACAGTGTGCTGTTATGGCTGCTAAGCATGGGATAGAATATAATATGCAAGGTCAGATGGTACAAGCAGAAAACCTGGCTTGTTTATGTGAGCATATGGCGGCTTTTGCCAATGGAGTACAAACCTCTGCTAACAATAATCTTGAGTTTGCAAGAAAGATCATGACCGATCCTTGGGCAGCCGGAGAAGACGTTGTCATGAGTGCTAAAAATATTAGCTTATGTCTTGCTTCGGTAGTAGTAGACTGTATTGATTGTATTGAGCCCGGCGGGGTTGTTAATCCTTTAAAAGCTGGCGCTAAGATGTTAGAGTTTGCTGATAAAGTTATGATTGCTTGGGACAATACAACGACACTTAATGCTTCAGAAAAAGCAGGTATGGTTATAACCGATTTGACGATAGGGTGGCTTACTGGGAATGTTTTGGGTTCGAGCTCAATGGTGCAAATGCTTGGTACTGACTCGGTTGTGTTAATGTCAGAGTTGAGGAATATGAAGCCTGTTATTGCTCAGGGCTTTTATACAGAGGTATATCCCGTTGTCATTCAAGCATTTGAAGAGGGAGCGGCGAGTGTAAAAAATAGTATTCGGCTTGCGCGGTCTTATCCTCAAGTTGTTGCTGCAGAAGCTACGGTAGCAGGCGCTGTGGAACAAGTTACTATCTATGTTGGTAATGTTGAAAAAGTTCTGGAGGAGGTAAATAGCACTCATTTATTCCAAGAGGCTAATCCCTTGGTAAAAGGTGCTGTAAAAAAAGCAAAACTTCCTGAGTTATTCGTGGTACCAGTCGGAGAGGGCCTTTCGTCTGGAACAGTTAATACAGTAACTTTTTATCTAGATAAATTTGGAAACAAGTGGAATTATTCTGAAGGAGTACAAACTTGGATGATTGAACTTTCTCCTACTATGCAGAAAAATTTATCACCAGCCTTAGAAGTAGGACAAACGAGTATAACTTATTCAGAATTAGAAACTATTCTTGGAAATCCAAGAGTGGAACCTTGGGCAGAATCGTTACAGGTAGGTTATGTCGATTACATGCAATCTCAAGCATGGTCAAAACGACCTCATGTCAATCTTGATCAACCTGGAGCCGATACCTTTGGGCACTTGTGTGAGCCTGGGACCAATATGGTTACAATGCAAAAAATAAGAAAATATTGTATGGATTTGGATAAACTGCGTTGTAATAATCCATACCATCTAGCCAATTGGGCAGAAAGACTTCCTCAGATTGAGACGGATGTGGCTGAATTCAATTCAGCATTGCAAGATGCCTATGCTAAGCAGAAGATAGAAACACCTCTAAGGGAAGTTACCGTTAATGATTTTTATCATTTAGAACATGGACATATGCCAAAAGGAAAAATGCCTACAGGAAGGCATACAACAATGTATACAGATTGCTGTGGTATCAAAACCCAAGAGTGTATTCAATTTGATAATGGTATTAGGCAGATAAACAATCACCATATTAGTTTTCCTAATCATGTGGCTACAAAGAGCATTTTTCCGTGGGATGGGAATACGGTCTTTCAAAAACTTACTAAAGCTATTAGGGAAAACGGCTTAAAAATGCCACCTGAAGAAACAAGGTTTCTTACATATAATGTAACATTAGAAAATGACATTGTAGTCGTCTTACGTCAAGATTCAAAAGGACTAACTATCTATCCCGAAATACCAAAATAAGGTTATACTATGCAGAAAAAAATTTTTTTCTATGACATGAAGACGAATAATACTAATTTGTTATCAATGAAGGTGTTAGTTAAAAGCATTAGATTGTTATTAAAGAATGCTGACCTAGAGGAGTTTTATTTGAAAGTGTTTGCGCCACCTTTATATACTCATAAGAATATAAAAACAAAGGCTTGTGAGGTAGATTATGAAATTTGTAGTTTTGGATCGATGGAAATAGGGGGCAGGAGCCCAGTTACTATTGCAGAAGTTTACAAAAAGCTTTTTGAGCTATTATTGAAGGCTTCGAATATCGATGATTTATTGATTGTTTTTGATGGGCTAGAGTTTGATGTTATTTCAGAAGAGGAAGAAAAAAAAACAATAATAGAATCAAATCAAGATTTGAAGATTGTAACGAGGGTTAAATTTTCAACTCGAACGGGTAAAAATTTAGGATTGTATGTTAATAATGACAATAGCGATGCAATTTCATTAATAGGAGTGGCATTTTCAAATCCCCTTTTTTTTCATGATACATATGAAAATTTTATAGGGGGACACGCGTATGACTGCTCTGGTGTCTATGTAGGTGGTGAAGGGGGTAAGGAAGTTTCTTTGATTGATGAAGAAGGGCAGGGAGATACAAAAGCTGTTTATCCTTTGGAGCCATTTTGGAAGCTACGGTTGGAATATCAAGAAAGAGTTTATGATGTTAAGAAAAACTGCAGGTTGATACAAATTGCTTGGGACGGGAAAGAGTTTGGCTTGTATGTGGAGTATGAAGAATAACATTAATTTATCCCGAAATGCCAAAATAAGGTTTATACAATGCAAAAGAAATATTATTTTTATGATATGAAAACGAATAACACTAATTTTTCTTCATCAATGAATGCGCTAGTTAAAAGTATTAGGATTTTATTGATAAATGATGACTTAGAAAATTTTTATACGAAGGTTTTTGCTCTGCCGTTATATTCAGGCAAATTGGTTAAAGCTACTGTTTGCAATGTGGAATATAGAGTGTGGAGTTTTGGATGTATGCATATAAAAGGTGGTCCCTACTGTCTAGTCGAGTATTATAAAAAACTTTTTGAGTTATTATTAAAAGCTTCAAATATAGATGACCTATTGATTGTTTTTGATGGGCTAGAGTTTGATGTTATTTCAGAAGAGAAAGAAAAAAAAATAATAATAGAATCAAATAAGGGCTTGGAAATTAGAACAGCAGCGGAGCCATCGCCTCGAACTAATGAAAAGTGGGATATTCCTATGGGACATCATAATAGCGATGCAATTTCATTAATAGGAATGGCATTTTCAAATCCCCTTTTTTTTCATGATACATATGAAAATTTTATAGGGGGACACGCGTATGATTGCTCTGGCGTCTATGTAAGTGGTGAAGGGGGTAAGGAAGTTTCTTTGATTGATGAAGAAGGGCAGGGAGATACAAAAGCTGTTTATCCTTTGGAGCCATTTTGGAAGCTACGGTTGGAATATCAAGAAAGAGTTTATGATGTTAAGAAAGATTGCAGGTTGATACAAATTGCTTGGGACGGGAAAGAATTTGGCTTGTATGTGGAGTTTGAAGAAGAGCATTAGAAAATGACTAACTATCTATACCGAAATAACCATATAAGGAAGCTCTTCAGAGCTTTGAGCTTAAACTATCTTAATAAGTAAAATAATATAAACAAATACCAAAGAAGACGTTGTAAGAGATTGATAAAGTTATCTACTTTGTCGATATAGATTTTCTCATTAAAGATAGTTTCATTGAGTAGGTGTACTTTTGCTCGTTAATAAGAGCAAAAGTGCACCTACTAGCTTTTTATTTTTTATCGCTGGGGCTGCTATATCCATATTTTTGTGCTACAAGGTGGATGGCTACATGAGTTCCTGCTTGTAAAGAAGCGTGCGCAATTGTGGCGGCTGTGTTTTTAAGTGTTGTAGCCCATCCTGGATTGAGGCTTTTAAGTTGTGCTTGTTGAAGTTGTAGCTCTAATTCTTTTTGCTTAGTTTCTTGAGACTGAGTTGCGATACTTTGCTCATGGAGTATCGTATGTACTTCATGCATTTTAAATAATGAAAATAAAAATGGAGGGCAAAAGGGTTCCTCTGCTTGAAGTTCTTGGTCTCTGTCATCTTTAACGGACTCGCTATATTTTTTTAGTTCTCGGATACTCCAATCATTTGTTTTTATAGCAAATTTGTTTAAAGCAATTTTTTTAAATTGTGTTAAATATTTTGCAAGTAAGAGTTGCCGCATATGTTTTTTTAACGAAATGTCGTCCAGTTCCAACTTGCTGAGGTATAGAGCGAAGGCGCTTTCACTTTTCATAGCTTCAGCTTCGAGTATTTTCATCCCTTCTTCTAGAAGATCTATGGTGTTGCCTGTATCTTGGTGTACTTGAGGCTCTATAAGAAGGGATTTGATGTCTTCCATATGAATACAATATATTTCTTTATTCTCATACAACACTACTTTCATTGAAGCTGTTAGCCAGTCAATACCAGCTTCTCCAAAGTCATGTCCTGCTTCTTTAAAAAAACAATCGAGAATTTCTTTGCGTTCTTCAAGGTTCGGTTTGTCCATCGTAGCGATAGAACTACCCAATCGTTCTTTAATTCCTGGGTCTAAACGAGAAGAATCATTAAGAATTATTATTAAATTACAGTTTTGTTTTTTTTCCCATTCTGTCATTAGTTGTCGGAGTGCTTTTGTGGTAGCCGAATAGGCTCTTTGAGAATCTGACCCTTCTTTTAAGTTGGAGAAAGAAAAGGCATCTTCGGCTTCATCAATAATTAAAAGAGCCGGTCCAGACTGAGCCAGTTCTTCAATTTGTTCCTTTAGGGCAGCAATTTTTTCAGGTCCACTACCAATAAAAGATGTTGTTAATTCTGATCCCGTTCTTAAAATGACGTGATCTTCTTTGATGCCGGCAGCTAGGGGTATGGTTGTTTGTGCGGTATATGACTTTGCTGTACCAAATGGACCTTCCATAAGGAGCTTGTTGTTAACTTGGCTGTGGAGTATTTTCTTGAGGAAATGGCAAACTTCACAAGGAGATGATCCCGGGGTATTTGGAAGATAGCATCTTTCTTCTCCTAAATGGTTTTTTTTAATTTTGAAGGTTTTCCTTTTTTCCCACTCAGGTACTTCTTCATCAGTCCAGTCTTTGTAGATGAGTGGATCTTGAGTACCTCGTCTTTCTTTTGCATGTGCACTTTCAAAAGTGCGTCGTACATCTTCCTCGCTAGTTATCCAATACTTCGAGGCTATACGAGGACATGGATTTATATAGTTGCATGGTCTCATTTCTACTACATAATTTTTTTCTTTTTCCTCCATTTCATTGCTTTCTGCTTCAACGCTTTCATCTTTTAAATGGTCAGGAGCAGGGTTTCGTGGAGTGTTTTTTACCTTTGACCGAAGTCCTTGGGGAGTGTATGGAATATCTTTGTTTGGTGTTGGGATAGATTCTGATGTATCGGTGTTTTTTGCGTTGAGACAAAAAAGAGTACATGACAAGAAAAAATATGATAATAAGATTTTATTATTCATGAAGGTCCTAGATGATGGGTTTAAAGTGGGTTTATTTGATGCAGAAATTAAATATTTTTTATTTTTTTCCTAACGATGATTTAATCTTTAATGTTATTGCTTAGTTTTTTAACTAAATCGATATTATCTTATGCTTTTAAAATTGGCAAGTTAGCTTTTTTATTGAGATTGATTTTTGATTGGAGCCTTTAAAGAAAGTAACAATAGATGCAACCTACCGATGAGTACATTGGCGTAAGTTTTAAAAATTAGTTTAAATAAAGTTGAAGTAAATCAATAAGTTGGCATAATCATGATAATATTAATTAGGGTTGTATGGGGTGACATAAAAAAATTATAACTTAGGGATAATAGGATGACTTTAAGGCAAGCATTGATGATAGTGTGTATTAGCACTTTTTCTTGTGAAAATGTACATTGTATGGCTGTTGTGGCAAAAGCGTTTAAAGCAATGAGTGTTATAGAACAAAAACCAGAATATGAATTTCCCGTTCGTAGAACAATAGGTTCTTTTTCATGTTATGATGGAAGTATGGCGCTTTTGTTTTCTAAGCTACACTCTAGAAGGCTATATCATTTTACCCCGCCATATTTATTTTTGAACTCTTCCTATAAAGACGTTTCTTTATTTATACAAGAATTAGTACAGGATACTTCAGCTTTTGTTATGGAATTTGACTGTAGTAAAAACTGGAATACAATTAGTTTGTATGAGCGCAATGAAGACATGAAAAGAGTTTTTAAACGCGCAGCTTCACTGTATGAACAAACCCATAAACCAGTAATTATTCATTGTTATAATTTGGAAGGCGGTTTGGCGCGAGGAGAACAAAATCTAAGCTGGAATTTTGAGTCGGATCAGATTGAAGATAAAAACATTATACTTTTTAGTTCTACAGAAACTTCAGGAGAGCTGTTGCATTCTCATTTTCTTCAAATGAACTGTCAACGCTATACTATTCAAGATAAAAAAGTATATGCTTTAATGGATTATAATTCCTTACAGTTAAATCTTCGTATTAAAATGTATAATTATGCAGCTCACGCTATTAATGTGGCAATTATAGGTGGCCTAGCGGTGTCGAGTGTTATGTATCTTGTTGCTACATATAAAGCACGTATAGCTGTAGATGACCCAGAAGAAAACTAAACTAAAACTTATTGGACAGTTTCTAGTGCTGGGGGATCTTCACCTTCATATTCTGATGGTTCTATTAAGGATGGATATAACAGCATAAGCTTGCGTCGAGCAATTAAGATAGTATCGGTTTCCTTTTGCCATGCTTGAAGAGGTGGAAGATGTTTGCGTGTAGGATCTGGTTGAGGTAGTTCTCGATTTGCAATTGGGGCTAAGTGTAGATTAGCTTTAGTTTTGTTTGGTGATCCTAGTCTTCCTGATGCATATAATTGTCCTTTTAGTCCTTGAGCTTGAAGGTGGGCAAGTTGATTGTCTTCTGTTACTTCATTAAGTCGTTTTAGAGCGGTTTTATATTTGTGAGTGATTATGGCTGCTTGGCCTAGGCCGAGTTTGGCCAGAGATTGTGCTGAATGATTATTTTGTTGTTTGGCGGCAGCCTTGAGATGTTCTATGGCTTTTTTTCTGACTAGGTCTGATTTACCTTTTGTTTCTATCAGGTGTGCACCCATAAGTGCGTTTGCTAGAGCTTGTGCTTTTAGGTTGTTGGTCTGTTCTGATGCTAGCTGTAGATTGATAAGCCCTTTATTGAGATCTTCTTCGGTTCTGCTACCAAGCCAGCCTTCTAGATATGCTTTTCCAAGCTGTGCAAGTGCTTCTCCCTGTTCAGAAGTAGCAAAGCCTTGGTTTGCTTCTCGTTCTAAGAGTTGGCGTCCATACTTGATATCTCTAGCGGTTCGTTTTCCTCTTTTTCCGAGTATGTATTGTAAGCCCAGTTCAATCGATGTAGATGAGAGAAGTTTGAGCGTCTGTAGTGCCTCAGCCTTGGATTTGAGATCTACATTTTGACTAGCTACAGATTCTACAAGCTGGCGACCAAAGTCTAAATCTTCTGGGCCCCAATCGTCTCTGGTGCCTTCTATATACTGTCGCCCCAGAGAGAGTGTCTCCTCCAAGCCTGGTTGACGAACTGTGGGTTGATCTACCACAGTATTACCAAAGCTTTGGGAGCAAAATAGAAGAGCTCCAATATGAAATATAACTAATCTGTTCATGATCCTATCCAATTATTTCATTGACTGGTCTATAAATAATCTTGAATCAGGTTGCTCTAAAGGTAAAGGTACTCTTAATATTCTTTTGAGCAAGTGCTGACTTTCAATTATTATATCATAAGGCGATATAGGCTGTCTATTATAGGGTGTTTTTGTGTCAAATGTGAAGTGTTGCGCTAGGTCTTTGGGGATAACTACTTCTGTTGAGGATAGCTTTTTTTGATTAGTAAATTGATGAATGAGTTGACTGGATGGGTTAAGCCTGTTTAAAAAGGTAGTTTTTGATACAATTGAGTGAAAATATTATGGAATTGAACTGTTGTAGGGTATATGAACAAGAAATTTAAAACTATTGGGATTATTGGTGGCGCGGGGCCGATGGCCAGTGCGTTGCTATATCGTAAGATTATTGAGCTATGTCAGCAGGAATATGGAGCATCAGATGATGCTGACTTTCCTGAGATTGTATTGGTGAGTTATCCATTCAGCCTTATGGTTGATGTTAAGGACTCGGCTAGTAATGCGAGTACGATCATAGCAGAACTACAGACTTGTGTGGATAAGTTGAGCGCTGCCGGTTGTCAAGTTGTAAGTATCGCCTGTAATACCTTACACACATATATCAATGATGTTGATCTGTATGCCATGCAGTTTTGTTCTCTTATTAAAACAACGCAGGCTGAAGCTCAGACCAAGAGCTTGAAGAATATTTTGTTTTTGGGAACGACAACAAGCAGGATGAATAATATTTTTGCTACTGATGCTGCTACCATTAGGTACCCTTCCCTGGAACTACAAGAGCAAGTAAGTAACGTTATTAATACGGTTCTTAAAGGCGATGTTAGTATGCAAGAGCCAGAGGTGTTAGTGTCTGTTATTAAAACTATGCAATTACAATCGGGATGTGATGGTGTTGTGTTAGGGTGTACAGAACTGTCTATTGTATATGATGCATTTCCACAGATACTTCACAATCTTTCTATAACTATTTTAGATCCTCTTGTTATTATCAGCCACCAACTTATTAATGAGGCGATTAATAAAGTCTAACAGGGTGGTTTTAATAAAAATTTTGATTGATATACTATTGCAGTTATTAGTTGGACATAGAAAGGTTTGTAATGGATGGTATGAAAATAAAAGCAGTTTTAATTTTGGTGGTTGGTTTGTTGGTAACCACTGCAAGGCCGATAGGTACAATGGAAAAGGTGTTATATTTTTGTGGTGGTACTGGTGGCGGTTTTGTGGCGGGCGTTGGTGTGACCGGGTTTGCAGGACTTGTATTTGCATATGTAGCTGCTGAGATTCACGATCAACAAGAGACTAAGATTACAGCATTAAAACTCAGGCTTGCTGAGACAGAAACAACTCTAGATAATACAGAACTCCTTTTGCGTAGTAAGAGTGGACGTAAACTCCTGACAAATTACTATAAAGAGGAAAATGAGGTGCGGAAAGGCTTAACGGAGCTCTTAGAGGAAGAGGAATTTAGCACAAAGACACCTAAACTACGGACTCGATATGCACAGATGTTAGCTGCACGACATGCTGGTGATAATGATTCGGACTAACGGTTTTTTGAATTGAAATGACATTGATTAAATTTATTTAAATAGGAATGCATCTATATATGATAAATAAGTTGAATGGCTTACGCCAGGCAATAGACGGGTGCTACCTATTCCGCACGATCGCTTTTGGTTTTGACGATGACGGTCAGTAAAACATAATAAATATCATAATTTATTATAATTTTTTTGACAAAACCTAACGCGCCCATAAACTTTTGGTATAAGTAAAACAACAAGATTAGCTGTTTAGTACGGGAACACTTATGCATAAACCCAGCATAAAATTATTATATTTATTATTATTTATTACCACCTTGAGCGCACAAGATCATCAATATGTTTCATACAATAATTCATGGCTCAATATGTGGCCTTTCATTAAAACGCCTGAAGGCAAGTTTAATAAGAAAGTAAACTTACCAGGCTGGGTTGGTGAAATTCCTCGAGACTTACAGCTGCTGATTCACATGCTCAGCTGTGGCATGCAAAAAAACTGTATATCAATTTATAATCGTTTAATCATACATGGGCCGCCCGGTAACGGGAAAACGATGTTAGCGCGCAATTTAGCTAGCAGTAACGGTTATAACTTTGCTGAGTATAAAGGGTCTGTGCTTGTTAACAAGTTTATTGGCAGTGGGGCACAAGCAGTCGAAGAAATATTCAAGAACGCAATCTATGATGCTGAGATGACAGGCAAGATGACAGTGGTTTTTATTGATGAAGTCGAACAGATTGCTGTACATAACAGTACTGAATTTCGTTCTGAGCATGATGCAGCGCTACGGACGCTATGGCTAAACCTGGATAAATACAAGGATGATAGCCGAATCTTTTTTGTATGTGCTACTAATGATTTTCATAAGCTACACAATACTTTTATCGATCGCTTTGGTAATAACATTATCGAGCTTAAAAATCCTGATACTCAGATGCGTAAGGATGTAATTGAACATTACTTTAAATTGTTTGATATTGAGCTTGATTCGTTACTGTTAAACAAGGTTGCCAAAAAAACAAAAAACTTAAGTATCAGAAGCCTAGAAGATATGGTTCGTTTTACTAAGATTCGTGCTGACCTTGATAATGATAGTGTTGTTACTGAAGCGTATATTTGGCAAGAAGTAAACGCGCTCAAAAAACGGAACTCAAAATTAACTAAACTTTATAAGTCTATAACAACTGGCGAGTGGTCAACCATTCATCATGTATTATCAAGTACGGACAGCCTTGTTTCACTAACTGTTAAGGTCGGCACGCTTGTAGGTGCTTGTTTAACTTATTTTTACTTTAGTAATAAAGTAGGAACATCGAGTGCAACAAAATAAAAAAATAACTTGATATTTTTTTCATTTCGTGGACAATAGATGCATTAGTAATTTTTAATTTTAAAACCCAAACACCATTCCTTGGTGATATTAAAATTAAGTTGAGCTCTTTTAAACCCACTAACGACCGGTTCTGTGTTAACGGTTACCGAGACTTAAACTCTCTTAAAATAAGCAGCGATAATAAACCCATTATTCATGTAGGAAACATCATGAAAAAAGTCTATATAATAAATAAAAAAAACCTTCATTTCATTAGCTTAATATTCTTGTCGACGGCTGTATTACATACAGAAGCAAACAACTCAGCGCCGCATCACGTGCCTTCTGATGAAGAAAAGCATGAACATAAGCGACATCAAGAAGAAAATGGAGAGAAGGGTCCAGCTTCGTTTAGACCAGAGTTAGCAGCCGGTACACTCAGACAAAAAGATGCGCGATTTCGGAGCTTAGCATGCCATGTATGTAGTATTAAAGGTGGAACCCTAGATAGTTTTTACCGCATGATAAAAATGCCACCGAAATCCGATACAGAACTTTGGCATAGTCATCATGTACGTGAAGAGGATGGCGATACACCCGGACCTGAAGGGATGGTAGGATATATTCCACCGCGCTTTGCTGTCTTTGATAAAAAAGTAAGGGGTGAGCTTGAGATTCCAGGGATGCAACGTCGGTTCCTTGCTTATGGACCGCCTGGTGGTGGTAAAAGAGAGTCAATTCGCTCCCTTGGAGATCGCGTGGTTGAAATAGATAGCTCAGAGCTTTTGGGTAAGACTGATAGTGAAACTATGGCAAACATTAAAAAGGAATTTGATAAGGCACGAGAAGCTAAGGCTGATGGTCAAGACGTTGTTCTCTTTATTACCAACTTGCACGACCTTCGCTCTGTAGCAAGGGAAGGTGAACGACCAAAAGAACCTTTAGGAGTTCTAGCACATTACATAGAACAAGCAGAAGAGGGCGGTGTTTTCTTTGCAGGACATGTAAACAATATCAGCCAACTTCCTCCCAGCTTTTTAAACAACTTTGATGCGAGTGCTATTGCCTATTATCCAGAACCAGATGATAGGTCTCGTTGTGAGGCATTTGCTCATAAGCTTTTAGCCCTCAATTTTGGTGGTTTTTCAGTTAAGGATCTCCGTGAATTTGTTGAGGCGAGTAAGGGTTTAAGCTTTGAACAGATTGATGGTGTGGTGCGTGATAGTTGTGTTGAAGCTGAAGTTGCTAACGATGGGGTGATAACACCAGCAATGATTAAGGGTATGATAGTGCATACTCAAAGTAAAAACTTTTCTTGTTATCAAGAAAGTCATCCGTTGCAATCTGCTACAGCAGAACAACGAACCGCACTTGAGCGATGGATGCCAGTCGTTGTGGCTGGAGCCAATGCAGTATATTTCCTTATGGGCATCAAGAACGGTGGAGCTCCAGGAAACAACGCGACTTCCACTCATACAGATGTAGGATCACAAGTACTTGCAGCTGTTGTAGAAGGTGGTCGATCTCGCTCAGGGAGTAATGTCTCTGCAGGTGTAGGTGGTGGTAGATCGGTTCGCAGTGCTAAAACAAACTAGTTTTTGAGAAAAGCAAAATCCCTTAGGTAAGGGGTAGTGTCGTGATTGTACGATTGGTGTTGCAATAATGAGCCTAGGTTTGATATTATAATATATGAAGGTAAGATTTCCTCTGGATTTCTTACCTTCTTTTGTTTCTAATCTATTTTACTATTTTCATTCTTAATACCAAACATCCTCCAAGCGAGCCTTTTTAAACGTACAAAAGAGCTCAACTTCAATCTTTTTAGATCAATAAAAAACCCTTAGATAAGGGATAAGGTTGTGATTGTACGATTGGTGTTGCAATAATGAGCCTAGGTTTGATATTATAATATATGAAGGTAAGATTTCCTCTGGATTTCTTACCTTCTTTTGTTTCTAATCTATTTTACTA
>JABJKG010000008.1 GCA_018660415.1 bacterium | reverse complement strand
CAAGCCTCATCAAGTTCAAGATAGACAGATTTATGCACTTAATAACTTTCTGTCTTTTAATACAACAGAACCTGAAGTTCAAGCCCTTGTTGATTTGGGATTAAAGGCGGTCATTAGTGGCAATGTTTTAACTGGATCCGAAGCAGCAGCTTGGTGGGAAGTACAAGAAGCTGTTGATAAATGTTTGAGTGGAAATGGGCATTATCAGTTACTTTGTTCTTCTTTATTAAATTTAGATCAAGTGCAGGGTGATCGCCTGCAGCAGGTAATGCCACTGGTTCGTACATGTCGAGTTGCAGAGTTAAAGGCCGAGCACGCTGTTGCGCCAGATGTTTTGAAACATAATCCATATGCTATAGCAATGCTTCCTTCGGCAAAAAAAGATTTGTTATTGAATAGCGTAGACAAAGACATTGCAGCTCGCCTTGTGCTTGAACAGCAGTCGCATGGTGCACGTTTGCTTGCAGATTTGTATAAGGTTGATTATGAAAAAAATGCGCCCTGGCTTCACATATTAGCTAATTGTTCGAACGCAGAAAGAATTAACCTATTACAGTTTATTGCTGATGAGCATGCAGCTGATTCTGTGAGTCCTGCAATAACGCAAATGTATGAATCTTTGTATTCGGAAAATAAGATTTTACGGGTGTTTGATGAATATGAATGGGTGAAGGATTTTAAGCTTAATCCAGAACATTCGGAAGAGTTTCAGAATAAAACAGCACGTGTTGCTAATCAATTGTTATTTCAATATCAAAATACTTTAGCAGTTCAAGATATAGCTCGTCTTGAAATGATTGTAGCTGATGAAGAATGGGATCAAGCTCTTAAATTTAAGATTAATCGCGGGCTTGAACATATTGCTAGCGCTAATGCAGATCCTTCAAAGGCTGCTTATTATCATGGCTTAGCCTACAACATCCTATCCGAAGTTAATGAGCGATCGATACACTTATTTCCAGAATATAGTGATCAATTGTTTCCTAGGGTTTATTCACCAGTATCTCCTGATATAGTACAAGCTCTTGAGATGGGATCGAACTTTGCTAAATTTCAGGGTGCTCTTAATGCTGTACACATTCATTTTCATCCTGAAGGATTTTCATCTAAAGAAGTTCAAAGCGCAAATAAGGAGTATAGAAAAAGTTTTAGTAAGGGGTTATTACTAAAAACCCTTACTGAAGAACATCCTGTTTTGGGTTCAAGTAAAATTGGCAACGTTAAATTGAATAAAGCTTTGGATGTAGATACGCAGGAAGCATTAGTACTTACGGCTAATCGATTGTTAGCAATCAGGACCGACCTTGAAAATGTAAAACTTATTGATCGTGCGCTCGTTTATGTAGAGCTTGCCAATAACAATAGATCCGGAGACAAAGCACAGACGTATCTCGATACTGCTGAGGCTATGCATAAAGCGCTTAATGGTAACCAGGCATATGCACCATTCTTAAACAAAGAGTTCCTTCCTTCAAACGCTTCTGTTGAGGTTCAGCAATCATTATTGGAATTATGTCGACAGCAAGAACAGGATTCTTTGATAATGCCATGTGATAATAACAAGGTTGATCAAAGGCCAGAGCCTGAATTCCAAGGGCCCTGTATAGTTGATCAAAAGTCAGAATCTGAGTTTCCAGGTCCTTGTATTGCCGATCAATTACCAAAACCAGAACTTAAAGGTACTTGTATTGTTGATCAAAGGCCAAAGCCTGAATTCCAGGGCCCCTGTATCGTTGGAGATCAAGTGCCAGAGCCGTTGCATATGCCAGAACAAACCTTGCCGCCATTACATGGTCCTGTTCCAAATAAAGAAGCTAAGGCTGATGACCAAGAAAGAGCACAAGAGGCTGTTGATGATAAGGTTGAAACAGAAATTAAAGTTGATGTCGAACAAGCTGAAGAAGAGAAGGCTAGTGAGAAAGCAGAGACTTCAGATACGGATATTGGTGAAAAAGAAGCGACTAGAAAAGGTACTTATATAGATGGTGATAGAATTCATCCAGGAACTCAAGTAGATCTTGATCCAGCTGTAGAGCAATGGGGTGACGTTGAAAATGCAAGGTGGCTTGAGGATGTGGTGGCCGAGCATCTTCAGAGTGCATCCATTTCAGAGCTTATCGAAGAAATACAGCCTTTTGTTGATTATTTTAATAATCATCCAGAGGTTAAGAAGCTTGGAATCTATATAGATGCAGAAAAGTTAGTGCAACATATAACTCAGGGAGAAGTACAGCAGGGTGGCAAAATGAAATGGATGACAGGAGTACATGATGCTGTAAATTCTCACCTATTGGACGATCTCCATGAGTGGGTTAATACAGAAACCTTGAGTAATCATAAAGAAACAAAAGGTTATGTTAGACCAAAAAATCCAGAGCTTTGGGATGATTATAAAATCAATAAAACAGTTCGGTTTGGTTCGGACTTTACTTATGAGCGTATTATAAAGATTGTTTTGGATGCTATTGAAAACGGTAGAATGAAAAACCCTAGAATTCAACCTGATCATGCTGGTAAAGTACAGATTACAACTAGGTGTGGTATGAAAATTGAGATACGAGTAGAGAGAGGTGGTAGAATTTGTAGTATTTATCCATTAACACAATGGCTAGAACAGAATCAGACCAAGTGTGATGGTAGATGTTATACCGAGTTAGATGAGTTAAGCATTCGTCTTCCAAATTCTGCGAAGCATCAAGAAGAACATTTAAATTAAGGATCTTACAATGGACTTTATACAAGAAGATAAAAAAAAGGGAAAGAATTTTCTAGGAAACATGAATGAAGGTGGCTATTTTATTGATACAGAACTAAGTAGTGATGGTATGTATGGCTTGGAGGAACTACTCCATGAGAGTTATTCTTTTTATTCGGACTATTATGAAGAAGAACAGTTTAAAAAAGATTATGACAATGATAGTTTAGCGTGGAGAGTAAATTTTGTTGATGTGGACAGTGTGGGAGAGAATCTGTTAGCAATAAGGCCATCTTATGGTACTGGTACACAAACAGAAGAAGAGACTGAACGGGAAAAAAAACATACAATAATAGTTCCTCGGAAGGCTTTAATGGAGTTTGTTATACTCTATAGATGTGCTGATCAAGAAGAGAAAGAGTGGACGACCCGGAGGGTGGAATTTGACGGCAAGGAATTTAGGCTGTGGCTCGATGGGGAAGAGTACACCATAGATCAAGCTAAGTTGGACCGATTAGATGCTTATCATAGGCCCTTGAAAGAAAAAAAGAAAGCTTCAAAAGCCGGTTGTACCTAAAAGGAAGTAGCAACCTGAAGCACTAAGGCAAATAAGTTGGTCTTTTTTGTTTTAAACTTGATAAAACTAGCTGTTTTGTTATGTTGTACATTACATTGTAAATTCAAATACTTCTTTGTAGTACATAAACCCAGGTGTTACATCATGATGAACAGAACTTTTCTTTTTTTGACCTTCAGTGTCTTATCTTTTTCTTCTTATAGTCTAGAAAACAAACTTATTTATGATCGATTGCTACAAGCATATAGCTGTGATCAAGAATCTTTTGAGAACAATGAACAACAAGCAAAAGCGGTTGATAGTGGGATGGATAATCCTTGGTGTCAACGAGAGTTGTTGTTTAAACTGTTTGGTGAGTTATTAGTCCCAAGGCAAAAGGTACTAGCGTTACAAACCATTGATGATCTTCAGTTGTATTGTGGTGCTATTACTCATCCTTCGTTT
>JABJKG010000006.1 GCA_018660415.1 bacterium | reverse complement strand
TGCCGAGCCTGCATGAGTCATTAATGAATCCACATGCTGTTCGACTACATCCTGTTGATGGGCATTCCTTAATGCTTTTGCCGCTAACAAATCGGCAGATTTTTCTGTTTGTCGAGTAAAGCGTACTGCCAAGATACCACCAAGAGCTGTTTGCCCTGCTAGAACCGTAGCATATAACCATTTTGGCATCCTGGAATATGCCTTTACCGCCGTTCCCGCAATAATCAAACCTAATAAACCATAGACTGTAACATTCTTGAGTGGGTCCCTGTGTTTTACATGCCCGATTTCATGATACACACAAAATTTCTTTTCTGCTGCTGAAGCGCGTTCATATACATCATGATCAATCCATACAGAATTACCAATGCCAGGGCATGAAGTAATAACACTCTTAATCATGTTGCTAAACCAACGTGGCTCTAAGCGCTTAATCTGACAACCTACCAATCCATAATCATGGCATGCCTGACTTCCAATCACTTCAAACTCTTTTGAAGCATCCCTGTTTCCTAAAAAAAATCCTTGAATTGACGCCATAGAGTTGTGAACGTTTAAGATAGTTACCATAACAAGCAATATCAACATTAATTTCTTAATCATTAGTTTTAATCCTTCCTGTTTTAATCTTCTTTTTAAGATTAAAAACTATGATAACAGAAACGATTAAAACAACAAATTTAGTACAATGTCCTAATTATCCTTACCCCTGAAGAACGGACTGAAAATAATCCACTTGCTCTTGAAGTGAAGGCCTCAAAAATAAACCCTCTTCTCCATAGCGAATCATCTCTTTAAGACCGCTAACCCGATCTTGAATTACAGCATGCTTATTTCGATTACATAAAGCTTTTGCTGCTAACACATCGACTGCTTTGTAATTCTTTTTTGACCAAGAAAAAATACCTAGACACGCCAAAACATATTCTCCTATACAGGCGGCTTGATAAAGAAGTAACTTAGAACCCTGTGCGTACCGAGCCTTATATGCAGTTGCCCCCATAATTAGTCCACCTAAACCAAACGTTCCCCCTATTTTAACCAACCCTTCAAAAGAAGCATTAATTTTACGGTTGGCCGCAAGAGAATACGCAAGATAAAGCTTATTAGCCCGAGAGTATGAGCAATCTTGATCTATCCATATGATATTAGTACCCTCATTATAGCCAGATCCAAGGATCTTAAAAAAATCGCTAAAAAAACGCGGCTCCAACCATTTAACATGACCTTCAGAAATATCAAGATCTGAGCATGCCTGAGCATAAAGATTTTCCCACTCAATAGATGCATCTCGATTTCCTAGTAAATAAGTTTGACAAGAAGCTAACCAACTTTTAGCATCAATGACGCTCACGGTTAACAACAACAGAAAAGCCGTTCTTTTTATCACAGTTCTCACTTTAACAACAGATCCTTACACTTTTAAACTTTATATTTAAGATTAAAATTAAAATAGCAAAAGTCTATTAGAAAGGCAAACTTTAGTTGTTTTTAGAATTAAAGCGAGAAAGTGCGGTAGTACCAATACTATAAAAGATATACCACAATTGCATGAACAAAAAAATTGGATATCCAAACACAATACCCAGTAACCCTACTGGAAAAAGATACATAAAAATCTTATACAAAGAAAAACGACCAGCGCCACGATTCCCTTTAAATGATGGAAACTTTATTGATGAAATCATAAGGTACGCAATAAGCACGATAAGGATGATCATCCAAAGCTTATGAAATATAAAGTAAGCACGACTTGCCTCTAGCCATTCCTGATACACAATAAAGCTTGTTACAAAAAATGCTGCTACCGGAGTCGGCAACCCAATAAAAACGTTTTTTTCCTGATTACTCTCAATATTAAATCGAGCAAGACGAAACAATCCAGCACACAGATAAAGCGCTAGAATAGCCACACCCAAGATTCCAAAATCTGAAACGGTCCAACTGTATAATAAAATAGCCGGAGCGAGTACAAACGAAATTGCATCAGACAATGAATCTAATTCAGAACCAAGTAAACTCTCAACACCAAGCTTACGTGCTAAGCGCCCATCGCAACCATCAAGAATAGCTGCAAAAAAAATACAATAGGCTGCCCACATATAATTATCTTCTAATGATTGAATAATCGAAATCAACCCTAAGCATGCATTGGCAAATGTAAGAAACGTTGGCAGCGCATTCAACGGCTTTATACTACGTGCTCGTTCTATAAATAATCTTTTAATCATGACCTACTTACTCCACTTACCAATTATCGTATGGCCACCATATACGTACTGACCTTTTTTTATATATACATCAAGAGCATCACGATTCACAAGAATTTCTACTCGAGAACCAAAGCGAATCATCCCGAACTTATCACCACGCTGCACCGTTTGGCCTGGTGAAACCCACCAACAAATCCGACGAGCTATTAGGCCTGCAATCTGCCTAACCTCAATACGCTGCCCATTAACGGCTTTAATAACAACATCATGCCGCTCATTATTATCAGACGTCTTTGGACTCCACGCAACAATAAACTTACCCGGACGATACGTCATTGACTCTATAACTCCAGCTGTAGGAATCCAATTAACATGCACATCAAATACGGATAAAAATATAGTTATCTTACAGGTATCTCCTTTACGCTCTACATTTAAAACCCGGCCATCAGTAGGTGAAACCAATAGTGTTTCATCTTGATCTCCACACTCACGAACAGGATTTCTAAAGAATGCAAAACAAAATAAAAAGAACGGTAAAAGCAGCCATAACAAGACAGGTAAAAAAACTGCAGACACAATGATCGTTCCACTGAGCACTAAAACTATGTAAAAACCAGCAGTCCATAATAAGTTATTAGTTAACCAACGAAACATTATATGTGATCCTTTTAGTAATTAAATACAACAAAAAAGAGGTATCCCTCTGTGCAGAGAATACCTCTTTTTTTATAAAATAGAAAGAAACTCTCTAGATTATAAAATCTTTAAGCAATTGCCTGAATCACTTGTTTTAAGCGAGCAAGCTGGGCATGCATCTCGACCGCTGTAACTCTGTCGTAGTTTTCAATGATATCATCAAGCGTCTGACCAACACCAAGAAGGATCACTTCTCGAGATGAATCAAGCTGCTTGCGATCTTCAACTAAACCACGTAACAACTGCAAGCTTGCCATGCTGGGCATATTATTCTTATGTAACGCCATGCGTGCAAATACTGCTTCTATATCAGTAAAGTTTTTTCTCACTCTTTGTAATTCTGTGCTAAATGGTCGTTCATGAGAAGACCATCGTTGCCCGTTAGCCTTTGCCGCCATAAACTCTCCAACACACTCATCCATTTGGTAAAGACGAGCATATCGCTCAAGTACTTCAAAGAACAACCTTAACGCTTTTTGTTCTTTTTCATTACCATTAGCAAGTTCAGACGCCCGCAAAACAGATTCTTTAACAATATTGAAAGCAGGTCTATCTAACTTACAAACATCCTCAAATCGAGCGATGTCCTGAGTACGATATTGACGCTGAGACGCTAATGCTGTTTCAAGTGCAGGTAAAAGCTTGATTGATTTTACATACCCCTGACACAACCAAAGATAATTACGAAGCTCTTTTAATTCTTGAAAGAAAGAATTCTTAACAACAGAATACACTTCCATCTCAAACTCAGCACGTTGTCCCTTCTTCTTGATTGAAACCGGATGATAAACTTCACCATCTTTTTTCAACTCAATCAAGTTATTAAAGACAATGCCTTGCTCAAGTGCCATCACTAACTGTTGAAGATCACTATTCAAAGCATCCATCACAGCATGTTTATTCTGTTTAATATCCTGAGCACTTGACCATCCACGATCATCAGTGTTTCTCCATTGATACCATTTAAACTTTACCGGCTTAGACTTTTTCACCTTAGCAATATCAGCAAACCCATTGAGAGCAAGCCTTTTTTCAAGACCGTTAAGCCCTACAAATAATTGTAAGCGATAATAATATGCTAACGCACCAGTTACTGCTGCAGCAGAAACCGCTACACCAGAACCTACAATAGCTTTACCTACCGTTTGCAATGAAACAGCTTCAGCCTTTTTTGGACCACTAGCGACAACCACGGCTGTCATTAGTAGCAATAATAGTTTCTTGTTTTTCTTAATCATGATAATACCCCTATTACATAAATAATATAAATTATAGATCATTTTCATAGTACTTATAGAATATCAAAACAGTAAAAAACGGCAATAGGCCCCTCTGAATGGGGACATTCGCAATAAAAATAAAATAAAAACTTGAATTAAAAAAGCATAGCCTTAATTACGAATACACAGCTCGCTGGTAACCTTCTTGGCCTGCAAATATTCGGTTAGAATCTTATCAAACTGTTCATGCGAACATGTATGACCACAGGTAAATAGATCAACAAAGCATGCGCAATGTTCTGGGTAGGTATGAATAGTAGCATGACTTTCAGAAAGTAAGAAACTTGCCGTAAGACCGTTTCCAGGGAAAAGAGCTTTATCAACACTTAAGATGGTTGCTCCACTTGCGCGAACTGCCTGAGCAAACGCTTCCAGCAAAGACGTTATATCTTCTAGCGCTTGTGCATCACATTCTCGATAACTTGCAATAAAATGCCGTCCATAAAATTCATATGAATCATCATTATCCGCCACTATTGCTTGCGCACAAAAAATCAACATTGTTAACATGATGTTTCTCTTGAAGCCCATCAACTACACTCCCCTTATTGGTAATAATTAGATTATGCTTTAAACTTCCGCTATTCCAGAACGTTCTAGCACACTTTTGATAGATAAAAACAAATTTGATCTACAAGAATAAGACAATAATTAACTTAATGCAAATACAAAACCCATTACCAGGACTCCTTTATAAGCATCTATAGTAATTTTCAACAAAAAATGTCACAGTGAAAATCAAAAAGTTTAGTGACCATGAGGGTTTTTATGAAAAACGATGTCTCCGTAAGAAGTGATATAACTATCCCTGACAGTGAAATTGAGATAGCAACAAGCCGGGCTGGTGGTCCGGGAGGGCAACATGTTAATAAATCTAATACCCGAATAACCGTACGATGGAACATTAACAACACTACCGCTCTGGACGATCAACAAAAAGCACGTGTCTTACAAAAACTTGCATCTGAATTAACCAATGAAGGCGACCTTATTGTTCATAGTAGTGCTTCACGCAGTCAACAACAAAATAAAGAAGCTGCTCTATCCATTCTGGCGGCCAAGGTGAAAAAAGCACTCCACGTTCCCAAGCGCAGAATGAAAACACGCGTATCAAAATCCGTTAAAGAATCTCGCCTACAAGACAAAAAACGCCGTAGCCAGCTCAAGCAATCACGAGGGAAGACAGACTATTAAAAGAGTGGTGCGCCCGACAGGATTCGAACCTGTGGCCTACAGATTAGGAATCTGTCGCTCTATCCTACTGAGCTACGGGCGCGTACATCTTATTGTATCATCAATAGATTAAGAGAGATAGAGACAACGGCTACCAGCCGCCCCCTCCTCCGCCTCCGCCGCCACCGCCGGCACTACCTCCACCACCAAACCCTGATGAACTTGTCGGTGAAGAAGACGTATGAAGCGTGCTAACAAAAGAACTAAACGATGTGGAAAATGAACTAGCATTAAATGACCCGTCAAAGCCGCCACCATAATACCAAACTGGCTGATATGGACGGCCACTTATTTCAAACTGTTTAAAGATAGGCGCAAAAGCCTGGGTCCAATTCTTCTCAGCATCTAATGCAATAGCATACGGTAAAAATTTCTCATATAGCTCTGGCGACCTGTCTACAGGCGCCATCATCTTTAATCGTTCAGTCTCAACTGTCCGTAAAAACAACTGGAACCCGCGAACCTCATCAACCAGCTCCTGCCCTTCAGGCGTATATCCACGCACAGAAAAGTAAAAAAGAATCAAAGCAAAAATAAAAACCGCTCCTATCACACCAAGTTCAACTATGTGTGCCCCACTGAATGCCGCTAACAACAAGGTTACAGCCCCAATAACAAAACCAAACGCTATCGAGGATACATTACTGTCCAAATATTTATCTAAGCGCTCACTGTCAAAATAACGTACTGTATCCATTCCTGATTTAATAGTAGAATGATTTTTTTGTGACAACTCCAGTTTACCAGTTTTTGCAAAGAGCTTATTAAACAATGACTCTTCCATCTTATTGCCAATCTTTTTCTCGCTCCCCTTAATCAATGCATAAATTGCAGACAATCCAGTAAACTTCTTTTGTGAATCAATTTTTAAACAACCACGAACGGCTAACTGAACAAGTTCCGAAGCAAAGCCTGTAGAATCCAACTTTCTCTTGATGAGATACCGGCCCATGCTCGGAGTAAAACCTTTAGGCGGCTCAAACAACGGAATAATCGTTCCCGCATGTACCCTCTTGGATGACCACAGTGTCCTAACAATCAAGATTAAAAATGCTAACAATCCAAGGAGTAAAATTAATAAATAAAGATTATCTTCAAACAATCCCGCACCACGCTCTGCCCATGTGGGAGCATGTACAAACCCTTTAGGCCATCCAACAACAACAGTAAATGCCTCGTTAGGGTATAATGGTTTTTTCGATTCAAACGTGACAACATTGTTCGCTATCGATACCGTAAAGTTTTTATCTTTACTACCAAACTTACCAACGTACGCTTCAGTCCTTATTTGCCCCTGACTCACACCACTAGGTAAATAAACCGTCGCCTTAACCTTCTCAATAGGAAAACGCCATTGATGACCAGTAACATTCCAATACAGTTCATCATGATTAGCAAAAAAACCAATATGCTTATTTGTTCTATAGGAAATAGAATAAGTATGCACTCCTGGCTTTACTCGGTAGTGCTTACTACCCATAAAAAGATGCTTACCATTGTAAACCTCTTCAACATGAAACTGGGTAGGAATATTATCAAGTAACACCCTCTTGAGTTCAAACTTCGGTAAATGATTCAGTACACCAAAAACACGATATCGTAACGGAATCTCTCGAACAATGCCACGCTTGATAGCAGCACCTTCAGCATTAACCGTGATCCTCTCCTCAACATCCATCCAACCGTCAGGCTGGATATGAATAGTTTCTTCAAAAGAAATAATCTTTTCTGATGCAACAAGGGAGTAAGTAGCGCCCAATAAAACAACGAGCGCAATCAGTTTTTTGTATACCATAGCAATATTAATCGAACTTAACGTTAGGAGTATCGCGCTCTTCAGAGTTACTCACTTCAAAGAACTCAGCTTCTTTAAAACTTGCAAGTGAAGCTATAATATTACTCGGGAAAATCGTACATAAAACATTATAATTACGAACAGTGCCATTATAGTAACGTCGAGCCAACTGGATATCCTCTTCTAAAACTGCCAACTTACCTTGCAACTCAAGGAAGTTTGCATTCGCTTTTAAATCAGGGTAATTTTCTGCCACAGCAAACAATGTCTTTAACGCTCCAGTCAAGCCAACTTCAGCCTCCGATTTTTGCCCCATATCCGTAGCACCCATAGATGCCGCACGATATTTAGCAATATCTTCAAAGATACTTTTTTCATGTACGCTATACCCTTTAACCGTACTCACTAAATTAGGAATCAGATCATAACGACGCTTTAATTGAACATCAATACCACTCCATGCTTCCTTCAGTAACGTGCGCAAACGTATAAAGCGGTTATACGTCATAACAAACCACAACACTACTACAGCCCCGATACCAACCAGCACGAAAAACAATATTGTTAGGTTCATGAAAAACTCCTATTAAAAGGTTAAAGATAGGAAAAGGATAACACAACAGTTCAACAAATCAACCGATTGTGCATACAACCTACTATCTGCTCTTTTTACCACATAAGCTATTATTATAAATAAACAGACAAAGGGTACCAATCATTGAAAACAATACCGCTTCGATAAAAATCCAAAGAAAGACATCACTCGACATAAATCCATCAAGGTAGGTCAAGCCTAATACCCTAAAAATATAGAAGATGCCATACGTATGACAACACAAAACAAACCAGAATAACCAGTAAGTAAGCGCTCGCTGAGAGAATGCAAAAAGTCGCATGATACTGGCGTGTATAAATAACGTTGATAAAAGAGCAAGCCCCAACAATCCAATATCAAAGGCCTCTAAAATATTCTCAATATCGATACCGCCAAACACACGGACAATAATGCCCAGCACATACAGCGCAACAAGGACGACACCAGCCCACCCAAGGAATCTACCTATAGGTTTTAAACCAGGCCAAATTTTCTTTGAGGCAAGGCATGAGGTCATAGAGCTAACAAAGCTTAACAGGCCAAGGGCTGCCAGAGGAACCCATACGATTGACCAGAAAAAACTTCCACCCGTGGCCATCAAAGAAAGTGGAAAAAGGATGACAAAAGAAATAACAATAATGGGAACCGTAATAATGGAAATCCACTCAAAAAGACCCTTACAACACATAACTCTACTCCTGATTTTTTTTAATATGGTTCAGCCTACCCAATTTATACAACTCAAGCAACCAACCACTAATTTAACTAATTATTAACGAAAAGCCCTATCAACTGTCAAGAAAAGAACTCTTATAATTTCTTCAAAAAAAGCTCTGACATAAAAAAACGCATATCTCGCTTAGCTTTTTCACCTTGTTGAATTTTATCTATAACTTCTTGAGGAGTTAACCAAAAATATTCTGAAAATTCCTGTGTATCATAGTCTGGCACCTCATCACATTTCATCTCATAAACGTAAGACATACAATAAGTGCCATGTTTGTGAGGAGAAAACTTCCCCAACAACCGATACTCCCGCTCTTGCATATCAATGTTCAGTTCTTCCATAACTTCTCTATGTAAGGCTTCCTCATACGTTTCACCACGAGCCACACAACCAACAGCACTACCATCCAAGGCATTAGGTAATAATTTTTTTTGTGAATGACGACGTGGAATCCAAATCTTGCCTTCACTATTGGAAATCAAAAGCCAAACCGCCCGAACCTGCTTTACCAGATTCTTTTCATAGATATCCGATCGTTTAGCCTCACCAATGACCTGATCATTCTCATCAACCAGATCTAACCATTCTTCTTCAATTATCTTTTTTTCATCCATCAATGACCCCTGTTTACTGATTTTTCCGTATTTGTTACCATTATTATAATAAATTTAGAAAAATAGATAACCCCTATATATAAAGGCTAATATCATGATTACCATAGGAAAAAAAGCTCCATTTTTTGAAGCTGAAGCAGTAGTGAATGGCGAAATCCAAAATATCTCACTCAACAGCTTTGACGGCCAATATAAAGTTCTCTTCTTTTACCCACTCGACTTCACCTTTGTATGCCCTACTGAATTACACGCATTTGAAGCACTAAAGGATGAATTTGCTAAAAGAAACACCCAAGTTATTGGCTGTTCTGTCGATTCTGTACACTCTCACCAAGCATGGCTTAATACCCCTAAAAAGCTCGGTGGCATTGAAGGAGTAACCTATCCTCTGCTTTCAGATATCAACAAGTTCATCGCTCGGGATTATGAAGTTTTACACCATTCCGATGGGATTGCCCTTCGTGGATTATTCATTATTGATAAAGATAACGTCGTTCAAGCTGCCCTTGTAAACAACCTGCCACTCGGCCGTAACGTACAAGAAGCTATCCGCTTGGTAGACGCTTTACAGCATCATGAAGAAAATGGTGATGTATGTCCTGCAAACTGGACTAAAGAACAACCATCAATGCAAGCAACCCAACAAGGGGTCAAAGAGTATTTTGGTCAATAGTTTATAATAATTGGATGGGGTGCCACTCAAGGGCTAAGAAAATGGTGCGCCTGGTAGGATTCGAACCTACAACCAACGGATTCGAAGTCCGGTACTCTATCCAATTGAGCTACAGGCGCATATATTAAGTGTTGCAAAAAAATCACAAAAAATCTAGTAGTCATGCACCTTTTGACAGCATTTAATAAGATTCTACACTTATGAAGAAGAACACAACTTCTTATAATGGGAAAAAAAGTATGATTACTATCAATAAAAACCTCACCCGCACGCTTCTCATCGTTGCTATCGCCTTACTAGTAGGTCGACGCACCATTCTTATATGGAAACGTCATCAAAGTAATAAATTCATAGTCGCTAAACGTGATCGTGCGTCCCAAGCAGCTCAACGGGAACACGAATCGATATTATTAATCCAGACCTTGATAGAATCAGCAGAAAACAACCTAGCACTATTACGTAACCATGCAGACACACAAGCTGATGTCCAACAAGCACACCTCTACATGGACATTAACGATCTATCAGCCGAGCTCGCTGAAATTAAAGAAAAATTCAACCGTAAAAACTCTCCTGGCCTGTTTTTATTAGGACCACTAGCTGCTCCAGCACAAATAATTAAAGAACGTGCTCTTAAAAAGAGGCTACTCGCTATTGAACAGAAAATTCAACGACTGTTAAATACCTAAAGACCATGCTCACGAAGAAAACAACGCGTTTTCAAACAACGACGCTCGCCATCAATGCCAAGGTTGCACCGCGAGGTCATACATTCAGAGTCTAAGAAGTCTAAGGTTTCTTGCTTAATATCTGATAAATTAGCGCCATAGTTATACAGAATCTGTACCGATCGACGATCACAACGACGGACCGCATTATCAATAGCACTCGTGCCATATTCATTCTTATAATGAATATCAGCAGAATGCTTCAAGAGTAAAATAATATCATAATGATTACGTGCACCCAATAACATCCAATTGAGACACTCCTGATCAAAGCATTGATACTTTAAAAGATAATAGAAAGTCCCCATCCTGTTGGGTAACACAATACAGATTTCTGGAGTAAATACAGCACCATGATCCAATAACAATCGAATCGTTTCTAGCCACGCACGATCAATCGCAAACATTAACGGCAAAGTCCCAAAAGCATCTTTTTGATTTGCATCAGCACCATTTTTCATAAGCAACTCAATAGCAACAGGACGATGTAACTGCAATGCCATGGTTAAAGGCGTAAATCCTTTATACGTCCCAGAAGAAAACGGCTGGTTCAAAATATCGCCACGCATCTGACAATTACAACAAAAGAATCGCGATGTGAGATGTCCTAGACTGATTTTCTGTTGGAGACAACCGAGTAGTTCGTCATTTGAAGGCGGCCCACACGGCTGTGGTGCAAGCGAATCCATAAAAGATTGCTCCTTAGATGTCAGCACTCCTCCATGATCGACCATACTTTTAACCAAGGCCTCATGACCATCATGAACAGCACGATCCATAGGAACCACACCCATCTTGTTAGTCACGCGAGCATTCGCGCCATAACGAACCAATGCCTCAGCAGCTTCAAGATGACCGCTCGTTAATGCCAATGTTAAGGGAGTACTGCCGCTAGCAAACTGCTTATCAAGATGACCATCTCGCAATGAGTGATGCTTGCGCAAGAAAAAACTCAGCGATTTACCATTTTCAATCTTACGCTCAAGAGCGGCATAAAGCTTGTCATAACTCATATTACGACAATAAGAAAGACTAACACTCAATAATAAAGCACTTACAACCAGTTTTTTTCTCATAGCACACCTCAACAAAATTGATGTTATTTTGATGTGTCGCCCCGATGTTGATCTTTTATTATCGCAAGTTTATCGAGAAACGATAAGAAAGCAAAGAGATTTTATGATTTAACAAAATAAGCTAGGAATTCCTTGTTTCCATGAGTACCCGTAATTGGAGAATCGGTAACACCCTGTAACTCAAAGCCAAACTCTTTAATCCCAGCCACGACTAAATCAGTAACCTGTTGATGAACCTTAGGATCTTTTATGATGCCACCACGACCAACCTGGCTACGCTCAGCTTCAAACTGTGGCTTGATCAAGACTACCAGCTTACCCTGCGGCTTTAACAAAGAGGTGACTACCGACATTACCTTTAAAACTGAAATAAACGAAAGATCTAATGTAACAAGATCAACTAATTCAGGAAGTGCATCAAGATGGCGTAAGTTAACGCGCTCCATGACAACCACACGCTCATCTACACGAATGTTTTCATGAACCTGGCCATAACCAACATCAACACCGTATACCTTCTTAGCGCCACGCTGTAATAAGCAATCGGTAAAGCCGCCTGTAGATAATCCAGCATCCATGACCACAAAGTCAGTCACGTCAATATTGAACTCATCAAGAGCTTGTTCCAGCTTAAATCCAGCACGGCACACAAACTTCGGTTTTTCCATGTCACAATCGATTGGGGTATCCTCATCAATTAAGATACCCGGTTTTGTAACAGGTTGTCCGTCAATCTTGACCTTGCCCTGAATAATAAAGCTCGCTATTTGATTACGGCTGAGCTTTGATAATCTTTCCTGTAGAACGAGGTCCAGCCTCTTTTTTTTCTTGCTCATATTTCTGCTTTAAAGCCATCAATTCCTGAATAACAGGTGAAGGCGTATAATGGTTCATATATGCTAAACGTGGTTCATCTTTTAATATTTGATGCAATGGCAATACAGCAAAAATACCGTTATGCGTTTTGATACACACATAGCCACTCATAATACTTTTCTTTAACGCTACATTGAGTTGATCAATAGTCTTAATCTCTACACCATTTAACTCTTTGATACGCATTCCAGGAACCAACACTCGAGAATGTTGCGCTGCTGAATCCGGCATAACATGCGTAATAACCAAGACTGAATCCATTTGGTTCTTTGGCTCTTCATACATGATCAATTCTGGTGCTGCCTGCAATAACATTGGAATCAGATTACGACATAACTCTTGTACTACCAAGCCACCAACTAATACATAGTCAATTTTTTCATAGTCAGGCAATTTAACACGAATTGATGGTAACGTTGATTCGGCAAAAGTGAAAACAACGTTCTTTTTCTTACCCTTGCGATATATAGTTAAGGTAACTTTTTGACCCAACTTAATATAAGCAACGTAGTCAGCAAGAGCCATCTTGTCATCACTTCCTGGTAGGAGTAAGTCACCATAGATGTCTACCGGGTTGCCATCAATCGCATAAATCATATCGCCAGCCTTAACACCAGCCATGTCCATCAAACTGTTTGGTACCACCTCAGTAATATAAGGACCACCAGGTAGTGGGTTGCCAAGGTATTTAGTCAATGCAAGGCTACCTGCATTATAAAAGGATCCCAAGTACGGCTTGCGAACGAGTTTCCCCGGTGTGGAATATAGAGACTCAATAATAACCTTCAACTCATTTACTGGAACAATATATCCAACATTCTGAGCACCACCGTGGTTGATACCATACGTATTGATACCAACAACTTCACCGTTAATGTTAATTGCTGGACCACCAGAGTTACCTGGGTTAATAGCAGCATCAATTTGAATCACATGGCGATTACCAAGATTTTCTCGACCACTCACAACACCCTTAGTACTCTTAAGTCCTTGTTGACCGAGTGGGAATCCAATAGCCAATACTTCATCAGCACGGTGAACCTTATCAGAATCACCCAATTTCAAGATTGGAATAGTATGGATAATATCCTTGATTTGTGCGATACCTTCAACGTCAATCTTCAATAACGCAAGATCGCGTTCATAACTAATTCCAACAATTTCTGCTCGAATTCGTTCTTTTCCTAACGCAGGAATTTGAATATAAATTGCTTTCGCTTGATCAACAACATGAGCATTAGTTATTAAGTAACCTTCAGCATTGATGAAAAAACCACTTCCTGAACACTCGCTTTGTATTGGCGCACGATATGGCTCCATCCAATGGAACTGTCCTACCTGAGAAAAGACTTGAACAACCGTGTTATTAATCTTCACCTGAACAGCAGACCATGGCTCATTAACACGACTGATAATAGACTCAATAATTTTTTCACTATCAGCATCTCTCATCACACAGTCTTGAGCCGGTGGGCATGCCTCTTCTTTTTCTACAAGAGCAGTAACCGCTTGAACTTGAGGTTCAAGATCTTTTTGTACAACATAAAGAGCTGAGCCTCCAAAAGCACAAGCTGTACCTAATAAAATCAACCAAAAAAACCGTGTTGCTTTCATAAATTATATCTTTCTATTTTTATATTTTTCGATCAATATGAGTTATTTGTTTAGTACAGGCTACTAGAATTTGATAGTTTTACAATCATAAGTTACCTCAGCATAGACAAAAAGAATCGACCTATCAGTTGCAAATTTATACATCTTTCGTATCCTTGAAGGAAAATAGGCTAACTTTTTACCCTTTTAAAGGCATTTATACCATGAGTAATCAATCAGTAAAACCATCATTAGAAACCATTGTAGCCCTCTGCAAGCGGCGCGGATTTGTGTATCCATCTGCAGAAATCTATGGTGGTGTTAACGGGGTATATGATTTTGGTCCACTCGGCTCGCTCATGAAACAACACATTAGAAAATTTTGGACCGATCATATCAGAAAAGAAACTGATAATATCGTTTTTCTTGAAGGACCGATACTAGCTCCAACGCCAGTATGGAAAGCTTCAGGACATTTAGAAAACTTTCATGACCCTATGGTTGATTGCCTTGAATGTAAAAAAAGATTCCGATCTGATGAACTTGATCTCGAAAAGCCTTGCCCAAGCTGTGGCAAGCACAACTGGACAGAAGCACGACAATTCAACCTGATGTTCAAGACAGCAATGGGTGCAATGGCCGATCAAACATCCGATGCATACTTACGCCCCGAAACAGCACAAGCCATTTTTATTAATTTTAAAAATGTTTACTCAACATCACGGGTTAAGATCCCTTTTGGAATTGCACAAATAGGAAAAGCATTCCGAAACGAAATCACCCCGAAACAATACTTGTTTAGAACGCGTGAGTTTGAGCAAATGGAAATTGAGTGGTTCTGTAAGGATGAAAATAGAAAAAAATTCTTCGAGTTCTGGCTTGAAGCACGACATAAGTTTTATCAGGAAATTGGCTTAAAAGATGAAAACTATCGCTTTGATGCACATAAGCCTGAAGATCTTTCCCACTACTCCAGTGCCACCACCGATGTGGAATACCATTTCCCATTTGGTTGGAAAGAACTGGAAGGTATCGCCGATCGTGGCAACTATGACCTAAGCCAACATACCAAACACTCTGGTAAAGACCTTGCAGTATTTGATGAAGAAACTAAGGAATCTTATATTCCAAGCGTGGTGGAATGTTCAGTTGGAGTGGATCGCCTCTTTCTTGCACTCATGTGTGACGCATATGCCGAAGAGGAAGTTGACGGAGAAACAAGAGTCTTATTAAAGCTCAACCCTGCAATTGCTCCTATAACCGCTGCAATTATTCCTTTATCAAAAAAATTATCCGAACCTGCCAAGAAAATTTATAATTCCTTGAAATTCAAGTTTTCAGTACAGTATGATGAATCTGGTTCTATTGGAAAACGGTATCGTCGACAAGATGAAATTGGAACACCTCTCTGCTTTACCTACGATTTTGAAAGTGAAGACGATAACATGGTAACAGTACGAGAACGGGATACTACAAAACAAACCCGTATTCCTATAGATTCAATTGAGGAATATATTGTGAACACATTAAAAAAGTCATAATATAAAAACTCTTATTATTAATGAATCGTATTGATAGAATATTTTTTTCTTAATGGAAGGCTCTAACCCTATGAAAAAAACATCCATGCATCATCCTGGAAAAATACTCGTTCTTTCTATTATTGCAACTATTGTTACAGGAACACTCTTACTGGCATTACCAGTAGCTAGACATGTACCCATGAGCTTTATGGATTTATTGTTTACTGCAACCAGTACAACCACCGTATGTGGTTTATTTACCGTTCCTATCGATAAGTTTACTACGTTTGGACATGTAATAATTTTCTTTCTCATGCAGATTGGTGGTCTGGGTCTCATAACAATGACCCTTTTTTTTATGTCACTTTTTACCAAGCTGGGACTTAAAACACAGCTCATAGCTGGCAAGCTTCTAGAAATCGAACGCATGACCGACATAAAAGATTTATTAATTTTCATTTGTGCTCTTTCTCTGATTGTAGAAACTATTGGAGCGTTCTGTGTATTCTTTACCATCAAAGAACAATACGATACGGTACCAGCAATTTTTCTTTCAATATTTCATTCGGTGTCAGCGTTTTGTAATGCAGGGATTACGCTCTTTCCTCACGGCATGCAAGGCTATAGCAACCACCCCGTATTCCTCATGGTCACCGCTATTCTGATTTTATTTGGTAGCCTTGGATTTGTACCGTGGTATGAAATTGTAAAATATCTAGGAATTGTAAAGTTCAAAGAAAGCCAAAGAAGCCTATCACTACACTCTAAGATTGTTCTTACTATTTCAGCAATATTTATTTTATTTGCAACCGGCCTTTTCTGGTTATTAGAAAGTCATAACACACTAGCAAACCAAGGTGTAGTACTATCAATCATTAATGCCTTCTTTAACGCGACCTCTATCCGTAGTACCGGATTTCTGTCAGTTCCGTTTGCAGAGCTACAAATGGCAACGGTGTTTATCATTATGATATTCTCATTTATTGGTTCCTCCTCAGGATCAACCGGTAGTGGTATTAAAACAACCACTTTCGCATTACTCCTCTTTACCGCAAAATCCTTACTCATGAGTAGGAAAGAAGTAGAAATCAAAGGAAGACGTATCCCCCATGAAACCGTCTATCGTGCCAGTGCAACCGTGTTCTTAGCGGTAGCTCTTATCATCTTTACCATCTTCCTTCTTTTAATTTCTGAACATAATTGGAGTTTTTTAGATATTGCATTTGAATCGATTGCAAGTTTTGCCAACCTGGGAATAACAACCGGCATTACTGCATTTCTTTCATTTTTTGGAAAAATTATGATCATGATTACCATGGTCGCAGGTCGAATTGGAACTCTGACATTAGCACTAGCTGTAGTCAGTATCCATGACAAGAAAAAAGATTATACCTATCCTGAAGGTAAAGTATTAATAAGTTAATAATATAGGATTAATAAAAGATGAAAATTTGTGTATTTGGTATTGGACGCTTTGGATCACAACTGGCCACCAAGCTTAGTGAAAATGGAATCGATGTTATGGCTATCGATAGCGATGAAAAAGCTATTGAAGAAATTAAAGATAAAGTTTCTCAAGCACTCATTATCCATTCAATAGAAGAACGCACCTTGCGCGAGCTTGGCATTGATGAAGTTAACACAGTAGTGATCGCCCTTGGACGACACTTTGCCGAGTCAGTACTTCTTACAAGACTGCTCAAGAAAAAACTCGAAATCCCAACGGTAATCGTTCGCTCGACCGGAGAAATGAGAGGCGAAGTACTTAGCCTGGTCGGTGCAGATAAAGTGGTTCTTCCCGAACTAGAAGCTGCTATTTTATTAGCTGACAACTTAAGCTCCTCATTCCCACACTTAACACGAGTTTGTCATGATTTTTGTACTGGACAAATGCTAGCGCCAGAAGATTTTGTTGACAAAACAATAGATGAGCTCATGCTCATTGAAACGTATAAAGTATGTCCGATCGGTATCAAGCGTGATGATAACATGTTACTACCCAAGCCTGACCTTAAAGTTCTGGATGGTGATATTATTTATTTTGCTGGTACTAGTGATGACCTCAATGAGTTAACAAAAGTGAAATAAAAATAAAAAAGGGATATTATGATTAAGAAATCATTATTGATTACTTCTCTTATAATCTCCACATTATGTAAGGCAGATAACCCAATGCCATTATTTATTAATTTCCCTCAATTGCAAAAATCTCTTCCTTATAAGTCATTAGGAATGCTGCCAACACCAATCACGAAACTTGAAAACCTTGGCTCCCATCTAAACCATCCTGACATATACATGAAACATGATGGATACACGGGAGCACAAACAAATGAAGGAATACCACTGTTTGGCGGCACTAAGGTTCGTAAGTTAGAATTTCTATTGGCCGATGCTGCAACAAACAATAACAGTGTCATAACTTTTGGTGGTGTTGGATCTAATCACGCAGCAGCGACCGCTGTTTATGCTCATCGACTTGGCATGAAATGTTTTACCGTTTTAACAGATCAACCAAACTCCAACATAGTACGCCGAAACTTATCTATCATGTACAAACATGATGCACACATGGTTCTACTTTCTGAAGCAATCTTACAGCACGTTATGAGTACCTTCTTGTTGTATCATGACGCTGATGGTAAAAAGTTTCCGTATGTCATCCCAATGGGCGGCTCTACACCCCTTGGAACAGTCGGACTTGTTAATGCTGCATTCGAATTAAAAGAACAAATCAATCAGGGACTCTTGCCAGAACCTGATGTTATCTATATCCCATTCGGAAGCATGGGCAGTACAGCGGGACTAGCACTTGGACTCAAGGCTGCCGGCCTCAAATCTCAAGTCGTAGCAGTCAGTGTTGTAAGTCCTGATAACTTCAACTACAAAAAACTCGAACAATTATTCACCAAAACCAATGAACTTTTACGCTCTAAGGATGAATCGTTTCCATTATGCAAGATGGATAATGTTACACTACGAACCGAATTCTTCTCAGGAACCTATGGTAAATTTTCAACAGCCGGCAACGATGCTATAACCTGTGCCTACGATCAAGAAGATCTCAACCTTGATGGTACCTATTCTGCTAATGCTATGGCCGCTCTTATCCATGATGCAAAAGCAGGATCAGTTGCCAACAAAAAGGTTCTCTTTTGGAATACCTTCTATGACGCCCCGGCTGATGCTCAATATTATTATTCTCCTCTAAAGCCTTGTTTTCATAAATACTTTGAAGACGATGTTCAAGAAACAGATCAACCTTAACTCTTGATTTTCAGACCCGCCATCCCCAATACTAAATAAGTTATTGATTAAGGGGGGTTTTATATGGAAAAAAAGTTATTATTATGTCTTTTTATCTTAGCTCAATTCATTAATGCAAAAACTACACACGATCTCGTATGTGTTAAAACAATCAACCCAACGATTAAAGAAGAACTCTGGTACGCAACAAAACACAATATCGCCCAAAAGGATATTTATGGTAAAGCCGCGTGTGCCTATCTCCAACCTGAAGTAGCACAGGCTTTGAGTAACGCACAAAAGGAACTTAACAAGCTAGGCCTAGGAATCAAAATATGGGACGCTTATCGTCCGTTTCCAGCACAGTGTAAACTCTTTGAAGCTGTTAGTGATCCTCAATACGTCAGTCGACCATCCAAGCAAGGGTTTTGTCCACACACACGAGGTGGCGCTGTTGATGCAACCCTCATTAATCTCAAGACCGGTAAAGAGCTAAAGATGCCAACCAAGTTCGATGACATGTCTCCACGAGCACACTCAAACAATATGGACCTTCCTGATCAAGCCATTAAAAACAGAACTCTGTTCCATAAGATTATGAAAAAACATGGCTTTAATAACTATAAAGGCGAATGGTGGCACTTCAATTATAAAAAAGTTCATGATTATCCCATCATGGATATAAACTTTGAAGATCTAAAAGGAGTTAAAAAATGAAATATTCTACAGTGATTGCAGTCGTGCTCTGCAGTTTTTTTATGACACCAACTTGCCATAGCAAAAGTAGCATCAAGGTAATAGAAAAAAAAGTTAACTGGGTAGAAGATATCGTCGATCAACCCATGTTTGCACGGTCCATCTGTGATGGTGAAAGTTATTAGAGCAAAAAAAAAGCACCCAGTTTTTCAACTAGGTGCTTAAAATGCTTTTTAAATCAATTAGATTGATTCAACACGGATCACTGTCAATGGTTGACGGTGGCCAGCTTTAACACGAGATTTCTTACGTCTTTTAAACTTAAAGACAGTAAGCTTTTTATCTTTATCGTGCTTAACAATTTTTGCCTTGATAGTAGAACCTTCAACATATGGTTGCCCAATTTGAACATTGCTATCATCAAGTTTTTTAAATAAAACTTCTTTAAATTCAACCGTATCACCAGCTTCACCTTCAAGCTTCTCAATTGCTATTGTTTTTCCTTCAACAGCTTGATATTGCTTTCCGCCTGTTTCAAAGATAGCGTACTTATCAAAAGTCGCTAATTCAGGAGCTTCAACGTTCTTTTCTACTACTTCTTCTGTTGTCTTTACTGTTTCTGTATTCTCAGCCATGGACTCAAACCTTTAATTTTTACATATAACTATAGAGGGAATTATTACTTATTGTAGCATATTATGACAATCTGTCCAGCCAAATCACTTCAACTCCCAGAGGAAATCAAACGCTTTCTTAGGTGAAAGATCATCATAATTCACGGAATCTAACAAAGCAAGCCGCTTTCGAGCCTGATCCAGCTCTGATTCAAGCTGCATAATCTTATCAATATCGGCACTCTGAACACCAATCGAAGCTTTTTCTTGCTTATCAAGCTGATCAAGGACCACCTTAGCTCGCTCAATCAAGCTCTCAGGTAACCCAGCCAGTTTGGCCACATCCAATCCAAAGCTACCATCTGCTATACCACGCACCATCTGGTGCAGAAATACAATCCCCTGAGCTGTACGCTGACTAGTTGCATGATAACACACAATACCTTTAAATTCTTCTGCCAAAAGGGTCAATTCATGATAATGAGTAGCAAACAAGCAGCGCGCATTCAAACGCTTATAGATGTACTCCACAACTGCATGGGCTATTGCCAGCCCATCAAACGTGCTCGTACCGCGACCAACCTCGTCCAGGATGACCAAGCTGTTTTGAGTCGCTCGGTTACAAATAGAGGCCGTTTCCTCCATCTCAACCAAGAATGTACTCTTTCCATCAGTCAAATTGTCTGAAGCGCCAATACGGGTGAATAATTTGTCCAAGAATGGAAGCTGAGCAGATTTAGCAGGTATAAATGAACCTAGCTGCGCCATAACACACATTAAGGCAACCTGACGCAAATACGTGGACTTACCGCCCATATTTGGACCAGTGATAATCCATAATTGTTCATCATCTGTCAGTTGGGTATCATTAGGGACAAAGCCGGTTTTCATACTATGGGAAACCAACGGATGCTTACCCTGTGTGATAATAATATCCTGGGAACTATGCATGGTTGGCCGAACATAGCCACGATCATAGGATACTTGTGCCAAGCTGGCCAAAGCATCCAAGTGCGCCAATGAAAATGCTGTTTTACGGAGCTGTGTTATATATTCGGCAACGTCCTGCTTAACCCGTTCATACACCATCTGTTCAACTTGCTGAACCTCACGCTTGGCCTTGTATAAATCAGCCTCAAGGCTTTTTAATTCTGTTGTAGTAAAACGAACCTTACCGACCAGCGTTTGTGTTTGAATAAAGTAATCAGGGACCAAGGAAAGATTCGGCTTAGTAACCTCGATATAGTATCCTTGAACTTGATTATACCGAATTTTTAACGAGTTGATCTTCGATTGCGATTGCTCTTTTTTCTCCAACTCTAATATCTTGTCGTTACCGTGCATCAATAAATCTCGTAGCTGATCAAGCTGCTGATCAAAGCCCTTCTTAATCAACCATTCATGTGAGCGATCATCATTAATCGATGCTACTAATAATTGATGCAAGGTATGATACTCACCCAAGCGATCACAAAGTTTTTTCATTAATGGCAGTTCAACACTTGATAAAATTGTTTTGATTGCAGGAAGCACTTCTAGTACGCGCATCAACATAACATAATCATGCTGTTGCCCCCGCAACAATGCCATCCTTCCTATCACCCGTTCTAAGTCAGAGATAGATTCAAACTGCTCTTTGAGCTGTTGTAACGTTGCAATATTATGTACAAAATACTCTACACAATCATGACGGTTTTTAATGAGCCCTTCGGTACGCAATGGCCTTAACACCCACTGCTTAATAACACGGGAACCCATTGGCGTCATCGCTTCATCTAACAATGCAAACAGAGAGTTCTCAACTGAACCCTGTAAGTTTTGTGTCAGCTCTAAATTTCTTTGGGTCGCGCTATCCATAACCAAGTATTGTTCTGGGCGATACCATTGTATTTGTTGGAATAGTTTTAACGCATTGGGTTGGTTAAATGATAGATAAGAATACAGTTGGAACAATGCTCCGTATGCAGACTTATTCATAGTAATTTTTTTGCGCTGCTCTTCAACAAATTGCTCGGAAAGCCATTGCTCAAATTCATTAAAATCTTCTGAATTTTTAACTAGCGAAATAGAAACACCCAACCGTAAAAACAGTTGCTGAAACTTGTTGTTTTTATTATCTGCAAGCAATATTTCTGCCGGACTCAAGCGAACCACTTCCTCTTCCAAGAATCGCTCCTGTTCAGGCTCAAAAACAGTAACCAAAAGTTGTCCTGATAATAAATCAGATGAAATCAAGATCAGGTCTTGTGAATCTTTATGGGAAAAAAATGAGGATAAATATGCAGAGGATTTATCTGGCAATAACCGTGAATCTGTTAAGGTTCCTGGTGTTAATACTTGGGTCACTCCACGCTTAACAATACTGCCAGGCTTAGGCGGTTCAAGCTGATCGCAAATAGCTATGCGAAAGCCACCGTTTACTAATTTAATTAAGTAGTGCTCTAAAGCATGAAGAGGAACGCCGCACAAGGCAATAGGTTCGCCGTTATGGGTCCCTCGCTTAGTAAGAGCAATGCCAAGAAAAGCAGCAGCTCTCTTGGCATCGTCAAAAAACAGTTCATAAAAATCACCTACCTGAAACAATAATAATGTATCAGCGTATTGATCTCGTATTTCAAAATATTGTTGCATCAAAGGCGTCAATCCAGACTTGCCCTTTTTTGTGTCACTCATGTATTCAAACTCGCGATTAGTCTAAAGCCTTTTCTAGCTCATTTATTGATAAATCCATCATATTTTTACATTGTACCACGCAATTTTGAATAGTACTATATAAACGATCATATGATCTATTATCAAGACAATCTTGAATAACATGCGAAGCTGCCTCTACTTCACGAATCATGATATTTTTAAAGTTAGCAAGCTGACGAGCAATTAATAAGTCGCCCTGCTTAACAGTATCAATATCTTTTTGGAAGCAAGCACACGTGTATGCCATTGCTTCAACAAACAAATTCCAATTCAATTGTAACAATTGAAACTCTTTTCCTTGTTCTTCAGTATCTGACTCAAGGAACGACTTACGCATTTCTACATATCGCTTGATTGCAATTAACTCTTTTAAGGCCTCACCACTTACTTCACCATCATTAATTTTATAACTCTCGTTAATGCCAGGATAAACAGCAATTGATAAATAGTCAGGAGACTTGAGCGCCATTGAATCAAAGTCCAATGCTGCAGCGTGAAGCTTAAGCTTATGCCCAATCAGAAACGCTTTAGTATGATCTAAGCACCATGACATATCTCTGCTCTCAAAGATGCCACCACACTTTAACAGGCTAAAATCAGCACCCTTTTTAAGCCCTTCTTTCAGTAACTCGATTGCTGCAAAGGAGCTTAATGCTGCTACGCTCCATTTAGTCCAGCCCCATACAGAGCCACCAAAATTCTTAATTTTTTTCAACATTCCTAGTTGAATTTCATCCATACTTTCTGCATTGTTTTGAGCAGCTTGTGCAATAGCAAACACCACACCCTTAGAAAGCTTCTCTCCCTCAGGCAATTGTACCAGCATTGGTACCTTTTGATTTTCACCAACCTGCAACCATGCTGAGAAACTAATAGGGTCAGCTTCAAATAGTCGACCACACATATAAGCAGCAGCAGCCGTTGCACCAGTAACAAGTAAGCCTTGAACAACCCGTCTTTTAATTTTATTAGCAACCAATTCTCGATCAAAGTATACCATTCCTTGTGCTAATAAATCTTCAGATAACATTTTAACTTCTATTACCTCTTGTTCTTCTTGTACAATCTCTTCCACAACAGGATTTTCCATTGCATAAAGTTGTGATCCACACAAAGACAAGCAGAACATCGGGATTAAAAATAGTCTCGAAATAGTTTTAGCATTCATGATAATTTTTCCTCACATTTAAAGTTTTATGCCTTTGAAGACAGTTCTATTGTAATTGGTCCATCATTGACCAATGAAACCTGCATATCAGCTCCAAAAACCCCCTCCTGGATTTTTGGATATTGAGTCTTAAGCCTAGCCAAAAACTCATTATATAGCACTTCGGCCTGATCTGGCGCCATTGCCTTAGCAAACGAAGGTCTGTTCCCCTTGTTGCAATCAGCATACAGGGTAAACTGAGATACTATTAAAATTTCATAACCACAGTCTACCACATTTTGTTCCATGGAGCGAAAGCCCTCAGGGAAAACTCTAAGTTTTAGTATTTTCTTGATCAAATAGTCACATTCAGTCTCACTATCGCCAGGTTTTAGGCCTATAAAAACCAATAAACCCTTTTGGATCTCTCCTACAATAGCATTATCAACGCTGACAGACGCGTTATTGACCCGCTGAATCAGTAGTTTCATCGTAAGAACCTATATAATAATTAGCTCAAATACTCTTTTAAGTATTGACCCGTAAACCCACGCTGGGACTTAACAACCTCTTCGGGGGTTCCTGCAACGACAATTTCGCCGCCATACTCACCACCTTCAGGGCCAAGGTCAATCAGATAATCTACCGTCTTTAAGACATCTAAGTTGTGCTCAATAACGATCATAGAATTACCCTTCTCTATAAGAGTATTTAGTACTTTAAGCAATTTATCAATATCATGGTTGTGTAAACCTGTTGTCGGCTCATCTAATACATAAAGAGTTCCTGAACCACGCTTGGCAAGCTCTTTAACCAGCTTGATTCGCTGCGCTTCACCACCGGATAGCGTCGTCGATGCTTGACCCAATGCAAGATAGTCTAAACCAACATCACATAGTAATTGTAGCCGCTTATGAATGGTACGATGTGCACTAAAAAATTCCAGTGCTTCGTATGCAGTCATCTCAAGAATTTCTGCAATATTTTTGCCTTTAAATTTAATTTCTAATGTTTTGGCATTATAGCGCTTCCCTTTACATGCCTTACATTGTGTTATCACGTCAGCCAAGAACTGCATTGATACTTTTATTGTTCCATCACCGGAACATTCAAAACAACGACCATCCTTAACATTGAAACTAAACCGTCCAAGCTTATAACCACGCAGGTTACTTTCAGGCAAACTTGCAAACAATGCTCGAATCTCATCAAAAACTCCCAGATAAGTCGCCGGATTAGATCGAGAGGTCCTGCCAATTGGAGTCTGATCAATCACAACCATATTTTCAACAGATTGTGCACCCTGTAGGTAAGTGTTTTTCGAACGCCCTTCATAGCGATCACGACCTGAGTATGGACGTGTAAATTCTTTTTGTATTGTTGGAACCAGTTCTTCAAAAACCAAGCTGCTTTTACCTGATCCAGAAACTCCTGAAACTCCACACATAACCCCGAGTGGAATTTCTACTGAAACATTCTTCAGGTTGTTCTTTGTTGCATTATTTAATGTCATAAAGGCTATTGGTTTACGACGAACTTTTGGAAGAACAATCTCTTTTTTGCCACTCAAGTATGAGCCGGTTAAGGAGTTTTTGTTTTTCTTGAGTTGAACAGGCGTACCTGCTGCTGTAACAGTACCACCAAGTACCCCAGCTTCAGGACCCATATCAATAACATAATCAGCCTGCTTAATAGTATCCATATCATGCTCAACGACAAGAACCGTATTTCCTTGATCTCGTAACGCCTTAAGTGTTTCTATCAAGCGATCATTATCCCGTTGGTGTAAGCCAATACTAGGTTCATCAAGAATGTACAATACTCCAGATAATGCTGACCCAATTTGAGTCGCTAATCGAATTCGTTGCCCTTCACCACCAGAAAGCGTTCGCGCTGTTCGATTCAAGGTAAGATAAGATAAACCAACATCATTTAAGAACGTCAATCTACGACGAATCTCTTGGATAACACTTTCAGCGATCTCTTGTGAAGCTGAATCTAACTTCAAACCAGTAAAGAATTGTAACGCTTTTTCAATGGACATCTCTCCAATTTTATAAATCGTTTCTCCACCTATAATTACCGCTAAAGCATGTTTATTAAGTCGCTGCCCCTCACAGATGTCACATACTGACTGTTTTGCATACTTGTTGCTAAAAAAGTCTGGATATTGAGACTTCCAATGATCCTTGTCACCCGCTTTCCACGGCCATTCATGAACAAAGCCAAGACCGGAGCAAAGCTTACATGCACCCACTGGTGAGTTAAATGAAAACATCCGTGGTTCTAGTTCTGGAAATGATTGCATACACTTAACACACATGCGGTGAGAGGAATATAACTGAGAAGTTTCTTCGGTGATAATTTTACAGGTTCCATTCGTGATACTAAAAGCTTTTTCGATAGCCTCGGTCACACGTACTTTTTCATCTTCCGACACTTTAATCGCATCGATTAATACATCAATAGTGTGCTTATGTGTCTTTTTAAGCTTAAGATCTTTAATTTCCTGCTCAGACTTAAACTTATAATCCTTACCATCAATCCTAAACCTATAATGCCCTGCCAAAAAGAGCTGGTGTAAGTGGTGGAAAAATTCACCCTTCTTTTCATTCGCAATCGGTGAAGCAATAGTCACCATCTTGCCCTTAAAGCTATCATGCAATAAGTATGCAATCTTTTCTGGTGACTCCTGGCTAATAGTATGCCCACAATCTGGACAGTGTGGCTTACCAACACGGGCAAACAACACCCGTAAGTAATCATATATTTCTGTAATAGTACCAACAGTAGATCGCGGATTAGCACCCACAGTCTTTTGCTCAATAGCTACAGACGGGCATAACCCCTCAATAGAATCAACATCAGGTTTTCTCGCTATTCCTAGGAACTGTCGAGCATAGGATGATAGCGACTCCATGTACCGCCGCTTTCCTTCAGTAAAGAGAATATCAAGAGCCAAAGAACTCTTTCCCGAACCAGAAGGCCCTGTTATAACTGTTAGTTTATCCTTGGGAATCTCTACTGCAACATTTTTTAAGTTGTGTTCGCGCGCCCCAATAACGCGTATCATTCTGCCTTTTTGCACATTTTTCATAGAATAAGAACCACCATTAATTTCATGTAAAATATTTCTATTATTATATCACAATTTGGACTATTGCAAAGTTATGCACATAATCTTTGATTTTTCCTATAATAAGCCATATACTTTTAATTGTAATTAAATTACTATGGTGGGTGTAGCTCAGTTGGTAGAGCATCAGATTGTGGCTCTGGGGGCCGAGGGTTCGAATCCCTCCACTCACCCCAGTTTTGAAAAATTTTTGTCGGGATGTGGCGCAATTGGTAGCGCACTCGCTTTGGGAGCGAGGGGCTGTGAGTTCGAGTCTCGCCATCCCGACCATTTTTTTTCCTTCTTTTTCTTTCTTTAATTTAATATTAATTTCCACTACACTTCTTATGTATTATAAAAAAGCATACGGAGTAGTAATTGTGATAATCAGTGCCAGAGTGCATTCTCGAACAACATGGCCCAATACCCTGATAACCTTGATAATATCCCTGGTTGGCCTGCTGTTTATCTTCAGCTCAACCCAAAATACCACCCTGTATTACTCAATTTTCTTTAAAAAACAGGTCTTTGGTCTTATATCCGGGTTCGTTATCTACTGTTTCTTCTACTTTCGGAACTATTATTCCTTGTGCCGACTCGGATACTTTGTCTACTTTGCCACCCTAGGACTCCTGCTTTTCACTATCGTTAAAGGCTCAATGGGAATGGGTGCTCAACGATGGATCAACCTAGGCCTCTTTAAGTTTCAACCATCAGAACTGGCCAAACTTTTCCTTCCCGCATTTATCACCTATTATCTCTATACAGAAGAAGAAAGCGGACGTTTCAAATTCTCATACTTTTGGACAATCCTGCTTATTTTGGGATTTAGCTTCTTATTAGTACTCAAACAACCTGATCTTGGCACAGCGGTCATTATTGCCCTTTCAGGAGCTATCATGCTCTGGATTGCAGGCATTGGTAGAAAATTTTTTGTACTCACAGCATTACTGATTGGTATTAGTGCACCCCTGTTATATAGCAACTTGAAGCCATATCAACGAAAACGCATAGATGTATTCTTAGGGGCTGGTGACGCAAAAAAAGAACGGTATCAGATCGAACAGTCAATGATCGCCATCGGTTCGGGGGGATTATTTGGAAAAGGGCTGTTTAAAGGAACACAAACACAGCTCGCATTCCTGCCTGAAAGCAGGACTGATTTCATATTTTCTGTACTGTGTGAGGAATGGGGTCTTGTGGGAGCGCTCCTGATCCTTACGCTTTACGCCATACTCGTCCTACGACTCCTCATAGGAATTATGGTTCTTACCTCATTCTTTGCTCAACTGTTGGCAATTGGGCTACTTGCACCGATCATGCTCGCTATTGTTATCAATACCGGAATGGTAACAGGCATCCTACCAATCGTTGGAATACCTTTACCTCTCATGAGCTATGGACTATCACACACATGGATTACACTTGCTAGCTTAGGATGGATAAATGGAATTATCTCTCAACAACAACCAGACTCCCATTCTTTCTAACTACTGACTAGATTTATCCATCTCAGCAAGCTTTTCCAGTGCTTGATCGCGTACCACTTCATTACCATGGTCTACTACAAACTGGAAATGTTGACGCGCTAGCAACAGACCTTCCTCAGGGTTCTCACTAACCAACTGCCCCGTCCAAAGCATTTCACCTAGGATGAGTCGTGCTTGATCTCTCGCCGATGGACTATCCTGTTGATCCGCTGCCTGATTAAAATATTTATGCGCTAGCAACAGACCTTCCTCAGGGTTCTCACTAACCAACTGCCCCGTCCAATACATTTCACCAAGAAGAACTAATCCTGTAGCGGACAACTTTTTACTACCTTGGTATACTAATTGTTCACAATATCGACGAACTCTATCATAATCTTCTGAACGCTTACTTCCCAATTTACCACTTAAAAGATCTACAGATACACCTAAAAGTGCCTCATACCCTCCTTCAGGAACAACCTCATCCAATGGCAACCTCTCGAGAGGAGTTTTCATATCCTTAATAAGCAAAGGGTATAAAAAACGTCGCTCTAGTGGCAACCGATTGAGAGGGTGTTCTGTTCGGTTTACTCCCCCATACATATGAGCACGAAGACTGGATGCCTCTAAATAATGATGTGCTGGAGTATTGGTCATCGGATCAACAGTCAAAACTTCTACAACATCAATTCCATATGGATTAGACTTTTTATTCGCAAGCATTTGAGTAAATGTTTGCAGAGAAATACCTTCTTCTTGATCTAGATCCAAAAATCTATTAGTACCAGGAATTCTAAGCTTATGACCTTCAACTTTCGTGACCTTTTGTTTTTTCTTTTGTTTCTTTACAGAGCAAGAGCCCACTCTTTTAGAGCTTCTCAACTGCATTCCCTGTAAACCCGATGCCATAATCAAACTTATATATAAAATAATTTTCTTGTTCATGATCATTCCTATTCTTGAACCACCGATAACATATTCAGGTGGAAATTGTTTTTATAGCTCAGCGACTACAAATAAAACTAACACGATTTATTTTATAACTCAAAAACGACTCTCCGCTATTTGCTGTTTTTAAAATCTATTTGTGCATTGACACCAAAACCCCTATTACATAGACTTAACTCAACATTATTTCATTACACACAATAGGAGATTCAAGTGCACAAAAAATTACTACTACTATTTTGTATAAGTTCATCACTGACATTAAACAGTTTTGGGCGTTTTTCTACATTGCTACTACGGACGGTAAGATCCTGTTCAACAAAAACCTCAAACAAGGTACTTCCCAAAGAACCTCTTCGTGAAAAAGAGGTAAAAATAAAAGGACTCGCCCAAAGAATTCGTCAGGCAAATAAAGCATTTATATACAGCCACAATTCCGATAGTGCCCTGGGCAATTATCTTTATCTTCGTCGACTTAATAAAGAAATGTTCGAACTAAAATATCTTAAAAAAGAAAAAGAAGTCGTTACGAAAACCACTCCTAAAAAAGCCTCTCCTACTTATCCAAAAGCAGAAATAGGCGAGTATTATGAATAAATTATTATTTGTACTCATCATCGGCAGTATTGTCTCCTCTGTATCTGCAAAGACTTGCTCCGAGCAAGCCAAAGAAGTGTTAAGGAAAAGACTCGAACAATATACACCATCAGAACGCTTATTATTTCAATTGCACTTTATAAACGAAATGTGTGAGAAGAGCAAGCCGGATCCAGAACAGCTCTGCCCTTTTCCATGCACAAACGAAGAATTTGATGCGTTTGAAAAAAAAGAAGAAGAAAAAAAGGAAGCTTATGCCAAATGCCAAGAACTACGTGAACTTCTTGGTAAGTGTATATCCCTATACTCTATTGATCATGATGGTGGCGATCCAACCTGTGCATTAGCCCTACTTCGACTTTTAGAGTCTGCAGATAATCGTAAGCTAGTAGACGATGGAACTAAGGATCTTGAAGAGTCACTTGCTTCATAATATAACTCTTTATTAATTACTCAAGAACCATCAATAGCAACATTGGTGGTTCTTTTATTTTTGGGCTATACTACCCAATAAACCCTTTGTATAGCGAAAAAATCGATATGAATGAAGATAACGAAATATACTTTCTCAACCAACAGGAATCTGAAGAAGAGCAACAGTTAGACTTTGCACCAAAGACCTTTGATGAGTATCTAGGACAGCCGAAGCTCAAAGAAAAACTAGATATCTATACAACGGCTGCCAAACAACGAAATGAGCCTTTAGATCATTTATTACTCTTTGGCCCTCCGGGGCTCGGCAAGACGACATTGGCACAGATCATGGCCAATGTTATGGGAGTAGGAATTAAAATCTGTAGTGGCCCAATGTTAGAACGCACCGGTGACCTGGTAGCAATTCTGTCTGGACTTCAACCCAAGGATATTCTCTTTATCGATGAGATTCATCGGATGCCTGCTAACATTGAAGAAGTACTGTATGCCGCCATGGAACAGTTCCGAGTCGATGTTATTATCGGTCAAGGCGCCGGAGCACAAACGGTTAACCTCCCAATCAATCAGTTCACACTCATAGGCGCTACTACCAAGTCTGGAATGCTATCTGGACCATTACGCAGCCGCTTTGGCATAACCGAGCGATTAGACTTTTATGAAGATGAAGAACTTGCAGACATTATCTTACAATCAGCTCAGTTTTTAAATATCGATATAGATAAAAAATCAGCCATCTTGATTGGATCTTGTGCCCGTGGAACCCCGCGTATCGCCAAAAAAATATTACGCCGTATTCGAGACTTTGCGCAAGTCAACAATAAAAACGTTGCTGATCTTAAACTCGTCAAAGAATCTCTTCGGTTCTTAGGCATTGATGATGACGGCCTTGGAATAGTTGATAATTTAATCTTGAGTAAAATTATTAGCAATTTCAATGGTGGACCCGTCGGTCTAGACACCTTAGCATCACTCATCGGTGAAGATGCTGATACCATTGAAACCGTATACGAGCCGTTCTTACTTCGGAAAGGCTTGCTTGAAAAAACACCTCGAGGACGACAAATCGCCTATCAAGCATTGCCACACCTCAAAAGTAAGTATCAAGGCCAAAAAACCCTCCTCAAGTAACGTTTTTTCTAATTTTCAAAGCAGCCCTTATAGTCGACAGCAAGACAGAAACGAGATACACTAAAGAAAAAACAAACCTTAAAACATTGTAAGGATTGATTATGGCAGGACATAGTAAATGGGCCAATATCAAGCATAGAAAAGCATCTCAAGACTCCAAGCGTGGTAAAATTTTTACAAAATTAATTAAAGAAATTACTGTAGCAGCACGTGCTGGCGGTGGTGAGCCGGACCACAATCCACGTTTACGACTCCTTTTGGACAAGGCCCGACATGTTAATATGCCGTCTGATAATACCACTCGCGCTATTAAAAAGGGTACAGGCGAATTGCCTGGAGTTCATTATGAAGCTCATATGTATGAAGGTTATGGACCAGCTGGATCAGCTGTGTTGGTTGAAGTGTTAACCGACAATAAAAACCGTGCAGTTGCTGATTTAAGAAAAACATTCTCTCGCCGTGGTGGCAACCTTGGAGAAGCTGGCTCAGTGAGCTGGATGTTTAACCATGAAGGTGTTATCCGTGTTAAACCTGAAGGACTCAGCGAAGACGATCTTTTGGAAGCGCTCATCGACTTTGATGTAGAAGACATTTCTGTACATGATGACCTTGCAACCATACTCTGTGATAAAAAACAGATTGAAACAGTTAGAAAAATCCTTGTTGATAAGGGACTTACCGTTGAAAGCGCTGAGCTTGAATGGGTAGCAAAAGACCCCGTAGAACTTGACGAGAAAAATGCTACCAAAGTATTTGATTTTCTAGAAGCTATTGAAGACATGGAAGACGTTCAAAACGTATATAGTAATGCAGGATAATTTATGATCCAAAGTATGACTGGTTTTTCAACAAAAACCATCAGTATCCCAACAAGCAACGAGCCTGTTAACGTCAACATGCTTTTAAAATCACTCAACACCCGATTCTTTGAAGCATCGTGCCGATTGCCACACATCTTTGCGGCCTATGAAACAGAGTTAATTAAACTGTTTAAAAAGCGACTCAAGCGTGGTCAAATCTATTTCACACTTCATTTGAGTGACCCTCAATGCTTTAAAACAAACATAACCGCCTCCGTAACAACACTGGAAGGCTATCTCAATGCAATCAACCAGATAAAAGACAAACATAGCATTTCTGGTGAAATTGGCATTGAAAGTCTTTTTAAAATACCACACCTATTTGTGTCTCAAGATGCTGAAATTCCTGAAGAAGTGAAAAAGGCTTTGTTTGATGCAGCCGAAGAATTAATTGATGCAATGATAGCGTCCCGCCTTGCTGAAGGTGAACAAATCAAAGCTGATATTCAAGCACGAATCGACCATATGGCCGAAGAAGTGGTTACCCTGGAAATTGGTTATAAAAAAAGCTTCGCACTTAAACAGGCTGAAATTCAAGATAAACTTGATGACATTAGATCTAAAACCAGTGAAGATTTTGCCGACAACCAACGTGCGCTACTGTATCATGCATTAGACAAGATGGACCTTCATGAAGAGATCACTCGATTTAAAGGACACTTGGAACAAATTGGAATTATTTTAAGTAGTGATGCTGCAGAAAAAGGTAAACAATTTGATTTTACCTTGCAAGAACTTGCTCGAGAAGCTAATACGATTGCATCAAAGTGCTCAAGTGCTCAAATTAGTAACCATGCAATCACATTAAAAGTAGAAATAGAAAAATGTCGGGAACAAATCCAAAACGTGGTTTAGACTCACTCCCGAACAAATCAATCAGTGCTTAGGCTTTAGGTGCCGCAGCAGCTGGAGCTGGCACAGCTTGTGCTTGTGGAGCTGCAGCAACAGGCGCCTTGCCTTTGTATTTCCAACTATAAACACAGAACGCAATAATAATTACGACTACAAAGAAAATAAACCAACCAAAACCTCTGTTCATTACATACTCCTACTAAAAATAAAAATACAAACCCCCTTCTTTCTACCGCGAAATAAACAACAACGCAACAGGCTATCGTTATTGTTTATAAAAAAACACAGGTTTAAACCCAATATAAATTAAATTCTATTGAATTATATAAATCTAATAGTTTATATTTAACCATAGAATTAAAATAAGACACATTTTATACGTTAATTACAGGGGGTTTTTCGTATGACCAAAAAATTTATTTTTGTATTGGCACTTAGTATCCTATCCATTAGTCCACTACATAGTGAAAAAGGAAAAGCCGCAGGTGTGACTGGAGATGCAGTTTTAGAATACCAATGTAATGCTATCGATCTGTCGACTCGCAAGCATCTAGAAAATGAACAAGCACGCTTAGGCCATGCTCACCATATCCCAAATCATAGCATGTCACCTCATGCATACTATGCTCACCTGGTTAGGTTGCATATAATCGATAGAATACCATCAGCAGAAGACCAAAAAAAATCTCCACCTCCAACATCATCAGAAGCTAACACAATCATCACCTGTCTCCAACAGCTAGAAGAACAACATCATGCCAATAAGATAGAGTTAAAGGTGCTTAACTTAATGCATAAAAAGGTACAAACATTAGATAAATCCAAAGCTAAAAAGTTTATAAAAGAATTACAAAAACTTGTAACTAAAACACTCGAAAAAGCAAGTACAGCAGGTCAATAATATTATCAAGGGCTTATCGAACTAAGGGTACTTAACTTAGTACGCCACAACAATCCCAACTTGACATCATCCGAAGCTGAAACCATAATTGAACATCTCAAAGCTAAAAAAATACAAAAAGACGTCCGAGAGTTGGGTGAAACCATGAGTTCCAAACGTGAAATCTTAGATGCCCTTGAATTTTCCAGAAGTATAGAACGCACAGCACAGGTTGACAAAGTATACAACTTAGGGCTTCAATCAGTAATTGAGATGGGACGCGATATTAATGAAGGTGTAGAGCATTTAGCTCAACAACTAATTAAACTTAAGGACCTATCAAAACAACTGACTATTTAAAATAGGCACACTATGTATCGATTATTTTTGATCTCTTGCTCGTTATTGGTACTCAATACCTACAGTGAGAATATTTTGATTTCAGCAATTACCAATATCGAAACTAGCATGCAAACAACACAACAAAAAATAAAAGGTAGTCAAGGTCAAATTGATACAATAATAGCTGATATGGTTACCACAAAACAGGAAGTTGCCCGTAAACGTGGCAGCTTCCGTGTACACAGCCGGCACTCAATTCATGATAAACCAACCAATAAAGTAATCATAGATGATACAAACATTGAAAAACATCAAGCGCGATTATCGCTAGAAAGGCTTACTCTAGCTAAATTAGAAAAATGTCTTTTTTTATTACAGGCTCAAAAAAACATCATTTGTGAAGTTCAGTCTTCTCCGGCCTTTAGTGACCTCAGCAATAAAAAATGCACTAAACTGTTACACTCTTTAAATCACCCCTTATCTCCACTATTACATGGCTATGCCGAAACCTTACAAGCGCAAGCAGACGTAGATAAGGTTCCGAAAATATTACAATCAATTCCTAGGCTCTCTCAAACAGCATATGAAAAATTTTACGTAGAATATTACTTTAATCCAATGCACAGGCTTCAGCAAGAACGTCGTAGTGGAGAAGTGGAAATACTTAATAAATTATTAAGTATACGATAGTTTCCTTTGCAGACATCACAAAACAACCTATACTTAGGCCTATCAACATACTTGTCAATCACCTTAGCTGGAGTTTTTATGTCACCACACAATCTTCCCAAACAAGTTACAGTATTAAATAAAAAAATCATAAACTGCCTATTATTCATCGCCTTTATCGCGACAGTCACAAACGTCCATGCATGGGGAGAAGAAGAGAAAGCATGGGAAGAAGAAGAGAAAACCTTCAGTAAAAAACTAGAACGAAATTTAGATAAAATGCGTTCTGAACCGCAATATTCAATGCCCATCCAAACCCTCACTTCTCGCATAGCCCATCTAAAAGAAAGCATAGAGGCAAACTCACTAGCACTCAAAGAGGCTTCTATGGCCCTAGATAAGGTCTCCGATAAAAACATGTCATCAAAACCTTATCGAACAGCTTTATATACAAAAGGTGCTGCCTATAATCGGTTGCACCGTTCTGTTCGACACAGGGCTATCATGCTTGCCCAGCTGGAAGTGTTAAACATACTTCCTTCTATGATAAAACCAACTACTTCTGAAAAAAATACAATCTTAATCCTCCATCATGTTTATAGCAGCCCTAAAGCCCTTGTCCGCTTAGCACTTCATTTGGAACCATATCAAACAGGACTCGACGATCCCGTAAAGCTTCTTGAAACCAGCGATTCTAAAGCAAAGAAAAGAGCTAAGCAAGAACCAAGCACCCCAGATGAATTCCATAGACAAGATAAAAAGCTGTTACAAGGCGTTATAAGTAACCTGGTAAACCAAAAATACGATCTATTTTGCGTGTAATAAAAAATTAACGTAGACTTATAACAAGTGTCACATTCACCTCTATTGCTGGATTTAAGGGCTCATGTCGCAACATTTTACACATTTGCATTTACATACAGAATTTTCATTGCTTGATGGTGCAATCAAACTAGATCAGTTGATCCAGTTTGGAAAAAACAATAACGCACAATCACTAGCTATTACTGATCACGGTAATATTTTTGGTGCAGTAAAGTTCTTCCAAAAATGTAAGAAAGCTGGAATTAAGCCTATCTTAGGAATGGAAGCATATACCACTCCGGATGTATCGATCAAGAATGCTGAAAAAAAATATCACCACATGATCATCCTGGTACAAAATGAAATCGGCTATCGTAACTTGTGTAAACTTATTTCCTTTTCGTTTAAGGAGGGTTTTTACTTTAAACCACGTATCGACTATGCCACTTTAGAAAAATATAACGAAGGACTCATTGTCACTTCTGGCTGCCTGGGTGGACACATTCCACAACTATTATTAAACGATCGCAAAGAAGAAGCTCTCAAGCAGGTTGACTGGTTTTTAAAAGTGTTTGGACCAGAACGATTCTACTTTGAGGTCCAACCTGAAGACCAAGAGGAACAAAAAGTCGTTAACGACCTCCTCTTTGAAATCGGTAAAGAAAAAGGCGTTCAAGTGGTAGCTACTGGCGATTGCCACTACGCTTCCCTCGATGATAAAAAAGCCCACGATGTCATGCTATGCATTCAAACACACCATAAAATAACGGACCCTAAACGATTCTCATTTGGTAAGTGTGAACCGTGGATGAGAAATGCTGAGCAAATGCTTGAATGCTTTCCAAACAACCCTGAAGCTATCTGGAATTCAGGTAAAATAGCTGATATGTGCAACTTTGACTTTCAAACTGATAAGCTTTTCTTTCCTGTATTTGAAATTCCAAAAGAACACAGTCAAGAAACGTTCTTTAAAGAACTGTGCTTTAAAGGCTTAGAAAAACTCATTGAACGTGGCGCTGTTGATCCAGAAGACAAAGATAAATATGTCGATCGCCTCAATATTGAAATTGATTTGATCACTTCCATGGGATTCATTGGTTACTTTTTAGTAGTAAGTGATTTTATCATGTGGGCACGAGCGAATGGTATCCCTGTTGGCCCCGGTCGTGGTTCTGCAGCAGGATCACTCATTGCGTGGACATTAGAAATAACAAATATTGATCCACTGCGATACAATCTCCTGTTTGAAAGATTCTTAAACCCTGAACGTGTGTCTATGCCTGATATCGATATTGATTTTTGTATTCAAGGCCGGGACACAGTCATTCAATACGTACGTGATAAGTATGGCCATGATAACGTCTGTAACATTATTACTTTTGGAACCATGCTCGCAAAAGGCGTGCTCAAGGATGTGGGACGCGCACTGGGATTCCCGTTTGAAGATGCAAATGCACTCACCAACCTTATCCCTGACCAATTAAAAATTACACTCAAAGAAGCTCGCGAACAAGAACCTGAGATCCAAAACCTAATTGACAGTAACTTCCAGGTTGCAGAGCTCTTTAATATCGCACACAAGCTTGAAGGCCTTACCCGTCACGCGTCTAAGCACGCCGCGGGCATTGTAATATCACCTCAACCGATTGATGAGGTTTTGCCGGTTTACATCCCTCCAAAAAGCAACGAACTTGTTACGCAATATGCGATGACTGAATTGGAGTCTCTTGGTTTTCTTAAGATTGATTTCCTTGGTCTAAAAAACTTAACACTCATTGATAAAGCATTACGGTTAATCAAGAAAAATAAAGGAATCGATATTGATATCGATAAAATCCCTCTTGATGATGCAAAAGCATTTGAGTTAATTTGCGCCGGTAATACATCGGGTGTTTTCCAGTTAGAATCAGACGGCCTAAAAGACGTGCTTCGTAAGCTGCAGCCGGATAAGTTTGAAGATATTATCGCCGTAAACGCTTTATATCGACCAGGACCATTAGGTTCGGGCATGGTCGACGACTTTATTGAACGAAGACACGGGCGCCAAAAGTTTAAATACCATTTTGATGATCTCAAGCCAATCCTGGAAGAAACCTATGGTGTTATTGTTTATCAGGAACAGGTGATGAAGCTTGCATCACAAGTTGGTGGCTACAGCCTTGGAGAAGCGGACATTCTACGCCGTGCTATGGGTAAGAAAAAAGTTGATGTCATGGCCGAACAGCGCGAAATTTTTTTAAAGCGCTCAAAAGAAAAAGGCTATGAGGCAAAAAAATCTGCAGAACTGTTTGACCTTATGGCTTACTTTGCTGGTTACGGTTTTAACAAATCACACTCTGCAGCCTATGCCCTCATTGCTTACCAAACTGCATACCTGAAAGCTAACCACGCAGCAGAGTTCATGGCATGCTTGATTACACTTGAATCTACAAACGCAGACAAAATGTCATTCTACTTAGAAGAAACACGCGCGATGGATATAGAGCTGCTACCTCCAGATATAAATCGCTCAGAAATCGATTTTGCTGTCTTAGATGGCAAAATTTTATTTGGGCTTAAAGGTATTAAAAGCGTTGGACTGGCAGCATTGGAAAATATCGTCACCGAGCGGGAAGAAAAACCGTTTGCTGATTTATTGGATTTTTGTACGCGTATTGACTTAAGAACTTCGAATAAAAGAGTGATTGAACATCTCATATTTGCTGGTGCTTTTGATAAACTCCCTGGCAACCGCGCACAACAGTTTGAAGAAGTCAGTGCGATCATGGATCAAGCCATTGCAAAAAAGCGTGCTCTTGAAACCGGGCAAATGGGATTGTTTGATATAGGGAACAACTCTGACGATGAAGAAGATCCACTCTATACATTTGAGCCTAAAGCCGAATGGGCTGATAAAGAGAAACTAGATAAAGAAAAAGAAGTGATTGGATTTTATATGAGCGCACACCCACTAGATAGTTATCGCAACCAAATAAAACGCTTTGGATTACCCGCTTTTGAAACCATCCTCGATAGTCTTAAGCAGAAAAACCCAACACAAGAACCGGTCGTTACCGGATTTGGCCTCCTAAAAAATGTAAAAATTATCACCACTAAAAAAGGTGATAAGATGGCGTTTGCCACCCTAGAAGATGCACGATCGGAAGCTGAAATCATTATCTTCCCACGACAATACAAAAAAGTTGCAGAATGGCTTAATGAGTACCAAGTATTCATAGTCAAAGGTGGACTTGATCTGACCTCGTTCAATAAGTGTAAGATCAAAGCCAACCTCATGGTCCCACTCGAACTCTTCTATCAAGAATGGAGCGATATATCATTTGCTCAACTCCAACTCCCTCTCAATTTCGCTTCAGCGAAACTTGCAGAGATAGACAAATCATCGAAAAATGGCAAAGTGCCACTTGAGCTTATATTCCAAGAAAATGGGAAAAAAGTTCGTCTCAAAACTAAGAAACGAATTGGCATTAATCAAGAGTACATTGAAGCCATTGAAGAATGCGGTATCCAGGTCAAGCTCGGCATCTAAAACCGGCTATTGTATACCATGTTCAGCAAGATCATTATTAAGTGAGGCTATAAAGCTCCAACCCCAAGTCGGATTAAGTTTATAATGCTGAAGCCGCATATTGCAATAGATCATTAACTCACTATGAAGAGACGCATCCTTAACTGAGTCTATTTTCTTTTTAATTTCAGCCATCTGTACATAAAACTCGGAAGCATTTTCCACTTCATCTTCCCTAATACTCTGAGGCCCCGGTGTTGTAGCAGCAGAAGTACTTACAGAAGAAGAAGCTGTAGAAGAGGTTTCACTTACTTCCTTTCCTAATGCATCAATCATTAACTCTGCACATTGAGCATAAACAGAAGATTTTGTTTTTATAGCAGCTTCTCTCAAGCTTTTAGAAACAAAGTTCCATAAAACAAGTAAGTCATCTTTGCCAATACTATCAACCGGTAATGATCGAATCTTTCTTTCCAGTCTCTCCATTGCAATCTTGGTCTTAAGAGACGCGGCAAGAACAGGCTTACTGCCGTTAGCAGCACATAACCCAGTAGAAACAATTAACAATCCAGCTATAATAATTTTCTTCATAAAACTAACCTTTTTTTTCCAATCACAATGGATTAGATCTCTTTATTTGATATTATAGCCAAAACAACACCTAAAAAGCAATGGTTTGCCACCAAAACAAAGGCGATAAGTGCGCAAAGCATAAACCCATATATCAAACTTATTAAAAACAGATTCAGATAACTCCTCTGGCAGCACCGAAACCTATCTAACTTAGCACCGATATTGATAATATCCCTACTTTATGCCAGGGTAATATAAAATTATTAATTTTGTTTGAAGAGAATAAGTTTATGACAAATAAAGTCGAATCGGTCGATCCATCTCATACTGACGATACCAAGGCCAACCAAGAGTTTTCTGGCAACATCTATATCTTCCACGCTTTTGATATTGGAGATGATATCGATCTGGAGAAGATAGATAAAAGTAGTAAAATCAAAAAACAACCATTGAACCTTCCTAACTACTTTAAGAATTATCATAAACCCCTACAAATTGAACTGCCACACCCACACGATACATCTTCATGTATCAGTGTAAAGCTCAGTCGCTTTGGTGCTATTTCACTCACTTACAAGATCCCCTTCCAAGAAACATTTGAGGATCTCAAAGAAACGGTCAATACCATATTTGATAAGTACCAAGAACAAAGCGTTAGTGATGCTAACACCCTGTTTAAAAAAATTAAAAAGTTTATCCAACAACCAAAATTCTTCCATCAACATACTTCCTATCTACTCGTTCAACTCAATACGAATGAACAAGTACAAATAACCTCTTCGGAACTCAAGGAAAGATATGGTAGCTCCATCGCTTCACTAGTACGCTTTGAAACTGAGCATCTATCGGAATATCAACGCAATGAAATATTAGAAAGTGATATTGGATATTACCGCGGTGATTTATTAATAATTGATAAGGAATCCGCCTTCATTTATGACGAAGAATACGAAGAAACACTTTACCTTTTTGAGTATGCCAATGTCCAGCAATTAGAACTGCATTATTTTGATCGCGTTCTTGATCGCCAACTCAATATAATTTATGAAGGTAATGTAAAACCTTTGCAATGGCGTGCTTACTTACCATTTATTGGCACCACCTTAAGTGGAGATCGCATTGGAGAGCTTGGACGATTGAAAGTAGAGATTTCTGTGATTACAGAACAGCTTCAAAACAGCGTTAAGCTTGCTGGCGAGCCTTATTTTTCGGAAATTTATAGCCGGCTAGTTGAAAACCTTGATCTAACCGGTTGGCAAAAAGGCATAGAAAAGAAGCTCTATATTATCAAGGATATCCGAACGGTTTATCAAACTAAAATTGATAATATTCGAGAAGATCTTTTAACAGTAGCGATTATATTGCTTATTTTCGTAGAGTTAGTTGTAGCTTTTTTCAAGTAAGCTTACTTAGCTACAGCCACCATGGACGGTCGAAGAACGCGCTCTTTAATCAAGAAACCTTTTTGCAACACTTGTACAATATCTCCTGAGTCATGATCTGGAGAGTCTACTTGTGTCATTGCTTCATGTTGTTCTGGATTAAACGTCTGAACTTCTGATATTTCTTTAATATCATACTTTTCAAGAAGCTTATAAAAAGCTTGATGAATCATTTCAAACCCTTTAATCAAGGCCTTTGATTCTTCAGAATCCTGCTTAGCATGATGCTCCATAGCACGATCAAAGTCATCCACGACTGCCAAAAGGTCTAAAAAAACATCGGCTTGTGCTTGTTCTACCCATACGGCCCGTTCTTTACTAATACGGCGTTGGTAATTTTCTAGGTCAGCAGAAGCGCGAATAAACTTTTCTTTCCATCCATTTTGATCAGTGGTAGGTTCTTGCTCTTTTAACGTATCTTCTTTTTTGTCTTCATATTTTTTTGCCATTTTATCATCCTTTCCTACCAATTTGTATGCAAAACTCTTTTTCAAGATTACATTTATTATACCAACGGAAATAGGTTTGAACAAGAAACACTCTTGTCCAGACCAGGTATTTTTGCTAAATTTCAAAGAAAAAAAGGGATTCTACTTTGTGAATGCAATGAATAGAACATTTATCCTGCTCATACTGACTCTCTTTGCAGGTATATATACTCCTACAACTCATTCTCTAATCCCGGCCCCAGATTTCTACCGTACTCCGGTATTTTTTGGCAAAACTCAATCTATCAGCCCATGCCAAATCAGCTTTGAAACTGCTGCCTTTGGTGGTAGAAGCACTGATGGATTTAATGGATGCGGCAAGAATACGGCACTGTTAAGTATTTATGGACCAGAAAACATCAAAGATTTAGCCCAAGGAGTTCCCAGCTCAATACTCAACAAAAACCCCGATAGCATTCTCAATACACTCTTTGAAAGTGATACCAGCGCTCCCTTCGGGCAAATCAATTGGAATGGCGGCATTATAGAAGAATTCGAATGGGATGCTACTGTCTTGGTTGGCCTTGCAAACGGTTTTTTTATGGAGTTCTTCCTTCCATATCGTTCTATAGACCTAAGCGATATTGGTTACCAGGACCTTTCAAGTGAAAGCTCTGCCAATCTGGTCAACTATAATGACTGGAAAGATTTTATTGACGCTTTGAATTGCAACCTAACACTCTATGGCCTCAATAACAGTAAAACTAGCAGCAGCGGTGTTGGCGATATTATAGCCATGCTGGGCTGGAGTTCACTACTGTATGATTCTTGCATGCTCCATAAGTGGAAGGTCAATGCAATAGAAACGACGCTCAAGTTCGGTGTCTCAATGCCAACAAGTAATACAGTCCCATTCGATCAAGTGTTTGGGTTATCCCGGGGCTACAATGGCCATACAGCTTTTCCACTGATTTTTAATGGTACCCTCTATTTTCGTAAATGGATTTCATTTGGCGCACATATCAGTGGAACCTTCTTCGCTTCTAAAAAAAGAGTAATCGGAATGAAAACGGCCCATAGCCAAAATGGATTTATTAAGTTGGCCCATGGTAAGGCTAAGATCGATCGCGGGCCAATTTGGACCTTTGGTGCGTACATGCAAGCGAATATATATCCTGGTTGCTCGTTCTTATTTGGCTATGGATACACCGAAGAAGAAAAAACGTTGATAACACCATGCGACAAAGACACCTTCAAATGTACCATTGTTAACCATGACAAACGGTTCGACCCATGGAACTTCCATATGTTCCATTTTATAATGGAATACGACTTTACCACATGCCAACACCCAGATGCTCCTTATGTAAACATCTTTATCTCCAAACCCTTTAAAGGCGAACGTGTCTTTGACACTTCCATGTTTGGCGCTACGCTAGGTATTAATTGTACATGGAAATTCTAACGGAAAAAAAATGAAAAAACATTTAATATTGGCTGTTTTTAACCTCATTGCCAGCATGACCCTTTTTGGCCAAGATGTAGAAGAAAAAAACCCTGGAGCCGAAGTTCTTAAGTTCTTAAGATTGGCTAATGATCCTAGTCATCAAAAAAATTCTTATGTATCACCAAACCAGGAACAACCAGAGTCCTATCAAAACGGAGCAGCGCCCACAGGACATCCAGCACCAGAATCCTATCATAAGAAAAAACAACAGGGATGTTTTCCGTTTTCCTTACTTCTCAAATGCTTTGGCAAAAATGATTAATTAACCGTCAAAAGCTTTTGTGATTGATTTAAAAGGATACTCATGCATGGACAACAACCAAACTGAGCAACCTGCTTGTTTAACCGATCAAACCATCCCGATAAATAATCTATGTCTTCTGGGATAATGACCATCGCCGAATCACCCATGCGTACACATTGCGCGTGCAACTGTACCAGCCTGCCACACATTTGTCCTATCAACTGTTCATCACAGTTATCAGATTGTCCCAACCGCGTTATATCTTCCTGCACCAACATACAATGTTGAACCACCCGTTCAAAAGGCGATACAAGAGAAGACTCATGAAATATTAACGGTACCTGCTCAGCCTCCAGCTGCTTTCCTAGAGAAAAAAACAGAACCAGATAGATTAACTTTTTTGATATTTTCATTTAATAACCCCTAATAAATTGCTCGCATAATTATCTATCATAATGGAATAAAAATATCATAATAGTCAATATTTTTTATAAAAACCAAAAGAAAGCTTCCATAATAGGAAGCTTTCCTAAAGTTGAATGACTTTATTTTTTTAGAATGGGAGATCGTCCTGGAATGGAGGTTCGTCCTTGAATGCTGCATCAGGAGACTTAGCTTCTGCTGGCGCTGCAGTCTTCTCTTCTACTTTTTGCAAGAGTTCTTCAGCAGCAGCCTTGACCAAAGCGTCATCGGCATTAGCAGCTTGTTTTAAAACGTCAGTATTTTTTGATGATGATTGAGAAGAAGACTTATCTTGCTCATCATATGAAGAAACAGCATCGTTATTAGATGATAGAAATACAACACGATCAGCCACAATTGAGTGCTTGCTACGATTATTACCATCAGCATCTTGCCAGTTGTCCAATTTAAGACGACCTTCAATTAAAACTTGGCGGCCTTTTTGTAAGTATTGGTTACAGCTTTCAGCTTGTGGACCCCAAACATCAATATCGATAAAACACACTTCTTGTACCATTTCACCGGACTGACGATTTTTATACTGTCGATTTGCAGCAAGACCAAGTCGGCAAACAGATTGACCAGAACCAAGTTCCTTTAAATCTGGGTCTCTTGTTAAGTTTCCTATCATTATCACGCGATTAAATCCAGCCATTGTTGGCACCCTCAAAAAGTTATAGTGTAAAACATAGATTAATTATTTAATTTTGATTGTATCACAATCACAGATTTTTTTAAGGTTTTTTTCTTGAGCTGTTGTCCAAGCAATATCAACCTTACGCCCTATACTACGCTGAATTTCCTGCAATGTAGCCAGCAAAGTTGTAAGCGCTTGTGTAGTAGCATGCTCCATAAAACATTTTTTTTCTTGTTCGATAATTTGTCGTGATAGTCCAAGCACACGCTGTGCTATACGACTCAATGCACCAATACATTCTGTATTAAGATGTTCGCCAAGGCCAACTTCCTGCTCAATATGAAAATGCAACGCTTCAAGACTATGAACACAAGTAAAAACGATATCTTCTTTAAGATCATTAATTTTTCGTTTAAAATATTTCTTACTTTTCTTTGCTCCAGCGCTAATCGTATCTTCATCCAACACTAAAAATTCATGTGAACGACTTTTTGGAAACACTCCAAAACTCAAACTTGCAAGTAAAACCCCAAGCACTACTCTTTTTTTCATAAAAACTACCTTTTTAATAAAGAAAAACCGATCATCGAGTAATTAATCAACGATAATAAAACTAGTGTTAACAAGACGCCCAAAAATCCATAATAAGTTCGCTCAGGTACCCAATGAAAAAAATAGCAAAAAAATAACCAAATGATAAACAAGGACTGCATCACCATGGTCGACTTACCGAGCCAGGTAGGCTCTACCGGCAAGCTCCCACGAGTAAGAAAAATAAATGCTGCCCCACCAATGAGTAAAAATTCTTTGAGTAAAACCAATAATACAAACCATAATGGTATGGTAAAAAGTGGAGACTGCACAAACGCTAAGGTAAAAAACACTGATAAGATCAAAAATTTATCGGCAATAGCATCAAGGCATGCACCTAAAAAAGTCTTCATATTCCATGCACGTGCGATAATACCATCAAAAATATCCGACAAGACAGCTATAACAAAAAGCCAAAATGCCACTCCCCACTGGTTTCTTATCATTGAAAAAACAACAAAAGGCACCAATACAAATCTAAACAACGTTAAAAGAGTGGGAATGGTTAATTCAAACGAATTAACTGATAATTTTTTAAATAATTTAGTATGTAATATCACGATCTATTCTTATTTTTAACTCAAACACTAATTTGGTTATTTTATATCATCCTGCCACGTTTTTTTCAATGCATCGAGAAAATTATTCTGACTCTCGTTCCATAACACCAGACCCAAGACAAAGATCATCACGATAAAGTGCGGCATATTGCCCTGAAGCAATACCTTGATCATCCTGTTCCAGTGTAACGCGAGCTTTGTCTTCAGACAACCAATCAATTGCACATGGCATAGATAGAGGTCCATGGCGTAATTTCACACGCAACCCAGCACCTTCAGGCCGCTCACCATTGATCCAGTTACAAGAATGAATAATAAATTGATTTCTCTTTTTATCCGAGGAGTAATAGTTACGGGATATGTAAACAATATTCTTTTGAGCATCCTTATTGACCACATACCACGGTCCACCGGCAAGACCTAAGCCTTGGCGTTGTCCAATAGTATAAAACCAAAATCCTTTATGAATGCCCCATTTTTCACCGCTTTCAACCTCAATAAGATCGCCCTCTTGCTCTCCAATATGGTGCTTAATAAAATCAGCAAACTTAAACTTCCCTAAAAAGCAGATCCCTTGGCTGTCTTTTCTGAGCTTGTTAGGCAGATCAAACTCTTGAGCCAATTCGCGGACTTGTGCCTTATCAAGGTCACCAAGAGGAAATAAAACACGCTTAAGCTGATCTTGAGTCATTTGTGATAAAAAGTATGTTTGATCTTTAATCGGATCAGGAGCCATACATAACACAGCTTGACCATCAACGGTTCCCACCTGTGCATAGTGCCCAGTTGCTACTTTTTCAAATGAATCGTCAATTTTATCAAAGAATGCACCAAACTTGATATGGCGATTACATAAAACATCCGGATTAGGGGTAAAACCAGCTTTAACCTGCGCTATGGTATGATTGACAATGCGATCCCAGTACTCTTTTTGCAATGGAATTACTTCCAATGGCACATCAAGCTGATCACACACCTTCTGAACAAATTCTAAATCTTCTTGCCAAGGACAATCACCAAGAAATGATAATTCATCTTGCAGCCATATCTTTAAATAAAAAGCTGTAACGTCATGTCCCTGATCTTTGAGTAGCTTCAGGGCAACGGAACTATCAACACCCCCAGAAACTAATACTGCTATCTTCATGTATATATTTTAGCATAAATATAGGTAAAAAGGTATACATAGAGGCCTAACGCAAGCCAAGATTATCCATAGTCTCTTGCACTACCTCTAAGGTATCTTCAAGATCAATTATTAGTTTTTCCATAGGCCTTTGAGCTCTGTCATTCTGATTATAGATACTAATATAACCCTCTACTCGCCACATTGCCTTAGCTAACGCTTTCAACTCGGCTTCAAGTTGCTCTTTCGCGATGGAGTTAATATCAGTTAATTTTGCAACTTCCTTATTAAGCGAAGCAAAAAAATATTCTATAATACGCCCTTGGGGCTGACCATCTATACTTTCTATAGCCATCTTTTTATCCACAGTGTTTATCCATCTGGCCATAATATCCTCCAGCTGCCCCAACAAGCTGCCAATACTGGCTTTAAAAAATAAGTCCTTCCTTTCTCGATATAAAGGAACCACTTCAGTTGTTGTTGCTGGAGCAAAAGAAACCCGCTTAGTTGTTTTAGAACGGACACCCCTGTCTTTTTCTTCCGCATAAAATGCTCTTTTTCTTTTGGAAGGAGAAAGAGGTAATTCATTCCCCGCAAATTGCTGTCCAATACTCCCTATCCCTATCATCAAGATGATAATTTTCTTCACAACGCTCCTTTTATTTTTAATTTTTGCACTATCATTGCTGATCTCTTGGTGTAGCACTCAATACAACCCCTTCAGGAATATCGCTCAATACAGCCTTTAGACCAGGATTTTTGTAAAGATGCGCTGAAAGCCCATCTTTTTGCAAATGGGTTAACAACTTGCCTCCTTGAAATCAACTTCCAATTTCTTCTTACCCTCTTTTCATTAGCTACCACCGACCTAAAAGCTCTCAAAAGAAATGGATCTATCTTTAACCTTTGGTTATATATATCTACAAAGCTTACAAAAGAAAGAATAGCATCGCGGAATGCTGATACATAGCTATAAAATAAGTTCACTGTATTACGTGAAACTGTACTGAGTGGTGGCTCCAAAAAAAGATTGCTAAGCTTATTCAAAAGCTTGTTTGCAGCCTTAGTACTTTCATCTTCGATCGGCTCACGATTCTCTAGCTGATCCGCCCATATAGCGATTATATCCTCTAGCTGTCTCAATACAATCTTAAAATCAGCCTCAAAAAAGAAATCTTCCCCGTAGTTTATTCGATCAATAAGCTGAACCTCTTCAATGTCGTCAGCAAAGGTTACTCTCCGTCCTTCTTTGACTTGATCATCGCCAACCATTCCAATAACGCTTCCTACAAGTGAAATGCTGAATGCCGCCAGGATAAACACCTTCTTCATTGCTCACCTTTTACCTTAAGTTTCTTCTTTTATAATAGTAATATAATTTATGCAAAAAACTCAAGGGTTTTAGTATCACATTGTCATACAACTATCCCCTGAAAGACTCCAATAATGCTTGTATCTAAAAAACTAACTTGACTTGTCGCTTTAATGGTTGATATAATCATAATTGAAATTATCAAAAAGACACCGATAGAGCCTGGTATTGCCCTATTCAAATGAGCGTTGTTTTATTCATATGTTACTCCGTTCAAAAGATTAAAAAGAGCTACCAGGCTCGCTTATTTTCTTTATCCAACAATTCTGCTAAACTCATCGGTATGAATAAAACAATACAAAAAATTTTATTGATCGTGAGTGTAATAAGCATCTCACAAGCTAATGCTGCCGGGATTACTCTGGAATTATTATTGATTGGCACTTTGATTAAAGGAACCGATCTAAATGTGAAATGGGGCGAGACTACCTGGAATAATGGTGATCGCGTTTTAATACACTCTCCTACAGCTACAACAGACAAAATATTTGTCGTCGGTAGAATTAACCATACAACATGGGTTCCCTATGGAACCAAAGGTGAGAGAAGATCCCATTACAATGTCACATACGGTAAAAATAAGAAAGGGCCTGTAGCAACCAACCTTCCCCCCGAATCTATTGGTAAATACATTCCTCCTACCGCATAGAGAATATACGTTCTAACTTACTTTATCCCGCACTCCTGGTACACTAAGCTCTATGAACAAAGCAATTGCCAAAAATTTATACATACTGATTTTGACTTTCGGACTACCAGCTTTTTTTCAAGCTTTAAACCTTGAATCGTTAGCTCTTGGAGCATTGGTTCTAAAGCGAAATCACTGCGTTTTATTTGATGTAAGTGAGTGGAAAAATGGAGATAGAGCTCTGTTGGAAAGTTCAGAAAATAAAAATGCTTGGGTCGTTGGTAAAGTTATAAGCACAGGTCGTTTTGCAAATACAACCTCACCAGAAAGACCATTTATCTGCTGCAAAATCGAGTTTGGACCCAACCTCTCGGTTCGCATCCCTCAATGCAGCCTTGGTAAATACCTTCCTCCTGATTACCTACCCAACCATCCATAGATATTGGCAACACCATAATCAAATTCGATTCAATGAGAATTCATCCACCTCTTATAATCTAGATAAAGACAATTTTTATTAAATAAGCTAATCTATAATAAAATCCCAATAAATCTATAATAAAGGCCGCCCGTGAACGCCATTGAGCTCATTAAACAAAGTTTTTTCAAGCATTTAAATAGCTTGTTTTCCGATATTGAAACCCACAATATTACTTTTACTCTTAATACAGATGATAAAAAACAAGATTTTGGAGACATCGCTACCAATGCTGCAATGGTATTAAGCAAGAAACTAAGCCGATCACCACGGGATATTGCACAACAAATCGTTGAAACATTCAACGATCCTTATGTCCAAGAAATTAAGATTGCCGGGCCCGGATTTTTGAACTTTTTTCTCAAACCAGACATTTATCCGACCCTCCTAGAACAACTCACTACAGAACAACAGCATTTTTTTGTTGATAAACCAGAGAAAAAAACCCACTATTCAATAGAGTTTGTCAGCGCGAACCCTACGGGGCCACTCCATCTTGGTCACGGCCGTGGTGGTATTATTGGTGACGTCCTAGGTAACGTTCTCAAGTTTATTGGCCATGATGTAACTAAAGAGTTTTACATCAATGATGCTGGCAACCAAATGGACAAGCTTGGAATAAGCCTAAAAATTCGCTGTCAACAAGCTATGGGTCAAGATATTGGACTCCCTGAAAATAGCTATCAAGGGGACTATCTCAAGGACCTAGCCCAAGAATGTATAAGCAAATACGGAGACAGCATCTTAGAAAAACCTGATGAATTTTTCAAAGATTATGCTAAAAAGCAGATGCTCGACATGATCAAAAAAACCTTATCTGATTATGGAATCGAGTATGATGTATGGTTTTCTGAAAAGGACCTACACCAAAGTGGATCTGTTGATGCCGAATTGAAAAAACTCGCTAAGGATGGATTTACCTATGAAAAAGATGGTGCCACCTGGTTTAAATCAACCGAGTTTGGTGATGATAAAGATCGCGTATTACGCCGTGCCAATGGTGAAGTTACCTATATCGCCGCTGATGTCGCCTATATGGAAGACAAATTCAAACGTGGCGCCGATCATCTTATATTTATTTTAGGCCAAGATCATCACAGCTATGTAAATAGGCTACAAGGAATCTTACAAGCAACCGGGTTTGGCGATAAACCATTGGATGTCATTCTCTACCAGCTCGTCGCTCTCAAAGAATCGGGGCAAAGCTTGAAAATGTCCAAGCGTGCTGGAAACATTGTCTCTTTGCGCGAAATTATCGACCTAGTCGGTCCTGATGTAGCTCGATTTTTCTATCTCAACCGTAAAGCAGACACCCATCTTGATTTTGATATCGACCTCGCATTGAAAAAAACTGATGAAAATCCAGTATTTTACATACAATATGCGTACGTTCGCATTAAAAGCATCTTGACAAAAGCAGCTTTGGAAAAGGAATTACGAGATATATCGATAAAAGATGCTGCAGGTCTTGGACAAGCTGAGCAATTACTCCTCAAGAAGATCATGATCCTCAAAGAACTCTTGAAAAACATTGGACAGAACTTCCAAACCCATCTATTAACCTACTATCTTGTAGAGCTTGCCCAACTCTTTCACAGCTACTACAACAAAAATCGGGTTATCGACATGGATAATATTCCACTGAGTCGCGCTAGAATCTTACTCCTACAGCAGCTTCAAAAAACATTTGAACTGGTATCGAAATTATTGGAAATTGGCACCCCGGAGTCCATGTAAGCAGGACCAGCCCCATCTGATTGTTACAAAATTATAAGCTTAAAGATAGTTTTTAGTCATAAAAACTTATGCCACCCCTTGTTGCATTATCACACCACCGACTCTTTTTTCTAATGAATGTTGCATGCCCATATTATCTGAATAAGGTGATTTAATCATCTGTGTTTGAATACGATGACCTTTTGCTATCAAATCTATCAATAACTGTAAACCTTTTTTCTCAGTTCTTTCCTCAGAACTTGTCATCATCTTTCGTGCTACTTGCTCAGCTGTTTCATATGCATACCCTTTTGATATCAACTCTTTTAAGAGCTCTAACCCTTTTTCTGGCATACCCCATCTCGAACTCTTCATCGCCTCCTTTGCAGCCTGCTCAGCTGTTTCATATGCATGCCCTTTTGATACCAGCAGGCTTAATAGCCTCAACCTTCTCTCTTGCATATTTCTCGACGAACTCTTCATCGCCTCCTTTGCAGCCTGCTCAGCTGTTTCATATGCATGCCCTTTTGATACCAGCAGGCTTAATAGCCCCAATCCTCCCTCTTGCATATTTTCCGACGAACTCTTCATCGCCTCCTTTGCAGCCTGCTCAGCTGTTTCATATCCATACCCTTTATTCAACAACCACCCCCCGTAATAAATCCCATCGTAAGGATGAAAATTTTTTCCTAATGCTGAAAACACTTGTTTCGGAAGCTCATATTGCTTTTTATGATGCAATGCCTCCAATATTTTTATAGCTATCTCAGCTGGATACTTGCCCTTCATCGCTTCTATCAAAACGGCCTTTTCAATTTCAACAATATCTTGAAAAGGAAAAAGCTCTTCTAATGCCGCACGCAATACTGATTCCCAATTTACTGTATCAAAAGAAATAAGAACCGAAAATTTTAACACGGCTTCCAACATTTCTGTTGTTTCATCTATTGAAAGATGCTCAGGTAACTCCAACTCAAAAGATATCTCGCCCGCCTCGTCTCTAGTCATTTTCCTATAAGGAATATATAAGTTTGTTAGCTTCAGGCCAAGAAGTGGAGATACAACAGTGATAAAGCTTTTTATCATATCCCACCTACCAAGTTCATTGTGCCCCAATAATTGAACTGCCAACCTTACTGGCTTATTTTTTGTCAATATGAGTTGATAAGTCATACCATGCTGGCGCAAAGGAACATTAAATAAAAATTTAACATTTTCACGGCCTACTTCTATCCCGACGCGTGAACTTTTTAAACTGACGCCATCAGGCCTTCCCAGTCTCATTCCCGATAAAGAATTAACCAGCTCTCTGTCTTTCTTGGAAAGTTTAAGATTAGATAGATTGGTTTGAGATGACAATACTGATAAAACATTCAATAGATTTTGATGTAATAAGGTAAATACCTGGGCTAATGTACGTGGTGCATGTCTATAAAAATCAGTGGCAGCACCCAACATAGCCCCTCGTACATCAAAGCTATCCAATGATAACTCGGAAGCCCTATACCTACCTTCTTTTTCTCTACCAGGTCTATTTATTACAAGTATTTCAACCCTCTCTAAATAATCCTTTAAGCGCAAACTATCTTTTATAAACCAACTTTGATTCCACTTATAATAGTTAATGGCATGTTCAGGTATTAATTTGGTTGCCCACGCTTCAAAGACTTTAAATAGTGGCTTTATCATTTCATGCAGCTTTTCTGCTTTTGCTTCATCATCAAACTCGCTGGATGCCAACATTACTTTAATTGCCTTATCATAAACTCCATCAGCAAAATAGATCATTGTTTGCAGAGCTATTAACCGGCCCAATTGGGAACTTTGCTTATATTCATCTATAAGTGACCCAGTAAAGTAAGCCTCCTGCTCTTTTAGTTGCCTAAACACAGAATCAAATGATTTGGGCTCTGCAAACAGACTTAAATTGTCTTTAAGACGCTGTAATTCTTTGCGCCTCAAAGACAACTCTTGAATAGATTTTTCAGCGCTTTTAAATTCTGCAATAAGGGAATTCATTAGCCAAGTACCGGTTGTCAACCTTTGTTGAAAACTCGTTTCGAGCCACACTGTCAGAACATCAAACTTTTTCAGCGTATCCAACATATGCTTAAACTCCGCTACTTGCTCACTGCTGATTTTTTTCTTTTTATACGCGCCCTCTAGGCCTAATAGAAACTTAATCCACTCTTTCTCTGTCGCGGTTGTGGCTCCAAAATCTGCTAACTGGGCATATGATGCAAATTGAGGATCGGTGATTTCTAATTTATTCAACTTGGTTTGATAAGAATGACCAGGCAGAGAAGAAACCAATGCATACCCAAAAAATCGCAATGAATATGCGCCCAAGATGTTTTCATCTTCAAGCGGTATCTGATTGATAAGCGCTTCAAACAGTTTTATTGGATAAAGCCGCTCGAGAGATCCGGAAGGCTTTGTAATCGCAACCTGCAAGTTTGGCTCAAGCAATTTAAAATATTTTTGCATTTGCGCTATTATACTTGCAAAGTATGGTGCGTTATGCACTTGGCCCTTTAACACAAAGCGTAATAGTTTTGCTTTAACAGCATTAGTACTTCCCATAAACATCTTTTTTAAAATATCGAGAGACGAATCAGCCTCTTTTTTATCCGCAAACTTAATTTTATCCAAAAGCGCTTGTACCTCTGGCTCTAGTTTTTTCACAGTAGCTGGTTGAGCATATTTCTCTGGATTTTTCAACGAAAGTGATAAGCGTAAGGAAATTGGATGAGAGTACCATCCTGCTTTGATCTCTGGTAGTATCTGTTCAGAGTTCCACCGGTAAATCGCCTCCCGTTGTGTATCTATAACTAATGGTTGCATGTCTGAAACATTGTCCAATGCCGATCTTAATTTTTGTGCTTCTGCTGGGGCCATATACACACAAGACATATTATTACTTGCCAAGTTGACCGCTGGATGCGAGTTTGCCGATGCCGGTGTTTCTACAACGATAAACTGGGTAATATCTTTCTTATATTTTTGTTCGGCACTGTCTATTGTACCGTCGATGAGCAGCTGTTCTTTGTTTGTTATGAGTATTACCGAGCTTGATCCTGGTACAATAGAAGAAAATTTATACGTTTCCTCAATTGGTGATGGATCCTCGACAAACGCCGCTGGCGCTATATACGATGGATTTGCAGGTGTCCGCTTAACAGGTCGCGCTTGCACCAAATACAGAGTATCTCCCATAAACACAAACTCTATATCCATTGCTTGTTCATAAAAACTCTGTATTGCTCTACCGGTATTAAACAGTGTTATTAACTGCTCTTGACTCAGTGCTGGCTGCATAGCAAGATCACGAGGGTTGTCTTTCGACACTAGCTCATATTTATCGCCCTTCTTCTCCGGCACCAATCTATGCGCTTTATCTTTTATAACCGAACTGAATAGTAAATGCGCACCTTTATCATCCGACCGTTCCATGTAGAATGTATCAGTTGGTACTAGGTTGGCCACCACGCCTTCGTTGTGGCCCAATGAGGCACTTATCTTGGTTACATTAAACGGCTCTTTTTCTGTAAACGTTGGTTCATTGGTAAACATTACACCAGCTCGTGGAATTATATTGCCCTCTCCACCAACCGCTTCTCCAACTAATTCTTGGATAATAACCGGTAGCGCTGGCATCTCTTTAAAAACATCATCGCCAGCCTTAATACGATTCTCAAAGGACTTAACACTAAAGTATGAAACTATCACAAAGGCTATAGCCTCCATCACATCTTTTTGCGTCGGTGCTACATATGCAACACTTTCGTTCCCACCAGCATTAACCAGCTCTGCGGTGTCTTCGGCTCCCGTACTCCGAACCATTAAGAATCTGTCTGCCAATTTTTCAAGCCATTCTTTCTGGTCTTGAGTTAGTAAATTGTAATCAGAAGATATAACAAAATAAATAGCATCCTGAATAGCCTTTAAAGCGGGACAACTTCCAGTATTAATCTGATCTGTAGCCTCTGTTGGATTGGATTTAAACTGAGCCCAAAGTTCTTCTAGAGCTACTCCCTTATCCTCTAAAGCTCTTTCAACCTGCTCGCTTGAAACTCCGAGCGTAGCCGGCACTCTTACATTCTGTAGCTTATCACTTTCAACTATTTGTTCCAGAATCTTCAAATTATCGTATTTACTGCCAAAAAACCCTGTTTGAGGTGGCATTTTAGCGCATACAGAAGTAACCAGTAATTGACATATGAACAAAAAAGACGCTAATCTACGGGCCTGCATTGGCAACTCTCCATTTTACTACTTACTACTTACTACTTATAACAAACATAGCAAAACCGAAGCCAAAACTTCAACATTTCGACACAAACCCTCTAAACAAGGCTCATGCGGGTGACATACTGCCAATACAAACACCTTTATCACCCCCGATTCAGCGAAATTTTGCCTTAAATTCAAATGGCCGTTCGAACATAGCTTACTACTGTACAAGCCCACTCTAAGACTGATATCAAGCAAAAAATTCAAGAATAGCTGTTCGAAGACTAAGCTCGTATACCCTTAGTCGTCGCTACAAGGCGTCGTTTAGCTTACTAGTCATAAATTGAAAAAAATAAGAATTATGGCATACTGGTAAGGGAGTAAAGACTATTATTTAATAAGGGAAGCATGTATGTCAAAAGTATCAATGGATTTGATTCAAAAATTAAGAGATAAAACCGGTCTTGGAATGATGGACTGTAAGAAGGCATTAGTAGCTGCTGATGGTGATATCAACAAGGCTATTGAAGAGTTACGTAAAAGAGGTGCTGCTGTAGCTAGTAAAAGAGCAGGTAAAGATACTGCAGAAGGCTTGGTACATTCATACATTCACCCTGGAAGCAACCTTGGTGTTCTTATCGAAATCAACTGTGAAACTGATTTCGTTGCTCGTTTAGACGATGTTCGTAATTTTGCTCAAGATATGTGCATGCAAATTGCAGCTCTTAAACCATCATTTTTAGCTCCTGAAGATGTAGATCCTGCATTTCTAGAAAAAGAAAAAGAAATCTTAAAAGAACAATTGGCAGCTTCTGGTAAACCAGAAAAAATCATTGACCAAATTATTGCTGGAAAAGTAAACAAAATCTATTCCGAAATCTGTTTGCTAAAACAATCATATGTTAAAGATGATAAAAAGTCAGTTGAAGACGTTATTCAAGAATTAATCGCACGAACTGGTGAAAATATCAAAATTAAAAATTTCGCTCGTCTTGAAATTGGTGCTGAGTAATTCTGTTAATTGGAGAAATCAATGTTTAAAAACATCAAATTTGAAGAAAACAATACCAAATCTTTTGAGACAGTCGTTAATGAAGAAATGGAAAAATCAATCAAGCACTTTCGCCATAATATTGCAAGCATTCGTGCAGGACGTGCAAACCCTGGAATGGTAGAAGATATCAAGGTACTTGCGTATGAAGGCACTACCGAAATGAAGCTCAGAGAACTGGCTTCTATTTCTACTCCAGATGCATTGCAAATCATTATTCAACCATGGGACAAAAGCACCCTGGTTGATATTGAAAAGGCGATCATGAACTCTGAGGTTGGTGTCACACCACAAACTGATGGCGAACTTATTCGTTTACGACTTCCTGAAATGAGTAGCGAACGTCGTGATGAGTTGAAAAAGCTTTTACACAAGCGCCTTGAAGAGTGTAAAATTGCGATACGAAACGTTCGCAAAGATGCTCATAATAGCATTCGTGATGCACAACGTGCAAAAGATATCTCTGAAGACTTCTCAAAACGTTTGAACGATGATCTGCAAAAAATCACTGATAAGTTCACTGAACTTTCAAATCAAGTCTCTCAAAAAAAAGAATCCGAAATAACCGGATAACAACTCAAGAGGCTCATCTTCTTGGATGAGCCTTCTCCTTTCTTTGATAGTTACCATATCAATACATCAGTTTAGTGTTAAAAGGCCTTAAAAAAGAAGATTTTCTAGATTTTCTTACATTTACTGATATTCTTAATGATAAGCTTTGATAAGTTTTAATTTATCGAGCCGCTAGCTCAATTGGCAGAGCAACAGACTCTTAATCTGTAGGTTCTCGGTTCGATTCCGAGGCGGCTCACCAAAGTTGAGTTTGCGGTGATAGTCAGTAGTAAGCTATCGGAAAAGCAGAAATGGTATTGCAAGAGTGGCGGAACTAGGTAGACGCGCTGGATTTAGGATCCAGTGCCCGAGAGGGCGTATGGGTTCGATTCCCTTCTCTTGCACCAAAAACAGGTAAAACCTGATAAAAAAAAAGGAGTTGACATGCCAACTCATCAAGACACTTCATCACGTGCTAAAACGAAAGATTCTGTACGTTTAACTATAGAATCAGATACTCATAAAGCGGTCGGACATTTACATGTAACCGTACCGGCGTCCGTTGTTAATATTATTTACAAGGAAGCAGCACAATCACAAAAACACAAGGTCAATCCTGTGGGATTTACCAAAGAAACCGTTCCTTTTGAATACATAGATGAACATTATAAAACACAATTAATTGAACATCTTAAAGAGTTCATTTTAAAGTATGTTGTTATAAGTTTTCTATACCAAGAAATGCGTCGACAAAAAATAATAGCAGTCGGAGAACCACGCCTCCAAGCTATTTCTTTAAACTTCAATGAAGATGCGCGATATTCATTTGAGTTTACACCAGTACAAATTAATACCTCAATTCGAGACTGGAAGTACCTCCCCTATAAACCTCCTGTACGAAAAAAGTATAAGGACATTGATAAGCAAGCCGAACTCTTTTTAACTGAAGAGATGGAAAAAGAAAAAAAGCATATCGATGCAAGTACTATCAATATCGGAGATTGGGTGTCTTTTGACGTTACTTTATACGATCAAAATCAAAAACAATTACTCAGTAGTAATTATAAAGAAAACCTATGGGTACACATTAGTAATGAAGAAACTAATTTCGCCTATCAAGAGCTCTTTGTTGGCAAGAAAAAAGGAGATTTCTTTCTGACAACGGATGAAAGTATACAAGAATATTTTAGTAGTCAAATTGATACACATTACCAATTTGGTGTAAAAATAGTGGACGTTCTGTCTCAGCACTATTTGTCCATGTTAAGCTTTAAAGAACATTTTAAAATCAAATCCAATCGCAAGGTTCTACAAAAGTTCGTTGAAGTGTTCTCCTTTAGAAACGACATTTCATTGCGTCGGTCTATGGTTGAAGAAGCTCTTCAGTTGCTGATTAAAACCTATCCATACGACATTCCAAGCTCGGCAATCTTTAGACAGCAAAAACTGCTCATGGAGCACATTCAAAAAAACCCTGACTATATGGTATATAAAAAAGAACCTGATTTCCTTGAAAAAATACACTCCCTTGCAACAAAGCAAATTTCTGAAGTAATTATGATTGATCGTTTTGCCTTTCAAGAGAATATTCAAGTGTCCGACGAAGAAGTAAGCAACTATCTCAACCTCACCAAACGAAACCGAACCAAAGAGTTCATTTACTTCCAACATAAATCACTCCGCGCACAAGGCACTGATTTCCCTATTTCAAGCGAATCATTAAAGCAGGCATGCTTGCGAGAAAAAACACTTAATCATATCTTATATCGTCTAAAAAAGTTATAATAATAACCAAAAAAACTATTTGAGATCGAGAATAACTATTATGGTTCAGAAACATTCATTGATTATAATTGGATCTGGTCCGGCTGGATTAACTGCCGGTATTTATGCATCGCGAGCAGAATTAGCTCCGTTAATTGTTCGAGGAAAAGAACCCGGTGGTCAGCTCATGGGAACCACTGAAGTAGAAAACTGGCCTGGCAACACCAGCATTATGGGCCCTAAGCTGATGATGAACATGGAAGAGCACGCTAAACACTTTGGCAGTATCATGCTGGATGAAGAAATTGTAAAGGTAGATTTTTCTCAACGTCCATTCAAGCTATGGACACACAAGGAAACTGAACTTCAAGCCAATGCCGTCATTATCGCTACCGGTGCTACTCCATTACGCTTACAGGTTCCTGGTGAAGAAAAGTTGTGGGGAAAAGGAGTATCAACCTGCGCTATTTGTGATGGCGCCTTTTATAAAGATAAAAAGGTCGTAATTGTTGGTGGAGGAGACTCCGCCATGGAAATGGCACTCTTTATGACCAAGTTTACCAACAAAGTAACCATAATTCAGATCCAAGAAACACTATCTGCCTCCAAGCCGATGCAGACAGCTGTCCTCAAAAACAAAGATATATCGATTATATACAATACCAGTGTCACCCAGATAGGTGGAGACGACCATATTAAGTCGATTACGGCAATGAATGTCAAAACCAAAGAAACTGAGAAAATCGAGCTAGATGGTCTTTTTATAGCGATTGGGCTCAAGCCGCAGACAAAGTTTCTTGAAGGACAGGTGGAGCTCGATAAGTACGGATATCTAGTACTAGAAAATGAGACCCGCACCTCTGTCGAAGGTGTATTTGGAGCTGGTGACGTTTCAGATTACCGTTACAGACAGGCAATAACAGCTGCTGGAGCTGGATGTATGGCTGCTTTAGACGTTGAAAAGTATTTAACCTCTCAGGAGTAGGTGTTATTTGCCAAATTGGCCAATTTCATTTAGACTAAAAGAAAGTCAAGAACCTTTAAGATAAACTAATAAATAAGATTGAGGCGGTCGGATGTCGATTACTTTTAAGCTCAAAAGAAAAAAAAGAAACAGAAAACATGGTTTTCGTAAACGCATGTCTTCTAAAAACGGACAAAAAATCTTAAAAGCTCGTCGCGCAAAAGGACGTAAACGTCTAGCAGTTCGAGCACGCATGGGTGCTTAGTAAGCAACACCCAGCTTATTAAATTTTAAAGAACACTCTTGATTCAGATTTATCTAACAAGAGTGTTCTTTTTTTTGTGAGAAACAGTATGGTTGATGTCGCCAAATATATATCTAAATTTTCTCCGAAAGAAGTGAAACACTTCTTTGACAATGCTAAAGCATTTAAAAAATGCTCCAAGTTCACCTGCCTGCTTTCTCCAAAACAAGGAGAATTTGCCAGAATTCTTATTATTACACCTCGAGCTTCAGGTAATTCCCCAGAGCGCAACCTAGTTAAACGTAGGCTTCGAGCACTCTTTTATCAATACAAGCTGTATGAAAAGCCGTATGATTGTGCTGTTATCCTTAAGCCTCATGGCTGTGATGCTTCCTACGCCGCTCTTAAAAACCTCATAGTAAAGATAGGCCAATGTACATAAAACAGCTCTTTCTTTCGTTAGCAGCCAATTTTACCAGTACAATACGCATATTTCTAGGAGCTCCCGGCTGTTGCCGATTCAGTATTACCTGCACTCAATATGCAAAAATAATGCTCAAGGAAGAGCTCCTTCATATCGCTTTATGGCGAATTCTACGACGGTTACTAATCTGCAACCCGTTTTTCAGGAGTTAGAGTAGTTCTCCGGCAAGACGACTCAACTCACTCCGTTCACTATTTTCCAAGAAAACAGTTCCAAAGACCGCATGGTTTTTAAATGCGTTACTACCAACCACCAGGCCATTACTACTAAAATCCAGGTACGGTGAATCAATCTGAAATGGATCACCAGCTAAAACGATCTTACTATCCTGACCAATCCGACTAATCAAGGTCTTCACTTCATGCGGGCTGAGATTTTGTACTTCATCAATTAACACGTATTGGAATGGAATAGATCGCCCACGCATATAAGTAATAGCTTCTAGGCTTACTTTCCCCTGCTTAATAATCTGATCAAGTCCTGATAGCTGAGCCTCATACTCTTGCTTTTTACCACCTCTTTTACTGCCCTTTTTGGCACGATCATCCTTATCTTCTTTGGGTTTGGCAGGAGTCTTACTTTTAGAATTATGCATGATTAAGTCAACATTATCATAAATTGGCTGCATCCAGCTGTGCATCTTTTCTTGTAAATCTCCTGGTAAATATCCAATATCTGGTCCTAAAGGAATAACAGGACGAGAAACGAGCATTTTTGTATACAAGTCCTGCTTAAGAACTTGGTAAAGACCGGCTAAAACAGCTAAAAAGGTTTTCCCTGTTCCCGCTGGGCCTAATAACGAAACAAATTGGATCGTTGGATCAAAAAGCAAATCTAAAGCCATTAATTGTTGAGCGTTTCGTGGCTGCATTGGCCAGCTTAACTTAGGTGCAAAAACAGGTTTAAATTTATTTTGTCCCAAGTAACGAAATAACTTATAATTATGAGTATTATGCTGAGAGGTCACCAATACAAACTCATTTAAAAAGAGTTTTTTCTCCTGTAATAACACTCCTAAAGCATCCGGGTATTCTTTTTTTAGCTGGACTGCTGGTACAAAAACCTCTAACCACCCCTTATAAAATTCTTCCTGCTCAACCTTACCCTTAAGATAGTCCTCAGCATGAATACCCAATATATCCGCTTTTACGCGCGCATTAATATCTTTGGAAACAAAGCAAACCTCTTTGCCTTGCTCTTTTAAAGCAAGAGCAGATAGCAAGATCTCATTATCTGCAATATCTAGAGAAAGAGGAAAATCACCACTAAAACCTTCTGGATTAAACAAAACTTGAAAGGTACCGCCATTGTCAAGACGAACACCTTCTCGCAAACTTCCATTAAGCCTTAAATCATCCATTCTACGGATGACATTCCGAGAATTCCTCCCCCGATCAGTAGTCTCATTTTTAAACCTATCCAGCTCTTCAAGGGCAATAATGGGCAGAGCAACGGCAGAATCAGCAAAACTGTATAATGCCATTGGATCATGTATTAGAACATTCGTATCTAAGACATAGACCTTATTGCTCTTTTTCTTCTTCTTTATCTTTTTTTCCATGTACTATTCCTTTTTTAGCGGCATAATTATAAACCAAAACGATCCTACTAAAAAAATATTTCTACTTTCAAGACCCTGACCAACAAATTATTGGTATTCTTTTCTGTAGCATTTGATACAATAAAAGTAATAGTTTTTAACAACCCTTCTACCTATTTTGTAAGGATAATCCAATGCAAAACAAAGAAAAATTGGATATACTGCGACACTCAGCAGCCCACTTGATGGCACAAGCAATCAGCCAACTCTATCCTACAACCAAGTTGACGCTAGGACCACCTACGGCAGAAGGTTTTTTTTATGATTGCCAACCACAAGAAGAGAACTTCAAAGAGCACGATCTTCCTCTTATTGAAGAGCGTATGCATGAACTCGCTAAACAAGATATACCAATAACTCATAAACAGATCAGTAAAGAAGAAGCCCGAAAAATCTTTCATGACAACCCGTTTAAATTGGAAATGATAGACTTAATTCCTGATGAAACAGTAGGGCTTGCAGAACAAGGAGAATTCAAAGATCTTTGTCGTGGTGGTCACGTAGATTCCACTTCTGAGATTAAAAACTTCAAACTCCTTAATATTTCAGGATCCTATTGGCGTGCTGATCGTAATGGAACCCCATTACAACGCTTATCAGGAACTGCATTTTTTACTGAAAAAGAATTGGAAGCATACCTACAACGACTTGAAGATCTTAAGCAATATGATCATCGTAGACTAGGAAAACAAATGGAATTGTTCTCCTTCCATGAAGAAGGACCAGGATTTCCATTCTTCCTTCCTAAAGGACGTATTGTTTATAACATCATGATGGATTATATGCGTAAAATCTTACGTAAGTATGATCATGAAGAAATTTCTACTCCCGGTATGCTTAGTGTAGAATTGTGGAAACAATCTGGACACTATGATCACTACAAAGAGAACATGTATTTTTCTGAAATAGATGAAAAAGAATTCGCTATTAAACCTATGAACTGCCCTGGATCTATTTTGGTCTATAAAGAGCGTCCCCGTTCTTACAGAGAGTTACCTCTCAGACTGGCTGAGCTAGGATATATGCATAGGCATGAACTTTCTGGTGTTCTTAACGGCCTTTTTAGAGTTCGATCTTTCCTTATGGATGATGCCCATATATATTGCACTTCTGACCAAATTGAGTCTGAAGTTCTCTCATTGATTACTATGATTAATGAAGTATTAAACAAGTTCGGTTTTGACAATGTCGATATAGCTCTTTCTACCCGACCTGAAAAAGCTATGGGCACTGACGAAATGTGGGAAAATGCAGAAAAATCCCTTTCTGAAGCCTTAAACAAGTCTGGAATCAAGTATAAAATTCAGGAAGGCGATGGTGCATTTTATGGTCCTAAGATTGATTTTAAGATTAAAGATTCCATGGATCGCGAATGGCAATGTAGTACCATTCAGGTTGATTTCAACAATCCTGAAAACTTCGATCTTTCTTATATCAATTCCGAAGGCAAAAAAGAACGTCCAGTCATGATCCATAGAGCAATTTATGGCTCATTTGAACGGTTTTATGGAATTATTTTAGAACATTATAAAGGGAATTTCCCATTTTGGCTTGCACCGGTTCAAGTCCAAGTTCTTACCATTACAGACGCTGCAAATTCCTATGCTAAAAATATTGCAGCAGAATTAAAAAAAGCAGATATTCGTGTAAAGCTGGATGATTCTTCCGATCAAATTTCAGGAAAAATAAAAGCGGCACAACTTGCAAAAGTACCTTGGATGCTCATTATTGGTAAAAAAGAAGAGCAAAACAATACTGTAAGTGTTCGATATCAAAACGGAAAACAAGAGCAAGGACTATCTCTTGAAAAAGTGATAGAAAAAGCACACGAACTGAACAAATATTAATCAATATTTCACAACATAAAAAAATACTTTTGCGAAGGCTTAAACCTGGCTATTCGCAAAAGTATTTTTTTTGACTAAAACCTTTTTTCTCAAAGCATTGACTTTGCTTACTGCGCATCGTTATCCTTAAAACTAAGATTGAAGTATTTTCAATTAGTTTTATTTATATAACCCTAAACTGAAGGGAAAGTAAGATGGTAATGAAGAAGAAAAAGAAGGCGGCTCCTAAGAAAAAGGCGGTTGCAAAGAAGAAGGTAGTCAAAAAGGCTGTCAAAAAGCGTGTAGTTAAGAAGGCTGCTGCTAAAAAGGTAGTTAAAAAGGCTGTCAAAAAGCGTGTAGTTAAAAAGGCTGCTGCTAAAAAGGTAGTTAAAAAGGCTGTCGCTAAAAAGCGTGTAGTTAAAAAAGCTGCTGCTAAAAAGGTAGTTAAAAAGGCTGCTGCTAAAAAGCGTGTAGTTAAAAAAGCTGTCAAAAAGCGTGTAGTTAAAAAGGCTGCTGCTAAAAAGGTAGTTAAAAAAGCTGTCAAAAAGCGTGTAGTTAAGAAGGCTGCTAAAAAGCGTGTAGTTAAAAAGGCTGTTGCTAAAAAACGTGTAGTTAAAAAAGCTACTAAAAAGCGTGTAGTTAAAAAAGCGGCTCCTAAGAAACGCAAAGTGGCTAAAAAAGCGGCTCCTAAGAAGCGCAAAGTAGCTAAAAAAGCTGCTCCTAAAAAGCGCAAAGTGGCTAAAAAAGCGGCTCCTAAAAAGCGTAAAGTAGCTAAAAAAGCTGCTCCTAAGAAACGCAAAGTAGCTAAAAAAGCGGCTCCTAAAAAGCGCAAAGTGGCTAAAAAAGCGGCTCCTAAGAAACGCAAAGTAGCTAAAAAAGCTGCTCCTAAAAGACGTCCTATGAAAAAACGTCGTATCATGAAAAAAGCGAAATAACTAGCTTTTGAAATTCAATAAATAGAAACGTCTTGTTGTTCTAAGTAAGGCGTTTCTATTTATTTTGATTGAATATTGAAACAATATCCTTGGGCTTTACATTCTGCCCAAACATCACAAATAGCGAGTTACACTCGTGCCAGTATTTTTTAGGGAGTAACCTCATAAGCTCCATTTCCGTTTGATGTGGGGTCATTGTGTGTACAATACCCAGTAAATTAGCAATCCTATGGACGTGTACATCTACACAGATTGCGGGAATATCAAAAGCCGAAGATAAAACCAAGGCGGACGTTTTTCTACCAACGCCCTTGATAGATAAGAGATCCTCTTCAGTTTGAGGAACTTTTCCATTAAATCTCTTAATGAGCTCAGCACTCACATGTCTCAAGGTTTGAGTTTTTTGCTTATAAAAACCAATAGGATAAAGAATAGATTCTAATTGGGAGGGAGGAAGTGCTAATAACTCTTCGGGAGTAATAGCTTTAGCAAACAGATCAACACACACAGACAAGGTTTTTGCATCTCTTGATCGAAGACTCAAAATACAGCTTATTAAAATCAAAAAAGGATTTTTGCCATATGTATCAATTATAGAACTCATCATTGTGCATGGCATGTTGTGCGTTATTTTACGAAGAGTATCTAACGCAATAATAGCTCTATTTCTCACAAGTCTATTAGAGACTTTCTACGTTTCTTCCAGAAGGTGGTGGTGGAACTTCTTCAGAAAATTTTTGTGGTGCTGGTATAGGAGGGACACTTTCTGATAGTTGTCTTGTAGGAGGAGGTGGAACTATTGAAAAGGAAACCGTTTCTAATACAGTAAGCAACAAAACTGCTGCCACTAGTGAAATGCTCTTGAGTTTAAACATAACACAATCCTTGAGTTTTAATGAATTTAATGTAAAGTTAATTCTTATAACAAAAGCCTAATAAGAAACACATTAAAAGTCAATTAATAAGCATGCTTACAACCTTAACTACATTTTTTATTACACACAAAATGGCACTCCCTGCTATTTATGCTGTTACAATTCCAATTAAATTGTATATCTTCTTTTTTCTAATTCGAGAGTTCTATCTGGGACAAGGAAAAAGAGCTATACCTTTATTGTTTTTACTTGGAATACTTCTCGGCGCTATAACCGAAGAAGCGACGTGGCTTATCAAAATAATTAGGGAATATTTTTTAAATACAATGGCTATAGAAGTTTGTAGTGAGCAAGCATTTGAAGTCTTTAAACGTATAGCATGGTTCTTATTTATCGTACAAATGCAATCGATAAGCCTTTTGATAACCTGCCTATTTTATCAAGATTATAAAATATCTCGTCCTTATAAAGTAGCCGTTGCTATTGGGATTCCATTTAGTGGTTATTTTCTGATAAGTGCATTTGCAACTTATTTAGTAGACATGCATTCTATGCCCTTCCAAAACATCCTTAAAACTGCTGTTATTTATACTACCGCTCTTATGGGCATAACTCTCATCATTACGTTATTTAAACTTGCATCCAACCATTGCGATATACCAAAAATTTTAAAGAAACAACTTACCATCATTACTGGGCTATTATTGACTCCGCACATGTTTTTTGTTTTAGCCCAAATCTATCCGATAATAAATCCTTCATCGCTAGTCACAGAATATATACTCGATAGCTATATACTGATTTTCTTCCAATCAGTTTTTCTTACAGCGACTATTTGGTTCTGTACTAAAAAAATCATACTATTAAGATTCTTAAATTTAAAAAGCCATGTAGAAGCTCCTAAAAGACTCAGCTTAATTAACGACTTCAAGGTCGTTCTTGAACAACTCAGTAAAGTAACAGAAATTGGTGAAATATCTCATATTACTAAAATATTTTTCAAAGAAGCTCTCAATATCAACTCTAGAAAAACTCAAATTTTCACACGCCAAATGCGTGGAGATAGTCACGAATACCCTCAACTCAATAAGGTTGAAACTTTCATTGAACGCAATGAAGAAAAAAATGATATTTTAGAATATTTGATCAAAAATAAAATTCTCATCAAAGATGAAATTGAATTTAGCAATTTCTACAACTCTAATCATTTATCACAAACTATACTGACGTTCTTAGAAGAAATTGATGCTGACATTTTCTTACCAATATTCCACCAAGAAAAAATTCTTGCATATATTATCATTGAGCCTGATGCCCGTAAACAGAAACTCTATACGGACACAGAACGAGATGAATTGGTAGTATTTGGTAGCTACATCAGCAATATTATTTATCTCCTACAAAATAGAAATCTAGACATACTCATTGAAAAAGAAAAAGCATTAAAAGAAGCTCTTTTCTTTAAACATCAAGAAAACAATCAATACAAAGAAAGTATTAGACTATTCTTAAAAGATAAGCTCCAAAGAAAAATTGGTATTATTTTTTATAAAAACCATAAATTTACTTTCGGCAACCAAGACGCCAAAGAACTGGTTAAAATCAACCTCAACCTACAAAAGGGAAATGAGTTAACCAAAGAGTTTGTCAAGATTGTATCGCGTGTAGAAGAGTATAAAACTCCACAAATAGCAACCACTACTGATTCTGATGGAAACTCTTTAGTTCTCAATTGTTTACCTAACCTTGACTCTAAAAACACTATCATTGCTGTTTACTACCCCCAGATTGCCGATATTATAAAATCTCAGATAGATGCTTTAAAAGATCCTTCTAATTGGGATTATCTCTTATATCTCGAAACCACTAAAAGCGGTAAACTTATTAATCAACTATTCCCTGGTACTGGTGAAGTTATTCTTAACTTCAAAATATCTCTTTTAAAGCTTGCTTTAACCAAGAAGGCTATCCTGCTTAATATCCCTGATAGTGATTTGGTACCAACAGTAGAAATATTCCATCATATTAGTTTACGCCAACATTTACATATTTTAGAAATCCAATCAACTACCAAGAGTGTTGATACCAGCGTTAAACTATTTGGTATGAATACCCACCTCATGGGTAAAGCCTCTCAAGAACGCCCTTTATTACAAAAACTTGATGATGGAACCTTATTTATCAAAAACATTCACCTTCTCGATCTTGAAAATCAAAAGCGCTTGGCAAACTTTATTAAATATAATATCTATACTGCCCTTCATAGTGTTAAAAACTATACCAGCAATACCCGTATTATTTGTTCAACTAACCAGGATTTGGCAACCCTAGTAAAAGAAAACAAATTTTCTCCTCTATTGTACGAAGAACTGCAACAGGCTACAGCGTCTCTTCCATCACTACTCTCCTTACCAGAAGAAGAACTCATTCAGCTCACAGATAAACTCACTGATCAAGCTATCAAAACTAAAGAGTTTCATTCATTGCTAGAACTGACTGATAGGGAAAAACAAAAATTAATCCAAAGTAAGCCCGTCAGTATCACCGAACTACAACAAAAAATTAAAAACATTCTCACCTTGAAATCCAAAAAGAATGAATTGTCGTATGAAACTATTGTAGATCACTCCTACGATACTGCTGATCCTCAACTCATCCAAGCGGCACAGCTTGGGAAACATGCGCTCCGTGACCCACAAATTATGACTCTTTTATGGAATAAATTTAAAAATCAGAATAAAATTGCTACATTCTTAGGAGTAAACAGATCGTCAGTAAGTCGACGATGTAAAATATATAAACTTAACTAAAAAAAGGGTGGCTCATGAATCTGGCAGAATTTAGTGAGCGATGTGAAGAATTCATTGTCTACATGGATGTAGAAAAAGGCGTATCCAATAATACCCTTAAATCTTATCAACTCGACCTTAAGCAATTCAGTACATTTTGGAAGCATCTACAAAAAACAAGTAAGAAGAAACAACTCTTCAAAACAGTTCTAGATCGATTCTTTGTACATTTTTATACTCAAAACATTAGTAAAAGCTCTATTGCTAGAAAAATTTCATGCCTTAACTCATTTGAAAAGTTTTTATTAACACAAGGTATAGATTTAAAATTATCATTGCAGAGACCTAAAATTGATAGGAAGCTACCGGTATTTCTTAGTGTTGATGAAATATTCCACTTACTCGATAAGGTCAAAACTAAAGATCTTCCATCTCAGCACCCTGAACGAGACAAAACTATCCTCGAGTTTCTTTATGCTACTGGCATTCGGTGCTCCGAACTTATCAATATCGGAATGGAAGACTTAGACTTTGATGAAAAAACCATTCTCATCAAAGGAAAGGGTTCAAAAGAACGAATCGTCTTGTTTGGAGAAAAAGCCAAACAACAAGCAATGATATACTTAAAAGACGAGCGTATTAAACCGCAAAGTCCTCAAGAAAAATTTTTCCTCAATAATAGACTTGAACCCATGAGCTCTCGAGCGATACAAAGAATCATAGAAATGTTTAGGAAATTCTTAAAGATTGAACGGAAAATCACTCCACACAAAATTCGTCATACTTTTGCTACTCATCTTCTAAATCAAGGGGTAGACTTACGGGTAGTCCAAGAACTATTGGGCCATAAAACATTATCCAGTACGGAAAAGTATACCCATGTCTCTACGCCTCATTTAGTTCGTATTTATGATACTATGCACCCCATCAATAAAATGATTAAAAAAGAAGAATAATAACTCCCTATGAATCAATATAAACAATATTGCATCATTGTTACGTTTATAATCTCTTGTTTATTCATTACAGGACGACTTTGCTATCTCCAAATCTATCGTAATGAGTCATTAGAATATTTGAGCAAAAAGAATTTTACTCGCTTTGATAATATATTGGTCCCACGTGGAAATATAACGGACATACATGGCAATCTTTTAGCAACTAACCGCCCTATCACTAATGTGTATTGGCAAGGAACTGGCAATAACCGTTTTTCAAAAAAACAAGCCGACGATCTGTACTTTCTCGCTCAAACGCTTGATATGGAGTTACCCATCAATTCAATTAAAAATATGGAGCGGTATAAAAAGCAAATCTTAATAGCTAAGGACGTCCCCTTTGCCACCTTAAGCAAAATAGCTGAACACTTTGCGTTTAGCCCCAACCTCACCATTAAAACTCAATTCGAACGCTACTACCCCCATCAAATGCTTGGTTGTCATATTGTAGGCTACTTGGGAAATAATGATATTAACTCCAAGGTAGGAAAAATGGGCCTTGAAAGATTCTTTCAACGCGAGCTTGTTGGCAAGACCGGGCTCGTTCAAAAAACAGTAGATGCTGTTGGTTCAAGCATAACCCAACGAGAAATAAAACCGATTGTCCCAGGACAATCAATAACAACCACCCTTGATGTCCCCCTTCAAAAGATTGCCGAAAAGCTCTTTCCATCTAAGTATGCCGGATCTTTTATTCTCATGGACTCAGAAACTGGTGATTTGCGCGCCCTTATTTCTCGCCCAACCTTTAACCCCAGTATTTTCCTCAAACCTATTGAAGTTCAAGCTTGGCAACAGCTCACAGAAAATAAACCTTTTATCAACCGCGCATACAATGCCTGCTACCCCCCAGCATCACTGTTCAAGTTGGTTACTATTATTGCCGGCTTAGAAGAAGGAGTTATCTCTACTGATTCAACCAGCTACTGTAGAGGCTTTTTAAAGTATGGCAATAGAAAATTCCACTGTAATAGACGCTATGGTCACGGCAACGTCAACATCAAAGAGTCTATTGCCCACTCATGCAATATAATCTTTTATGAAATTGGTAAAAAATTAACAATGAATACCCTTGCTAGCTATGCTCACCGATTCGGGCTCGGAGAGAAAACTGGATTCGCCCTTCCAGAGCAAGAAGGCTTTATTCCCACCTCTGACTGGAAAATGCAAACAAAAAACGAACGCTGGTGGCCAGGAGAAACCATATGCGCCACGATCGGGCAAACCTTCATGCTTGTTACCCCACTCCAAATCGCACGCATGATCTCTGGTATATTTCAAGGATATCTTGTTAACCCACGTATACTTAAAGACGAGCCCATTATTAAAACACCCTTAGGAGTTAAACAAGAACACCTCAAATTCATCCAGGAAGCCATGAAAGAAGTTGCTGAAGAAGGTACAGCCCAACAGTTAAAAAAAGTTAAGGACATTGATATATATGCCAAAACCGGTACAGCTCAAACTAGTTCTCTGGACAAAAGAAAGCTGGGAGGAGAACATATAGAACACACTTGGTTTGTGGCGCATTTTGCTTATAAAAATCAAAACCCTTTTACTATAGTCATATTTCTCGAAAATGCTGGGTACGTACGCATAGCTACCAACATGACCAGGCAGTTCCTTATCGAATACAAAAAGCATATCGACCGCTACTATTCCAACACATCCCCTTAAAACACTCAAACCCTTTACAAATAACACCCAAATAGTGCACTATTAAAGAAAATAGGACAAATTAGTGAAGGAAGAACATGAGATTAAACAGTGTTGCAGTTAGCATCTTTACATTAACTACTCTTTTATTACCGTTCATGTCGATAGCCGAAGAACCTCACGAGTTCGCCGAAGCTCTTCAACAATTCAATGATCTACCACCTGAAAAGAAAACACTGGCTACTGAGCAAGCTATACAGCAAATAATGCTCGATACAAAGAATGAAACTTCTGAGAAACAAATCTCTACTGGAAAAAGACTCATGTATATTGCCGCTACTTATGGAATGGGGCTATTATATGCAGCAGCATATTTTCAAGTGGGTTTTTCACCAGAGGTTAAAGAGCTTATGACAGAGCAGGACGCTCTTCAACCAGAATATTCCTTGAGCAGTCAACCACTCGTTGATCTTGGAACTCATACACTAGATAGCGTCAAGGGCGGATGGAATGACCTTAAAGATTGGTATTATAAGTCCAAAGGTGAATCTAGTATAAAAAATCACAAAAAAATAGCAGCACTTTAAAAGTGCTGCTATAAACTTTATAAAAAAGCTATGACTACTTCTTAGTTGAAGCGCCAACAACCTTTTTTGCAAGGCGGCTAATTTTACGAGATGCAGTCTTTGCATGTAAAAGGCCTTTACCTTTAGCACGCGACAACTTAACTTCAGCTGACTTCATAAGCTCTTTGAGCTTATCAGAAGTTGCACCACTTTCAATTGCAGTAAGAACTTTCTTAACTGCTGTTTTCAAATCGGTTTTACGAGCCAAGTTAATTTTTCTGCGCTTATCCGCTTGACGGACTCTCTTTTGTGCTGACTTAATATTTGCCATGATTTCCTAATCTATGATGATAAAACTTTTTCTACTTTGCCCTTTTTGACACACTTGGTACATACAGAACCTGCATGAACTTTAGGACAATTTGGGTACTTAAATCTCATTTTATGAACGTTTGGATATAGCCAACGTTTGGTTCTATTCTTAGCGTGACTCACCAAATTAGCCGTTTTAGGGCTCTTATCACAAACTTTACATATGTTTGACATGAACAATCTACCTTTAATGTATTACTATTTTTAGGTTATTTACTATTAAGTGTATAAAAAAAGAGCACTTTTTACAAATTTCATTTATCTAAAAGCTCTTTTAATTGATGATGCAACTGCTCTGAACCACCAACCAGTGATTTAAAGGAAGAATCAATAGGGTTTCCTTCATACGTAGAAACCACGCCACCCGCCTCTTGAATCAACAAAGCACCAGCTGCAACGTCCCACCAGTACAGGTTATCGATAAAAATTCCGTCAAATCTGCCACAAGCTACATAAGCAATATCCAACGCCGCAGCGCCAAGCACCCGTATAGACATACACCGTTTATCTACACGCTGAATACAATCCCAGAAAAGATGACGAACTTCTGTAGAAACATCTCCTTTATAGGCCATAGGAGCTGCAATCATGGCTCTATCAAGGTCACGATGGCGAGAAACCTGGATAGGGTTACCATTTAAATAAGCACCATTGCCCTGAGATGCCACAAACATCTCCTCTCTATGAAAATCATAGATAAGACCAATAGCAAGCTGTTTTTGCTTGACTAGGGCCACAGAAATACAACTAAATGGGATATTTTGAGCAAAATTATTGGTTCCATCCAATGGATCGATCACCCAGTACAGGTCCTGACTAGCATCATCAAGCTGATTGCCCGACTCTTCAGCCCAAACTCCTGATCCTGGCAGTAATGCTTTTAAGTGCTCAATAAGATATGATTCTGCAGCCAAATCAGCCTCAGTAGCAAAGCTACCACCGGATTTAAACTCCCGCTCTAGAGACTTTCCATAAAATCCCTTAAGAATCTTACCAGCCTCAATAATCACCGCTTCTAAACTATCAAAAGGAACTATCTCGTTTGCAAATCTCACGCTGGAGCCTTTTCAGAATCATCAGAAACAATAGTCTCATCACGATCCTGGTCACCTGTGTTAGGCTCACGATCCTCATCAGCAGAGTCATCATCGGTCCATTTAAAATCTTTACGCGGTGTTATATCTAATAAAACATAGATATCACGAGCATAGAGAGTTTCTTTATCAAGCAGCTCTTCAGACAGCTTGGTCAACTTGTCCCGGTTAGTTTCTAAAAGCTCACGAGTATCTTTATAGCAGGCATCAACAAGATCTTTAACCGCTTTATCTATATACTCAGCAGTCTTTTGCGAGTATACAAAATCACCTTGTGCTTGACCATAAATGACCTGACCTAGCTCTGGAGACATACCATACTGTGTGATCATATTCCGAGCAATACGCGATGCCGCTTGGAAATCACTGGACGCCCCTGTATACATTTTATTAAACTCAATTTCTTCGGCGATTCGACCACCAAGAGCCATCATAATAGATGCCGTCATTTCATCTTTAGATTGAGTATATTTTTCACGCTCTGGTAACGAGTGGGTAACCCCTAGAGCTCGTCCCCGAGGAATAATAGTAACTTTATGCAACGGATCACTATCACCTGGTGTTAATAAAGCCACTAAGGTATGCCCTGCTTCATGATATGCGGTAACCCGCTTATCTTCTTCTGTGAGCATAATAGACTTATGTTCTTTACCGAGCATTAACTTATCACGAGCCTCCTCAAAATCTTCAATTTCGACCATTTTTCGGTTCTTTTTAGAAGCGCTAATCGCAGCTTCATTAATAAGATTTTCAAGATCAGCACCTGTAAATCCAGGAGTTCCACGTGCAATTTTTTTAAGATCAACATCTGGATCGATATTGATTTTTTTAGCGTGTACTTGAAGAATTTGCTCACGACTCTTTAAATCAGGGTAAGGCATATGAACAATACGATCAAAACGACCTGGACGTAATAACGCCTTATCAAGTACATCTTGTCGGTTAGTTGCAGCAATAACAATAACCGGCTCTTTGTTTGTTTCAAAGCCATCCATTTCAGTTAACAACTGATTCAATGTTTGTTCACGTTCATCATGACCACCACCAAGGCCACTGCCACGATGACGACCAACTGCATCAATTTCATCAATAAATATGATTGATGGTGATTTTTTTCGTGCTTGCTCAAACAGATCTCGCACACGAGCAGCACCCACCCCAACAAAAACTTCAATAAAGTCAGAGCCACTGATACTAAAGAAAGGACAGTTAGCCTCGCCAGCTACAGCCCGAGCTAACAAGGTCTTACCGGTACCGGGTTCACCAACTAATAAAACACCCTTAGTCATTTTTGCACCAAGACGGCTAAACTTGCTTGGATTTTTCAGATAATCAACCACATCCTTGAGCTCTTCCTTAGCCTCTCCAGCTCCCGCTACAGAATCAAAGGTTTCTTTAATCATGGACGGCATAAACATTTTCGCTTTGCTTTTACCCATATTAAAAAGACCGCCGCCTCCACCGCCTGAGCCACCGCGTGCCTGACGTAAGAAATGCCAAACCATGATTCCACCAAAAACTGCCATCATCAAGAGAATGAAATGCCAGAATGTAAATTGACCAGCTGCCGCAGAATTACGAGCAGTAATATCAATCTTATGATCTTTAATCAAAGCCCAGATATCTTTATCCCCTTCAGGGAATACGGTTTCAAACTTTTTATTATTCGTTAAAGTACCCGTAACTTCTTGTCCAGAAACTACAATATCCTTCACTTCATTTTGTTCTACCTTCTCAATAAAGGTCTTATATGAAAAAGTATTAATCTTCTGTATTTCCTGAGCAAAATACCGAAGCAGAGCAAATGATACAACTAAGAATATGACCATAATTACAAGGTTTTTTGGACCCTTTTGAATGTAATCACGAGATTTTTTAAATTTTCGACTCATGTAAATACTCACTCTTATTAAGGAAAATTATTAATCTAAATTTATTTATCTTTAACAAAATATCAGAACCTATCTCCAATTCACAATATTATTAATTATCAGGCCGCCATTATATAGAACAAACCTACTATATAGTATATTCCCTTTGAAAAAAACTGTCGACCGAAAAATAGCCTTTTGAGGTTATCTCATGAAGGGAATATTGTGCTCAAACACGGGTGACCAGGCAGGAAAGCTCCAGTGTTCATCAACAGGAGTTAAAAAACGCGTTGATTTAGTAGGAAGATGTAAACATCCAATACGACTATTTACTCCCTTTTCTGAAGAATAAACTAAGTAGTTACCACACGGCGACCAAGAGCATTCATCTTTATGCCCATCGTCAAACGTTACCTGTCGTTGTTCTCCAGTCTTAAAGTCATAACAATATAACTGCAGTAAACGATCTACGCGAGTGGAGTAAGCCAATTTGGAGTTATCAGCACTCACACATGGTGAAACGCCATGGCCCTTGGATATCCAGGATATACTCTTGTCTTTTAAGTTCAGCATCCCAATACGTGGACGCCCCATCTTATTAATGTAACAGAAAACGATATTATCCTCGCCGTTAAATGAGGGTGAAATATATTGTCCAACACCGGTAGTCAATAATACAAATCTTCCGCTCTTACTTTTAGGGTCAAATTGGTACTCATACAAATGGGCGTCTGCACGGTTAGACAAGGAAATAACTACCCGTCCCTTTTTTGAAACAGCCGGGGTCATGTTTTGACCATCAAATGACATGATGGTACGAGGTTTTCCTCCAGGTAACACTGACATGAGTGAAATATTAAAAGGACTATGCTGAGAGTAAAATAGCTGCGCGCGACTTGGATGCCATCGTGGTGCAAAGTTTATACGCTCGCCCTGCACTACCGGCTGTGGGGTAGTGCCATTGGCAACTGGCCAGAATGCAAACAAGTGCGAGTATTTTTTATGGTTTCGTTTTTGAGCTCCACGCTTACAAGCTACAATAACACTAGCAAACGATCCAAGCTCGGATGTAAGAAGTGGCCAAATTTGATCTGCAATTACATGTGCCCAGAAATCTATAGATCGCCCTTCTCGCTTAACAAGTTTCCCGGCAACCATGTCCCCAGAAAAAGTATTATAAAGTCGCCACTCAATAGTATCAGCATCCGGCGATAATAAATAAATCGCCAAGGCTTTTGATTGCAATGCTAGCTTGGTTATTTCTTTCTTATTTTTCAGTGGACTTGAATGAGATAGATCTACTTTAAACTGCCCTGCCGCTTCTAAATCCTGTCCAACTATTCGTGACACCTTCTTGAGCTCTTTAGTTACCGGTTTAATAGTAACAAGGGCTAACGGCATCTTAGTATTTTTTTTATTCTCAACGGTCACCTCTAAGCCATGCACCAGCTGAGAAACCAAGCATATAAAAAATAACCATCGTTTAGAAATTAAGTGTAAATTCATTGTTCCACGCCTTTTTTGGGAATTCGGTTTGCGATAAAGCCATTTGTGCAGCCATATCATATGCTAATATTTTCGAAGATTGAACGATCTGTAATGTTTTAATCTTACCAACTTCATTTAAAACCACTAAGATCTTACAAACCTGATCCGGAGTTATACCAGCAGGCGGACTCCAGTACTGTTGTAAAGCCGTCGCTATATCATCATGAATAAGTAATGCAGCCATATCATCCTTACCAATATAGATGGGATCATCTACCTTCTCTTCTGCTATAGCTTTAGGCTTCACTTCTTCTTTTTTAACAGGCTTAACTTCACGCTGTGAGATGTTCTTTTTTACCTCTTGCTTGGGCTTTTCAGGAACTACCTTCTTAACCGGCTGTGCCTTCTTGACCTTAGGAACTATCTTAGGTTTTTTAACCACTTTTTTAATTGGTTTTTTGACACTCTTGCTTTGAGTTGCTGCCTTTTTTTTGATTGCCTTGTTAAGCGAACGCTTAGAAATATGACGAGCATACGGCATCACAATAAAATCGAGCTTGTGTCGTAATAATTGAGAATGCACAAACACATCACCAAGCTTTTTGACACCACCACAAAAATAAAATGCTCCCCCACAAATGATTGTATGCAGTACTGCTACAAAAAGCATCATCTGATAAAAAAACTTACTTTTTCTAGAGAGTTTTTTGGGTAACCAATGCCACATGTTCTATCCCTTTTATAGCACTCACTTGATCAAACGTTGTAATGATAGTTTCATAGGGTAATGACTTATCGCCATGAATAAATACGATATTATTTTTAGGATCACGAACAAGGCTCTTTTTTAAGTAATCAATCAATGCAGAAAGAGAAACTTTTTCTTTATTAATAAATATCACTCCAGCCTTATCAATGGATACCATGAGCGACTCTTTATTAAAATCTTGTGGCGCCTGTTCTTTGGCTTTAGGTAAATCAACTTTAATCACACTATGCATCATGGGCGCTGTTATCATAAAAATAATCAGCAACGTTAATGCGGTGTCAATTAAAGGCGTAAGAGAAACTTCAGGAACACTAATGTTCTTACGTAGTTTACTCCTTCTTATTTTACGCATTAATTCCCTTTCTCACTCACAAACAATCGCGTAGCCAACCATAAAAATCGATCGCCCAATGAATTAAGACGTTGCTCTATTGAACGCAACTGCAAGGTTAAAATATAAAACATAACGAGTGCCGGAATCGCAACTAATAACCCAGCTACCGTAGTAATAAGCGCTTGTGCAATACCAGGCGCAACGGCAGTGATATCAGCACTTTGTTTTTGACTGATATCCATAAACGCATTAACCAATCCCCATACTGTACCAAACAATCCTAACAATGGTGCAATTGCCGCTGTCGCTCCTAAGAACGGAAGCAGAGATTCTTCTTTATGCAAGATACTATCTAAGGTTTGATACACCAAATGATCTAACATTTCCCATTCACGGTTTTGCAACTGAGGAGAAAGTTCATTTTTATGTACTAATAATGATTTAAGATATGATAAGTTCTTTGATAAAAAATATCCTGGAAGTGTATGTGCAAACTTAGTTGTTATATGTAATACATCTTCCAAATTTTCGGCATTTTTTATATGTGATAACGCTTTACGGATCTGTACTCTTTTTGCTCGCCACATGACAAGCTTATAAAAAAATACGGTCCAACAAATTACTGAAGTTATAAATAATATTATTAAGACGCTTTTTGTCATTAAATCTGAATGATACAACAACTGAGTCATTCCAACGCCATTAAACATACTCATTCAATTAGTCTCCCTGTTAATTAATTATGCTCACTATATTATCACAATCTTATTCTTTTACATATCTTTTTGATTTGAGTTGTTCTGCTACATATTTTTTTAAGCGCTCTTTATCTCTTACTCCATGCTCAATTTGCCATTGATATGTCCGCTCAAGAAGTTCACCCATCTGAGGTCCCGGCTGTACAATATCAACAATATCTTCACCACACAATGCTGGCGGTTCTGGATGATAAAAGACACCATATTTTTTTGCATTCGCTTCAAACTCTGCCTCTAAACCAAACAACTTAGTCATCATCTTTTTATCAGCACCCCGTCGTCCACGTTTATCAGCTAATGATACCTTAACCAATTGCGCCAAATGAGTATGAGGAGCAAGCTTACTAGCTAACCGCTTATACGCACCAGGGCCAGCCTTAGTTGCCGTAAACAGCACCGGTTCCATATGAAACTGTACTAACTTCTCAATCGTTTTAATCAGTTTCTTTTTGCTGACAAAACGCTTGAGTAATGAACGCGCCAATACAACTCCAGCTTCAGCATGTCCAATACTACGCCACTTCCCATCTATATACTGAGTTGTGCTTACTTTCCCCAAGTCATGGCACAGGACTGCTAACATAACCGTCAGCCGATCTTCAGCAGAATCATATTCTAATTGTGCGGCAGCATCTAATGCCTGCATTGTATGTTCAAATACATCACCTTCAGGATGCCACTCAGGGTTTTGTACAATCCCTAACGTATCATATAACTCTGGCAATACTTCTTGAAGCCTGCCAATCGCATGCAGCCACCGAATCCCTAATGACGGATGTTCAGATCGTAGCAACATCTTTATAAACTCTTGCTCAATGCGTTCTCGAGACACTTCATGAAGATCCATCGCCTTACAGATTACATCAAGCTCATCGGTCGGTGTAAACTCAAACCGAGAAATAAACTGCATGACTCGAAACAACCGTAACGGATCTTCCATGAATAACTTTTTATCTGTCGGCCTTAAAATCCCATGCTTAAGATCTTTCATCCCATCAAAAGGATCAACCAGTTTTAAAGTATGTAAATCTATCCCCATGGCATTAATTGTTACATCGCGCCTACGAAACGCTTCCTCGATAGACATGTTAGGATCAATCTCAACCTCAGGCTTTCTTCCAGAGCGATCCTTGCGCGGTATAGACCAATCTATATCCAAATGCTCTAGCCGCAATACTCCATACGACTTCCCAACATAATTAACCCGACCAAACTGTTCCAAAAGCTGCGCCAACTGCTCTACCGTTAACCCATGCACCTCAATATCAAGATCCTTGGTCTCAATACCTAGCAGCAAATCGCGTACGGCACCACCGACCAAGAACGCGTAACCGCCCACACGATGAATAGCAGAAATGATATCTTCAAGATCAGGATATTCTTGTAACATCTCAACTAAGGCAGGCTTCCATTGACCAAGTGAAATTAATTGATTCACAATATCTATCTCTTTTTCTAGTTTGAATGTTTGCTGAAATACTATATCATATTTCTAAGGTATATAAAAAATTCAATCAGAATATCTAGACTTACATACAGGAATATCCACATGATACAAAATAAAATTATTGCACTGATGCTCCTGATTTCGACCGGCCTGAGTTGCATGGAAGCTCCTTCTACAAATCTTGATCTTCGCAATCCTCATTCGAATCGTCGCTCCCCACATGCTAGAGCCCGAAATGATGCACTTTCTCTCCTTGTAGCAGAATCTATGCCCTCTTCTATGCCTCGGATCCAACCTCCTGGAAGTCACCCCTTTGACGACCTTCTTGTTACACAACTAAATTATCGCAATCCTACAGCAAAATATCCAACCCTATACAAGCCCCCTACAAATCTGGACCCAATGAATTCAGTTTTTGCACTGATGAATGACGAACCTCCCGCAAACTTGACCGAAATGAGTGCAGGTGTGTATAGGATGGTAGCTGAGGGAAAGGTTATGCCGGCAAAAGACAACCGGCTTGATGAACTAATAAAATGGCAAAATGGAAAACGTTTTAATACCAAATATTTAAGAAACTTTGGACAGGTTCGAGAAGATCTTATAAAAGAAGAAGGGTTTGAACCTGTAGAGTTTACCACCCGAGATAACTTAAAGATTGCTGGTTTATGGAAAGATCGTGGTGAGGAAGCGCGATGCAATATTGCAATTTCATGTGGATTCATTCCTGGTAATCCCATGGGGATGGCCACGCTATACGACAGTTTTCCAGACTGGTGCAACCTTCTCTTTATTTACGCACGTGGGCATGGTCCAAGTGAAGGAAGCTTAAAAAGAAGTCTTTGGGAAACTAAGTATGCTGAAGGTGAGCCACTTGATATCATGGCAGCACTAGCATGGATGCATCAACAACATCCTGATCTTGCAAATATTCCCTACGGTACTTGCTCAGGAGGCTTTCACTCAATCAATGCATTACTCCTACTTCAAGAGGAAGAACGTATTGCCGATTTACACATACCAGGAGCGCTTATAGATAGTGCTTGGGCAACTATGGAAGAAGTAGGATATAATGTTGCTCGCAACCATATGAAGGGATGGAACAATGGAATCTACTACTATTTTCTTAGTGCGGTTTATCAGACCCTATTAAAACGTGGTTTTACAAAGGTAGAAGCTGAACGCAATCTTCTTAACGGACGTATGGCTAACTTCCCACCAGAAGTACTACTAGCATTGGTGCATGGTACTGATGATCCTGATGTAGATATTGAATCCATACGTAACCTCCAACGGGTTGTCCTTAATAGCTCGTTATGGGAAGTTTCAAATGCTGGTAACCCCCATGCAGCAATGCAATTAAAATGTAAGCATGAGTATGCATTATGGCTGCGTCAACAAATAGAAAAAATGTTGAACCCTTCTCGTGGCTATGAATCAGATGAAGTAGAAACATGGGAAGAGGTAGAAGATTGACATCATCCTGCGAATAGATAGAAAATAATGGTGGAGCTAACCGGGGTCGAACCGGTGGCCTCATGAATGCCATCCATGCGCTCTACCAGCTGAGCTATAGCCCCACACCATTAGATATAATATATCAAAAACATAAATAAAAAACAATTCGATCAACTATGCACTCTTGTAAGAATCACCATTGCGTTCTTCATCACGACGCTTGTCTTTCATCTTGGTGATTTCTTTGGCCATCTTATCAATGGTTTTTTCAATAGCGCTATACATTTCCCGCTCTTGATCATGCGCAACAAGACTAAAGTGCGGACCGTTAATACGTATTTCTACATCCGACAATTTACTGCTATGCTCCATGTTCATCACAATATCAAAAAAAATTGGACCTTTTTCTTTCAATAATAGTTTTTCTATCTTTGCTAGTTTATCGTTTATGAAGTTTTCAATAGATACAGAATGATCCATTCCTTTAAAGGTAATTCTTTTTTCCACAGTAAAAATCTCCTAACTTGATGACTAATAGTTTTCCATTTCTATCTATCAACTATACTCAGATAATTTTTATTCACCACCTATAAATTATTCTAAAACAGCATGGAGGCAAAACAAAAAAGCTGCTATCTTTTTTTGTCGAGATGCAAAAACCGGTCCTTGTAGTAACTTACAAGCCTGTATCGTTTTTAACATCATTGGAGAAATAACATAAAGAGTCGTAGCCTGTCGAGCATTATTTCCCAGTGGCTCTGTAGACATTTGATGCTCTAAAAACCTTCTAAATCGATTGACCTCCATTCCTGAAACATGATTAACTGGCAATGTAGCTTGCGTAGCTCCATAAAAACAATTTATGTTTTCAAGACGTCGATCAAGGTCGTTAGGATTTTTATTTATAAATGTAAAAACACGCTCTAGATGTTGTAATAAAGAAACCCTATAGATAGATTCTGGTGCATGTTCCAGCAAATCACGATGAACAGATTGCCCTAGATTCACAGCGGCTTGTTTTTGGGTTGTTATATATAATTGAAACCATGCTGGTTGATCTAATTCTCTGGGTACAATAGATAAATTCTTACAGGTGCCTTGTAATTGGACCTTAGGATCCATCGCATTAAGTTGAGTGACTAAAAAAAAGATGTATAAATAAAAATGCTTTTTTATAACCCACACCAATTAGCTAGATAAAGAAGCAAACAAGTGGAATAAAAATGCAACTACGTTAGGTGAATGATCTTCTTCTTTGTTACCCATTACCTCAGTACAAGTAGACAAAGTATGTAACATAGAAGGAGTGCAATGGATAATAGCCTCTTGTGTATAAAAAGTAGAATCAAGATTACCAACTGATACCTTACGTCCCAAAAAGCGTCTATAGCCCAGAATATTACCCCCTTTAACCAAACCTTCCAATGAGGCTGGTTGCTTCTCACCATAAAAATCTCGAACCGTACGAATACGCGTTGCAGTGTCTGCCTCATTAGAGCCAATAAACAGAGAAGCTTGCTCTACATGCCCCATAAGTGTTGTACGCGAAAACTCTAAAGAATCTATCCATGGTCGAAGCTCTTCCCGCTCCTTAGTACCATTTTTTTTTTGAGTTTTTAAATATTTATGAAACCATGCTGGCAGCTCCCCTCCCATAGACAACTCTTTACACGAATTTGACCTTTGCAATGGAGGAACTGCATATACATGTATAGCCAGAAATAACCCGATGCTTAAATAAAAAAGTAGTTTCATAGAGGACCTATTTAATAGTGTTTTTTCTTGGGAGCTTGAACATTAATAATAACCGGAACGGACTTAAGCTCGTAATTTTTTCTTAAAATATTTTCAAAGAAAGCCAACTCGCGATCACCAAAGTACTGAGGGTAGTTAACCGACAACTTAATAGTCATAGGAGCTGTACCAATCTGGTCAGCTCTTCGCAACTCTAATTTCTTCTCATTTTTAAACAATGGCTTACGCATCAACATCCGTTTAAACAACTCGGTCAACTCATCAGAAGGAATTTTGAGATTATACCGATGCCAAATCTTTTCTACCAATGGTAACAACTTATGCAGATTTTTCTTGCTCTTACATGAAATAGTCAATGACTCTAAGCGCTTAATGAAAAAGAGGTATTTTTCAAGCTCAGAATCTAAGCGTTCTTTTTCATAGTCATCAAGAATGTCTGATTTATTAAAGAGTAAAATAAGAGCCTTACCTTGTTCAAACACATAAAATGCCAGCTTAAGCTCCTGATCAGAAAGTTGCCCTTCATTAGCATCAACCATGAGTAGAATCAGATCAGAAGTCCGGACTGACGCCAGTGAACTTTTAACCATCAAAGATTCTATATCAGTCTTAATAGTTTTTTTACGTCGTACTCCAGCCGTATCAACCAACTCCAATGTAGATTTTTCAAACACGATTGGTTCAGCAATAGATTCTCGAGTAGTTCCAGCTTGATCTGCTACCAACGACCGCTCGTCTTGCGTTAAAATATTCATCAAGGATGATTTTCCAACATTAGGCTTCCCTAAAATTACTACCTTATATTCTGGACGAACTCGTTCCTCTTCTTCTTCTAAAGGACGTTCTTTGAGAATATCGGTAACAGAAGATAACACTTCAGATATACCGGTACCATGCGTAGCCGATACAGGAACAATATGCTCAAAGCCAAATCGATCAAATTGATATAAATTCTCTTGCGTCTCTTTAACGTCAACCTTATTAACCGCTAAAACAACAGGAATACCTAGCTTGTGGAGCATCTTGGCCAACTCTTGTTCATCTGGCAAGATACCAATCGTACCATCAACAACAAATACCACAACTTGCGCCTTTTCAATCAAGCCCAACGCTTGCGTACGAATAGCTGCCAAAATAGAATCATGCTCTGCTTGAGCACATAAACCACCTGTATCAATAAGATCAAATGAAATACCGTCATGAGTGATAGCGTCTTTTAAATAATCCCTGGTCACACCAGTTTCATTTAAGATAATACTCTTTGTTCGATTTGAAATTCTGTTAAACAAACTGGATTTACCAACATTGGTTCTTCCAACTATGACAACCTTAGGTAACTTATTCATCCCCATCCTCCTTGAATTCGGTAACCGTTCCAGGAAAGTGCTCTAGTAAAGAATGAGTCATTGCCCATGTAGCTTTATCTGAAACATCCAGAGGAACATCTTTATTTGTTACTGATACTTTATTATTTGATTGATAAAAAACTTTTTTAACTGGCGCTTCTGGCATAGCCTGCTTTGCAACAGACTTAGACACTGCTGGCGCTTGCGGCTGCGCCTTACTACTCTCTTCAAAAATAGGCTCTAACTGAACATTATCGCCAAACACCGATTTCAATATCGCAAACCACTCTGATTCTTTTCTACTAAAAATATCCTGAAACAGTTCAAACTTCTTAAGAAAAACCACCTCTAATAATCCCGAAGCTTTATCATGCGCCTTGAGCTTTGCCTGAGCAAACAATGAAACCACTAGCTGATCGTCAATCTTGGCAACACTTTCTAAAAACGCTGCCCATTCATTGGGATGCTCTGTACGACTTACAGCTACCGGTGCAGCCGGTTGAGGCACAACACGGTCAACTGTTTTTTTTTGCGGTACTGGCGGTTCTGTCTTAACAGGAGTAGCCTTTACATCTCCAACTGATGCCTGACTATGTGCAATAGCCCAAATACGAACCCAAAACATAGATAAGAACAAATGTTTATCTACAGATTTTAAAAACAGTTGCTCTTGCTGGCAGCAAAAATGAAAGAGCGAGATCATGACTTTTAAGGGTACTTTTGCCAGTGTAGACTTTAACTCCTCGGTCATCGAAATATTGGCAACAGGGGCCCCATATTTTTGCCACACAATCATCTTCAACACAAGCATGAATCGTTGCCAAACAATCTCAGGAGCAAATGTTTCTAACTTGAGAGTGGCTATATATGAAATTAATGACTGTGGTGATGAATCATTAGATGAAATTATATGGTTAGTTAAAGTACAAATCTGATCGTCACTAATAGAACCCAATACTCGCAATACCTGTTCTTCTGTTACCTTATCACTAGAAAAACGAACCTGCTCTAATAAATTAAGCGCATCACGAGCAGAACCTTCAGTTTCACGAATCAATAACTGTAGGCCAGCCTCATCAAAACCAATCTCTTCTTTTTCACAGACTGAAACCAATAATTTATGTAAGTCTTGTTGAGCAATTGCTCTAAAAAAAAGTTGGAAACAACGAGAACGAACAGTTTCTATAATTTTTTTATCGTCAGTGGTAGCCAAGATAAATAACACTGATGCCGGAGGCTCTTCTAATATTTTTAAAAACGCATTAAAGGCAGCCTTGCTTAACATGTGCGCTTCATCAATTAAATAAACCTTTTTACGACCCAACAAAGGGAGTAATGAAGCCGCTTCAATAATCTGACGTACATTATCAACACCGGTATGCGATGCAGCATCCATTTCGATAAAATCAGGGTGATTACCTTCTTCCATAGCTTTACAAGATGTACAGACAAAGCACGGTAGTACTGTCTTACGAGGATCCTTCTGAAACTCACTTAACATCTCACAATTGATAGCAGCAGCAAATACACGAGCCGTAGAGGTTTTTCCACAACCACGCTGTCCTGCAAAAAGGTAAACAGGAAAAAAATGATTCAAATACAAGGTGTTCTTGATCATGCGCACAGACAAATCTTGACCTATTATTTGGTCAAAGTTTTTTGAACGCCATTTACGGGCCAGATTGAGATATGTCTTATTCATAATAAGCTCACTTTAGACTAGGTACTTGAACAAACTCACCAACGATTACTTCTCCATAAAAAAAGGGAAGCCTACAAAACCAATATACCCCTTGCTGCTTCCTCTCGGACCTGACAAAATAAAGCATATCGATTCTTAGAGCTTCCCAAGCTTTTAATCAATTCTGGTGGAGAGAGAGGGATTCGAACCCTCGATGCCCCTTTCGAGACATACACGATTTCCAATCGTGCTCTTTCGACCACTCAGACACCTCTCCCAACAGTTTATTTTTTATCTGTTGATTCTGTCTTTTTAGGAGCAGCCTTAGGAGCAGCCTTTTTAACCGCTTCTTTCTTAGGTGCAGCTTCTTTTTTATCAGCAGCCTTTACTTCAGCTTCCTTAGGAGCTTCAGTTGTCTTTTTAGGAGCAGCCTTAGGAGCAGCCTTTTTAACCGCTTCCTTCTTAGGTGCAGCTTCTTTTTTATCAGCAGCCTTTACTGGTGCTTTGGCAGCAGCTTTAGCTGGCGCTTTTGCAGCAGCTTTAACTGGAGCTTTCTTTGCAGCAGCTTTTGGAACAGCTGTTTCTTTTGCTTTTGCAGCCTTTTCAGCAGCAACTTTTTTCTTTTCAGCCATTACTTTATCAGCTTGCTCTTTTCCAGATTCAACAGCCTTAACTAAGTGCTCAATAACGAACTGAATAGACTTAGGAGAATCATCATTAGCAGGAATGATATAATCTACCAATGATGGATCACTGTTAGTATCAACAAGAGAAACTACAGGAATTCCAGCAATATTTGCTTCACGTAATGCAGTATCTTCTTTACGAACGTCTACTAACACAACTGCGCCCAAAGGCATCTTCAATGTCCTGATTCCACCAACAGTACGTTGTAATCTTTCTACCAACTTACCAAAAACATTAAGTTCTTTTTTGGTGTAAGAAAAATCATCTGATTTTTCAATAATATCTTCATAATGTAACAACTTGGTTACAGATTTTTTAACTTGTGAGTGATTGGTTAATGTTCCACCAATCCAACGATAGGTTACGCTTGGCATGTTAAGTTTTTTACCAGCATCGCCAATAACTTTTTGAGCAGATTTTTTAGTACCCACCCATAAGACAGTCTTACCTTCAGCTACAACAGATTCTAAGAATTTTGCTGCTTGATCCATAGCAAATGCTGACTTGGAAACGTCAATAAGGTGAATTCCGTTTTTATGTCCCCAGATATAAGGAGCCATTTTTGGACACCATTTACTAGTTTGGTGACCGAAGTGAATGCCGTGTTTTACTAAATCTCTAAAATCAATCATCGAAAATTTCCCTTCAGGGTTTTAACTATTGCTTTTCAGGCCATATGGCCACCCCAATTTACAAAAAGCAAGATTTAACAAATAATACAAATATAGTGTACCTGAATTGGCAAAAAGTGCAATAACAAGCCTATAATCAATCTGATGCTGATACCCCAATAATCTCATTATCTCTAATAACCTTGCTATAGCGACGCCCAAGAAGATACGCAACCGCGATCCAGGACGTTATTAAAATAGCAAAAAACCCTCCTTCAACCGATACAAAGGCATTTGCACCATAATTAACAAAGATCCACTCAGCAATCTTATTAAAGGTAGAACCAAAGCTTTTGGCAAACTTCTGACCAAATGAATCGATCCACGACTTGGACTTAAATTTGATCTCTTTCAAGGTTGGAATATAGAGGCTTTCTCGAACAGGGTAGCTCACAGCATAGTTAATAGAGCGAATGAGAACAAACACTGAAGTCAAGACATGCCAATGCCAGTGACCAAAGAGCATAAACACCACAATCAACAATCCTGTAGCAATAGGAATAAAGAGAAGACACTTTCTCTCTCCATACTTCCGTAATAAGTAGGTTGTACCAAATAATGAGATTAAAAAACTAAACAAGTGTACAAAAAAGTTCTGTTCAAACAGGGAACAACTCAATCCTGCAACATCATTAGCAGCCTTATCAGCTATAATCAAGCGCTGATATGACAAAATCACATTGATAACCTCATAAAAGAAGATCATGCCAAAAATACCCATTACATAAGGGACCTTCAACAAAAGCCATAATCCTGAAAAAATACTAGTCTTTTCTACCCCAGCCTTTTTCATAGCCTTTTCTTCTTTATATACAGCCTCATAACCATGTAATCGATACCCAGGAACCACCCGAATCATCCAAAGTATAATAATCGGTACAATCATTAATAACACCGACGAGGAAGCCACAATAAGCTGATGCTTTACTGTACTGGATAGAACAATAGAACCTGTATACTGACAACTGAAAAAATACCAGGAAATCGCCGCCACTAGCATGCCACCAATCTTAGATCCCGCTACCATAAAAGAATAGTACTTTTTTGTTTCATTTGGACTACTTACCGAGTTGGCAAACGCCCAAAACAGACTCACTATGAATGGTGAATATCCTTCGATAAAAAAGAAGAAAAACCAACCAAACCAACGATATGGACTTGATACTGTATTATCCAACCCAATAGTAGGATTCCCTAGTAAATAAGCGCAGACTAGTCCTATCAAGCTAAATGCAATAGTATAGACACACAACAATCGATATCGTCTCATTCTATCAACCAAGTAAGCAAACAGTAAAACTGCCGGTATCAAAACGATCATAGAAAGTATTTTAGCTGTAGGCAGGTAAGAACGTCCCACTACATATATAAAAACGGAGTCTTTAAGCTCACGCATTACAGTATAGGATGATATAACAAAGAAAAACGCCCCGGATAAGTACAAGAACTTTAATTTCTCATAACGATCTAGATTCAAAAAATTCTGGCCTAAAAAACCCATTTTAAATCCCTTGCAACAAGTTAGTAATACACCGCTTGCTCATTTTTAACCCTATTTGTTATCGCTGGATAACCCAATAATTTCGTTGTCTTTCACTACTTGACTATAACGCCGACCAATAAAATAGGCCACTAAGATCCATGAACCTATTAGTGTAGCAAAAAATGCCGCTTCTAGCGACACAAATGCTGAGGCACCATACCGTACAAAAACCGATTCGGCTATTTTATTAAAGGTAGATCCAAAGCTCTTGGCAAACTTCTGACCAAATGAATCAATCCATGACTTGGATTTAAACTTAATCTCTTTCAAAGTCGGAACATACAGCGCTTCTCGAACCGGATAGCTGATTGCATAGTGAATAGATCGCATTAATACAAAGACCGATGTTAATACATGGAAATGCCATGCCCCAAAAGCCATAAATATAGCAATCAATACCCCTATCGAAACAGGAACAAAGAGAAGACACTTACGCTCTCCATATTTTCTTAATAGGTACGTAGTTCCAAATAGAGCAATAAGTAAACCAAAAACGTGTACATAGAACATTTGCTCTAACAATGAACAACTCAACTCTGCCACATCTTTTGCGCCAGTATCAAGCAAGACTAACCGCTGATAGGACAAAACCACGTTAATAACTTCATAAAAGAAAATAATGCCAAAGATCCCCATCACATAAGGAACCTTAAAAAGAAGCCACAATCCACTAAAAAGGCCACTTTTTTCTTTACCAGCCTTTTTCATAGCCTTTTCTTCTTTATAAACCGCTTCATAACCATGAAGCATGTATCCTGGCACCGTTTTGACCATGAAGAAAATAACAACCGGAACTAATAATAATAACGCTGAAGATAACGCTACAATTATTTGATGTTTTAACGTTCCGCTGATCGGTACAGCAGAATTGAAATTACAACTGAAAAAATACCAAGAAAATGCCGCCGTAACAATACCGCCGACCTTAGAAGCTGCAACCATGTATGAATAATATTTTTTGGTTTCTTTTGGACTGTTAATCGAGTTAGCAAATGCCCAAAACAGACTCACAATAAAAGGTGAATACCCTTCAACAAAAAAGAAAAAGAACCAACCAAACCAACGATTCGGACTTGTTACTGGATTATCTAAACCTACTACTGGATTTCCCAGCAAATAAGCACAAGCAAACCCGATCAGGCTAAATGCAATGCTATAGGCACACAACAGCCGATACCGACGCATTCTATCTACTAAGTATGAAAACAACAAAATTGCTGGAATCAACACAATCATAGATAAAATTTTTGCCGTTGGTAAATACGAACGCCCCACCGTATAAATAAAGATCGAATCCTTGAGATCCTTCATCACGGTGTATGCCGCAATTACAAAGAAGAACGCCAAAGATAGATAGACCAATTTCAAATACTCTGAACGCTCAACGTCCCAAAAACTCCAAAACTTAGAACTCATAGTATCGTAATCCCTTACAACAAATTAGTAATATGCCTCTTTTTGACTCCTACTAACAACCCTACCCTTTTTAAGAAAAAGAGCTCTCTAATTTGCTTAGAGAGCTCTTTTTTATCATACTTTATATCGTACTATTTTTAACATACAACCTTGTTTTCCTTAACTGCAGTGTTGTATTTTCTTGAAGCATATATAGCAATTGGTACCCATAAGGTAATTAATCCAACACCACCAAATGTGAATATCGTCATAAATGCTGCGGCACCAGCAGGACCGGACATCTTAATAAATCCTTCGCGGAATGTATTAAAGAATGAACCTGTACCTTTTGATCCTCGACTTCCAAACATTTCAATCCAAGCTTGAGATTTGTATTTCGCATCAGCACTGGTTGGAATGTAAAGCTGTTTCAATGTTGGTTGGTTTAATGCATAGTTAACAGCTTTAGCAAATACCATGATCCAGAAGAATACTGCAAGACCAGTGTAGAACTTAGATGTTAATACTGCAAACAGAACCAAGAACGGTAAAATAAGTAATGACGCTGTCATACCAACTTTACGTTGAATATTGTTAATACCAAGGATAACACACAAGAATGCAACCAAGCCGGTCATCCAAGCATAGCTTCCTAAATATGCAACTCGCTCAGCACTTGTCGCAAAGTTTTCTGCAACGTTAATCTTAAGTAAGAAATCAAATACTGTAACAATCATTTCAAAAATTGTAATAATAAAGAAAATACTCAATAGGTAAGGAGTTCTTAATAATAGGAAAAGACCTTCAAAGAATCCAGCTTCTCCTTTTTCTTTCTTATCAACCTTAGCTTCATCAGCAGATTTATAACCCTGACGTTGACTTGCTGGTACAATTCTACCGAAAATCCAAACCATAAAACCGATACAGAAAATCAAAACACCTGTAATAGCCACAACTGGACTACTGTCACCATTGAAAAAGTTCTTTCCAAGTGGTGTCAAAAACAATGGTCCAAGAATATTGCCCAGCTGACCAAAGAGAACAATCAGAGGGTAACCTCTTTTTGCTACATCTGGTGCAGTAATATCAGCGGTATACGCCCAGAACAATGCAACAATTAGTGATCCAAAACTTTCAACCCAAACGTACCAAAGCCAACCCAAGATTCGTGATGGGCTTTCTACAGTGTTTGCAAGACCAATTGTTGGGTTCATAAATGCTAATGCAAAAGCAAATGCAGTTACACAGTAGAACGCCGTTAAAATATAAAACACCTTATCTCGAGAGAACCAATCGATAAGTTTAGAGTAGAACATAACAATCGGAAAAACTGCAAACATAGAAAGTATCTTTGCATAAGGCTGGTAGATTCCACCAACGATAGAAAGAAACAATCCATCCTTCAAAGGACGTAGAGTCCAGTAGGTTCCAATTACAAGGAAAAATATGAATCCGAGAACTACAAACTTGAAAACTTCTTCACGGCTTTGAAAGTTGCCGTACATTCTTTTCAAAAATGACATCATAGTGAAACAATCCTTTAAAATAAGTAAGAAAAAATAAATAAATCTATTTCAATTTTAATTTTAGCAAACTTACACAACTTTGCCAAAATTATTTTCAATTCAAAATCGCCTATTAATTACTTTGCCATCATATTCACTCCCTTTTAACACACTTATTACTTGAATGCTCCAGTAGCCCACCCCCCTCTTCAAAGGAAAGCAGTCCCTATCATTGAAAAATCTTCACGAGAAAGAGATAGAAAAGCCTAAAACGTCACTCAGACGCATTATTCAAAGGCTAACACTGAAAGAAAAGGCCACTCTGTGCCTGTTATTTAAGGTAATGGTTTAAAAAATCCCCATTTACTCTCAAGCTTAATTATGATAAACTATCTTTATAAATAAGCAAAATTTTAAATCAGAAAATCACCTTCCTCAGTATAATATCAATTTTACGTAGGATCAAATAAAAATATGATAGACGAAAAGGAAATCACCCTACAGGAGCCACAATCGGCAGAAGAAGAGCAAACTGATTACCTATCAGTTCTTCCTCTAAAAAACGTGGTCATCCTCCCAAAAAGTATTAATCCTGTAATCGTAGGACGTAAATCCTCCATTCAGGCAGTTGAGTATGCCCTTAAACATAATAAGTCCCTCTTTGTCACAGCACAAAAGAACCCTAATGTTGAGAACCCTACTGGAGATGATATCTTCGAATATGGCCTCAGAGCCACTATTTTGCAAGTTATCCGCATGCCAAATAATGCACTCAAGATTCTCATTGAAGGAATTTCTCGTGCTAAGATTGTACATTTAGAAGACAATGGCGAGTTTATGGGTGCATACTTCGAAGACCTACCAACTACCAATGCTAATAATAGCGTCGAGCTCGAAGCATTGTGGAGACAGGCTAAAGAACTCTACGGCGAATATGCAAAGCTAAATGATCGAGCTCCTCAGGACTTACTCGCTCAAGCACGTACCATGGATGATATCGACAACTTAATCGATACTATGGCTGTTCAGCTTTCATTGTCTTTCGATGAAAGACAGGCTGTATTAGAACTCTTCGACCTCAATCAACGAATACTCAAGGTAGCAGGGCTTTTACAAAAAGAAATAGAAATTCTTCAAACAGAACAACGTATTAAAGGACGTATTCAAACACAGGTTGAAAAAAACCAACGAGAATACTATCTAAGCGAACAAATGAAAGCTATCCAGAAAGAGCTAGGTCGTGATGATCACTCCTCTGAGATCATCAAAATACGTGAATCCTTGAAGAGTTTAGGCCTCACCACAGAAGCTAATGAAAAAGTAGAAAAAGAATTAAAGCGCTTAGAACAAATGCCTCCACTTTCTTCGGAAGCGGTTGTCAGCCGTCATTACGTCGAATGGGTAACTGGATTACCTTGGAAAAATGCTACTAAAGATAATATTGCACTCTCTAAGGCAGAAAAGATTCTCAATGAATCTCATGCTGGTCTCCAAAAGGCAAAAGAGCGTATTTTAGAGTTCTTAGCAGCAATTAAGTTTAGAGGATCTCAGGAACGATCACCGGTTATTTGCTTTGTAGGTGCTCCTGGTGTTGGAAAAACATCATTAGCAAAGACTATTGCAGAAAGCCTTGGGCGTGAGTTTGTTCGTCTTTCACTCGGTGGAGTACGAGATGAAGCTGAAATTCGTGGCCACAGGCGAACCTATATAGGAGCGCTTCCTGGTAAAATTATCCAAGCAATGAAAAAGGCTAAGGTTAAAAACCCAGTTATATTGCTCGATGAAATCGATAAAATGTCTAATGACGTTCATGGCGATCCATCAGCAGCATTATTAGAGGTGTTAGATCCAGAACAAAACAAAGGATTTGTAGATCATTTCCTTGATCTTGAATATGATCTATCTCAAGTAATGTTTATTACTACAGCTAACATGCTGGAAAACATTCCATACCCACTTTTTGATCGTATGGAAATTGTTAACCTTGCAGGATACACAGAATCTGAAAAAGTTGATATCGCTCAAAAATTCCTCATCCCTAAAGGACTAAAGGAATACGGTCTCAATGGACGCCAGTTCAAACTTGGGGTTCCCGCTATTGAAATCCTGATTGAAGAATACACCAAAGAATCTGGAGTTCGACAGCTTGATCGTGTTGTCGCTAAATTATTACGTAAAACCATCCAAGTAATCTTGAAAAAAGAAAAGAAAAGTGTCACCGTGACACCAACTCTTATTAAAGAATGGCTTGGGTTTACTAAATATAAACGAACAACACTGGATCCTAAGAAGAAAGATTCCATCGGACTGGTTACCGGTCTAGCATGGACTGAAGTTGGTGGCGATGTTCTCGAAATTGAAGCATCCGTCTTGCCAGGTAAAGGAACTGCTACACTAACTGGACAACTTGGTGAAGTGATGCAAGAGTCTGCACAAGCAGCTGTTAGTTATATCCGATCCCGTTGTAAGGAGCTTGGAATACCTGCTGCATTTGCAAACAATAAAGATATTCATGTCCATATACCTGAAGGAGCGACCCCTAAAGATGGTCCTTCTGCCGGGATTGCACTCTGTACAGCCCTCGTGTCAGCATTGTCAAAAAATTCTGTAAAAAAGAAAGTGGCAATGACAGGAGAAATCACATTACGTGGTCGTGTGCTTGCAGTTGGTGGCTTGAAAGAAAAAATACTTGCAGCCAAGCGGTATGGTATCGAAAAGATTTTTCTTCCTAAGGAAAACCATGATGACGTTCAAGAATTCATCAAAGATGTAGACAAAGACCTAAAATTAGTGTTTGTTGATCATGTTGATGAAGTTCTAGGACAAATCTTTGAAAAGAAAATTTTCAAGAAAAGCCAACCAATGAAAAAAGTTGCTACAAAAACTAGAAAAAAAAAGAAATAACAAACTAACTCTACACTTTTAGGAGATATCGTGAAAAAGTTAATGTCTATCGTTTCAATCTTATCAGTCTTAGCTCTTGCTAACTGTGGGAAAAAAACCACCGTTGCTAGCTATGAAGAAGAACCATCTGGATACGTTAATGAACGTATGAAAGAGTTTGAAGGATATGATTCAGGTCGTATTGACTATGATGAAGACGAAAACTGTGGATAAATAAATCCAGGTAATAAAAAAGCGCCTCTTATTATAAGAGGCGCTTTTTTTTGCTTAAAATATATTATATCAATTCCAAAACTTCTCGTACCACATCCTCGTTACTACGATTACTATTATCAATTACAAGCCCGTTTTCAGGGATAGTGAGTGGCGCTATGCTACGCGTAGTATCACGACGATCCCGCTCTTGAACCTCTGCCAAACTTTGATCAAATGAAAATATATTCCCCTTTTTCCTTTGATCATTCTGCCAGCGACTTGTTCGTTCTTCTTCAGACGCTGTTAAAAATATTTTTATTTTCGCCTCGGGAAATACAATAGTCCCAATATCACGCCCATCAATAACAATATCATGATCTCCCGCCAGCTGATGTTGAAACTTATTAACAGCTTCACGGATGAACGGATAGGTCGAAATCGTGGATGCTCCATCGTCAATATCGCGAGTCTTAAGATGTGGGGTCAAGTCAGTACCTTGGTAAAACACTTGTGGGCGACCCTCATCGTATACATACTCAAGCTTATTTAAATCGATACACTCAATATCTTCTTGATCCAACGCACGTAAATCATCAAGAGTCTTCTTACAAAACTTGATCAGTATATACGCTAGTGAACGATAAAAATATCCGCTATTGATATGATAATATCCTAACTTGTTTGCCAACGCCCGCGCAAGACTAGATTTCCCACTTGCTACTGGACCATCAATGGTTATTATATTTTTCATCATTTTCTCTTATTTTAGTTCATCTTTAAACGCAATATCAATACCAATAAGTTCAATAGTGCTCGTTCCATTCCAATAATTCTCAGTCACTTGCGCAGCCAAGTCAAAGGCCTTTTCGCCTTGATGTCTCAATTGTTCAAACAGCTCGGGACGATTGAAAAACATTACCGGCTTGATAACACCATCAGCAAACACTCTAAACTTCACGTGTAAGTCTTTAAGCAATCGCGGCTCTTCAACCAGGGTAACATCCCGAATTAAAAAACTAGGATTTCTATTTTCATTCCCAAATGGTTCAAACAAGCCCATATCATGCATAAATTTCTTATTAAGATCAGCTAAAATGATTGGAGCATCAAGTGTAATTTTCTGTTGTAAATCAAACGGTGTTAATTGCTCTGCAACCAACGCTTCTAACCTTTTTTTCAGTTCAGGTAAGTTTTTCTGTGGTAATGATAGCCCTGCAGCCAATGAATGACCCCCAAACTGAGTCAACAAGTCTTTACACTTGGTTAAAGCATCGAACATATTAAATTCAGGAATAGAACGACACGACCCCTTAGCTTGTCCATCCTTGGTTAAATGAAAAAGTAACGCAGGCTTACCATGAGCAGAAATCATACGCGATGCAACTAATCCAATCACACCGGCAGGCCAATTATCACCAGCCGCCATAATAACATTCTCTGTTTCAAAATCAATATTACCCGACTTAATTTCTCGCTCTACTTGTTCAACAATTGAACGTTCTACTTCTCTTCGTGCATCATTCAATTCGAGTAGGATGCTCCCAATAAATTCTGTTTCTTTATGATCAGCACCAATGAGGAACTTAACGCCCTGCCGTGCATCATCAAGGCGTCCAAGAGCGTTCAACTGAGGAGCCAAAAAAAATCCAATATCAGAAGCAGAAATTTTTGGTTTATTAAGCTTACTATTCCGCCTCATCACTTTAACAGGAAAACTTTCTCCCTGATTAAGCAAATTTAAACCGTGTCGTACCCAAAATCGATTTTCACCTTTTAATGGTACCACATCAGCCACGGTCCCAAACAAAAGCAACTCATAAGCTTTTTCTGGTATGTCTAACCCTTTTTGTGCATACAATAAGGAAAGTATTTTAAATGTTACACCAACACCGGCTAAGTATTTGAATGGATACTCACAATCATTTTGTGCAGGATCAACAATGGCAAACGCATCAGGAACTTTGTCGTGTGGTCTATGGTGATCCGTTATGATTAAATCAACACCTAGCTTTTTGGCTAACTCTGCTGGCTCAAACGCTGTTATTCCATTATCCACGGTTATAATAACTTTATAATCGTTATCAGCAGCTCGTTGAACCACCTTAGGTGATAAACCGTATCCATCCTTAACACGATTAGGTAAGAAAAAATTGATATTAGCACCAAGCGGTAATAAACAAATGAGCATTAACGCACTAGAGGTTATTCCATCAACATCGTAATCGCCCGCTACTAATATTTTCTCACCATTCTCAATAGCTTCTAATATTCTTTTAACCGCCTTGTCAGCATCCTTCATTAAAGAAGTATCATGAACTTCTTTTTCAAACGCACTAAATAAAAATGAATCAATATCTTCTTTGGTGGTTATACCTCTTGAAGTGAGGGTATGCATTAAGGGAATAGATAATTTATACTTACTTGCTTGATCCACAATGGTATCAAATTCTTGTGGCAAGATCCAAGCGTACTTTGAACCCTGAAGAGTTTCCATGAAGCCTCGTTACTATAAAATTTTTACAATCGCTTTTCCAAATTCTTCTGCAGCTTTTGGGTCAACAGCCGTTACAAGATTACCGTCAACAACGACAGGTTCTTTAACATACTCAACATTATGCTTTTTAAACACTTCAGTCAGCTTATCATCACTATCCCAACCTGTTGCTTTCTTACCATTCAACACACCAGCTGCGGCTAAAATCCTTGGTGAAATACAAATAGCGCCATACGCCCTACTTTCACGTTGTGCTGTACGTAACAGATTATACATAACACCCGTGTCTAAATACTTCATAGCACCACCGCCACCGATGAGAAAAATACCATCAAACAATGACATGTCTATTTCATCTAAAGTAAGATTGATATGCACTACCGATCCATCAGTTGCATAAGCTTGACCTGAAGCATCACTCGCTGTAACAACTTCAATATTATTATCTTCTAAAACTTCTTTAGTTTTTCCGTATTCAACCGGTTGAAATTCTTTACTAGCAATAACTAGTAAAACTTTTTTAGACATAGCACACCTTATACACAATGATTAAATAATGAATTACCTTTTTTCAACAAAAATTGTTAAGGCATTTAATAAAAGTGTAAAGACAAAACTAATAACGGTCAACGCAATACGCGTCTAAATTATTTTTGTTTTTTTAATGTTGGGAATAAGATGACATCTTTAATCGAAGTGGTGTCTGTTAACAACATAATTAAGCGATCGATACCAATACCAACACCACACGTAGGAGGTAATCCATACTCAAGCGCGTGGATATAGTCAGCATCATATTGATGTGCCTCTTCATCACCTGCAGCTTGTGCAGCAACTTGATGCTTAAAGCGTTCAGCTTGATCAAACGGATCATTCAACTCACTAAACCCGTTACTGATTTCCATCCCTGCAACAAACAGTTCAAAACGTGCTGCAATGGAAGGATCATCCTTACTACGTTTAGATAGAGGAGAAATCTCTACTGGAAAATCAATTATATATGTAGGCTGTATTAACTTAGACTCTGCTACCTCTTCGAATAATAAGAAGATTTTTTCATTTAATGATTTTTTCTTATCAAACTTAACATCATGCTTTTTTAGTGTAGCATCAATAGTTTTTGCAGTTAGTGCAGCTGCCTTAACATCACTGTATTTCAAGATTGCTTCTTTAGCAGAAATACGATCAAAGGGTTTTCCAAAGTCTAAAACATGATCACCAAAAGGAAGCTTACTTTCACCACAGACCTTTTGCACTAATGTATGTAACATTTGTTCAATAAAGTTCATCATGAAATTGTAATCAGCGTGAGCCATGTAAAGCTCAAGCATAGTAAACTCAGGATTATGTCGTGTTGAAATTCCCTCATTACGAAAATTACGATTGATTTCATAAACACGTTCAAAGCCACCAACAACCAAACGCTTTAAATAAAGCTCTGGCGCAATGCGCATGAACAGTTCCATATGTAATGCATTGTGATGTGTAACAAAAGGCTTGGCTGCAGCACCACCCGGAATAGGGTGCAACATCGGCGTTTCAACTTCCATAAACTCTTGATCATCAAGAAAGCGCCGCATGAATGCAACAACATCAGAACGAATTTTGAATTTTTTTCTAGAATCTTCATTACTCATCAAGTCTAAATATCGTTGTCGATACTTAAGTTCTTTATCGGCAATACCATGCCACTTTTCAGGCAATGGATGCAGGCACTTACTCATTAAGGTCAACTCTTGTGCCTTAAGGGTAATCTCACCCATCCTAGTCTTAAATACGGATCCACTAAACCAAACAATATCACCAGTATCAATATACTTTTTAAAGAACTCAAATGCGGGTTCTCCAATGAGATCTTTTTTGATATAGACTTGAAGTCTGCCAGTACGGTCTTGAAGAGTACAAAAAATGCTTTTACCATGCTCACGAATAGTCATAAGTCTACCTGCAACAGTATATTCTTGCTCTTGGTCTTCCTTAAACTCAGAAACAACCTTATCACAAGACGCTGAAACGGGCTTCATTGTAGGCCAAGGATCTATGCCCTGTTCTTGTAATTCTTTAACTTTTTGTAAGCGAACTTCATGCTCTTGAGAACCATCATGCTCTACAACAACCTCAGGCTGCTCTTGTACATCTTTATTTTTCTTGTCTGACATTATCAATCAATCGTATTTAATTTCAATAAATAAGTTTTCTTGAGTATATCAGTTTGTAACAAAATTTTCCAGAACAACAGGTTAAATTGTCGGATATCAATCGGTGCTAATTTCTAGCAAAATTGGTTGCCAACTTCGTAAAGCTCAAGTGAGTTGAATTCACCTTGAGGCATATTGAAGCCAGTAGCTGAACCACTAAACCGCGGACCTTCAATAGCTAACGCTGCTGCTGCACCACATGGAATAACAGGGTACATTGCATTCGGCATGAGTATACGATTTTCTTGTATAAGCTGTGGCAAGATCGGTTTTGCTGGTTTTTTAATACCAAGCAACTGCGCAAACTTATCATTCTTCTTAAGCCCTTGAGCAATAGCATCTCTAGCTTCACTCTTGACTACTTGACCAATTCCAACAACAGCTTTATTAGCAATTACAGCTGGGCTTTTGGCAAGTACTTGTTCGGCAGCTAAACTTTTAGCATTCAAACGCGCTACCCCAGTAAGTAAAGAAGTTAAGTGATTATCTAAAGATTTTAACGCTTGCTCCTTTGAACCAAGCTGTTCTCCAAGTCGTTTAAACCCATGCTGATATGTTGAAGCTAGCAAATCAAGTTGAGTATTATATTGCCCAGCTAAATGACCTCGTTCTGCTGATACTTTACCAAACATTCGCTTAAGATGTCGTGGTGTATTGTAGCCATATCGACGCCACAAAAGCGCCCCTACTCCTACAACAGCAACTCCTTTAGCTACTTGCTCAGCTTTTTCAGCTACAACAGGATGTTCTTTTTTGTATTCTTGATATTGAGCAACGATACCCTGAGGCGCCACCGTTTCATTTTGTGGAAACATCGGTATAAATAACATACACCCAAGCAAACCAATAAAAATATTTCTAACCATGTTGTTTCCTTTTATGTTATGCGCCATGCTCTTCAACAGCCTGATCAATGGCAGCCTTGATATCATCTTGAAGACCTTGTCTAAACGCAGGATCTTGTACAATTTTTCTCTGAACGTCTTCAGGCAAACTATGAATCTGAGTAGTTACATTGTTTAAAATACCGGAAAAAGCTTTAACACGATTTTCCATCTGCCCTACTTTAGCACTAGAATCTCTGGCAATAATCTCAACTCCTTCAACCTTCTGCCCCATTTGAGAAAAGTCTTTCCTTGTTTGTTCTTGAAGGACATCAACCTTTACGCCATGCTTTTTATATTCTTGCTGAGTTTGCTCAAGCAGCTTCTCTACCTCAGCCTTAAGGTCGTTACGGGTAGCTGGACGAATTCTATTAAACGCTGCCCCAAGTACTACACTTGGACGCTTATATCCATATCGCATAGCGCCATATTCTAACGCCCCAAATCCACCAATCGAAGCAAGCAATATAGGATGATCTGAAACTGACGGCAATAAACTTAAATCATAAAAATTTCGTTGTCCCATTGGCATCTTAATTCTAGATAAAACTCCAGGACGTGCTGCAGCCTTCATAAAAGAAGATCCAGCTTGCATCCCAAATAATCCAACAGGCAAAAGACATGAAATAATTAAAAACAACTTTTTAGTAACCATATTATAAATCTCCATTTTTAAGCAAATAAAGCACTGCATAAGCGGAGCCATAAAGCAAAATCTATTTAATACATAATACCCTATCTGAAATAATACCTCAAAGGGTCGATCAAATCAATGGTTTGGCCTTATTTCAACCTCAAAAAGTGCTTTTACCACTGAAAAGCTCATTCCCACTTCCTTCAACACATCCAATAGGGTGTGCCAATGGGGGCTTTTGCGCAAACAGCTTCTATTTGCGATACTTATATCACAATGGTTAGATATTGTAATTTAAATGGAAGGAATCAATATGAAGAAAATATTAATTTTATCACTTGGTCTTTTGACATTGGCTGGCTCACAGGCTTTTACTTTGCCTACTATGCCTGAAAGTGTTAAAAACACTTACAATGAAGCTATCAAATATGTGCCGACTAAAGAAGCTGTTGGTCAAGCATGGATTGTACAAAAAGGTCTTGAGTATGTACCTTCTCAGGAAACAGTTGTTGCTACTGCCAATTCAGCTAAAGATGCTCTTGTTGACGGTGCTACTGTAGCTAAGGATGTAGTAATTGATAAGGCTACTATGGCTAAAAATGCTGTAGTTGACGCTGCTCAAGAACACCCATACATCGCTGGCCTCGCTGCTCTTGGTGTAGCCTATACAGGTATTTTTTATGCTACTGTATATAAACGTTATAAAAATAAAAAAGCGGCTCTTATTGCTGCTACTGGATTTGCTGGTTATTATACTGCTCTTGTAGGAGCTGGTTATGCTGCCTATACATTCTGTCCTGAAATAGATTTAAGTTCTATTCAAAGATAGTTATCACTCAATTTACAAAGAAAAGAGGCCACATTAATTTGTGGCCTCTTTTCTTTGTATCAATCTACTTTTCATTCTGCTTATCAACAATGCTTTACTCCACGTATAGAAAATCCTATTAAATCCTTTCTGCTATAAAATAACCTTCGATATGACACATCAATAAGGACCTTTGCAAAAATCACACTATCTGAGATACTAACACCACACTGATGAAATATTGTAATTAAAAAGGAATCAATATGAAAAAAATATTAATCTTATCGCTCAGTCTTTTGATGTTAAATTGCTCACAAGCATATCAACTACCCAGCGCCCCAGAAATTCGCCATGAAGTTCTCAAGTATGCTCCTTCTAAAGAAGCTGCCATAGAAGCAATGGTTAAAGCTAAAGAGGCTACCTCTACTGCAGCGCAAGAACACCCCTATGTTGCTGCCGGTGTAGCAACTGGTGTAGCAGCCTATAGTCTTTATTCTTTATATACAAAACGTTATATAATTGCAGCTGCCATTACTGCAGGTGCGGCTTATGCTGTATATAAAATTGGACCACAGCTCATTGCTACTCCATAGAATAACCCACTTAATATTCTAAAAAGAGGCCACAAGTTAATGTGGCCCCTTTTTTTAGATAATTTTTACAACTAACTTTCTTGTTTAGCAGTCCCTTGTTCTTTAGCATGATTAAAAGCTGCCCACTTAGCTTCGAAAACAAGCTCACCAAGCCTTTCTAGAGATTCTCTCATACCAACCTCAATAGTATCCTCTAAAACCTTTGGGGACAGAGCTTTTCTCAATGCAGAACTCTGAGCAACTCCCTTTAAAGCCTGCAGCTCTTCCTTCGTAAAATCAGCTCTTTCACATATTGCCCGCGCCATATCTGCAACAACAGTACCTTGCCTTACTTCCTTTTCAAATAAAACCATAGTCCTTGATTCTTGATCCATAACAACGCCTCTCTCTTCTGCCATACTTTCATGTTGCAGTTCGGACCGTATTACAGCACCGACTACAGCAGGAAAACTCTTTATCATTTGGGCTACTAAGGGAGATAGTTCTTTAATGCATGCTGCATGAGAATCATCAGATTTAGCTTTAAGCATAGGAGACATAAGAAGCAATAGACTTAACAAATAGGAATTATAATTCACAATGGAACCTTTCATGTTAATATTAAAATGTAATGCTAACACCATACTATAAAGCCCATTAAAGTAAACAATAAAACCACTGCTTTTGGCTTACTTTTTACTCTCTATATAATTCCTGTTAATTTGATCCCAGTCCACCACGTGCCACCAAGCATCAATATATTCTGGCCGCCTATTCTGATATTTTAAGTAATAAGCATGCTCCCATACATCAAAGCACATTACTGGCTTGAGACCATCTGAAAGTGGTGTTTCTTGATCTGGAGAAGTAGACATAATCAACTTGCCATCTTTATCGACTGACAACCAGACCCAACCTGAACCAAATAGCTTTTTGGCAGTTTGGGTAAACTGTTCTTTAAATGCCTCATATGACCCAAAATTAGCCTTTATAGCCTCTAAAATCTCTCCTGTAGGTTCTCCACCACCCTGAGGACTCATCATCGTCCAGAACATGGTATGGTTGAGGACACCACCACCCTGATTGATAACACCTTGGCGAATAGCCTCAGGAACCGATTTTAAGTCACTTAAAATGTCTTCTAACGAACGTTTTTGCAATTCTGGGTGATTCTCCAATATAGCGTTCAAATTATTAACATAAGCCTGTTGATGCTTTGTAAGGTGTAAAATCATCGTTTCTTTGTCGATATGTGGCTCAAGGGCATCAAAAGCATATCCCAATTCTGGTAGTTTATACGGGTAATTCATCAAAATCCTCTTGTTTTTCAACTTTTTTTTGGTTAAATTCCTTTTTACTCTATCTACTTTAGGTGCCCTTGTCACGCAAGAAACAGCCTTTTTAGCCTCAATTACAGATACCTGTAACACTACAAGACCCAAAATTACGACTAAGGATACTTTTTTCACTGTTGCTCCTTATTTAACAAAGTAGACATTATCGTCTTTACGGGCCATTTGCAGCTTTTCTCGGGCAATTTGCTCTCGATAAAAGGGATGAATGTGCCACTGCTCAATCTGACCCTCCAACTCTGTAATGTCTGCTGCTATACCGTCAACTTTATGCTGCAAGACAAGGTTCTTATTGTTCATATTAATCAAAGCCCGAATACCATTAGCCCCCCAAAAATAGGTTAGCCCAAATACAATAATTTCAATCCCAAGAAAAAACCTTAAAAAATGCTTTTTAAACTGCCTGCTTGTCATACCACTCTCCCATATACCATATTTAATTGATCTTAGCTCACCCTAATAAGCATCTAGGGATGGATTCAATAAATTGCATAACTTAACCTCAAAAACACCTTCCGCTCATCATCCAGACTTCCCCTTTATTTACCCACAAACTGTTTCTACCTGAATTAACCCTCAGCCACTTATCCCTTAAAACAAAGGCCTACAAAGCCTTTTGCTAAGGGGTTGACACTTGCTTAAGCTAGGTATAGTCTAAAGGGGTAAATAAATTGTGGGTTATTAGAAAGAATAATTCAAATATATGAGTAGAAAATATAAAAGTAGAGTTTTCATGTGTGCCTTATCGGCATGCTTATTCGTTTTTGTATTCGCTTTGAGTCGCTCGAATCCACCTCATAGGGTTCAATGGGCCGTTTCTTCTGTAAGAAAATAATCAAATTAATCTGTATTTTCACTTACTAAGCTGTTAACGCAAAAAAGCTTAAAGCTACTCTATTTTACCTGTTTTATATAAGCAGCAAAAATGGGAACGTACTTTCGTACATTCCCATCTTAAAAATCAAACTTAATTGACGGTCTATTAACGCTTCACAAATTGGAATTTGCGACGAGCTGCTTTTTGACCTGGTTTCTTACGTTCTTTAACTCGAGAGTCAACAGTCAAAAGACCGGCTGCTCTAAGAGCTGTTCGTAATGTTTCATCAAATTTAACTAATGCTCGAGCAAACCCAAGCTTAATTGCACCTGATTGAGACTCTTTTCCACCACCACAAACATTGACAGCAATGTCAAATTGATTTGCTTGTTGGCTCGCACGGAACGGCGCTTCAATGTTATGCCGTGACAATAAAGTTACAAAATACTTTTTGTAATCTTCACCGTTAACGGTAACTGCACCAGAACCCTTACGTAACCAAACACGGGCCACTGAGGATTTTCGTCTTCCTACACCATGAGAAATAGGGGTTGAACTCTTTTTAGCTGCAGATGCAGCTTTTCGAGGAGAAGCCTTAGCAACAGTTTTTGTTGCTACTGCTTGTTCTTTTTTTTCTTCTGCTTTTTTCATAATTAACAAAAAGCCTTCGTAACGTTAAGTTTTATAGTAATACAAGCCATTTTTATATTAAAAGTCTACATGCTAGGTGATAAAAAGTCAAAGCGCAAAATCATGGAGCCGATGATCGGAGTTGAACCGACGGCCTATTGATTACGAATCAATTGCTCTGCCACTGAGCTACATCGGCCCTATACACGCACCTACCCAATCGTTTCAGCAATCTCTTGGCATGCAATACACCGAGAGGCATTGGGATAGTGCTTTAAGCGCTTTTCAGAAATATCATCTGAACAATCAATACAAATACCATAGGTACCATCATCAATTGCTTCAAGAGCCTTCAATATCCTATTATATTCTTCACTTTCACTATTCTGCAAGGAAGATCTTAGGGCTTCCATGGTCAGTGTAAAAGCCTGATCTCCAACGTCTTGTACCTGATCATCAGATAGCTTTTCATTGGAAATACGCACTAGATCCTGCTCAATAGCCGCTTTTCGCTCAAGTAAAGTCTTTTGAATCTCTTTTAGTTTCATTGATACTTTCTTTTCTTTTTTGTCCATTAATGTTTCTCCTTTTTTCTTGAAAAAACTTTTTTAATAAATCCATAGCTAACTGTTGCTCAATACCCTCTCTAATGGTTATAGGGATTTTGTATAACTGGAAAGTCGTACACGTGTCAAGGCTAAACCCATAGACCATCGAGCGTGTGGCAAAAACAAGTGTAGAGATTCTACTCCGTATTATTGCCTGCATACAAAGGGCACAAGGTTCCAGCGTAACATAAATGGAATACCCCGGCAATCTCCAGTCACCAATAGAAGTAGCAGCACTCTCTATAGCTAACATTTCAGCATGAGCAAAAGGGTTATTTGTCTGCTCTACCTTATTATGGGCAGCAGACACTATATCCCCTTCAGGAGAAACTATTACGGCCCCAATAGGAACCTCATTTTGGTTATAGGCACAAACAGCTTGCTTATAAGCCGCTTGCATAAAGAAAGTATCATTAAAATGCATATAAAAACTAGTAAAAATTGTATAATTTTCTAAACTAATAATAACACAAAGTTGAACAATAGTATCGTATATAAAAGAATATCGATAGAAAATCAATCCTAAACGGTTGGAAGAGGAGCCATGGTATGGCAGATGAGAAGAAAAAAACTAAACAGTATTCAGCTAAGTCTATTCGTGTTATGGAAGGACTTGAAGCTGTCCGCAAGCGACCGGCTATGTATATCGGGAGCACAGGACCTCAAGGCCTGCACCACTTAGTCTATGAAGTCGTTGATAACTCCGTTGATGAAGCATTAGCTGGTCATTGTACATCGATTGATGTCATCTTACATTTAGATGGCTCATGTTCTGTCAAGGATGATGGTCGTGGTATCCCAACCGATATACACCCTACTGAAAAAATTTCTGCGGCGGAAGTGGTATTAACCAAGCTTCACGCCGGTGGTAAGTTCGACAAGGATTCATATAAGTATTCTGGTGGACTCCATGGTGTGGGTATTTCTGTTGTAAATGCCTTGGCAATCTCCTTAGAGTTAAGCATTTACCAGAATGGTGAAGAGTTTGCGCAATCATATAAGCAAGGAAAACCATTAGGACCATTAACCGTTGTTGGACCAACCGACAAGCAGGGAACCATGGTTCGGTTTATGCCCGACTCTAAAATCTTCCAAGAAGGAATCGATTTTAGTTTTGACGTATTATCCAAGCGGCTTCGCGAGCTAGCATTCCTCAATAAGGGATTACGAATCGATATTACTGAAGAAAAAAGTAATAAAAAGCATGAGTTCATATTTGAAGGTGGAATTTCTTCTTTTATTGAAGACATAAACAAGAAAAAAGCTCCCCTATTCCCTCAAGTAATTGCTTTTGATCGCAGTGATGATAAGTACATGCTCGATATTGCCCTTCAATACAATGATACTTATGCTGAGCAACTCTTTTCTTTCGTTAACAATATTAATACAGTTGACGGTGGTACCCATGTTGCTGGTTTTAAAAGTGCATTAACAAAAATTTGTAATCGACGCCTACAAGCACTCGGTATTGCAAAAGATGAAACGCTTTCCAGTGAAGATGTCCGTGAAGGCTTAGTTGTCGTTATCAATATCAAGGTTCCAGAACCTCAATTTGAAGGTCAAACTAAAGGCAAGCTTGGAAATAGTGAAGTAAAAGGAATCGTTGATTCCTGGACATTCAACTTCTTAGATACCTACTTTGAAGAAAATCCTAATATTGCTAAAAAAATACTACAAAAAGCTATTGCAGCTAAGCGTGCCCGTGAAGCAGCACGCAAAGCTCGAGACCTTACTCGAAGAAAAACCGCTCTCGAATCATCAGTACTTCCTGGAAAGCTTGGCGATTGTGCTGATCAAAACCCAGAAAACACTGAACTATTTATCGTTGAGGGTGATTCTGCGGGTGGCTCAGCAAAGCAGGCTCGAGACAGACAAACTCAAGCTGTTCTTCCATTGCGGGGTAAAGTGCTCAACGTAGAAAAAGCACGCCTTGATAAAATCCTAAACAATGAAGAAATAAAATCCCTTATCGCAGCTATAGGTTGCGGCATTGGAGAAGAGTTTGATATTGCTAAGGCTCGTTATCACAAAATAACAATTATGACCGATGCTGACGTAGATGGTAGCCACATTAGAACACTTTTATTAACCTTCTTCTTTAGGTACATGAAAGAGATGATTGACCGTGGTTATTTATACATCGCTCAGCCACCTCTTTATAAAGTTAAAATTGGTAAGCATGAACAGTACCTCAAGGATGAAAAATATTTTACTGATTTCTTATTTGAGTGGGCGTTTTCTAACTTATCTTTTGTCAGTGAAGGTAAAGAATTTGCTACAGAAGATTGGCAACAAATACTCAACCAATTACAACGTTATGAATCAGTACTTGAGCACCTAGCATTCCAGTTTAAAATTCCAGTTAATCACTGTCATCAGTTGATTATGTTCTTGCATAAGTATACTTGGGAAAAAGAAACCGGGGCACATGCATTGCTTGAAGCATTGCAAAATGAGTTCCCTGAGTATGAAGCCACTTATATTGCTCCTTCACCAACGCTTGATGAGCAGATTGTAGAAGACCTTACAACTGAAGGGTTTATTAGCTTTAAGCACTTGAGTCGTGTATGGCAAGTACCTTTAGAGTTCTTTAGTGCAGAAGAAACAATCAAAATGTTAACCATTCTTGAGCCTCTTCTTGTATTAGAACAGCACGAATACAAACTTCAAGTGATTGGCAAAGAGCGAAACATTAAAGATAAGGGCATTTACCATCTCACTCAAGCGATTACTAACATTAGTAAGCCGTATCTCAATGTCCAGCGCTATAAAGGTCTTGGTGAAATGAACCCGGAACAATTATGGGAAACTGCTATGGATCCTAAGAACCGTAGTATGCTACAGGTTACTATTGAAGATGCACTTGAAGCTGATGCATGGTTCTCTACCTTGATGGGTGATGATGTTCAGGGTAGACGTAAATTTATTGAAGAAAACGGCCAGTTCGTTAAAAACTTAGATATATAACACCTAATATATCTCTACTAGAGCCTCAGCATTTATGTTGGGGCTCTTTTCACTAAGCTAACATACAACATCATCTTTATAAGATTATTCATGATTAAAAACACATTACAAAGGTTTTATACGAGGCCCAGGAGACTACAAAGGCACTCAACTAGAGGCTCAACGTGTTATCGGATGCAAGTTAAAACTTGTAGTTTTTATAAAAAAATATAGGTTAACTCGCCCCGCTTCACCTCAAGATTAAACACAAAAGAAAAAGCCCCGAAATTAATCAGAGCTTTTATCTATTTATGTATGTTGCAATATTAATTACAACAAGAATCATCACCATCTGAACAATCACCATAGAGTGATTCAAGAATGGTTTTAGCTTCTTCTAAACGAGCTCTATCTTCACCTTGAAGGTTTGATCCAGCACGGTTAATATAAAAATTAAGACGATCCATTGCTTGAGCATGACTATCTGAAGCCTCTTTCAAGCCTTGTGCGATACTTTCAGCAGACCCATCAAAAAAACCTTCTTTGGGATGCCACTTAGTCTCTACGTCTTCAGACCAGTATTTTCCTTCGTTTGCCATTGTCTTTCTCCTTTTTTAATTAACAAATAACCACATTCACTTTTATAACTTTTTCAATGAGCCTGTTTCTTTACCTATTACTAGCAGCTCAATCATCAAACTTCTTGCTTTCATCACCAGGCCATAGCTTCCTGCTGGCAGTGGAAAGAGAAACGGTGCATGATCTCTATGGTTGGGCCCATCAAACTCAGCTGTTACAAACAAGCTCTGAGCTTGATCAGTTGGATATACAAACTGTTCATGATGCCTGACCACTTCACTCGATTGCGCTACCGGAAAATAACTCAAATGGGTCGCTCCATGCTTAGCTTGAAACACACTCAGCCGAACCGGACCATTCGTCATATTCACAATCGATAAATCCTCTTGCGGAACAAAATGCTTAGCAAATGAACCACTCACTGCGCACACAGCCACAAAAAACATCAACAACTTATTCATCTGTACAACCTCCATCTCCCACCTATAACTTAATTTCTAATATAAAACATACCAAACACGCTTAACCTAATGCAATAGATTAGGAAATTGACACAAAATCTCGTTGCAATATAGGCAACAGTGGACGAAATAGATGATCGCTGATAAATTAAAATAAAAAGCTGGAAAATTTTATGTTTGATAAGAAATACACAGATCTCCTCACCATTCCCTCAGGGAGTGTTGTTATTGTAGGCCTTTCGGGAGGTCCAGACTCTGTATTCTTGCTACAGCTATTAGCGGCAACTCAACATGCACAGCAATTAACCATCATAGCAGCTCACTTAGATCATCAGTGGCGCACAGAGTCGGCCCAGGACGCTCAGTTTTGCAAAAAGATGTGTAAAGATCTCAATATCCCTCTCATTGAAGGACAGGCCTCAAATATCACGCTCAATCGACCTGCATCTGGATCACAGGAAGATTTGGGCAGACAGTTACGACGTCATTTTTTTGAAAAGGTTGCACAAAAGCACAATGCACAGTACATCGCACTCGCTCATCATGCTGATGATCAAACCGAAACGTTTCTCATCAGGATTATCCGTGGGGCCACCCTCGCTGGGCTTACTGGCATCAAAAAACAGAATGGTCTGTACTGGCGACCACTTCTCAAACTCTCTAAGCAAGAGATTGTAAGGTGGCTAGATGACAAAAACGTTGAATACTTAACTGATCCTACTAATGCTAGCCCTGATTTTTTACGTAATCGCATCAGAAACACAGTCATCCCGGCACTCAAGGATAGTGATAGTAGATTTGATGCCAATTTTGCACGGACCCTTGAGAACCTTCAAGAAACCGAACAATTTATGCTAGACGTGACTCAGGATGGCTTTAATGCCGTTGTCGACCACGACCTTAGCCTAGATATTCACAAGCTCAGCAAGCAACCCTCATTCTTACAAAAAAGAATTATTGTTGACTGGCTTTACAAAAACAAGGTGCAAGCAACTGTATCAAATAAACTCGTCCAGGAAGTAATGCGATTTTTAAACCATGAACGCGGTGGCCTTCATCAAGTGCATACAACATGGGGCATTGAAAAAAAACAGCATAAAGCCAGTATTAAACAGTTATAACAAAACGCCAAGCCAGATCTTGTTCCTGAGAAATACCAATCCTAGGCGTAGCAACAATCTTACTCTCACTTTGTCCATCCAAAATATACAGCTTGCCCTCTTCCGTAACATCATGCTTATTTAAACCAAGGTCTATCGATAAGGCTTGAGATAACTTACCAGGTCCATCAGTCAAAAGCTTGTCCTTGATAAAATTTCTTTTAAAACGCATAAAATCTATACCATCGAGTGGCTTAAGTGCACGAATTAAAACCGCACCAGCCTTTTCTGTCACAGTATGTGCGACAATATTAATGCAAAAGTGAAGACCGTATGACATATAGACATAGCTATGCCCCACCATTTCAAACATGGGAGCATTGCGGTTAGTTTTGCCTCTATACGCATGACTAGCACGGTCATTGTCAGCACCATACGCTTCCGTCTCTGTAATAATACCACTCACCACCTGACCATCAATAACCCGTACTAAAATCTTACCCAAAAGATCGCGTGCTACAACCGGTGAAGAACGTTCATAAAAATTTCTTTGAAGAATTATCATAAATTTTAGTATAGTACCTTATAGGTGAAAATTAATTAACGTACGCTACAACCAATCGAGTCATTCATGAACGACAAAGACAATTCAAAAAAACTATATACCCAACTATGGGTGTGGTTTGTAGTTGCTTTCTTACTCAACCTCATCTTATTATTCACTATTATATACTTCTCTGAGCTATCACACCAGTGGAACCAACAACCGCAAAAGCCTCCTCCTGGCACTACTCAACCACCCCGGGTTATGAAAATATATAAACATAAACAAATGAACGCCCCCAAAGGGACCGCTAATACCCCACAGCCTGCAGTTAAACAAAAACAACCACCAAAGACTCCTCCTAAACAACAAGAGGCTCAAGACCCTGATCCTAAAATCAAAGAGGCTGAAACAGAAAAGAAAAATATTATCAAAAAAGAAACCACCAAAGAAACTAAACAAGCCGTCGCTCAAGCACCAAAAAAACCACCTCAAAAGACCAAGCGCAAGCGTTATTATGAACCCAAACAAGAACTACACCCAAACACCCCATCACTGGCCGATATTGCAACCGGCTTTCTTGATCATCAAAAACAACAAGACCGCCAAACTGTAGGGATAACTAACGGAAATATCAATGGCGACCTTGCAATGATGAAGTACGCATCGTACTTTAAAACGCTCAAAAAACATATGCAGACCGCTCTCAATATTTTTATCAACCGTCTATCTGGCCCCGAGCGTAAGATGCTCACGGAAAAACGCTTACCACAAACAGTATTTGATTTGGAGTGGGATAAGAATGGAAATATCATCCTACAACGCTTAGCACAGTCTTCAGGAAGCCCAGCACATGACACTATGTCTGAAGAAATTTTAAAATCAGCGCTTCCTCTTCCTGCAATACCGCCCTCTTTAAATATAAACACACTGGCCCACCCGTGGGCATTCGGATTAACACCCGGACATATGTCTGACATGAATGCGGTACCATCCAGCTTCAATTATACCTAGTGTCTAGACTTTTTCTCAGATTTATTTAACACTAAGACTGAATAACAACTTACTAAAAGGACAGTAGTGCCACTATGGCTAAAATCATTATTCTTGGCGCAGGACTCACTGGGCTTTCTGCCGCATATCATTTAGAACAAAATGGTTTTTTCGACTATAAAATATATGACAAAGAAGACGCTCCCGGCGGTTTATGCCGATCTGTACAACAAGACGGGTTTACCTTCGATTACACGGGCCACCTATTACATATAAATGATCCTTACATGGAATCATTTTCTAATGACAACCTAGGTAAAAAGAATTTTAATACCATAGTAAGACGATCATTTATTCAATCACATGATACTTTTATCAAGTATCCTTTCCAGATCAACCTATACGGCTTACCAAGCAAGGTTATTAGTGAATGTATTGAAGGGTTTGTAAATAGACCTCAATCAAATAAAGACCCAAAATCATTTCATGCCTGGGTAATGAAACATTTTGGAGCTGGGCTAGCAAAGCACTTTTTTACTCCATTTCAAAGCAAAATACTCGCATACGATATTAAAAAAATCACTCCGTCCTGGACAGGCCGCTTTGTACCAAAGACATCACTTACTCAAATGATCGATGGTGCTCTTGGTGGCCAAAAAGAAGACGAAAAAGTTGGCTACAACTCAACATTCTTTTATCCACAAAAAGGCGGCATCTCTTATATCATCTCTTCATTGGTAGCAAAAATTAAAAACCAAATCCAAACCGGATTTGAAATGGAGTCTATAGACCTACAAAACAAGGTGGTTACTTTTACTAACGGTGATTTTGAAACATATGATCACCTTATCAACACCATCCCTCTTGATAACTTCTTGAAAAAAACCGTTGATAGCTCTGCAACGAACTTGAACCCTCAACATAAGAACCTAGTATGCAACTCTGTATTTAATTTCAACCTCGGCATCAACCGCGCTGATTTAACAACCAAGCATTGGATATATTTCCCTGAAGGCGAATACCCGTTTTATCGTTTGGGATTCCCACATAACTTTGCAAAATCCATGGCGCCTGCAGGATGCAGTTCACTCTATGGCGAATGCGCATTTGTAGGACAAACAGACACACAAGCATTACTTGCCAACGCTCTTGATAAAACAAAGAAAATATTAAATTTAAATGATAATGAAATTATCACACAGAAAATCATCACTATTCCTAGAGCCTACGTATTATATACCTTTTGGCGTGAAAAAAATCTCCCGCAATTACTCAACCAATTAGAACAACACGCAATCTACTCCATTGGACGATATGGTGGATGGAAGTATTCCAGCATGCAAGAATCAATACTAGATGGCCAAAAAGTAGCACAACAAATACTTTCAGAACAACAAGTTATGCCTTCACAGCAGTTCGAACAAGAAAATCTTTTCAAATAAAGGACATTTATGCTGATTGATCAAAGAATAAAAGAATATTTTGAAAACAAAAATATTCTTATTACTGGCGGCGCCGGATTTATTGGGTCACACCTGAGCGAAATGCTGGTTAACTTTAACGCGAAAGTCACTATCGTTGATGATTTGTCTACGGGCGACCTTACCAACCTTGAAAGTATAATCAATAATATAACCTTTATTGAAGGCAACCTGATTGATAAGGAAGTATGCCATAAGGCCACGTCACAACAAGAAATCATCTTCCATTGTGCTGCGCTCACAAGTGTTCCATTATCAATGGACAACCCTGACAGCTGTTTTGATAATAACGTTACAAGCCTTTTTAATATCTTAGAAGCTGCACGTAATAACAATGTAAAAAAATTAGTCTTTTCTTCTTCATCAGCCGTATACGGTCCACAAGAAGAAGCCTGTTTTGAAGAAATGCAAAGCAATCCAATATCACTTTATGGTACTTCTAAGCTGATTGGGGAAGAACTCTGTAAAAGCTATGCAGCCTATTTTAATGTAGCTACCATATGTTTACGCTATTTTAATGTTTACGGCCCACGCCAAAGCGCTGTCGGTCCGTATGCAGGCGTTATAGCCAAGTTTAAAGACCAAATGCTGAACAATAAAGCTGTAACAATCTTTGGTGATGGAAAACAAACACGAGACTTTATAACCGTTAGTGAAGTAGTACGTGCTAATCTCTTATTGGCAACACTGCCAAAGCAACACTTAATGGGCCAACCTGTTAATATCGCATCAAATAAAAGTATCACACTCATAGAGCTGTATGAACACCTCAAAAAAGAATTTCCTGGCTATGAGATCCCTATAAACTTTATGCCTGCCCGTGAAGGCGATATAAAAGATTCTAAAGCGATCTGTACACGATTTGAAAACCTCTTACAATTGATGGTCTAAACCTGATAAACCTTATCCATAGTAGAAGTAGATTTATTAAAAGGTGAAACTATTCTTTGGACACATTCAAAAGATAAAGACTCTTTTAATCTAAATGCTCGATGAATATTACACATATGGTTGTTTTTTCTATGTTCATCAGCAATTGCAGTTACTTCAGATTTCGTAAGATAACCCATATTTGAACTCGAACGACTATCCCATGCCACAGCGTCTATGCAACTTGAGCACTTGAGAGCATTATAACCTTGTATATCAGCCTCTCTTTCATTTAGTTGAGGATCTAAATTATTAAAATCCTTAAAAAACTTAAGCGTATCGGGCATATTATTGCGAATTGTAATAGCTGACCGGACCATCCTAGTAGCACACCACCCCCCAATAGTTATACCTAACAATGCTTTTGCTTGTTGAAAAGCAGACTTATCTTCTCTTGATTTGAGTGCTCCGTCCACACCACAAATAGTCGCAACTAAACCCATGACAGATGCAGCTCCAAAACTACACAATGACTTAATTGTATCAAGAAGAGCTACTCCAGGGACCTGTTGCCCAATATGAACAACCTCATGATGTAAAGTAGCTTGAGAAATAGCATACGCTTTCAGCCATTCTTCAGGCGAACTCTTGGGATCAGGAATATAGTGCCTATTTATATAAACCCTACCTAGAAAAACGGCCATTATAATACCAGGACCTCCCTTAAAACCCCTAATATAGATGCACTTGTCCACAGGAATACCTACATCTTCGCAAGCAGCTTTTACCCCCAATAGAAAATGATTATATTCTGCATAATCCTTAAATCCCTTATATTCTGGTTCTTCCATACTCATAGCACTAAACACTACAAGTAAGCCTAATACATAAATAAATAATTTTTTCATCCCAACCTCCAGGTTTTCAACTTGAAATACATTTAATATAAAAATAAGCCATTTTGCCACAATTGCAAATGGTGAGCACTATGCAACGACCTCATTTTTCTACTAAAAACATCCCTTCAAATATGGTATTAACCCGCTTGAAAAGCACGCTTTGCTTAAAACTGACAGTTTTGATAGACTATTAAACAAGAAAAAATTTCAACAATACATTAAAGAAATAGTAAAAATATTTATGGCTAAAGATTATTATGAAATCCTAGGTGTCAGTCGTGATGCCTCTACTGACGATATCAAAAAAGCATACCGTAAGCTTGCCCTAAAGTACCATCCAGACCGCAATCCGGATAATAAAGAGGCGGAAGCAAAGTTCAAAGATGCTGCTAGTGCTTATGAAGTACTGTCTAAACCAGACAAGCGCAAGAAGTATGACCAATTTGGTGCTGATGGCGTTAATGGAGCAGGCGGATTTGGTGGTCAAGGTGACATGAATATGGATGACATCTTTGCTAACTTTGGTGATATTTTCGATAACATCTTTGGTGGCGGTGGTTTTGGTGGCGGAGGCCGACAACAAAGCCGTCCAACAGGCCCCACACCACAACGTGGTCATGATCGCCAAATTTCACTGAGCATAACACTCAAAGAGTCATATGAAGGCTGTAATAAGGAAGTTGGCTACTATCACCTCTTTTCCTGTGACACCTGTACCGGGTCGGGTATGAAAAAAGGCTCTACTGCAAATACCTGCGAACAGTGCCATGGTAGCGGACAACAGCAATTCCAACAGGGCTTTTTCATGTATAGCCGAAGCTGTGACTTATGCCAGGGAGAGGGCTACATAATCTCCAACCCATGTGCAACCTGCGCAGGACAATCACGTAAACAAAAATTTGATAAATTTAACGTTAAAATACGTAAGGGTATTTCAAGCGGTACGACCCTTAGAATCCCTGACAAAGGTGATGCTGGACTATTTGGTGGTCCTGCAGGCTCTTTGCTCATCACTATCAGCGTTAAACAGGATAACAAGTTCCAACGTGTCGAAGATGACTTGGTAACACGGGTTACCTTAACCTATCCCCAATTAGTACTTGGTGGACAGCTTGAAATCGAAAATATCGATGGAAAGAAAGAAATTATCAAAGTATCTAAAGGAACACCGGTAGGAAACAAAATTGTGGTTCCTGGTAAGGGCTTTGAACGTATTCGAACCCGTGGCAGTGGAAATCTAGTGGTTATAACTGACTGTCATATCCCTAAAAAGCCATCCAAGGAAGCTAAAGACGCTTTAAAGAAATATGCCGAGATCATTGGTAATGACACCGATGAGAAAAAAGGCTTCTTTAAAATGTTCTTTTAAGATATCCTAAAAACCTCCAAAGCAACGTACCAATGGGCCCTTTTGATAAAAAAGGGCCCATATTTTATACTATTAATAAGCTTGAAAAAGCCTTATTTAAGTAAATAATCAATAACCTAGATGGAGGTTTATTATGAAAAAGAAACTATTAACACTAACACTCGCTGCATTTATGCTTCCAATATTAGGAACTAAAACAGTAGAATCATCTCGTTACACCCCGGTGCAAACTGGTTACACTTCAAACACTGACTGGAGCAACGCAAGCCCTAGTACTCCAGATAGAGCTTCAGTAGTTCCTGGCAGAGCAACTTTTGGTAATGCAGAAGCTAGTTCTTCTACAGATATAGCTTCAGTTGTGCCAGGCTATTCTCAAGAAACTCAACCAAATTCTTTTGGTGGCGAAGATACGCCTCTTTTTGAAGAAAACATAACAACACCTGGTAATAACCATGCTCTAATTGTTGGAGCTAGTATCGGTGTAAGTGCTACCCTACTCCTAGCAAAAATTATAATAGAAGCTCGAAGCGGGTCTTACGGCATTGGGTGGAAAATCCTTAAATATGGTACTGTAGGCCTTGGCTTGCTATTCATGGATGCTCTAATAAGCACTACCAAAACAACGTCTTAATGGGCCCTTTTGATGAAAAACGCCTATTAAGTATACTATTAACAGGCTTGAAAAAGCCTAATTTACAGTAAAATCAATAAACTAATAAATGGAGGTTTATTATGAAAAAGAAACTATTAACACTAACATTCGCTGCATTTATGCTTCCAATGTTAGGAATTAAAACAGCTAACGCATTACCAGGTGAAGAGTTATTCACCAACCTAGTAGATACTACTGGGGAAATTTTAACAAATGCTGGTGATACTTTGATGGATATTGCAGCTGTACCCACTTCAGGTAAATACCTTGCGGGTCTTGCTACTGGTGTAGTTTTATATCCAGCTACAATGTATGCCGCTAGACAGGTTGCCACACCAGTACAGAATGCATGTGCCGCCATAAAAGATACTATTACTTGGTTTTTTACCAACCCAATAGGTACAGCCATAACAGCATCGACTGTTACAGCAGCTGCTGCTACAGGTCTTTACTTAATGGCACAGTAACTGTTTTAGCTCTGTAAAATACTAGAAATAAAGACGTGGTTTTAAGGACCACGTCTTTTTCTTTGCAAAAACCTTCATACCATACACAAAACCATTGATTTTAAAGCACAACACCTGTCATACTTAATAAAACAGATTAACTATATAGTTTATTAAGAAAGCAATGCTATGAAAAAAAAATCATTAATCCTAGCGCTATCAGTGTTTATACTTCCAATGTTGGAAATTAAAACAGCTAATGCGTATCTTGGAGAAGATACTCTACAAGTGGCTTTCGATACTACAGGTGACTGGATAGACGCTATAGGTGAAACGACTACCTCCGGTAAGTACGCAGCTGGAGTCGCTACTGGCGCCTTACTCTACCCAGTAGCTGTTTATGCTCTGAGAAAAGCAGCCAATTCAGCTTATGCAATGTATACGACAGGTAAAAACACCATTCAATGGTTTTTCACTAACCCGTTAGGTACAGCCATGACAGCATCTGCTGCTACTGCTGCAGCTGCTACAGGTCTTTACTTGGCAACCCATCAAGACAACTAAAATCAATAAAGTATACAATTAAGACGTGGTCCTAAAAACCACGTCTTTTTCTTTGCTTGTAAAAAACCGCTAAGAAAACTATAATCGTTGATAGATTTTTAAAACATTTCTACTAAAGGAGTAACAGTGAAAAAAAGTTTTCTGATTATACTCTCCCTTATCATAAGTACCCAAATAAACGCCGACCAATTCCCCCCTTCTTACACTAAAAAAGTTTTTGATTTGTTACATACTGCAGCATCATTTGGCTGTATTAGTGCATGTCGAGCGACCAACGGTATCGTTACCCAGTTTAACTCATTGTCCCCAGAAACCAGGCAAACTGTAGGCTTTTGCCTGCTAGTACCAACCATGTATGCCCTATTTGCAACTATAACCAATGAAGCTAAAGATCAACACCCACACAGTCATCTGAGCTCTAGAGACAAATTTCTACGCAGATTCAAGATATTTCTAGCTGGGGCCGGTGTAGGGCTTGTTTTTAAAATTATATTGGATGGCATTGCAGACAGTAAGGTAACGCTCACCCAACTTATTATGCAAGCCCAAAAAGAGTTCCAGCCTACCCTAGAATCTCTTGTGCCTCCTCTCACTAATACGGGAATAGAAAAAGCAGAGTAAAGCCCCATTCCATAGGGCCTTTTGCACTAAATCTAAAAGGATTTATACTTATATATAAGAATAATATAACTATAAAATTGAGGTTCCCTATGAAGAAAAGATTAATTTTTGTTTTAACAGCGTTCTTTTTGGCGGCTCCCCTGACAAACAAGCCTGTAGTTTCACCTACAGCAATATTAAACGGAGCAGCTGAGGTTTACGGAACTTTACCTCCAAAAACTAGAATTTTAATGAATGACAGCCTGTTTTATATGGGTATCTTTACTGGCATGGCTTCTGCATATCTTCTCATTCAAGAAGTCAGAAAAGAAAAAAATGAACGAAGCAAGTTATTAGTTGCGCGTAACTCTGTGTGCATGGGTGCTTCTGCAGCCTTATGTATCATAACTCGTCACCTAGGTGCAAACGCTTTAATCGATTACGGTAGCGACATTGCCAACGAAGCAATTGAGAAGAAAAAAGAAGAAATCGCTATATTCGTAAAAGATAAATGGGATAACATTCAGGACCACACACCAAATTCTGTAAAATGGACTGTTAAAAAAGCAGCATCATGGGCAACGTGGGCAACACCTGGGTTTGTTAAAGATATCGTGACAGGAAAACCAGTTGCTGAGTAATATTACCCATTTTCACGGATAATAACCTTACTTCCCGTTGATTGTTTATCTATAACAAAATGGACAGGAAATTGCTCTTTCAGTGATGATAAGTGGGAAACAATAATAATCTTGGCAAAATCGTCTTGTATCTTATGCAAGGCATCCATGATATTAACTAAGCCCTCTTCATCCTGAGAGCCAAACCCTTCATCTACGATTAATGTTTGTAGAGATGTTCCTGCACGGCGTGCCAGGAGCTTAGAAATCGCTATACGCAAAGCAAAGTCAATACGGAATGCTTCACCACCAGAAAACATCTCATAAGGCCTAAGTCCGGCACTATCTGAGATCTTGATATCTAATGTTTCTTTGGTGCCACCGTCCTTTAAGTCTCGCAGTGATTCAATAAAAATTTGGGAACGATTATCTGTTAACCGAGCTAATAGTTCATTAGCCTCGTGCTCTATCTCTGGAATCGCGTCCTCGATGAGTAATGCTTGAATACCATCCTTGCTCAATGCCTGAGTAATAGCTTTATACTCATCAATTTGTAGATCGACCTTATCAATCTCGATCTTATTTTTTTTCAATTCTTTTTCAGTTTGTTCCAAGAGCTTTTTGTCACTATCCAAGCGCCCCTGCTCCTGAACAACCTTTTCTTTCTCTTGAGCAACCTCTTTTTGATATGCTGCAAATGTCGTTTTTTTAACTTGGTATGCTTTTCGGTCCTGTTCTAATTGAGCAAACGCATCATGCTTGTCTTGTAAAGACAAACGTTCTTTGCGTATAGATTTTATCAATTGTATGACTTGTTTAATAGTGGCCACACGGTTAGCTTGCATAGCAATATAAGAATCAATGTTTTCTACTTTTTCAAGACTATCTTCCAGCTTTTTTAAATCCACTACAACCTGTTGATACTCTTGTGGATCATAGCGCAACTGTTGAAACTCTTTTTCCAACTTTAGAAACAAATCATTCTGTTTTTTGTATTCAACATCATTGTCCAAAACATTACGAGTTTGTAACTCTTTAAGCTTAGTCTTACTTCCAAGCAACAAACCTTCTTTATCTTTAAGAGCCACCGTCATAAGCTTGACAGTAGCAGCCAGTTGTTGAAACTCTTCTTGTGTTTTTTGTAATACAACTTGATGCTCTTTGAACCTCATTTGATCAATAGCATCCTTCTTTTCTAGCTCTAGTAATCTTTGTAGCTCAGGATGCTCCTGTATTAACTCTTTTTTTGTAGTTTCTACTAATTTTTTTAAACGAGCAAGACGATGAGTAAGCCAGCTGAATCGCTTTTCCAGCTTGGATTTTAAAAATCGTTTCCGAGAGGCCGATAAATTTTGTTCACATAATGGACAACTGGGATTTTCAGCATCGTGCGAAAAAGATTGTTTATGTTTTAATTCCTGCATTTCACGATGAAAAGTATTATACATGGTTATAAACCGTTGATAACAATCCCGCTTTTTATCAAACAACTGCTGAAAGGCGTCCTTAGTAGAAAGTTTCTTACTTGCAGCTAAGATCAACTCCTGCAACTTTTTTATTTGTTTATCTTCTTGTACAATCAACTGCTCATGTGTGCTCTTTTTTTTATCAATCTCATTCAAGCGCACTCGGTTATTTTCAACCTCTAGTTCCATTTGATTGATTATAGCTTGTTGCTTATGCTCTTGATCTTGAAATGTTTTTTGTAGCGTATGAGTTAATTGTTGTATGCTTTCTTTTCGCTGTAATAATTCTTCTTTTAACTTCAGTTGTTTGCGCTGTTTTTCCTGTAACATAACAAGCTTCTGAGTTAAAGCTTGTTTAGCCTTTTGTAAGGCTTCATAATCTTTAGCCTCTAAGCGTACACGATGAACTTTCTTCCACTCAGTACGCAATGTATCAAGCTGTTCCATCTGAATAGACTCTTGCTTTACACATTGTTCAAGTTTTGCAGCAATAACGGCCTTAGCCTGCTCTTGATCATTAAGCTGTTTCTCAATCTTTTCCAACTCTGTTTGTTGAGCTGAAATATCCTTTTCACGCTGATTTACTATTGTAAACTGTTGAGCTAAAGCCACCTGCTCTTGTTTTAACTGATCAACACGCTCCATCTTACTTTCCATGTGCTCAAACAAGCGAACAAGACTTCTTTTATCCGATTGTAATGACTTCCCTTTATCAATGGCTTTCTTTTTCAACGTTTCAAATTTATCTAAACCAAGTACTGAGCCCAGAATTTCTTTTCTCTCGCGTGGATTTTTCTTGGAAAACTCATTCGAGTGACCTTGCCGCAAGAACGCTGAATTAATATAAGCGGTATAATCAAGACCGATCATACTTTCAATTTTATCTTGAGTCATCCGAATAGTTTTTTCCGTAAGCGAAATAAGGCTATTATTCACATCAAACATGCCAAAGTCTAGTAATGCATATGATTTGCCGTAACTAAATGAAACTTCTCGACGTATTCGATAGCGATTACCATTAAACTCAAATTCAAACACGACAACCATGTTATCGGTACCCAGCCGCAATAATCCTTGGTCAGGTTTAGTATTTCCATTTGTTTTTCTGGCTTGTCCCCACACTGCCCACGTAATAGCATCAAGCAATGCCGACTTACCATGACCATTGCGTCCCGACAAACAAATAAGGCTATAGGGAGTAAAGTTTATTTCTTGTAATTGAGATCCATAACTCATAAAGTTTTTTAACTGCAATAATAAAGGAATCATAATAACCTCAATACAAATTTACAAAAAAAAGTTATACTCATTTACAAAATATACACCCTTCTTTTAAAAAAGGATTCATATGCAAAGTTCAATATTTAAAGTATATGACATTCGAGGAATAGTAGGAAGCGAACTCGTTCTAGAAAATGTATACAATCTTGCTCAAGCGTTAGCGTTTTACTATAAAGAACACAACCCCAACCTAACCACTGTCGCTATTGGCCGCGATGGACGCTCACACTCTCTTTCAATCTTTGATGAACTCTCCCGCGGGTTCATGGATAGTGGAATTAATGTAATTAACTTAGGAGTTTGTACGACTCCAATCATGTACTTTGCACAGGAAAAACTTCCGGTTCAAGGCGGACTCATGATCACAGCTTCACACAATCCACCAGAATATAACGGCTTAAAATTAATGCTCAATAAAAATTCAGTCTTTGGTGATGAAATTCAACGCATTGAACAGTACTACCAAACCAAGCGCGTTCTTACCAGCTCACTCAAAGGATCATTGATTAGTCACGATCTAGGAGTCGATTACGTATACTATCTAGTAGAGCAGTTTCCAGAGCTGGTTGGCAGTAGCGATGTTCAAGCTGTCATAGATTGCGCTAATGGCACCGCAGGAAGCGTTCTCCCTCTTTTAAAAGAAAAGTTTGAGTGGAAGAATGTCCACCTTATCTATGAAAATGTTTCCGCTAATCCCGATCATCAAGCTGACCCAACCAATATAAAAAATCTTGCACAGCTAAAAAAAGAATTAAAAAAATATCCTAACCATGTCGGTATTGGATTTGATGGTGATGCTGATCGTATGAGCGCTATAACCGAAAAAGGGGTACACCTTGTTGGTGACGACCTTGGATCAATATTTGCTACAGAAATAAAAAAATCCAATAAAGAATGCTCTATCGTTACCGATGTAACCTTTTCGCACGTCTTAATTGATTGGCTCAAACAAATAGACATCACCAATATAACTAGCCGTGTAGGACATGCCTACATTAAACAAGCAATGAAAAAATCCAACGCGCTCCTGGGCATTGAACTGAGCTGTCATTTTTGTTTTGCAGATAAGTATTTTGGTTTTGATGATGGCATTTATGCCATGTTGCGGCTATTCTCTGTTCTGATTTCATCACAACAAACATTACAAATACATTATGAAAAACTCCCTAAGCGATTTGGTTCTGCATTACGAATTCCATATGAACCCAAACAAAAAGATGTAATTATCGAACATGTTAAAAAATATTTTTCCGATAACCCTGACAGTAATATAACCACCCTGGATGGCATTTGCGCACTTATGCCATACGGTTGGGGACTCATTCGCCCTTCTAATACGGAACCAGTTTTATCCTTACGATTTGAAAGTATGAATCCGGTTACACTTGCTCATATTAAGAAGGACTTCTATACTGCCTTAAGAAAACATCTTGATAGTAATGACTTGAAAACTGCTTTTAAATTATAAAAGGTAATACACGTGGTAGGCACCCATATCCGATTACACGATACGATCACCAATGCTATAAATGCAGCTATACGTATGGATATACCAATATTTCAAACTTTTTTGATTAACTCTGAAGGAAAACGAATACGAATTGCTCCGGAAGAAATTGAACAATTTAAAAAGCTCAAACAACAATTTGAATCCATCTTTATTCACACGTCATACTGGGTTAACCTATCAAGCAAAGCTAACCATGGAATGCGTGCTCTAGAACGTGAACTCACCTTGGCCTTACAGTTAGGGCTAACCAAACTTATTATTCACCCTGGTGCTGCTGTAGGCTTTGATAATAAAAAAGAGTGCAAACAGGACGGAATCGCTATTCTAGTAGAACGCCTGAATACCATCATGAAAAAATATCCATCCGTCACCATCCTCTTAGAAAATACCACCCATGCCAATAACTGCATCGGAAGTGACCTTAATGATTTTAAGGAGATATTTTCGCAACTTGCCACAACAGACAATGTTCAACTATGTATTGATACTTCTCATGCATATGGATATGGATATGACATTTCCACCCCCGAGGGGCAAGTCGAATTTATCCAGCTCATTGATGACGTTGTCGGCATTGATAAAGTCGGATTAATTCATTTGAATGACACGCCAGAAGAACTTGGGAAAAAAATAGATAGACATGCGGCTCCCGGACATGGAAACATAGGAAGTGAAGCCTTAAAACAGTTTGTTAATCAAGAAGCCTTAAAAGATATCCCTATTATATTAGAACTCCCTGTGGTCACCCAACAGGAAGAAATTGATGCAGTAGAGTTAGTAAAAAGTTGGAGAAACCTTTGATGAAAAATATCGCCATTAACGGATTTGGTCGTATTGGAAAAAACTTCTTACGCGTACTATTCCAAGACCCACAAGCATTAAAAGAGCTTAAGCCGGTAGCTATCAACATCGGTCCTTGCGATGTAAGCCATACCGCCTATTCATTTAAGTATGATACTCTCTTAGGCACTTTTAAGGGCGATGTTACGATGGAAGGTGATTTCTTAGTAATCAATAACCATAAGATCAAGATTGTTCGATCATTAGATCCTGCTGAACTTGACTGGAAAGCCCTTGATATTGATTGGGTCGTAGAAGCAAGTGGTCAATTTACTAAACGCAACTTAGCACAGAAACATCTTAATGCTGGAGCTAAAAACATTCTCATTACGGCACCGGCCACCGACGAAGATGTTACTATCATCCCAGGTGTTAATCATGATTGCTATAAACCAGGTGAACATCATATCGTTTCACTTGGCAGCTGTACTACCAACGCCTTAGCCCCAATGCTAAAAGTCCTTCATGATAACTTTGAAATTCAGAACGCAATCTTTACTACAATTCATTCATATACCAACTCCCAGGTCCTTTTGGATGTAGAAAAAAAAGAGATTCGTAATTCTAGAGCTGCGGCACTCAACTGTATTCCAACAACAACTGGTGCATCAAAAGTAATTGGCAAAATATTACCTGAATTGGACGGAAAAACTATCGGCTCGGCTGTACGCATCCCTCTCGCTAAAGTATCACTCCTCGATGTCGTTTTCACAACCGAGAAAAATATTGATCCGACCATTATTAATCAAGCATTTGAAAACGCTAGCACACAAGACCTACAAAACATTCTATCCATTAACCATGAACCATTAGTCTCAAGCGATTATAATGAATCTAATGAGTCTATTGTTATTGACGGTCTTCTTACCCAAGCACAAGGCAACATGGGCAAAGTATCAGGATGGTATGATAATGAATGGGCATACTGCCAGCGCTTAAAAGACTTTCTCTTAAGCACTCCTTAATCTGTTGCTTTTACTTTAAGTAAAATGATACTTTTGTTTATACAATACAACTACATAAAGTTTTAAGGGGAAATCAGTATGTATAAATTAAATTTTAGAAAAAAAACGTATCTAGCAACAGTACTTACATTATTAGCTAATGGTTCAGCACTGGCAATCCTACAAGCACAAAAAGTATTTCTAACCGAAGTAACGGCCGGTAAAGACTTTACTGTAACTTTTCCTGCACTTCGTAACTATGAAGTTAGCGGTGCATTCATAGAGTATGCCATACCAAACAAAACAACTATAAAAGAAATTGACTTACCAGCACTTGCTCCAATTACCAGAACATACACAGCTACTGACAATGGTGGAACGATTACTTTTCATCGTGAGGGACAACCTGACATCATTCACCACTTAGAAGTCGCTCCAACTCTTGTACGACGTAAAAAAAAGTAATCTACAATTCAAGGGAGGCTTAGGCCTCCTTTGATTCTTCTTTCTTGTCTATATAATGCTTACGCCACCAGGTCGCCAATAAAATAACAGCAATAAAGATCCCCATAGCAACATAAAACTCTGGTGTAAAAATATCAGAAACTTTGTTAATCGTTCCAATCTTTTGTCCTGCAAAAGCATAAATGTATGAACCTGGTAAAATCCCGATGGCAGTCGTCCACATAAACGTAAGCATGGAAATCTGAGTAATCATCCCTGCAGCAAAAGCGACAACAAAGTACGGGAATATAGCTATCAGCTGGATCAGGAGTAAGTAGCTAGCACCATGTTTCCCTATCATATTATTAAAGCGCTTAAATCGCTTAGAATATCGCTCTTGCAATCGCTTCCCAAGGACATGACGTACAATAAGGAAAATCAAAATGGACGCTGAAAAAGCTGCTATATTGGCAAAAACCATCCCCCATACCAGTCCGTACATAAACCCGCCAACCATGGTCAAAACACCAGGAACGGGCAATGAAGATAGGGTAAGGAGAATGTAGGCTAATATATAGACTATAACCGATAAGACATAGTGATGTTCTACAGCATTCAAAAGCTCAGTTCGGTATCGTTGAATCGTGTCTAACGAGAAGAAACTTCTAAACTTGGTAAAATATATTATTCCACCGATTATGACCAATGCAAGCAGTATCCAGATGATAATTTGCCTTCTAATCGCCTTTCTATCCATTTTTATCCCTTATAGTGATTATAAAATCTTATCCTTAGTTGTAGCACTTTTTTCCTTATTAAAACTAGATCTTCGAGAAAAACTTCACAAATGGACGGTTGTGCACTATAATTTTATTAACATGAAATGTTTAAGTAGCAACGTTTTAAGGGCCCATAGCTCAGTTGGTTAGAGCAGTCGGCTCATAACCGAAAGGTCCCAGGTTCAAGTCCTGGTGGGCCCACCAGCTTTTAAAATTTTCGCCTATTTCAATAGTACCTCAGAAAAGGAACAACTCATGGCAGAAAACAGTAAACAACTTCAATCTCTCGTTGACTTGGTTAAGTTTGATCAGAAGTTTTTCGAAACCGATACAGCAATAAAAAGTGAACAAAAAGCTATTGCTGATATTCAAAACAACATCAAAGCTCTCGACGATAAGCTCAATATCAATAAAGAACAACTCGAACAAGCACAACAAGGTGTGAAGCGACATGAGTTGGATATGAAAGAATTAGACGAAAAAGAAAAGGTTAAAAGTAAACAACTTGAACAAGTGGAAACAGATAAAGAGTATAAATCAATCAAGAAAGAAATTGATTACTTAAAACTTCAACAACATGAACTTGAATCTGTCTTGGTTTCTTCATGGAACAAGGTTGAGCACAAACAAAAAAGTTTTGCACAGCTTGAAGGCGAAATCAATGAGCAAAAACAGGGTCTTGAAACTACTCTTCAAGAACATCAAGCCAAGCTTGCTGAAGTTGAAAAAGTTGTAGAAGAACTCGCTCATGAACGTCGACCACAAGAAGAAGGTATCCCTCAAGAATGGCTCGAAAAATATAATATGATCCGAGCACAAGATACACATCCTATCTCCTATGTCGATCAAGATACGTGTAGTTCATGTTTTTATCCTTTAACCGCTCAAGACCTTCTTAGCTTAAAACAGAATAAGCTCATTCAGTGTAGAGAATGTTATAGATTCCTTTTTAGAAAAGCAAAGTCTGAAGATGAAGAAACCAAGTAAACAGTTAAATTTATTTGGGCAATCCGAACCAGATGCGACAACCCATGAAAAGCGACTTGATAAGGCGCCATGGAAAATGTTTATCGATGGTGCTTCACGCAATAATCCCGGACCGTCTGCTGTCGGGATTCATCTTAGTAAAGATAAGACTGCAATCTTAAATGAAGGTTTTTTCACAGGAATCAAGACAAATAACCAAGCTGAATACTTAGCACTCATCATCGGAGTAATCTTAACAGAACAACAGTTAAAGCCATTTGATAGACTCGAAATTAATGCCGACTCCCAATTGCTCGTACGACAAATGGAAGGAGTATACAAAATCAAAAACAACGAACTGAAAAAGTATGCTGCCTGCGCTCAACAATTACTCGAGCCGTACACCTACACGATCAAGCATGTATTCCGAGAACAAAATACCATCGCAGATGCTTTAGCAAACAAAGGCCTCGATCAAAAAATCATTCCTTCTGATGCCATTATTAAAAGGCTAAAAAAGTATGACATTATACTTTAGGCTACTAGCCTTTATATTAATCGGAACATCCTATACACTCTTGCCCATAACCCCACCCGATAAAACTAATATCAAAGTCTTACTCAAGGAAATTGATCCTAGTTCCTCAGAAAAAATATCGTTTTCAAGTGCTCATGGCATTATTGTAGATACTAAAGAAGATGGCCATGCAAAGCGATCTTATTTCTTTAAAAATGGAGCAACCATCAAGGTTGATAAAAACTCTCAATACCTCAATAACAAGAAAATATCTACTCATCATCCCATAAGAATTAATGCTTTTGATGGACATATCAAATATAACCATGATGATTACTTTGGAACATTTTATATTGTCTTATATAAAGGTAAAATTCTTTTAATTAACAAGGTCGAACTTGAAGACTATATCTATTCGGTTTTACGTGCTGAAAGTTGGCCAGGATGGCCACTTGAGGTGAACAAGGTATTTGCTGTCACATGTCGGTCATATGTTATCAAGAAGGTATTAGAGTCACGTAAGTCTAAAAAGCCATTTCATATCAAGAACTCTAACATCCATCAAACATATCGAGGTATTCGACATAATAATATCCATAAGCAAGCCGTTGATGAAACAGCAGGCATGTTTTTAGGATATGATAACCAACCCATTGCAGCCATGTTTGATTGTTGTTGCGGTGGAGTAATCCCAGCTAACATTAATGGCAAACTCAGTGGCGTTGATTTTAAAAAAGCTCCCTATCTTGCAAGAAAACAAGCGTGCACATACTGCAAAAAATGTAAGATCTTTAACTGGGGATTTGAACTCCCAATCAAAGAGTTTGAGCGTCGATTCTCAACGTTGATACCGGAGCTCAATGGTCTTACCGATATAACAATTGCAGAAAAAGATAAGGCCGGCCTTAATCATAAGTTAACACTACACTTTGGTGATAACCGTAAAAAAATTATTGAAGAAAAAAAATTATACAAGCTCTTTAAAGAAGTGAAATCCGCTGTCTTTACCATCACTCCCAAAAAACATACCTTGGCAATTAAAGGACAAGGATATGGTCACCACTTAGGATTATGCCAGTGGGGCGCATGGCAAATGGTCAAGGATGGATGGACGTATACCCGTATACTCCACTTCTTTTATCCAGGCACCACTTTTATGCGCTTACAGTATAAAGACGACAACGACGATGAATATCTCACCAACAACGTCTCAAGCTAGCTGCGCGGCATCTGCGAGATATCATAGGCCGTTTTACCATCATTATTTTTTACGCTCGTATCAGCACCCGCAGCAATTAAAGCGTTCGTACTTTCTACTGAAAAACTGGCCGATGCGTACATTAAAGCAGTCCAGCCGCCACTGTTTTTGGCATTTATATCCGCATCCGCAGCAATTAAAGCATTTGTTACATCTGCAGAACTATTAATACCCGACATTAATGCCGTTACACCATTGTCACATTGTGCCGCAACATCACTTCCATTTGCAATCAAAGAGTTCACTAGATCTATAGCACCATAATAAGCCGCATACATTAACACAGTCCATCCACAGCCATCCTTGACGCTCGTATCAGCACCAGCTGTAATAAGAGAAATCATTACATCTATAAATCCATTCTCGGATGCATACATCAATGCACTTATGCCATCACTATTAATGTAATTCACATCAACGCCTTCGGAAACTAAAGAATCTACCTCTGTTATAGAGCCCGCTTGAGCTGCCACCAATAAAGCTTCTTCATTAGTTATAACCTCAGCTTTCATGACACTATTAATATCTCGGCAGTCGTTACATTGTATGACAATGAAACCGAATAGAAAAATAACAACCAAAATTAATTTTTGCATAACAAGAACTCTCCTATTTAAAAATGAGTTTTATTCAAATGCTAAAAACATTGCAATATCAGCATGTTCCTGAAAAACGGCAACGTCATATGCTGTTTGATCATCATCGTTCCTTAAGCTCGCATCAGCTCCAGAGTTCACCAACAATTTAACCGTTTGAAGTAGCCCATCATAAGCTGCATACATAAGTGCAGTCAAACCTAATTTATTTTGAACATTAACCTCAGCTCCCGCACTTAATAAAACATCCACAATCTCTCCTGAAATTTCATCGCTGACTCCACACATTAACACTGTTGTCCCCTCATTATTTCTTGCATTAACATCAGCTCCCGCACTTAATAAAAGGTCAACTGACTCTACTGAAGCATAGCCAACAGCATACATCAGCACGGTCCAGCCACCATCTCGTACCGCATTAACGTCAGCGCCAGCAGCAACTAACATATCAATCTTTTCTATAGAGTTGTCTTGAGCTGCATACATAAGCGGGGTCATCCCAGCATCATCCTTATAGTTGACATCAGCACCATCCACAATTAAAGAATATAATTCTTGGGGCGATCCTTCATACGCAGCAACCATCAAACTTTTTGAAACAACTACCCCATTATAATCTGATGTAAGATCATCCGATACACTATCTCCCTGAATAACATTATAAAATTGAATCAAAAAAAGTAGACTCATAACCATTTTTTTCATTAAAACTGTCTCCTGTTTTACTTTTTTAAAAATGTTGCACTATAGTTAAGGAGATCTTATCGACCTCCTCAAGAGAGGTCAAATTAGAATTGAGAAAGGAAGAGTACATGTCTGGATATAGAGGACACTTAGTCGGTGGTGCCATAACTTTTGTCGGAAGTTATCTAGCATTAAGCTTGTTGAAGGTAAGCATACCTATCAACCCGTTACAACTGTTTTGTTTTACCCTGTTTGGATCATTGTTTCCCGATATTGATACTAAAAGTAAAGTCCAAATTTTTAGTTACCGTATTGCGTTTATAGCATTTTGTATTTTATTATACTTACAATATTGGAATGCCGTAGCCATGGCAGGATTTGTACTATTGATTCCACTTGTAGTGCATCATCGTACCCTTACCCATAAAAAATGGTTCATTGTTGCCGTACCTACAGTGTTATATGCTCTTGCTACAATCTATCAACCTCGATACGCAATTTCAGTCTTATGGAACGGCATATTTTTCGTACTCGGCGCATTCTCACACCTAGTCCTCGATTATGGATTCAAAAGAGCTCTTAAGCGTTAACTTTGGACTGGGAATGCATAAGACACAATTCCAATGTTCCATGCAATAAAGAAGCTGATTCTGGTGAAAGGCTTGCTTGTGCCAGAATAAAAGGAACATCTATCAAGTGCACGGCTCCAGTCTTTTCATCACGAATAACATAACCCCTCTTATCTGCATCTTCCAAATCAAAACAAGTCGAACAAACTTTATATAGTTTTCCATCATACTCATAATGAGACCCGCTTGATTCTTCTAAACGATTACCTGTAGAATCAGTAAGAAAAAGAGCTTTTTCATCAGCATCCCAACCAAATTGAAACACTCTAGTCAGATCGATGGATTTACCTTCTACTCTAAAATTACACGGCTCAAGCAACCCTGCCGCAAAATTGCTTTCTATTGCCCCTGCTAGTAAACCAAAACCACCCTTTTCCTTCTCAGCTGTAGAAACCAGCTCGGCAAGAGAAACAGCAGAAGTAGCTGGTAGCTCTGGAGCAACATTAGTTTCTGCTGGCTCTTGTGGCTCTAAAGGTAATAACTGTTTACTTGCGGCAGATATAAATGCTTTTGGTAAAGAGTATGCACGCAAAGCCTCTAGTGCATTCGAGGTAAAGTGAATCGTATCCAAATAATTCCTCTCCGCCACTACAACTTCACCCTTAACAAGAACCAACTCAAAAAAACGCCCGAAACCACTAAGTTTCAATGCCGGTCCATCAAAGTTCAGGTTATATTCTTGTCCAACATGATCATAAACTTGCAACTTACCGTCGCAACAAGTCATACCAAACTTAGTTACACAACTTCGCGGCTTTGTGCTACCAGTCCTTCTTGAACGCATCTCCAGCAGTTTTTTACGTAACAATGCTCTGCCTTCTCCATCTTTTTCTGGTTCTACTGGCTCTTCCAGTAAAGACTGTTCGGATAAAGTTCTATTAAGTCTCTGTCGCTCCCTTTTCTTTCTTTTTTGATTTTTTTTCTTTGCCCACTGTGCAGCCAACTCGTCAAAATCACCAACCAAAACAACCTCTTCATCTTCACTGCGCATTTTCCTTGCAACAGCACGCGCCTCTCTTATTTTTGTACCGTTTTCAATCTTCTCAGCAATCCACTTATCCTTCTTTTTATCTATGCGCCCCTGAACCAACTCGAACAATGCTCTGCTGGCTCTTAGTTGCTCTCTACTAGATCCCAACGAGAGTATCAGCTCTTTTAATCGCACCCTTTTTTCTTCTACTTTTTGTACTACATTCCCAAGCATTGGATCAAAAATATCGCCTTGTATCCACCAACAAAGTTGTTTATATTTGACTGCAGCATCGCGCTCGGCATTCCTTTCATCATATCTGCGTTTACCCTCTTCCCGTTCTTTTTTCCAGAGTTCTTGCAAGCCCGAATTAGCCCTAGAACCACCCCTAACCCATTTAGACTGAGGCCCCCTTCCTGACACTCTAACTTCTTTTTGTTTGGGTGCCTGATTTGCCGCTTTGACAACAGCACCACAACTATCAACAGGGGTTCCGTTTTGTACCGCTCGCAACCAAGGCGCTCTTTCTCTTCCTAGACCATTAACACCCTCTACAGTTATCCCACCTCTTTTTTGCTTTCCCTTACCTTTTTTTTTACTACGGCTATTTCTTGATGCCCTACCGTCATCTATTTGTTTGGGTACCACCCTTCCCATATCGGCAACATGAGCTTCCCTCTCTTCATCCTTCTCAAAATTTCCTTCAAAAACCGATAAGCGAGAGTCTCTCTTAATCAAAACTAACTTCATTTGAGATGCTCCCGGGTCAGTACGCCTGCCTTTATTTATATAAACCCCTTCTTTTAGTAGTAAAGTATGGTAAGAAGCACCACTTTTTGGATTTAAAACGCGACTCAACCCTAACATCGGATCTTTTTCCATAGATAACAATGAACCCACACTCAACAAACCAAAAAAAACAAATAATCTTTTCATCAAGAAAAACACCCCAAGCAAAATTATGCATATAAACAAAAGTCTTTTCTAAAGAATAATACAAATACAAACCCTGGCAAGAAAAATGACCGCGATGAAAGCATTTTTAATATAAATCTATTGAAAAAAACAAGAGGGTTCCATATCCTGCAAAGAAAATACTCGTGCTCTAAAAAAGGAAAAATTTAATGAAACAAACAACCATAGCAATTATAGGCGCTGGCTCAGTAGGAAGTACAACCGCATACAGCCTCATGCTCAACAACGTTACCTCAAAGATAATCATGGTCGATAACAACGAAAAACGTAGTGAGGCAGAAACTGAAGATCTGTCTGACGCCCTTCCCTTCAATCGCACTAAAACCATACAAACTGGAACCTATAAACAGGCCGGACAAGCCGATATTGCTATCATATGCGCTGGAGCTGCCCAACAACCTGGTCAAACCCGTATGGATCTATTGACCGCTAATGTCGATATAATATCATCAATTTTAGACAAAATGGCCCCAATTTCGAAAGATCTCATATTAATCATGGTAAGCAACCCTGTAGATATTTTAACTCAATTAGCCCAAAATTTGACCGGTTTACCGAAGAACCAGGTTATTGGATCAGGAACCCTCCTTGATACGGACCGCTGGAGAGGATATATCCGATCTGAAATAGGCATTGCGGAACAGTCTATCCATGCCTACATCATCGACAACCACGGCAAAGATCAAGTCCCTGTCATCTCATCAGCCAGTATTGCTGGAACCCCTCTGACCAACTACTTAAGCACTGAAAAACTTCAAGAATTAGCCGATAAAGCCAAAAACAAGGCCGCACACCTCATTGATAACAAGCAATGTACCCAGTTTGGCATCGCTTCCTGTGTCACCGCTCTATGCGCTAGTATCGTATTTAACCAAAAACTTGTCCTTCCTGTCGTATCATTTAGTGAAGAATACCAGGTTTACATGAGTCTCCCAATCACACTTGGTGCACAAGGTGTCGGCCAGAACATTACTATCGCCCTCTCAGAAGACGAAAAAAAGGCCCTTAATACTTCAGCTAAAAACCTTCAAGACGCCTTTAAAACGATAAAGTAGGCAATTGTAAACCCTTTAAGACTGTGGCATACTGATAGTATTAACAACTATTAAAATAACGAAAAATACAATCAGTATGAATAAACAAATTTTGATGTCAGCAATGATATCCACCTTACTACCACTCTCAGTGTTATCTCATCCAGGAGATAAGACATCTTCCACTCTTTCTTTACCCCAACGAGCACTCAGACAAGTAGGAAGAATAGTAGATAGTCGACTACCAGAAAACAGCCTTGTAAAAGGATTAATTCGTGGAGATTCTCATTTACAGCTTATGCTAAGAACAGGAGCCCCTGTACATAAGATTGAAAAGCATCTACATACGTTTCCCAATGATATCTATGTTACCAACTACATGGGGGAATCAGCACTCAATCTTATGCAAAAACAATTATGGACGACAGCTTTGAATCCATTTGCAGATGAGGTACATGTTTCAAAGATACCATCAACAGACTTAGCACGTATTAAATCCTATCGCTCCCTAGCGGAACAAATAGAAGGAATAGCAGCTCGGGACGAACGCATAGCAACGTACCACCACAATAGAAATCTTGAGATGCAAGAGCGTGAACGAAAAAAAATGGCATTTCTTAAAAAACTTAGCCTCTACAGTAAGCGAAAGTATTTTAATCTACTACGCAAGAATGCAGGATACAAAGTCGAAGAAAGTTAATTCTCAACTATTAAAAAAAGCCCCATATTATGTGGGGCTTTTTTTGTGCTCATTTATTTTCAGGCAATAAAAAAGGGTGCACTTAATGCACCCTTCAATATCTTTATAGCTAATCTAGTAACAGATTAAACCCAGGTCAACTGAGCAATTGTTGCTGTATCACTAACACGCTTACCCATAGGGATCACTCGTGTATATCCACCTGGACGGTCAACATACTTAGGAGCAATCTCTTTGAATAGTTTAACCAGCGCTTCATCTTTGTATGGTAATAAAGCTTTAGCTCTTCGACGTGAATTAAAATCGTTACCCGTGCGAGCAATAGTAACTAATTTTTCAGCAAGACGCTGTACTTCTTTAACACCAGTCTTTGTTGATATTAATTTACCATAAGTAATAAGGTGAATGACCTGATTACGCAAGAGTGAGCGCCTATGTGGCCCACGTAAGTTTAATTTCTTTCTACCGCTTCGATGTCTCATCGCTCTATTACCTTATATTACAAAATGTTTAATTAATCTTAAGATTTTAAAAGGTTCTGAATATCTTCTTCCTTGATATCCATACCAAAATTCAAACCAAAAGCTTTCATACTGTCTTTAACTTCATTCAAAGACTTACGACCAAAATTCTTAATCTTAAGGCCTTCATCTTCTGACAAGTTCACTAAGTCTAAGATTCGTTTAATACCATGAGCTATTAAACAGTTGTGAGCACGAGCTGACAACTCTAAATCTTCAATAGGTTTTAATAGAAGGTCAATTGGTACACCCTTCAACCCTAAAGACTCTGAACTTGCTTTTTCACTTTTCTCTTCTTGTTCTGGCATCTCTGATATTGCATTAAAATCAATCTCAGGATCAACCAAGTAGTGCTCTAGCTGAGTACGTAAAACAGAAACCGCATAATGGAATATATCTGCAGGCTTCTCTGCACCATTAGTTTCGACTTCTAGTGTCAACTTATCAAAATCAATATCTTGACCGACACGTGTTTTTTCAACATCAAACTGCACTTTCTTCACAGGTGAGAACATTGCATCAATAAAGATTTTGTTATCATCTTGAAGCTTTGCGCCAATAGGCCACTGTGCAGCCAAATAACCTCTTCCAGACTCAACAAAAAACTCTATATCTAGTTCACCACCCTGAGCCACATGACCCAAAACGTGGTCTATGTTAATTAGCTGAAGGTTATCATCTGCTTTTATATCAGATACCTTAACAGCTCCTTCACCTTTGAAATTCAAAGACATTTTACCAGGTTTACCATCGAGACTTTTAATAACGATCTCTTTGATGTTCAATACCAACTGCATTACATCTTCTGTAACGCCAGGCATTGTAGCAAATTCATTATTAACGCCCTTGATAATAACTGAGGTTACAGCAGAACCTTCAACTGCAGCAAGTAAAACCCTACGTAACGAATTTCCCATCGTTATACCAAACCCAGGCTCTAGAGGCTGTGCCACTAGTTTACCATAAGTATCTGACAAGGAATCCCTGTCCCAAGTAATACGAGGAATTGTTAACGGTTTATACTCTTCTTTATTCATAGCTATCCCGACTTATAAACTTGTTAAAAAACGACCACCATTTAATTTTATACACAACACTATTTAGAATAAAGCTCAACAATTAAGTGCTCTTCTATTGGTGCTTGAATATCTGTACGAATTGGAAAACGTAAGATTATACCACTACGCTTTGCTTTATTAAGCTCAAGCCATTCTGGAACCTTAATAGCAATATTAAGGCGCTTATCAACAACTTGCTCCAAAAACTTATCTTTTTTTGCAACTTTTTCAGCAAGAGAAACAACATCGTTAACTCCGACTAGAAATGACGGTGAAGACACTTTCTTGCCGTTGACTAACACATGACCATGAACAATAATTTGTCGCGCCTGTGTACGAGTAACAGCTAATTTCAATCGATATACAACGTTATCAAGTCGTCTTTCAAGCAGACTTAATAAGTTTTCACCAGCACCACCTTCTGATTTGGTTGCTAAATCAAAGAAACGTCTAAATTGACGCTCACGCATACCGTAGATTTCTTTAACTTTTTGCTTTTCTTTTAGCTGAATACCATAGCCAGATAATTTTTTGCCCCGTTTTTGCTGTTGTCCAGGAGCTCCCTTTTTATCTTGTTGGCCTTTGTCTTGGTCTCTTGTATTTTTCTCCATGTTCCCTTGCTCACACTTACAGATGATTTATATTATAAACTCTTATACACGTCGTTTTTTTGGTGCACGACAGCCATTATGAGGAAGTGGTGTTACATCACGAAGTACCGTAATGTTTACCCCAGCAGTCTGAAATCCTCTCACAACCGCTTCTCGTCCAGACCCTGGTCCTTGCATATTGATTTCCAAGGTTTTTACACCAAATGGAATCATATCTTTAGCAAGAACTGTTGCGACCTGCCCTGCAGCATAGGGAGTACCCTTACGAGATCCTTTGAACCCTAATTTGCCAGAACTACAACGTAAAAGAACGTCGCCATTGTCTGCTGTTACTGTAACTAAAGTGTTGTTGAAAGTAGCTTTAACGTGTGCTACTACTGCATCAACTTTTCTTTTTATTTTTTTTGTTTTTTTCTTGTATGCCATATAACTTATCCGTTACCTTATTTCTTGGTTACTTTACGATTCAATGCCACTGCACCACCCTTTTTACGTGGACCTTTTCGAGTTCTAGCGTTTGTCTTAGTTCGCTGACCTCTAGAAGGTAATCCCTTCTTATGGCGCAAGCCTCGATAAGAACCAATTTCACGTAAACGCTTAATATTCAAGCTCACTTCTTTACGCAAATCACCTTCAATAGTGTAATTGGTCACTAGCTCTTTTTGTATTGACGCTACTTGAACGTCAGTCAAATCTTTTACACGTATATCAAAGCTAATTTTTAGCTTATTCAAAACTTCACGGGAAACTTCTGTACCAACACCGTAAAGATACGTTAATCCAAATTCTACGCGTTTGCCTGATGGTAAGTTAACACCCTCAATTCTAGCCATAATTCCTTATCCTTGACGTTGTTTATGTCGTTGATTTTTTGAACAAATAATTCGTACAATCTTTGCACGCTTAATAATGCGACAACCATCGCACATTGGTTTCACTGAAGTTCTTACTTTCATGACACTTTTCTTTCAATCTTTTAGTTTTTAAACCGTCTTGTAATTCTTCCACGAGTCAAATCATAGGGAGATAATTCTAATAAAACCTTATCCCCAGGTAAAATTCTAATATAATTCATACGCATCTTACCAGACACATGACCTAAAACCTCATGGCCACCTTCCAATTCAACACGGAACATCGCATTCGGTAACGTCTCTCGAACTATACCTTCAACTTTGACAATATCATCTTTTTGTTTCATATTTTCCAAAACTTTTTCCTCACTCGACAATACGTGTCAAAATTTGAGGTCCTTGTTCAGTTATTACAACGGTATCTTCAACATGTGCTGTCAACGACCTGTCAACAGTCCTTGCTGTCCAACCGTCTCTATCAATTTCAATCTTATAATCACCAAGAGTAATCATCGGCTCCAACGCAAATACCATCCCTGGTAATAACACTGGACCTTTACCAGGCTTGCCATAATTAACCACCTCGGGCTCTTCATGCATTCGCTTGCCAATTCCATGACCCGCAAAATCACGAACCACTCCAAAACCATAATGCTCCACTTCCTGCTGAATAGCTGCTGAAATATCCGATAAATGATTCCCAGGAACCATTTTCTCTATTCCAATATCAAGAGCACTCTGAGCAACACTAATTAACTCACTAGCCTTCTTCTCTTGAACACCACCAACAATGAAGCACCTAGCCATATCAGCGCAATATCCTTTCCATGATGCACAAACATCAATGGTCACAACATCACCCTTCTTCAGAATCATTTCTTTAGAAGGCACCCCGTGAACAACAACATCATTCACCGAAATGCAGCTAACATGACGATAGCCTTTATAGCCTTTAGCTTTTGAAGACATATCAACACGAGCTAACTCTTTTTCAATCCAAGCATCAATGTGCGCAGTAGAGACCCCTGGCAATGCGATTTCCTTACAAGCCTTTTCTATTATAGGAGACAATAAAGCTCCAGCCTGTCGCATCTTTACAAGGGCACTTTTATTCTTAATTACTATCATAAGACTTGTGCGCCAATCTTGCTCTTGAATTGATCAAATACTTTATCTAAGGAATTTTCCACATTTATCTGCACTATCGGCAAGGAAATTGATGAATAATAATCCAACAAATCATCCTCATGCCTATGGTAGTTAGATAATCGATCCCGTACAGTGTCAATATTGTCATCAGATCGCTGCATTAAGCGAGACTGACACACATCACATTGCATAGGCTCTTGAGGTACCATTCCAGAGCTTTCAAGCACTGAATATACTTCTTGGCAATTCTTATTTGAACATGTCAAACGCGATGTTAATCGCTTCGTTAATTCTTCGTCAGACACCTTTAACTGGACAATTAAGACCTTAGTTAAGGGAAAGTCTGTTTCTATCATATCTTTAAACGCCATTGCTTGAGGAACCGTTCGCGGAAAACCATCCAAAAGGATCGTTTTTTTCTTATCCTGACTCATTAAAAACCAGTCACGAACCATTGCTACAATAAGGTCATCTGATACTAGTCTACCAGATTTGATAGCAAAATCTATTTTTTGCCCTAATTCAGTACCTTTTTCAATGTTTTTCCTACACAGATTCCCAGTGGAAAGCTGTTCCCAGCCCAGCTCTTTAACACATTTCTGCGAAATTGAGCCTTTTCCTGCTCCCGGAGGCGCAATAAAAATAATAATACCCTGTTGTTTATCCTGCGTCATACACTTAAGCCCTAGACTTCACTCGACCAGAAGATAAAAATCCTTCATATCGGTGCTCAATTAAGTATGATTCAGCTTGTGAAGAGAACTCTAAAGCCACACCCACAACGATCAACAGAGAGGTTCCACCAAGGTAAAATGGCATTGTTATAACACTAAACAAGATATTTGGTAAAACAGCCAATATACCCAAGTAAATAGCGCCAACAAGGCCAACCCTGTTCAAAATATAATCTAAATAATTTGCAGTACTCTTTCCTGGACGAACCCCTGGAATAAAGCCACCATTCTTCTTAAGGTTATCTGCCAATTCATCTGGATTAAACTGCAATGCAGTCCAAACAAAGGTAAAGAAGATAATCAAAAGGAATTGCATAACCATGAACACAGGGCTCATTGGTGATGAAAAGGCCTTTAAAAAGTCCAGAGAAGGGAAGTATGAAGCCAAGACATTAACGGCCATACCAGGGAACTGTAATGCTGCCTGCGCAAAAATAACCGGCATAACACCAACAGGATTCACCTTGAATGGAATATATGTACTTTGACCACCAAAAACTCGATTACCAATCACTTTTCGTGCATATTGGATCGGAATCTTTCGATCGCCCTTTTCTAAGAATACAATACAAGCAATAATCAAAATAAATAATGCCAATACCAAAGACATAACTATAGGATCTGAAGAACCCATACGAATGTAATTGAGAGTAGACATAAAATGGTTAGGAAAACTAGAAACGATCCCTGCAAAAATAATCATTGAGGAACCATTTCCCAATCCAAACTCTGTAATCTGGTCACCAAGCCACATGATAAACATTGCACCAGCAGTTAATGCCGCTACAAAGGTTATTGTAAAGCCGATACCTGGATTTAAAACAATCCCTTGAGATTGTAACAATGTTGAATAACCAAAACTGTAAACAATAGCTAAAACCAAGGTGACATATCGTGTATACTGGTTCATGATCTTGCGACCATACTCGCCTTCTTTCATCAATTCTTCAAAATACGGAATTGTCATCCCGAATAATTGAATTGCAATCGAAGCAGTAATATATGGCCCAATTCCCAATGCAAACAATCTACACTGCGATAAACTCGCCCCAGAATACATATCTAAATAGTTAAACCACTGACCCAGGTTGCTCGCTTGTTTAAGATAATCTCCCAACAACGCCAAATCAATACCTGGAACTGGTATGATGCTTCCCAAACGGAAAACAACTAAACAGCCGAGCGTAAAGAATAACTTCTTACGCAGCTCAGCAATATGAAATATGTTTAAAAAACTTCTAAATAAAATCACCGATTATTCCCCTTGAGTTATTATCCTCACTTGACCATTAGCTTCTTCTATGGCTTCTCGGGCAGATTTACTAAAAGCATCAGCTTCTATAATCAATTTCTTAGTTGGTTTATAGCCACCCAGAATTTTAACACGAACCTTCTTTTTAATAAAGCCCATATCTTCTAAAAGAACTTTATTAATTTCTTGGTTCTCTTCGAACTTGTTATCAAGGAACTCTAATGAAATAGCAATAGTTTCTTGAGCAAACATGGTATTTTTAAAACCACGTTTTGGCAAACGTCTGTATAAAGGCATTTGTCCACCTTCAAAACCGGCACGTGGAGTGTGACTTCCAGAACGAGCTTTCTGTCCTTTGTGTCCACGTCCAGATGTTCCACCACGGCTTCCACCACGGCCAACACGTTTTCTTTTTTTCCCAGCGGGAGTTAAATTATGAAGCTGTAACATGTGATCCCTTTGTTATTTCTTCTATTGTTTTCCCTCTAAGACGTGCAAGATGACTTGCTGAACGCAACTGCGCCAACGCATTCAAGGTAGCCTTAACAACGTTTTGATGCTGAGGAGCACCAATAGATTTAGCCAAAATGTCTTTAATACCAACAACATCCATAACAGCACGCATTGCACCACCGGCAATAACACCCGTACCTTTATATGCTGAACGTAAAATAACTTTACTTGCTCCATGGCGTCCAACAACAGGATAAGGGATTGTAGTACCACGTAAAGGAACTTTAATCATGTTCTTTCTTGCTCGAGATGTCGCTTTTGCAATAGCTGAAGAAACCTCACGACTCTTACCTTGAGCCATGCCAATGTTTCCTTGCTGATCACCAGTAACAACTACTGCTGAGAAAGCAAACCGCTTACCACCCTTTGTTACTTTAGTAACACGTCGTACACTAATCACTGCATCAGTAAAATTACTATCTGCCGCTGTGTTTGATTTTCTTTGTCTTTCCATGTTAAACTTGCAAGCCTCCTTCGCGTAAGCCTTCGGCAAACGCTTTTACTCGCCCATGATAAAGATAAGAACCTCGATCAAAAGCAGCTTTTGTAATTCCTTTTTCTAATGCCTTAGTCGCTAAAAGCACGCCGGCTTGTTTAGCAAGCTCTGTCTTATCACCCTTTTGCTCTTTTAGTTCTGTAGTAGAACAAAAAGTAAGCGTGTTGTGATTAGAATCATCAATAACTTGTCCGTAAATTTGTTTTAAACTTCGAAAAACAGAAACACGAGCCAAAGAACCGCTATTAGCTCTTACTTTAGCACTAGTACGTGCCTTTCGTCGTATTTTTCTTTTTCGATTTTTTGTCGCTAATGACACTTTAACATTCCTTATAATTCTTATGCAGCTTTAGCTTTACCAGCTTTACGCGCAATAACTTCATTTTCAAGCTTAATACCGGTACCTTTATAGGGCTCTGGCGGTCTAAATGAACGAATACTCGCACATGCTTGTCCTAGGCTTTGCTTATCAGCAGAACGCAAGGTCAATTTCTGTCCAGTTTTATCTACTTCCATAGAAACCCCTTCTGGCAACACGTAGTCAATCTTATGACTAAAGCCAAGAGTGAGAACAACGTTTGATCCCTTTAATTGAGCTTTATAACCCAATCCAATTATCTCTAATTTCTTCTCGAAAAGCTGTGACGCGCCTAACAGAGCATTAGATAAAAGTGATCTATGAAGTCCCCAGAAATTTCTTTTGCTCTTATCTTCTAAAGTTAGATTTAAAGAGCTACCTTCTACATTAATTTTGAGATACTCTGGTATTGTATAAACACCAGAAGCATTTTTTCCTTTAAAATGAACCTCTTGACCTTTTACGTCAACAGCTACATCGCTAAAGCTTATCGGTTTTCTTCCAATTTTTGACATGCTGTTCCTTCCTTACCAAACGGTACATAAAACTTCGCCACCGACCGAAAGGTCCTTGGCTCGTTTGTTTGTCATGAGACCCTTAGAGGTAGTAAGGATAGAAATACCTAAGCCACCAATAATTGGCTTTAATTCATGCATACGTGCATAGAACCGTCGCCCTGGAGTACTAACCCTCTTAATTTGATGAATTACGGATTCTCCATCAACATATCTCAAATCAACTGTAATAAATTTTTTGTTATCTTCTTCTTTAACCTGGATTCCATTAATAAAGCCTTCCAGCTGCAAGATGGACGCCAATTCATGACGCATACCCGAATAAGGAGCTGTAACATGTGGCTTAGAGGCCATAATGCCATTCCTAATGATGGTTAAAAAATCTCCGATTGTATCTTTTGACATATTCTTATAAACCTTTTTAAACTACCAACTTGCTTTCTTAACACCAGGCAACTCACCACTGAGAGCCAAACGACGTAATTCAATACGAGAAATCTTGAAAAAGCCCATGTAACCACGAGGCCGGCCGGTTAGGGCACAACGGTTTCTCACACGCACTTTTGAAGAATTACGAGGAAGTTTTGATAACTTTTCCTGTGCCATAATTTTATCTTCTATTGATGCATGTTGATCTTTTACAACGTCGACAAGCTCTTTACGAACGTCAGCATACTGCTTAACTAATTCGATTCTTTGCTTGTTTCTTTCTATTTTCGATTTCTTGGCCATATCTTCCTCTATATTATTTCGTTTGCTTTTTAAATGGCATACCAAAGCTCTTAATTAACTCATATGCTTCTTTATCATCTGAAGTGGAGGTATGAATAGTAATATTCATGCCGTAAGTCTTATCTAAAGCACCATAATCAAGCTCTGGGAATATGATCCAATCCTTGATCCCCAAGTTATAATTACCTCTGCCATCTAGCTTTGTAGATACACCCTGGAAATCACGCATGTTTGGAAGAGCCAAATTAATCAGGCGATCCAAAAATTCATACATGTTTGTTCTTCGTAGTGTAACTTTAGTGCCAAGAGGCATCCCTTCACGAATCTTAAAACCAGCAATAGATTTTTTAGCAATAGTTCTAACAGATTTTTGACCAGCTACTTGATCAAAGATGTTCATAACTTTTTGTAAAATCCTACTATCGCCTACCGCGTCCTTAACACCTATGTTCAGAACTATCTTTTCAATTTTAGGAGCATCCATGATGTTCTTAATATCCAAAGACTTTACAAGTTCTGGTCGTAATTCATTACGATAGGTTTCTTCTAATCGAGACTTAGCCATCTATTTATTCCTTACTGCTGCCAAATTCATCGTTCTATCTTATTAATTCTACATGGCTTATTGTCTGAAGTACGAATAGGCATTACATTCGAAATATGAATGAACCCTTCTTCTTTAACAATTCCGCCTTTTTCACCCTGTTTTTTAGGCTTAACGTGCTTAGTCAAGATGTTAACACCTTCAACACGAATACAATTCTTTTTCCAAACAATCCCAAGAATGGAACCTTGCTTGCCCTTGTACTTACCTGAAATAACAATAACTTTATCGTTCTTTTTAAGCTTTTGCATAACTATAACCCCTATTTATAAAACTTCTGGAGCTAAGGACATAATATCTTTATATGCCTTAAGTTCCCGAGCCACTGGACCAAAAATACGTGTTCCAATTAAACTTTTATCCTTGAGAAGTACACCTGCATTTTCACTAAAGCGGACATAAGTACCATCTTTACGACGCACTTCTTTACGAGTACGTACAACTACAGCAGTAACAACATCACCTTTTTTAACTTTTCCACCAGGAATAGCTACTCTGACTGAACACTTCACTAGGTCACCCAAATAAGCAAATCTCTTCCGGGTTCCTCCAACAACGTGTATCACTCTGAGCAATTTTGCCCCAGAATTATCTGCTAAAGATAACATGGTCAGTTTTTGAATCATCGTTCTATATCCTAATTTAACAGCTATTTATTAAGCGCGTTTTTATTTACAATTTTATGCAAGTACATAAACTTTTGCTTTGATAATGGACGGCCAGCGTAAACCTCTACAATATCGCCACATTTAGCTTCACTCTTCTCATCATGTACTTTATATTTCTTATGAGTTCTAATAATTTTGTTAGTCACAGGGTGCTTCTTTGATCGCTCAATAGAAACAACAATGCTCTTATCCATCTTATCAGAAACTACTTTTCCACTCAAAAGACGTTTTTTATTACTTGTCACTATTTGCCCCTTCAGTTGCTTCTTTCTCAGTCTTAATGGTCAATACTCGCGCAATTCCCTTACGCAACTTGTTATACTGAGAGTTGTCCTTCACATGAGATGTTCGACCTTGAAGCCTTAAGCTAAATAATTCTCGGCGCAAACCTTCTGCTTTATCATGAAGCTCTTGTATAGTAAGGTCTCTTAAACCTTTTGATTCTTTATTCATATCGCTTGTTGCCTTTTTACAAATCTAGTTTTGAGAGGAAGCTTATAGCTTGCCAACTTCAAGACCTTCTTTGCTTCCTCTTCAGGAAGTCCTTCAATCTCAATAATTATTCTTTCACGCTTTACGACTGAAACCCAGAACTCTGGAGCTCCCTTACCCTTACCCATGCGTGTTTCTGCAGGCTTCTTTGTAATCGGCTTGTCTGGAAATATTCGTAAGAACAATTTTCCAACCTTTTTTAACCGACGGTTAACCGTAACACGTATAGCTTCGATCTGTGCCGCAGAAACCCATGCAGGCTCTACAGCTTGTAAGGCATATGTACCATAAAGAATCTCTCGACCACCTTTGGCAAGTCCCTTCATCGTACCGCGCTGTACTTTTCTAAATTTAACTTTTTTGGGCATCAACATATCTGTAATTCCTTCAATTCTTATTTCTTAAGTTGATATTCGCCTCTGCAAATCCATACTTTAATACCTATTATACCATAAGTAGTCATTGCAGTCACCAGGGCATAATCAATATCATATCGCAAGGTATGAAGAGGAACTGAACCAGCACGTCCCCACTCGCTCCGTGCAATTTCTGCACCGCCAAGTCTACCAGCGATACAAATCTTAACACCTTGAGCACCAGCACGCATTGTAGATGCCATAGCTTTTTTCATGATTTTCTTATAATTACCACGACGTTCAATCTGTGAAGCAATGTTCTTTGCAACCAATTGAGCTGTCAGCTCAGGAGACTTAATCTCCTGCACGGAAATCTCTACGCTAGGCACTTTAAGGATTCTAGCCAAATCATTGCGCAAACGGTCAATTTCTTGGCCTTTTTTACCAATAACAATACCCGCTCTAGCTGTATGGATGATAACTTTAACGCTATCGCCACCAGGCTTTTCAATCTCAACGTTGCCAACTTCTGCACTATCAAGAGTTTTTTTCAAATATTCTCTGATTTTTTGATCTTGCAGTAACTGGTCGCCATAAGATCCTCGAGCAAACCATCGAGCGTTCCATGGACGATATACACCAACTCTAAAGCCAATTGGATTTACTTTTTGTCCCACACTAAACCTCTTTCTTTGTTAGGGTTATGCTAATATGGCAAAGTCTTTTGCGTTGAACCTTGGCACGTCCCATTGAACCAGGTTTAAAATACTTAAATACAGGACCTTGATCCACACGGATATCTTTAATTCTTAAGTCAGATTTATTAAGATCTGCTCTATCTTGCGCATTTGCAATCGCAGACTCTAAAACCTTTTTCAGAGGTACTACCTTTTTAAGCGCCTGTACAGACAGCCAATTGAGGGCATATCCAACATCTTTCCCTCTGATCACGTCAACTACTGGACGCATTTTATAAGGGGATACACGGATATATCGTGCCTTTGCATTATATTCTTCCATAGATTAACCTCTCGCTCCAGCTGATTGACGTTGTCCACTGTGCATTTTAAATGTTCTCGTAGGCGCAAATTCACCAAGGTAGTGTCCTACCATATTTTCCGAAACAAAGACTGACACAAACTTACGACCATTATGGACAGCGATTGTTAACCCAACAAATTCTGGGAGAATCATACTGCGCCGAGACCAAGTCTTGATAGCCTGTGGCTTACTCTCTTTCTTTGCACTAACAATTTTCTTCATTAACGAAGCATCTACAAAAGGACCCTTCTTTGATGATCTTGCCATTATTATAAAACCTTACTTAGCTATTATAACGCTATTTCCTAGTTATTTTTTTCTTCTCTTTAATACTAAAGGATTCTTGCGACGTTTTGTCCTTGAACCCTTAGCACCTTTACCCCAAGGGGATACAGGGTGCTGTCCAGACTTAGAACGCCCTTCACCACCACCATGTGGGTGATCAACAGGGTTCATAGCCATACCACGAACAGTCGGTCGGAATCCCATGTGTCTGGTTCTTCCAGCCTTACCAATTACAATGTTTTTATACTCTGCATTGCTCAATGTACCAACGGTAGCCCAACAATCCAGTAAAACATTACGCATTTCCCCTGAAGGCATACGCAAAGTAGCATACTTATCTGTCTTAGCAAGGAATTTCACTGATGAACCCGCACTTCGTGCGAATTTCCCACCTGCACCTGGAAGCAACTCTACATTATGCACAGTAAAACCAACAGGAATCTTTCTCAACGGCAAGGCGCAACCAACTGTAGCCTCTGCATCAACTGATGCTAGAACTTCGCTGCCAACCTTCAAACCCTCTGGTAATAAAATATACCTCTTTACACCAGTTTTGTAAACTATTAAAGCAATAGGTACATTTCTATTTGGATCATATTCAATTGCTGTCACTTTACCAGGAACATCTTTGACGCTTCGTCTAAAGTCGATAATACGATACAGACGGGCTGCACCACCACCACGGTGACGTACAGTAATCCGCCCATAAGCATTTCTACCAGCTTTTCTTTTCAATCCAACTGTTAAGCTCTTCTCAGGCTTTTTCTTTGTTAATTCATCCGTAGATAAATATGTCTGGAAACGTAACGAAGCATTTCGTGGTTTCCTTGTTATAATTGCCATTTGTTAATCGCCTCTAATTCTAGCTTAATTAATTAACTATTTATTCTCTTTTGCAGCTTTCTCAGCAGCTACAGCCTCTTGTGTTCCAAATAAATCAAGAGAATATCCTTCTTTCAAAGTAATATTTGCTCTCTTCTCATCGCTACCATCAGTAAAAAGACGTGATTTACCAATACGCTTACGTTTACCAGGACGAACATAGGTTCGCACTGTTTCAACTTCAACGTCGAATAGCTTTTTCATGGCTTCTTTAATACGAGGCTTAGTAGCTTTTGGATGGACTTGCAAAACAAGTTGTCCTAAAACTCTGTTCTTTTTGTGAGCATCTTCACTGAGAACAGGTCCCATAATAATATCGTATATACTTAATTCCATCGCGCTACCATTTCTTTAAATGCGTCCATATCTTTCTCAAACACAACAACTTTTTCAGTGTGTGCTAAATCGAAAGCATTGACTTGATCAAATAATACAATTCTTACATTGGCCAAGTTAGCAAATGAACGTTGCATCAAAATATCACCGTTTGAAACAAGTAACAGAACCTTTGAATTATACAAATTCTGTTCTTTCAACATACGATTTGCTAATGCTGTTTTTGGAATTTCTGAATCAAATTTCCAATCTAAACTTGTTACACAATTGTTATCCAACAACTGACCAAACAATTGACTTAAAACGCGTTTTCTAAGCGCTTTAGGAACTGAAAGCTTTCTAACACGTGCTTGTGGACCAAAAGTCACACCACCACCACGCCAAATAGGAGAACGTGCTGACCCTGCTCGCGCATTACCAGTACCTTTTTGCTTCCATGGCTTTTTGTTTGAAAGGTTAACATCTGAACGTCCCTTGACACCCACTGTCCCTTGTCGCCAATTGAACAATAATGTTCGTACATACTGAGAAAACTTTGCAGGATTTACTTCACATTCGTGAGCAACAAATCCAGCACCGTCAGCAGAAATAACCGTAAGGTCTTTTCCTACTGTCGGCTTCTCAGAAGCCTTTTTATTTGTTTTCTGTTCAATCATATTCTATCCATTCTTTTGCAGATATACTAACGATCCTGCCTTGCCTGGCACTGATCCTTTTACTAAAATAACTTGCGCGTTAGGATCAACCTTAATAATTTCAAGGTTTTTCACAACTCGTTTTTTAGATCCCATTTGTCCAGGCATTTTTTTGCCCTTAATAACACGACCCTGTGTAGCCATAAAACCAATTGAACCCGGTGCACGGTGAAAAGTCGAACCGTGAGTTTTTCGTCCACCTCCAAAGTTGTATCGTTTCACAACACCGGCAAAACCTTTACCAATAGTTGTTCCGAAGATATTAACCGTTGTACCTTCTGCTAAGTCATTATGAAACTCAACTTGTTGGCCAACTTTTAATGTCGCAAGACTTTCGTCTGACACTTTAACTTCTTTAACTTCAATAAAATATTTTCTCAGAGCTTTAATCCAAGAAATATCAAATGCTTCGTTCGCATATTTTTTACGAACTTGGCCAATTTGCACTGCACTATAATCATCACGCTCATCAGTCTTGATTTGCGTAATAATCCAGCTTGATGCGTCTATAACAGTAACAGGAATAACCGTTTGGTCATCTTGAAAGATTTGAGTCATTCCTATTTTTCTACCCCAAAGACCGCTAACCATTTATAACCCTTTCTAACGAATCTCTACATCAACACCAGATGAAATATTCAACTTCATTAACGCATCCATGGTTTGATCCGAAGGTGAAAGAATATCTAATATACGTCTATGAGCCACAATTTCAAACTGCTCGCGTGATTTTTTGTCAACGTGAGGAGATCGTAAAACCGTGAAGCATCTTTTTTTGTTCGGCATCGGAACAGGTCCCACCATAGGGGAACCTGTTCGTCGAACCGTTAAAACTATTTGCTTTACAGCCTTATCAAGTAATTGATGGTCGTATGATTTTAGTGTTAATCTAATTCTTTGTTTTTTCATTTATCTAAAACCTAATCTGTAAGTTCAGTAACAATTCCGGATCCAACAGTACGACCACCTTCACGAATAGTGAAGCGCATGTCTTTTTCAATAGCAACTGGAGCAATCAACTCAACACTGAATTCTGAATCATCACCAGGCATAACCATTTCACGCCCTTCAGGCAAGCTTACAACACCAGTAACGTCAGTAGTTCTGATATAAAACTGAGGACGGTAACCAGTAAAGAATGGGCTATGACGTCCACCTTCATCTTTATTCAAGATGTATGCTTGGCACTTGAACTTAGTATGAAGCTTCATGGAACCTTTTTTACAGATAACCATACCACGTTCGATTTCTTCTTTCTTTACACCACGTAAAAGAAGACCAACGTTATCACCAGCTTCACCAGTGTTCAATGTTTTGTTAAACATTTCTACACCAGTAACAGTTGTGGTTAGATCTTTACCGAATCCCATAATTTGACATTCGTCACCAACATTAACAACACCACGTTCAATTCTACCTGTAGCAACTGTACCACGACCAGGAATTGAGAAAACACCTTCAACAGCCATCATGAAAGGCTTATCCTTATCACGATCTGGCTCAGGAATGTATGTATCAACAGCTTCCATAAGCTTATCAATAGCACCACCACCTAGATCTGAATCATCACCTTCAAGTGACTTAAGAGCTGAACCCTTAATAACAGGTACATTTTCCCCATCAAAGCCATACTTGCTGATCAATTCACGTAATTCTTCCTCAACCATTTCTACCATTTCCTCATCGTCAACCATGTCAACTTTGTTAAGGAAAACAACGATCTTAGGAACGTTCACGTTCTTAGCCAAGAGCAAGTGCTCACGAGTTTGAGGCATAGCACCATCAGCTGCAGATACAACTAAAATAGCACCATCCATTTGTGCCGCACCAGTAATCATGTTTTTAACATAATCAGCGTGACCCGGACAATCAACGTGTGCATAGTGACGATTTGGTGTTTCATACTCAACGTGAGAAGTCGCGATAGTAATACCACGTTCTCTTTCTTCTGGTGCGTTATCGATTGAACCAAAATCTTTAAAGTTTGCCAAGCCCTTATCAGCTTGACGCTTGGTAATAGCCGCAGTCAATGTTGTTTTACCATGATCAACGTGACCAATAGTTCCAATATTTACGTGGGGCTTTTTACGCTCAAATACATCTTTTGCCATAATATTTTACTCCTGCAAAAATTTATATTAAATTTAACAATTTACTTTTCACCAGCTATTTCTTCTTGAACTTGCTTAGGCACTTCACGATAGCATTCAAACTCCATCGCGTAAGTTGCACGTCCTTTTGTCATAGAACGCAAGTCAGTGGCATAGCCAACCATTTCTGCTAAAGGCACTTCAGACATAATAGTCTGAGCTGCACCTTTGGCCTCCATCCCTAGGATACGGCCACGTCGTGAGTTTAAATCACCCATAACATCACCCATATACTCTTCTGGAGTTTCCACTTCAACCTTCATTACTGGTTCCAGCAACACAGGTGAAGCTAACTGCATACCCTTTCTAAACGCCATACGGGCAGCAGCTTTAAATGCTTCCTCCGAGGAGTCAACATCGTGATACGAACCATCATGCAAAACAGCCTTGAAATCCACCATAGGATAGTTAGCAATAACGCCATTATCCTTACAGGCAAGAAGACCCTTTTCAACCGGTGCGATAAATTCTCTAGGAATCGATCCACCCGTTACTGCATTTTCAAACTCAAACCCTTTTCCTCGTTCGAGCGGCTCAAACTTGATCCATACGTGACCATACTGACCTCTACCACCAGACTGTTTAATGTACTTGGCTTCAACATCAACCGGTTTTTGTATAGTTTCCTTATAAGCAACCTGCATCTTACCCTGGGCTAGGTCAACATTTTGTTCGCGCTTAAGACGATCTACAACCACCTCTAAGTGCAACTCACCCATACCAGAAATAACAGTTTGTCCTGTTTCTTTATCATATGAATATCGGAAAGACGGATCTTCCAACATCATTTTACGTAAAGCAAGGGCCATTTTTTCATACTCACCCTTGTTCTTAGGCTCAACTGATGAGGAAATAACCGCAGGCGGTACATCAATAGACTCAAGAGCTACTGGCGCTTTTTCATCACACAATGAATCACCAGTTGCTACGTCTTTAATACCAACAGCAGCAGCAATATCACCAGCACTTACTTCTTTAATTTCTTCACGCTTATCAGCATGCATTTGAACCAAACGACTTACTCGCTCTTTTTCACCAGTTCGAACATTAAGAACATATGAACCAGCTTTTAAAACACCCGAATAAACTCGAATAAAGGTCAACACACCCACAAACGGATCTGTCATAATTTTAAATGCTAAAGCACTAAACGGCTCATTTTTATCAGCACTACGAAGCTCTACAGCATCAGTCTTTGGATTTACACCCTCAACTGGCGGAACATCTAATGGGGATGGCAAGTAATCAGACACTGCATCAAGCAACAACTGAACACCCTTGTTCTTAAACGCTGTACCACAGAAAACTGGAGTAAGCTCTAAACTAAGAACAGCCTTACGAATGCCACGCTTAAGCTCGTCAATACTGATCTCTTCCCCGCCAAGATACTTCTCAGCAAGTTCGTCATCAAAGTCACAAATCTTCTCTACAAGTAGAGTGCGGTGCTCTTCTGCCTGTGCTCTATACTCTTCAGGAATGTCAGCCCAATCAACCTCAGAACCTTTATCACCTTTTTCAAAAGTAGCCATTCTCATGGATACGAGATCAATGATCCCAGTAAATTCTTCTGATTTTCCAACCTGCAACTGCATTGCAATAGCGTTGCCCCTAAGCTTAGTATTGATATCTTCGATCACTTTTAAGTAATCAGCACCAATACGATCAAGCTTATTTACAAACGCCACACGAGGCACCTTATAACGGTTAGCCTGACGCCATACAGTCTCAGATTGCGGCTGAACACCACCAACACCACAAAAAACGCCGACCATACCATCAAGAACACGCAAAGAGCGCCCTACTTCAATAGTAAAATCAACGTGACCCGGTGTATCAATAATATTAATTTGCTTATCGCCCCAGAAACAAGTAGTCGCAGCAGAGGTAATAGTAATACCACGCTCACGCTCCTGTTCCATCCAATCCATGACAGCTTCACCCTCATGAACCTCACCGATCTTATGCGAAACACCTGTATAGAACAAAATACGTTCTGTCACGGTTGTTTTACCCGCATCAATGTGAGCAACGATACCAATATTTCTGTAATTATTTAACTTCGTACTCATAACTTTTTCACCTTACCAAGCATAATGGGAGAAAGCCCTGTTGGACTCTGCCATCTTATGCACTTCCATTTTTCTCTTCATAGCACCACCACGACCTTCTGCTGCATCCATTAACTCTTGAGCTAATCGACGATCCATGGACTTTGCAGGGCGCTGTGAAGCAGCCTTAATAATCCATCTAAATGCCAATGCACGAGCACGCGCAGGCTGAACCGCAACAGGAATCTGGTATACACTACCACCAACACGACGAGGACGAACCTCAACGGAAGGTACTACTTGGCTAAAAGCACGTTCAAACATTTCAAACGCCTGCTTTTTATCACCCTTGTTTTTTTCGGACAAAATATCGAGCGCACCATAAACAATACGCTGAGCTGTAGTTTTTTTACCCTGCTTCATGATCATATTGATCAATTTTTGCACAACTTCAGATTGATAAACGAGATCAACTCCGATATCTCTGGTAAAACTGCTCTTTTTTCTTCTAGGCATAATCTTTTAAATCCTCTTAAGCAATTCTATTATTTTGGTCGCTTGGCGCCATATAATGAACGTGATTGTTTTCTATTTTCTACTCCAGCTGTATCAAGTGCCCCACGAACAATGTGGTACTTAACACCGGGCAAATCCTTTACTCGACCACCACGGATTAATACCACAGAGTGTTCTTGTAAGTTGTGCCCTTCTCCAGGGATATATGCACTTACTTCCATGCCATTCGATAGCTTAACTCTTGCAACTTTACGTAACGCTGAGTTAGGCTTTTTAGGTGTTGTTGTGAATACGCGGGTACAAACCCCTCTCACCTGTGGACAGTCTTTAAGCGCAGCGCTCTTTGACTTCTCTTTTGTTCGCTTTCTTTTACTGCGAATAAGCTGATTGACTGTAGGCATAATGCAACAAATCCTCTTTAATTCATTATATAATAATTATTTTTTTCACACATAAGAAATGACATTTGAAAGGCCTTTTCCGATAGATGTATATAAGTAGTGTACATTTTTTAGTATTTTTTTCAAGTAATGATTCTACAAAAAACGACATGTGGTAATACTTGTGTGAAATGGACTTTATTAAATAGGAATGGTATTCTAAGTCCTCGATGTAAAATTCAATTGTTTATTTATTCTAATAGGAGCATGCATGGCTGGCACAGCACTTATTCAAAGCGCATTTTTTTTAGTGGTGGGTATTTTTGGTATAGGATTTGTGATTGGATTTCATGAATTCGGCCATTTTTTATTTGCAAAATTATTTAACATCAAAGCTCCCTCTTTTTCCATTGGAATGGGACCCAGTATAATAACCAAAAAAATTGGTGATACAACCTTCCAACTTTCAGCACTTCCACTCGGTGGTTATGTTGAAATCATTGACTCCCATGACCCTGATGAAAAAGATCCTGAAATGATCGCCAAAATGAATATCCCTGGCAAATACTTCTCTGACACGCCCTATTGGCAGAAACTCATTGTTATGCTTGGCGGTATATTTTTCAATTTCATCCTCGGGTTTGTCTTTTTCAGCTTCCTCTTTCTAGTCGGAATGCCAAAATCACCTATGATTAACCCAAAATACACCCAGCCAAACGTTATCGCAGAGTTTATGCCTGGATCAGCAGGATTCAAGGCTGGCCTACAAAAAGCCGATAAAATTGTTGCTGGAAACAGCGAAACTAAGCTCAACACTATGAACGACGTTATCAAGTTCCTCCGAGCTCATACCGATCAAACAGTCAAGCTAACCGTAGAGCGCAACGGAGAAGAAAAGGTCATATCGGTTCCCTTGAACCAAAAAGGACAAATTGGGGCTATGTTTATCATGGAATCCCTCCCTCCACAAGGACTATTTCAAAGTATTAGACGTGGTTGGGATGAAATGTGGAAATGCTTCGCTCAGGTTGCAAGCTCATTTAAGTCTATCCTGAGCCGCAAATCACAGGGTGAAATAGCTGGCCCAATCATGATTATCGCTCAAATGATCATGGGCGCGCGCATGGGATATAAAATGTTCCTCATCCTACTAGCCTTTATAAGCATAAATTTGGCCTTCCTAAACATGATTCCTGTTCCTATTACCGATGGCGGACAAATTCTCTTTAACACCATAGAGGCCATAATTCGTCGCCCATTGCCTGAAAAAGTACGTATTGCCATCCACTATGTATCATGGTTCAGTGTATTAGGCCTATTTGTCGTCCTCTCTCTCAAGGACATCATGAGCCTGGTGGGAATCCAATTCAGCTCAATAATGGCTTTTTTCAGGTAGGGTTTAAGAAAATAGATTAGCAAAGATAAAGGGCGCTGGATTAACTCCAACGCCCATATTTTTATATTAGACCAGGTCTATTACTTGATAACTCCACGCTGTCTTAATACTCGCTCTACACCAGCCTCTATTTGAGGTACCATTTCCCGGTAAACTTCAAGAACTCGACGAACAGGAACACCCGCAACTGGTTTACTCATTCTAGCAATGAACAACATACGTGCTTGCTTATCGAGCATCGCTGTACCTAAGTTTTGAATTATGTCGTTAAATTCACGCATCTCTTTACCTCCGCCAACTTGCTGCAAAGCGGCACCTAATCCTGCCTGTAATTCATCTACCTGCTTCTGTAACTCCTCAATACGCTCCTGCTTATCATTGCCCAAGTAAGAACGTAGCCAATCTCCAGCCTTAAGCTGTGAAGCTCCCATCAAACCTACTAATACTATTAACATATACTTTTTCATCTTCTTTTCCTTTTTTTTAGATATATCTACTTAAGAACCTTTTTTTGGAGATAAGTACCGTAGCCACCACTAAATACAGGGGTATACTTTGCACTAGCAGCAGATATACTCACAAAATCACCGCCAAATGCAGTACAAAGTCGTTGATGCTCTTGCCTGTCAGCTATTCCAACTATAGGAGCTGTGATATTAAAATTCCTACCTGTCTTAGTATCCTTACAAATAAGAACCAATTGACGAGTCCCGCGAAGTCCTTTGGTAACCGCACCCTCAGAAATATTTGACCGACGTTGAGCGGCATATGAAAGAGAAACCGTTAAAACAGTCAGTGAAAATAATAACAATTTCTTCATTTTATTTTTCCTTTAATCAACAATCTATTATTTCTAATTGTAATCAATTGTTGGCAGAAAAATCAAGAGTATTACACCTGCTGTGTGCAAATTCAACAAAAAAGCTCATCTAAAGGTGTAATAGACGCAAAAAAGGCGCGATATTATCGCGCCTTTTTGGAAGTTTGTTCAGTAAGAACTAGACTTGAGCAATATGAGGATGCTTAGATCCAGTATATACTTTTAACTTTTTAATGATTTGTCGAGAAAGTCGGTTATTAGGCAACATTCCTTTAACAGCTCTTTCTAAAAGTGCTGTAGGGTGTTTTTCTATAATATCCTGTGGTGATCTTGATTTTTGACCACCCATCCAGCCACTGTAGCTCAAATAGACCTTATCAGTCATTTTGTTACCTGTAAGCTTAATCTTGTCAGCATTAATAACAACTACATAATCCCCTGAATCAGCGTGAGGAGTGTAAAATGCTTTATCTTTCCCGCGTAGGGTTTCTACAACCTCTGTTGCCAACCTACCTAGAATTTTGCCTTCAGCATCAATAACGTGCCATTTAGGAGTATGTGTCTCTTTACTCACATAAAATGCCTTATTGAAACTAACTGGTCCAGCTTTCTTGCTCATGTAATTAACCCTTTGGAAAAACAATGATTTTTTAATAAATTTTTCGATAATATAAAACAAAACGGGATGATTATAGTATAGTATAACAACAGATTTCGTCAATGTTGATTGACAATAAAGGCCATTTTCTTTAGAGTTATATATTATGATACAAAGAAATCCTCTTCTCACAACTCATATTCAAATCAAATCAAAGCCCGGGCTGGGCAAATAATTTCTTTCCTCCACCTTACATTTTTCGTATTTTTACACTACTTCGTTTATTCTTAATCTGATGTTCAGATATGCTACTCTTATTAGAATAATAATTTATAAAGGTCCCACATGTACTATCCGTGGCTCGTTACTATCCCCCCATTACTCGTTCTTGCTGTTGCTCTTTGGTCTAGAAACATTATAATCGCATTCTTTGTTGGTATTCTCACCGCTGCATTAGTGGTAGCTAATTTCAACCCTTTTGCCACCGTATCCATTATTGGACATCATACCTTCAATACAATTACCGCTATTGACAACCTCTATGTATACGCATTCTTGCTCTTAATGGGTGTCGTGGTATCACTACTCAGCTTTACTGGGGCCGCAACCGCGTTTGGAGATAAAGTATCCAACCACATCAAAACACCTCGACAAGCCGAACAATCAACCCTATTTTTATCCATACTTCTCTTTTTAGATGACTACCTTAATAGTTTGACTGTTGGCTATGTTATGCATCCACTTACTGATAAATTTAAAATTCCACGCGTTAAACTCGCGTTCATTATCCATTCCATGACAGCACCTCTTGCTATGATTATCCCAGTATCAAGCTGGCTAGCATGGATTATTAAACAAATAGAACTTTCTGGAATTTCATTAGATCCAAGCGAGAACCCTATCATAATCGCCGACCCTTTTTATGTTTACATAAAAAGTATTCCATACATCTTTTACTCTCTAGTTATGATCTTTATTACTATATTTGTTATCAACCGAAGAATTTCATTTGGCCCAATGGCTGACCATGAACAAGTAGCCCAAGAAACGGGCAACCTGTTTGGTGGCAAACCACCAATACTCCATGTTTTATCACATGATCAAGGCAATATTCATAACAGCAGCTTAATCGATTTCTTATTTCCAATCTTCACTCTTATAGGTACCACAATATTCGGCATCCTCTATACTGGTGGATTTTGGATGCTTGGTGGCCCATACTCTCTGATCCAGGCACTCCAGCACAGTGAAATTTTCCCGATACTGTTTTATTCCTGCATTATAACACTCGCACTTTCTATTCCACTGTTCCTTTTTCATAGAAAAATATCATTACCTCAGATCCCTCATATTTTTTACAAAGGAATACATCTTATGATCCTAGCGGTCATTATGGTATTTTTTGCGGGTATATTTGCTGCGCTCTTACGCGAAGACCTAAAAACGGGTGAATATGTCGCGCATCTTTTAATTAACTACTTTAGCCTACAGTTCTTACCATTTTTACTTTTTGTTGTATCAGCATTGATAGCAACCTGTACAGGATCATCATGGGGAACCATGGCAATCATGACCCCGTTTGCAGTGCCATTCCTCATAGATCTATTACACCTACAAACACCAACCAACCTTGATGGACTTTGTTTCCTGTTCCCATGCCTTGGCGCCGTGTTCTCAGGATCTGTTGCCGGTGATCATATTTCACCGATATCAGAAACAACTATTATGGCGACCACAAGCTCTGGAAGCCACGTAATGGACCATGTCTACACCCAACTACCCTATGGAGCAATTGCGTTGGTTAGCACTGGCGCTGCATTCTTAGTTGCAGGATTCGTTCCATGTGGCAACTATTGGATCTCGGTTGGAACTTCTTTAGGAACTGGAATACTTATAAGTGTTATTAGTTTGTTGGCATTGAACCAACGTTCAAGAAAATAAAGTCGTTGTAAAAAAAGAGCCACGATTTTAAAAATCGTGGCTCTTCTATTCTTTAATCTTAATTTAGATTTTAACTGAAACCATCTCTTCTATAGCTTCAATAGATTTTGGTAATGACTCACTTAAGCAAGTAACACCATCCTCAGTGACAAGATAATTGTCCTCAATACGAATACCAACGCTTTCATCGGCAATATAAACGCCTGGCTCAATAGTAAAGACGTTCCCGACCGCTAATGGCTGAGAATAGTCACCAACATCATGAACATCGGTTCCTAAGTAATGACCAAGGCTATGAGAAAAATATTGATCAACGCCATACTCGGCTAAAAATTTATGAGCTAATGTATTTAAGCATTTATCTGGATGTTTTGGATTTTTAACATACATACCCGGCTTTGCAATGCTAGCTATATATGTCTGACAATCCAACACATATTGATACAGTTTTTTTTGCCTTGCAGTAAACCTTCCTGACACGGGATAAGTACGTGTAATATCCGTACAACCATAATCGACATGTAATCCGGCATCAACAACAATTAAATCTCCTGCTACTAACGGTTGATCATTAGTATTGTAGTGCAAGATGGTTCCATTTTTACCACTCGCTATAATGGGAGGATATGACAACTCTGTTCCTGCTAACTTACAAACAGTTCTAAAGACACCATCTAAATCACCTTCGTTTTTTCCAGGAAGAACCGCTTGTGCTAGTGCCCTATGAGCTTGCTCGGAAATCTCGTGAGCATGTCGCATGCATTGAATTTCTCCGTCAGTCTTACAAAGCCGCATTGAAATAATCAAATCGGAACAATCAACAATAGCTTGATCGAGATTATATACAAAGTTTTTTGATAAATGATTCAACAAACATTTTTGTAATACATATCCAGTTTTCTTTAGGGGATAACCGGTTACAATCTTTTTGCCTTGATTAATTTGTTTCTGTAAAAAAACAATAAAGTTCCCATACTCGCCCACAGAAACAAACGGAGACATACAACGAATGTTTGTGTCTTCGCCCAAGTACTTGATTTCATCTACACCAATCCGCTCTGCGCAGGCCTTAGAAGTATCAAAACAATGCTCTGTAAAATGTTGGTACACACTGCTGTTATTTTGTATATAGAGTGTAGTTTTTCCACTAAACTCTAGTACTAAAACTGCTCCAGGTAATTCAACACCGGTATAATAGTAAAAGTTTCTTTCCTGGACAATCGGATAGCGACTATCAACGTCATCATCAAAGTTAGCAATAAGAACAATTACACCGGATTTAACACGACCTTCTTGTTGAACCTTATGACATAACTCTGTTCTTCGTTCTTTATATTCTTGCAGGGAAATAGAGCTCTCATAAGCAAAAAGCATGGATGGAAATATTAATGCAAAAACTAGCTTGTTCAAAATGTCTCCTTCGTAAGATTTTCTATTTGATCAACCGACTTTGGTAGTGCCTCACTCAAGCAAACAGCACCACTCTTAACTATCCAATAATTATCTTCAATGCGAATACCAATGTTTTCCTGAGGCAAGTATAAGCCAGGCTCAATGGTAATAACATTACCCTCTTCTAGTGGCTTTGAATAATCACCAACATCGTGGGTATCTAACCCTAAGTAATGACCAATTCCATGCACAAAATATTGATCTAAGTCTTTCTTCTTAAAAAATTCTCGCGCTAAATGATTGAGAGATTCTTCCGGCTTATCTTTATTGTTTAGCCACATTCCCGGCTTTGCAATTTCAGCTATATATGCTTGGCAGTCAAGAACCAATTGATACAGTTCTTTTTGTCGCAAAGTAAATTTACCAGACACAGGATAAGTTCGCGTTAAATCGGCGCAGTAATGATAGAACCGCGCTCCACAATCTACTACAACTAAGCTATCTTTCTCTAAAGGCTGATTATTGGCAGTATAATGTAAAACAGTACTATTCTTACCACTTCCAACAATCGATGGAAACGCTAGTTGTGCCTGTGCTGCAGTAAAAACATACTCGACTGTTGCATGTACTTCACTTTCAGAACGATTGGGTGCAATCATTTTTGCCGCCGCTTCATGACCCATGCTCGTAATATCAATAGCGTTATACAGTAAATCAATTTCCTCGTTACTTTTTCTACTACGCATATCAGCTAAAATTGATGATATATCATAGATCGCTTCTTTCAAAGCAGGAACAAAAGAATTAAGTCGTTCTAAAATATGACGCTGCACAACATATCCATTTTGAGTTGACGGATTAAGAGAAAAAATAGTAGAGCCCCCCTTAGTATTATTTTCTAACAACTCAATGATATTTTTATAATCCGACTCTGAAAAAAATGGTGCTAACTCGTATCCTTTAATCTTATCCCCCAAATACTCAATAGCATCCACACCAGCATCTTCAATTGACTCTGCCGAGGTATCAAGGGCACCTTCAATCCACTGTTGTCGTGTTCCACCCGTATTGGGAACATAGAGAGTTGATTTACCATCCCAGTTCATAACGAGTACACTTCCTGGCTCTGTAACACCAGTCATATAATAAAAAGAACTTTCTTGTGTAAAAATTTCTTGTTCGCGTTCAAAATCGGCAAACAAAATAATAGTTCCTTGTTTTTTTTCTGAATGCAAACTCTTAACCGTATTGAGTAAAGTCGCACGCCGTTCAATATATATTTTTTTTAAGTCCAATAATGGATTAACCATAGTTTTTTATCCTCTTAATTTTTGATTATTTAATAATAAGGCTTATGGCTCACAAATCAAGCCTAAAATGGTCGGCGCTCAGAAATTGCCTTATACACAGTTAGTCTATCCATGTATTCTAAAGACGCACCAACAGGAAGTCCTTGCGCCAAGCAAGAAACTGTCACTGTTGATGATAATTTTTGTGCTATATAGGCCGAAGTTGCTTCGCCCTCTGGTGTTTGATTGAGCGCTAGGATTATCTCTTTAACATCTTGTTGTGTTCGCTTAACAAGTACACCGATAGAAAGTTGTTCAGGACCAATTCCATCCAACGGACAAATTGATCCTCCCAGTACATGAAAGACACCCTTGTATCCACCAGTCTTTTCAATCGCTAGCAAGTCTTGCCAAGTCTCGACAACACAAACCAAGCCCTGATCTCGTTTAGTATCAGCACAAAAAAGACAAGTTTCTTTCTTCTCTTTCCAGGCACAACATATGGAACATTTTTCTAGCTTTTGTTTAGCTTCGATTAACACATTACAAAACTGCTCCAGTTTCTGAAAATCCATATCAAGAAAGTGCGATGAAACACGATATAAATTTTTAGATGCAAGGTAAGGAACCTGTTGCAACTGCTTAAGCATTTGTTTTAATGGCGGAATCTTGTTAATCATAGCAACTCAACTTAGTTATGCTTTTTTAAACAACTTTGCTACAAATGCTTGCACGACTCCGGTTACCGTACTGGTTAAAATAAAGAGTACTAATCCAGCAGATAATTGCATGGTAATTGCACCAAAGAATAACGCCATTGCATAAGGCATAAGTCCTTGCTTAGGATCCTTGGATGTACTTGGTGTGTGCAATATGATTGCTATAACAACTAAGATCGGAAGGATATAATAAGGATCTTTGGCTGCCAAGTTAGGAATCCATAAGAATGGTGCCATATACAAACTAATAGAGTTAGTTAAAACACGATTTAACGCAATGAAAATAGGGAACTGTAACAACATTGGCAAGCAACTACCAAGTCCCGGCATTCCATGCTTACGCATTGCCTCGGTACGTTCTTGTGCTAATTTCTCAGGATCATCCTTATAACGCTCTTTTAAGTAAGCAAGCTTTCTATTAAGCTCGTCTTTTTGACTTGCAGCACCCTTCATTTTTTGTTCGGCACGCCATGTAAATGGCAAGAGTAATAATTTCAATAAAATGGTAAGTAATATAATCGCCCAACCAAAATTCTTTACGTAATCAAACAACCATCCAAGGAGTTTGAGAAGTAATTTTGATAATGGACTTAACCAACCATAGTCTAATATATCATCAAGACGTGAATCAACTAGAGAAAACGCACTTATTTGTTTTGGGCCAACGTAAAACGATGTAGTCCATGAGTCACTACTGGTAATCCATTTACTTTGTAAGTATGCACGAAGTGATTGATCCGAGACAGCTCTAAAGTATGCGCGTTGGAAGAAATTACCAGAGTCTTGCACCAATGAATACACAAAGTATCGGTCATCCATACCAAGCAATGAAATAGGACCAGTTAAAAGCTTGTTAGTTATCTCTTTAACATTCGTGTACGTTTTCATTGAACCGCTCTCTTCAAAGAAAACTCGTACAGTATCATCTTTCAATGCCTGTACCCGTGGTGACTGGAATATTAAACGAGTACGAATTCTATCATCTTTTTCAAGAGGTTTTGCAATATCCATCGAAACTTTTAGATCAATTTTATTGATCGCTCTAAATACTGTATATTCTTTTGTTACGGTTCCGCCAGTAAACGGTGCTGTATAACTTAAAATGATACGATCTTCTAATTCTTTGTGTTCATCTAAATGATAATAATATGGAGTCACATCATTAAACGCTAATAAGAACAGACGATCTTCTTGTCCTCGCGCTTCAAATGTTTCAAAAACTTGAGTCTTCTTTTGATCTTTACGAGTAAAGTCAATTTTTTCAATTGCAGCACCTTCGGTAGAAAACACAAAGCTTCCGTAATCAGTATCAACGGTTGTTGAAACGACACTAAAATCTTGCGACTTGGTATCACTCAGATTAACTTCATAATCTGGAGCATTCAGCGCTACTAAATCTGGATCAACTTGATGAGCAATTTCATGCAGCCTTGCTGTTTGAGCCTTCTCTTCAACTTTAGCGCCCCAAAAAAACTGTATCCCTGCTGTTACCAATAATGCTAGTGCTAAGGGGAAAAATAGATCCTTAAACCTCATCTGAAAAACCTCTTGTCCGTAAAATTTTTAATCAATATAGCCACATTTTATAGTACCACACATTTACAATAAGAGCTAGTTTGCTCCCTCCCTCGACTAGAGCCCTAAATAACAAAAACAAAACCCTCTTTTTCTACTGAAAGTTAAGCCTTAAAAACTATCTTGCATTTGTTGATATTTTCTTCTTTACAAGTCAATAATTCTTATGATATAGTAAGTTTTCTTAGAACATACAATAACCACGATAAATTTTACATAAAAAATGTTATTAAATAGACAATATCTAAATTATTATTCATTTACTCAAAAAAGGTGAGAACGTATGAAAATGCAAAAACAACAGTTTCGCATTGGGCAATTAGCAAAGTCAGTTGGTGTAGAACGTTTTGTCATTAGATTTTGGGAAAAAGAGTTCGGTATAAAGTCGCATCGATCGCCGGGCGGCCAACGTTTTTATACTGAAAAAGAATTAGCTACTTTCCAACTTATTAAAGACCTTCTTTACAACAAAAAGTTTACTATTGAAGGTGCTAAGCAAGAGCTAAAAAACAAGCGTAACGCTAAGAGCATTATTGCTTCTTCCAAAACTACAATGAATGACAAAGAACTTGCTGGTATTCCAGAGGAACTTAAAAATAAGATTCTTAGCTTGCAAAGCCAGTTAATCAGATTAAAAGAATTATTATAATTCCTTTAACGTAAGGCTAGCACTATGTATCGCAAAAAAGCTCATGTCCATTTTATGGGAATTGGTGGAATTGGTATGAGCGGTATTGCAACAATACTACGTGCTCAAGGCTTTACGGTTTCTGGTTGCGACCAAGATATCAAGCAAAAGAGTATTATCGACTTGAAAAAGCTCGAATGCTCTATAACAGATACGCATAATGATGTAAGAGTATGCCAAGATGCCTCCATTGACGTCTTAGTGTACTCTTCTGCTATTTCAGCAACTAATCCCGAAATCATTTTGGCTCAAGAACGTGGTATACCGGTTATCCCTCGTGCCTTAATGCTGGCAGAGCTTATGCGCACTAAATTTAGTATCGCTGTAGCAGGAAGCCATGGTAAAACCACCACAACATCCATGATCTCGCATATCCTGATTGAAGGACAACTTGATCCTACGGTTATTGTTGGTGGGCACTTAATCAATAGCTCGACCAATGCTCAGCTTGGATCAGGCGATTTCCTGGTTGCTGAAGCTGATGAAAGCGATCGCTCTTTCTTACAGCTGCACTCAACCCTCGGTGTTATTACCAATATCGACCTGGAACATCTTGAAACCTACAAAGATTTAGAAGATATCAAGCAAACCTTTATTCAGTTTCTCAACAATTTACCCTTTTATGGTAAAGCAATTGTTTGTATTGATGATCCGGTAGTTCAATCCATACTACCGCTTCCTCATATCAAAACCATCGGCTATGGCTTATCAGATGAAGCTGAAATCTATGCTACCAATGTCACTCTAGAAGGTGCCTATTCCACGTTTGATCTGCATAAAAGAGGTGTTGAAGGCTCATTAGGCTCTATAAAGCTACATATGCCTGGACATCACAATGTTTTAAATGCTCTAGCAGCTATTACAATCGCCTTAGATCTAGATATCCCAGTCCCAACCATAGCAAGTGCCTTAGATTCATTTAAAGGCATACAGCGACGCTTTAGCTACTGTGGATCATTTAAGGGAGCTGAGTTCTTTGATGATTATGGTCATCATCCTCGTGAAATTGAAAGCACCCTCCTAGTTGCCCGAAAACGATCCAAGGGTAAGCTACATGTTTTCTTTCAACCTCATCGATTCTCGCGCACACAGCACTTATGGGAAGATTTTATCAGAGTGTTCACAGAAAGTAACATCGACTCTCTTGTCATTACAGACATCTACCCTGCTAGCGAACAACCGATAGAAGGGATATCAAGCCAAAACCTAGTTAAAGCACTTTTAAAAGCAAATCCCTCATTAAAAGTAACCTATATCCCCTACGAAGAAGACTTTTCTTCACTCTCTTCCAAAACCAATCAAACCGTCAACCAAGACGACCTATTACTCCTCCTTGGAGCAGGTAAAATCAACGACCTTTTTGACAATTTGAAATAAATTATTGATTTCGCCTTTTCATTCCTGCTATTATCTAATTAGATAGTTTTTAATATTTATAGATTGAAATCATTTCTTTCTGTAAATACATATAATTAAATAATTTAAGATAGAGGGAAATGGGGATGAAAAAGAAGTTGTTAGTCTTAGCGTTTAGTTTCGTGTTTGTATTTGCACCGTTACTGCTTATTGAAAAGTCTGAAGCTGGCTTTGGATTTAGTGTAGGCGTTGGCGGCGGCCGTGGTGGTTGGGGCGCAGGACGCTGGGGACGTGGCGGCTGGGGACGCTGGAGACGACCTTACTGGGGTGGTGGCTATTGGAGAGGACCATCTAGAGATCGAGTTGTCGTAGTTAAAGAAGGCGAAAAAAGTTCTCCTACATCCCGTAGAATTGATCACTTTGAAGGTAAACTCTCAGATGTTCATAAAAAAATTGAGCACCTTAAAGAACGTCTAACCGATGCAACCTATGGAGCTCGTAGTGCAATTCGAAAACAAATTGAATATGCCAAAGAAAAAGCTGAACGAATCAAAGGTAAACTTGATGATCTTTACGATCGACTTTAATTATAGGGAAAAACAATGAAATTGAAAAATTTAGCCATACTTATGGCATTCATTTTCGGCATCGGCTCAAGTTTAAATACTCTTGAAGCTCGTGGCGGTCGTGGAGGCGGACGTGGCCGAGGTGGCCGTGGTATGCGACATGGTGGCGGCAGAAGACATCACGGTGGACATCACGGTGGTAGACGAGGCGGCTGGGGTCGAGGTTACGGTTATGGCTTGGGTGGATTCGGCCTAGGTTATGGCTTGGGTGCTTATAGTGGATACGGCCCATACGAATATCCCAATTATGAACCTCAAGTTATAGTTCTCCGAGATCGTAATAATAATGATGATGATGATAATGAATAGAAGTAGTTGAGAGTAGTAATGAAGTTAAATGGAGAAATGATATGAAGAAAATAGTTTTAGGATTGTTAACAATCGTTGCCCTTAGTGGCGCTTCTCAATCAGCTCAAGCTGGTAGTGGAGCAGCATGGGGAGCAGGTCTAGGTGGATTCGGACTCGGTTTAGTTCTCGCTAATGCTAATCGACCAAGACGACAAGTGGTATATGTTGATTCCCCACAAAAAGGTTCTTATGACCGACGAGTTCGTCATAATCGTCATGGTAGTTATGTAAAAGATGAATACGGTAACAAAATTTATTTAGACCGCTAAATAATATAAATAAAAAAAGGAAATGATATGAAAAAGTTAATGCTTTCACTTGTAGCCCTTGTAGCTATTGCAGGATTCCCAGGAAAAACACACCCCATTAGTGCTGGTGCTGGAGTTGCCATTGGTGCATTCTCATTCCTTGGTGCTCTTATATTAGTTAAAGGACTTTGTTCTTGTTGTGGATCAAAATCACGCTGTGATTGTGGTTGTAAAAGAGTATCTGAAAAAGACTACAACAAACAACAAGCTAAGCAAGGTAAATTTGGACGCGCAGCTAAAGCGGCGTAAAAAACCTACCCCTTAACGAACGCAGCAGCTCTTACTTTTGAGTAAGAGCTGCTGCTTATTTTTTTATTTTAATTTGTTCATTTGAACGATGTAGACATGGACCTCAGGTTTCTTGTCCTGCTTGACTGGTCGAATCGAAACGTTACATATTCTTTGTAGCTTCTCAAAAATAAGTACCGTCTCCAATCCTGGAGCCTCGCCTATCAAGCTCCAACCCATGCGTTCCATCTCGCGCTTATAAAACAGAGTACTATCATCTTGATTCTCTTCAAGAATAAAAGCACATGAACGATCTGATGTTGAATTCTTAAGTGGAGTAACATGAAATGGAATCGGAATATCCGAAAACCGAGCCTCATGTTGTTGAAAGTCCATATCAATTTTGTGCTTGGAACACCCGGTTAGACATAGAACTAAAACATAGAGTAATAGAAGTTTCTTCACCCTATTCTCCTAAGATTTACTTAGCAGTTTCGCTTGTGGTTCGAGCTGAAGGTTTTTCAAACATAATTTGATCCTTCTTAGCTTCTTTTTGATCGCGAGTAAGAACTTTCTCTTTAACACGAGCAGCTTTTCCAACTTTATCACGAACGTAATAAATTTTAGCTCGACGAACTGTACCATAACGAACTACTTTGATATCCGTTATAACAGGACTATAGAAAGGGAAAATCTTTTCTACTGCAACTGAGTTAGCGCCAATCTTTCTTACGGTAAACGTAGTAGCGATACCGGTCTTTTGTATTGCAATGACATCCCCTTGGAAAATTTGGATGCGCTCCTTATTTCCTTCTTTAACTCTGAGAGATACCGCAACAGAATCGCCGATCTCAAAACGAGGGAAGTTTCTTTTTTCTATGCCAATGTCTAAAATGGTTTCTTTGGTGTAACCTTTTGCCTTCATGCAGCAATCCTTACTATCGATAGTCAATAAATTATTTAATCTAGATATTTCATCTTTTAATATACGCTATTTTTCCACATTTGCCAACTGTGAATACCGCTGATTAATCCCTAACCAACGATCTAATATGATCCCTGCTGCTGAACGTACAGATAAATGATTGAAATCTGAAAACCCTTCAATTGGAGCCAATATATAGTCACATTGCTCCAAAATAGCATCTGACAACCCATATGCAGTCCCAAGTACAATCAAAACTGGACGATCAAGGTTCCATACCTTGTCCTGATCACTAAAAGCCAATACTGGTATATTTTCATGCTTTTGTGCTGAGGTAGCAATAACAATAGGCTTTTTGCCTTCCTGTTTCTCAATAGTCTTTACAGTATCCTCAAACGACTTAACCAATCGTACATTTTTCACAGCTTGATGACGATGAGAATTGTAATCAATACCTTCACCACCTTGCCAAAAATCTAGTAATGTTTGTACAATCTTACCCTGATCAACCAATGGAGTAGATATAAAGTAGTTCTTAACCCCAAAAGTCCTGCAAGATCGAGCAATGTCGTGGATATCCATGGTAGTTACCGAAGTAGTCCCAATTCTTCCATCCTTTAGGCGCATCTGATCATGCATTAACACCATGTAATGGGCTGGAATAGCCTTTTTTGCTAGCTGCTTTTGATCATCGGTTAGAGCCCAAGAACGCAGCCATTGAAAGTGATTAAGAACGGTTTTTTGAGCTGCTTGCTCAGAACGCCAGTCTTCTATAGCCTTATGGTTGCCTGATTGAACTATTTCGGGGATTTTTCGCCCCTTCCATTCTACTGGCAATGTATATTCAGGGTAATCTACCCAAGGACCAGTAAATGAGTCTTTCTCGACTGATTCTGATTTTCCAACAATCCCTGGCATATAGCGCAAGATCCCTTCAAGGAAAGCCATGGCTGGAATATCACCACCCATTAATACAAAATCGCCTAGCGACAGAACCAGGTCGGCATACTCTTCTTCTACACGAGTATCGATACCTTCATAGCGGCTAGCAACTAACATCATATGTTTTTGTTGTTGAATAACAGGAGCAAGCTCTTTGAGTAACTGTTGATCAATTTTCTTACCTTGAGGAGAGAAAAAGATCTTATATGCCTTCCCGTGGGCAGACTCTTGAGATTCTATAGCTTTTTGCATGATTTCAGGTTTGATAAGCATGCCCGTACCAGGCCCTACAGTAGGGCTATCAATACGCTTCTTTGGCTCAGTCAAATCCAAAAGATTGACCAAGTCCGTATTTATCGTACCTGATTGATGTGCTCGCCCAATAAGGCTAGCCTGCAAAAATGGTTCATAAAGCTTAGGAAACAAGGTAAGAAGAGATATATTCATAGGAGTATATTAACGCAAATTCTTATTTAGAATCTTTAGCTTCTTCTGCCTTAGGAGCAGCTTCTTTTTTAGGAGCTTCTTCTACTTTAGGAGCAGCTTCTACTTTAGGAGCAGCTTCTTTTTTAGGAGCAGCTTCTACTTTAGGAGCAGCTTCTACTTTAGGAGCTTCTTTTTTTGGAGCTTCACCAAAGCTTTTGTTGAGTCCATGCTCTGTAAACATTTTTTGAAGCTTTTGCACTGTTTCAGTCATTTGTGCACCTTTAGAGATCCACTGATCAACTTCTTCTTGGTTGAACTGGATTAATTTATGACCCATAGGATCATAGGTTCCAAGGTTTGCCAAATTTTGACCATCACGCTTTTTACGTGTATCTATTGCGACTATTCGATAAAATGGAACGTGCTTTTTTCCAATACGAGCGAGTCTAATCTTAACTGCCATGTTTATTGATTCCTTCTTAATAGAGTGTTATTTAAAAAACTTTTTTAATTTACCATTATTGAAAAGTTTAACAAATTGCTGACTTTGTTCAAACCTCTCAATTAATACATTAATATCTGAAACTTCTACACCAGCTCCTGCAGCCACCCGTTTTCTCCGGGAAGCATCAAGAACCTTATGATTTTGACGCTCTTTAGGGGTCATAGAACTGATGATAGCTTTAAACCTACCAACCTCAGCTTGTCCTTTTTGCACCATCTCTGGACTCATAGAACCCATGCCAGGCATATACTTAGTCAATGAAGACAAGGACCCAAGCTTATCAACCATAGAAATTTGTTTTGCAAAGTCCTCAAGAGAGAACTTGCCACTTCTCAACGCCTTCTCTGCTTCTTTTTGCTCCGATTCTTTGATCTTAAACTGCGCTTTCTCAATGAGAGACTCTATATCACCCATTCCAAGAATACGAGAAGCCATACGATCAGGCTTAAATACCTCAAGATCATCTATTTTTTCACCTGTCCCCAAGAATAAGATTGGCTTTTTCTGGGTATAACCAAAGGTAAATGCTGCACCACCACGAGTTTCACTATCAAGCTTAGTTAAGAGTGCTCCCTGATAACCAACGCCCTGCTCAAACGCTTGAGCTACAGCTAATGATTCTTGTCCCGTCATTGCATCCAACACCAACAACTTGGTTTTTGGCTGAACTACAGATTCAAGAGCGCGTAATTCTTGCAACATATCACTATCAATATGTAACCGACCAGCTGTATCTAAAAAGAGAATCTCATACTGATTAGATTTGAAATGGTTCACAATCTCTTGAGCTGCCGTAACAGGATCAGTTGAGGTCGCTCTAAAGAAATCTACTGGAATCTGTTTAGCCAATATCTCGAGCTGATCGATCGCTGCTGGACGATAAAAATCAACAGAAGCAAGTAATATGCGACGAGTTTTTCTCTTCATCTTTGCCTGTTCGATTACCCGATTTGCCAGCTTGGCCAAGGTTGTAGTCTTTCCAGACCCCTGTAACCCCAGAACCATCACTGTCGAAGGTATGGCAAACGTATATTCAATACTGTTATTACCAATGCTTAAAAATGATTTAAGCTTATCGTGAACAATCTTGATAAACAGCTCACCCGGCTTGAGTGAAGCGAGAACCTTTTGTCCAACAACTTCCTTTTTAACTTCATCAATAAACTCATTGACAACGTTAAACGGAACATCTGCTTCTAATAAAGAATCTTTAATAGTTTCTATGGTTTGTGCAATATTACTCTCTGTAAGCTTCCCTGAGCCAGTTAGCTTAGTTAAAAGAGTAGAAAACCTGTTTGTTAAAAAATCGAACATAATGAATAAACTTGTTTTTTTCGGTAAATTGACCTAGTTATACATAAATTATCTTTTAGCATACCAAAAAAAGCGGTTTTAGCCTAGATAGACCTGCAAATCAGCACCATGACATAAATTGTCCTTGAACGTTCAGCCCCAATAAAGCTGGTTCGAGGCTGGCCTACCTATTTTGACAAAAACCCCGTATACTGAATAATAAGTAAAATCAATTTGAAAATAGTGGTTATTAATTATGGCTAAAACGCAAAATATCGAGACTACACGTCAACCAAAGACTCTTGCTCTTTGTGTATGGGCTCCTTATAACAAAACAAAAAATATCGACTCATACTATGAAGAGTTTCTTAATCTGATCAAAACAAACGGTGTTGTACCTGACGTTGTAGAAAAGATTAAACTACGTGAAACTCATCCTGTTACTTTTCTGACATCAGGGAAACTGGAGTCGTTACGTCAACTATGTGAAGCTAACGATATTGAAGAAGTCATCATTTCAGAAGCCTTAACCTCGCAGCAAGAAAAAAACATGAGTGATTACATTCATTGTGAAATTTTCGATCGCACCCAATTGATTTTAGAAATATTTGAAAAAGCTGCTCATTCTGGCGAAGGTCAAGCCCAAGTTGAAATCGCTATGCTCAAGCATGCAAAAACTAGACTTGCCGGTAAGGGCGTTCACCTAGCACAACAGTCTGGTGTATTCGGATTACGCGGTGGACCTGGTGAAACACTCAAAGAGCGCGAACGTCGCCATATTGAAGACCAAATCAAAAAAGCTGAACGTAAGCTTGGAACACTGCAAAAAGTTCGTGCAACACAACGCAAGCAAAGATTAAACAGCAAAATTCCATTCGTATGTCTTATTGGTTACACTAACGCAGGAAAATCAACCATCCTTAACGCGCTCACCAAAAGCAATGTTCTTGCTGAAGACAAACTATTTGCGACATTAGATACAACCACACGAGACCTATACTTAGGTGATCAGAAAAAAACACTGATATCTGATACTGTTGGTTTTATTCAATTATTACCAACCAAATTAATTGAAGCATTTAAGTCAACATTATCAGAACTCGAGTTTGCAAGCCTTTTACTCATCGTTGTAGATGTATCCGATTCTGAATGGAAAAACCATATCAAAGTCGTGCATGAAATCCTTGATGAACTTGACGTTGATAAGCCAGTTTTATATGTATTTAATAAAATTGATAAAGTTGAAGACCGAGAAGACACGGAAACACAACTCGATGAGTACCAACCTCATGTAGTTGTTTCAGCAAACTCTAAGGACGAACTTCAACCTCTATCGGCTTTCCTTTATAATTGGCGCTCCCAAATATAAATTAGATTCATTTTATTTATAAGCTAAATAAGAAACAGTAACCTTATCATTGAATTTTTTCAATGATAGGGATAAGTATGAAACGTTATGGAATACTTCTTTTCACATTCTATACATTCACCCTTGCTGGCCTGAGCAATGAAGAGATTGCTCTAAGAAGACAATGTATATTTGCACAGCGAGCATCATTGCAAAAAGTCCCAATCGGACATGATGAACAAGGTTTAGCTAGAGAAGAACAAACCATAAATGGCATAGTTCCCCAAATCCAATCTGGTATCTACGCACAACAAAGAATAATAAAACTACACCCTCGCTGGGCTGAACAAAAAAAAAGAAAAATCCAAGAATGGGAAGAAAAGCTTGAAGGATTAAAGCGCAGAAGAGAAGAAATAGAATCTGAATCCAGCCGAGGATGTACAAGTGCGGAAGTTTCTGATGGTGAAGACCTACCCGCTTTAGAATAATTTTATCTATTCCCGCCGAAAGAACTCGTCCTTCAGGGTGAGGAGGATGTCAAACTTTTATTATCATGGTATACTAAGAAAAAAATTAACCTTTAATTTATAAAAGTATAATGCAAGAACTAATAGACCAATTTAATACTTTTCTTAATAAAGAATTAAACACCCCACAAAAAAAAGCTGTAACACAGTCCAAAGGTAACCTCTTAGTTATTGCCGGTGCCGGTTCAGGAAAAACCCGAGTTATTACAGCACGAATTACCAATCTTATCCTTAACGAAAACGTAAGGCCTGAAAGCATTGTTGGATTAACCTTTACCAATAAAGCTGCACGCGAAATGAAAGAACGTATTACCAGGTTCCTTGGTGGAACCAGCACGCGCCTTCCATTCATTGGTACCTTTCACTCGTACTGTCTTAAATGGCTCAAGATTGTATATCCAACAACATTTTCAATACTCGATAGTGACGATCAAATCAAAATTCTCACACAAATTATTACACGCAACGATCTAAAAAAAGTTATTACACCACGACAAGCAAGCTATCACATATCATCCATCAAGAATGGAAAAATAACACAAGATGATCAATCATTTGTAGATCCAACGCTCATGGAAGTCTATAAACAATACGAAGCTGAAAAGTTAGTCAGTAACTGTCTTGATTTTGATGACCTGCTCATTGAAGTATTAAAACTGTTCCGCTCGAATAAAGAATTTAAGGCACAGTTCCAACACCAAGTTAAACATCTCCTTATTGATGAGTACCAAGATACTAATGTCATCCAACACGAACTTCTCAAGCAAATGGCTAAGGATGGTAAAACCATAACAGCAGAATCTGTTTGTATCGTTGGCGATGAAGATCAGTCCATTTATTCGTGGCGCGGTGCTACCATTGATAATATCCTCCACTTTAAAAAGGACTTTCCGAAATCAACCACTATCAAGATTGAGCAAAACTATCGCTCCGTTCAACAGATACTCGATACAGCACATAGCATTATCGAAAATAATACGTTACGAAACCCTAAAAAATTATGGTCCGAGAAAAAAGGAACTAAGCGTGTTCATCAATTGGGCTGTGCATCAGGATACCAAGAAGCCGACTCAATTGTATGGCTCTTACAATCCTTACCAAAAAGCATTCCACTCAATAAGGTAGCCATCCTCTACCGAACCCACTTTCAATCACGAAGCATTGAAGAGTCGCTCATAAAAGAGTCGATCCCTTACGTTATTATTGGCGGTATTCAGTTCTATGACCGAAAAGAAATTAAAGACCTTATCGCTTACTTACGACTCATTGCCAACCCGTTTGATCGCATCGCTCTTTCCCGAGTGATTAACTGTCCCAAAAAAGGGCTGGGACAAAAGTTTGAAGAACAGTTGCTTGATGAGTGGAACAATCAACCGCTCCTGAACTTCAAAGAAATCCTCCTAATGATAAAGGACAGCCAAACCCCGACCAAGCAGCAGGCGATTCAAGACTTTTTAAACGTTTTTCATGAGTTACAACCGGAGATGGCACCCGACATGGCTTTAGATAAAATCATGAAGCGCACCATGTACCATCTTTATCTCAAGGACGAATTTGATGTTAATGAGGCAGAAAGCAAGATCGATAACACCCGAGAGTTTATTCGTGCGGCCGAACACTTTGTTTTACAAGAAATCGATACCGTTACCAACATGCTCAGCGAGATCGCACTCATGCAAGAAAAGATGACCAAGAAAAACAAAAACGAAGCTCAAGTCCAACTCATGACGCTACACGCAGCAAAAGGCCTTGAATTTAAGACAGTAGTCCTTGCTGGTGTTGAAGAATCTCTATTGCCAAGCTCTCGCTCTTTAGAAAGGCTGGAGGATATTGAGGAGGAACGTCGTCTTTGTTATGTGGGGGTTACTCGTGCAGAAGAGTATCTGTTTTTAACTCATGCTGGGTATCGCAACACCTATGGGCAAACCAACTACCAAGAACCGTCACGCTTCCTTAAGGAAATATCATCCTCATTGATCACCCGTCATGACTGCTCGTACTGGAAAGAATGGGAATTTAAGGAACTGTTTGGACAACTGTGGGGTAAAAAAGAACAAGTCGCTAAAACTTCTTCGATTGCAACCTTCGGGGCCCGTAAAACGGTTATTCCAGCAACAAATGTGGTTAAAAAACTTAATCCTAGCCGAATCCAACATCCATGGAAAAAGCTCCAAGTAGTACAACATAAAAAGTTTGGGGTTGGTGTTATCCAAAAGGTAGAAAAAACTGAAAAATCTTATCACCTGACCATCAAGTTCAAGGTTGGAGTCAAAAAGATAGCTTCATCGTTTGTACAAGTAATTTAATTACTGACGGGAATACGCGCTGCTAATGCCTGACCTTTTTTATCTTGTAAAACCTTGGAGTGAATCAAGGCTGAAATATCAGCAGACTTGTTAAGAACAATATCACGACCAATGGTTTGGCCATTTGATAAGCGCACGCCGTCACCAGGGGCAACAAAGTATCCTTTGTCGGTTTTGACAACCTGGTAGAACTTACCTTGCAAGATTAAACTTTTTTGAAGATATGGACCATCCCAACGCTCAGGAATCCGTAAGGTCATGGATCCCACCTTAGAACCGACAGGATTTTTGGCCGTAAGAAAATCAATACGGCTATCTTGTTTGTCAAAGCCTAAAATATGACACTCACTATTGATATGTGTAAATATATCTTCAAGCTTGGCAATATCACGCGTAGCGATAACATCTATAATAGTCCGCGAACGCATACGCAAAACCACAACGGTCAATACCGCCAGAAAAATAATTATCCCACCAAAAATAATGGGATACCTTGTATTGTTACGTAGCATGTACGCTCTCCCCTCTCCCTTCACAGTTGGACCTCGTGGCCAACTTGAAGGAAAGGTTAACATGCAACCTTATCAAAAAAAAAGACTTTGATTAAAAGTATATTAAACCCATTGCTTGTTTAACTTCTTGCAGCGTTTGTGCGGCTACCGCTTCAGCTTTTTGCGTTCCCTGCTGTAAAATCTTTCTGACTTGCTCAGGATCTTTTGCAAAATTTTCACGACGCTCCCTGATTGGACCGATCAAGTTCTCAAGAACTTCAACTAAGCGCTTTTTCAAGACCACATCCCCAAGACCACCCTTTTGATAGTGTTCCTTTAGTCGAGCAACTTCCTCAGTATCAGTATCAAAAACATCCAAATACATAAACACCGTATTTCCCTCAATCTTACCAGGATCTTCAACCCGAACATGATCAGGATCAGTAAACATGCTCATGACCTTCTTTTTAATATCATCAGCCGAATCCGAAAGATAAATTGCATTACCTAAAGACTTACTCATTTTAGCCTTACCATCAGTACCAACTAAGCGAGAAACTTTTGGTATCAGCGCTTCAGCCTCAATCAAAACATCACAATTATAGATGCGATTAAATGCACGAACCACCTCATTGGTTTGTTCGATCATAGGAAGCTGATCTTCACCAACAGGTACCAAAGATGCTTTAAAAATAGAAATGTCTGCCGCCTGGGATACCGGATAGGTAACAAATCCCAATGGCACACTCTCACCAAACTTCTTTTGTTTAATCTCAGTCTTAACAGTTGGGTTCCTCACCACACGGTTAAGAGACACCAAATTCATGTAATATGTAGTCAACTCAGGTATTTGTGGAATCATGGACTGAATTAAAAAGGTAGACTTATCAGGATCGATACCAACCGCCAAATAGTCCAACATTACCTGAAATACATTGTCATGAACTTGCTTACTATTAGCAAAATTATCCGTCAACGCCTGTAGGTCTGCAAGCATGATATATTGATCATATTCATCTTGAAGCCTTACACGATTGAGAAGTGATCCTACATAATGACCGAGGTGTAATGGCCCCGTTGGTCTATCACCTGTTAATATAATTTTCTTTGGCATAATTTAATCTTTTGTTCTAGGGATTTTAACTTTTTTTAAGTTTATCTAAAAATAAAGATGCTGTACAAAATTTCTTTCCCGGACTAAGTTTTTGATAAACAAAGTATCATCTCATTATTGGAGAGAAATTTATGATGCATGCTTACTTACAATCACTTTATATTTACAACTGGCAAGACGTATTGGAAATATTAATATTCTCATGCGGCTTTTATTTTTTTTCAATATGGCTTATCCAAGACAAACAAAAACAACTGTTACCGTATATCTATGTCTCCAGTACCGCAATGCTAACATGCACATACTTTAACCTTGCAACCTTAACCACCTTTTGCCTCCTGTACTGGCCAGGACTGTTAATGCTTTTTGTACTGGCTCATCAAAGAACTCTTCAAAAGAATTTTGTATGCCTCCAAAATATTAAACCAGCAAAAATTCCCAAAGAGGACTGGATTGAAACTATTATCCGAACCTCATTCGTGGCTGCCAGTAAAAAAAAGGAAGTAATTTTTATTATTGAAAACAATGACTCCCTTCAAGAACATATCCAATGCTCAATCAAGCTTAATACGCAAATTCAAGGCCAGCTACTGGAGATCCTCTTAGATAGTTCAGCATTTCAATCGTCCAATGGTGTCTGGGTAAATGCCCATGGCGAACTCTTAGGCGTTAACGCTACCTGGCAAGCATTAACCCTTCCCAAGGGCACCGAAAATAGTAAAGAATTATGGCATGACCAAGCATTAGCCCTAAGTTCTCTTAGTGATGTACTTATTTGTAAACTATCCCATGAAACGCGCATGTTTGATATAATCGGCCAAGGAACCCTGGTCGCCGATGCACCAACCGAAACCGCCATCCAAGTGATTAAGCAATATACCAAACAGCATTATAAACCCCTTTCAAAACGGAAAGAATACCATGAAAGTGACCATAAGAAATCTCCTCCTGTCTCACCCTCTCATTAAACTCTTTGCCGTTTTTTGCGGCTACTGTTTTTGGCTCTTACTTGCAACCAACCAAATAACGACACGGACCTTTAAGATCCCACTCTTCTTTTATAATACCCAAAAGAAAGAGCGCATTGTGGCGCCAGAAACAATTGAAGTAACCGTAAAAGGAAAGCGAGACTCATTGCAGAGCATTGAACAATATGCCCCATCAATTCACCTTGATGCTGCACAAACAGATTATACCGAAAAAGACGTAACCCTGGCTGAAGGAGATATCCTATTGCCCAATAATGTAAACTTGGTAAATTATGCTCCAAGCACTGTAAAGATACACAAAGAAGCACTCGAACTCGGTTAAAAAGAAAAATGCCATCGCGGTATTAATTACCACGATGGCATTCTCTAGAGTCCAATTTTTAATTAAAAATTAGAAGTTACGACGAATCGCCGCCCAAACTCCAACGTTATTGCGAACAACAACATTCATTTCTTTGATAAGATCGATAGTCTTTTGAAGCTCTTTTTTAACATCAAAGTTAAGGTTAGCTTCTTTTTTAACTTTTTCAATCGCTTTTTCTAAGTTAAGTCTAACTAATGCTGGCTTGAACATGCGTGGCTTATTAAAGTCATATACCGCAAAATCAACTACTGCATCCATGTACGCTTTTACACCATCACACAAATTTTGAGTTCTGAGTACATAACGACCAATTTCGAGATCTTTTTTTGCAGCTTCAATACCTGAATTGATAACCTTAAAGTAAGCATCCTTACCAAGAAAGTTTTGACGAGCACAAAGATCACTCTTTAATACGTTAAATGTCTCCCAATCAGCTTTTACCATACCTACAACGCTCAATAAGGCGATGAGTAATAATTTTGATTTCATAATGAATCCTCCATTTAGATGTGATATATAAGTAATCATTCTATATATAAGTATAAACCAATAAAGAGAAACCCCAACAGCCCCCATCAAATGGCTCTTTTGAGCCTCTCTACCTTCCGATATCAACCTGTAGTAAGTTTACATTTTTGAGTAAAAAAGCTATAATTAGAGGCAGTTAATAAGTGAGTAATCAGCCAAGAAAAAGCCCATTTTACCTTGGCCAAAATAGGATGACCATACTCTTCATTAACCCTAAATGGTCATAAAAAGCTATGAAAAACAAATTTCTTAATACCTTAAAATCACTCTTTTTCAGTGGTTTATTTACCATACTTCCCATAGTGCTAACGATTTATCTTTTCTTGTTTACATTCAGACTATTGGCACATTGGTTTAAGCCTCTCCAGTATATAACCCCAGTAAGCCTTCAATACTTGTCTCCCTACGCTGAATTTGTTTTTGTACTAGCATTCATCTTTGCTATAGGAATCATTTCCAAGCTTTTCATACTTAAAGGTATTATCCATTGGCTAGAGTCCCTGGTCATGAGAATTCCACTAGTACGACCGGTCTATCATGGAATCAAGCAACTCGTACACGCTCTTACACACTCTGATAAAGTGAGTATTCAACAAGTTGTATATGTAGAGTTTCCACGCAAGGGAGTATACACACTTGGTTTTGTGACAGGTGTCTTGCCTTCAGAGATTGCTCCATCAACAGAAGAGGTGTTCCATACAGTCTTTATTCCAACAACACCAACCCCTACTACTGGATACTTGATCTCAGTTACTGAAAAAGAATTGATTAAATGTTCTATGAATCGACAAGAAGCAATGGCGTTAGTTATATCAGGTGGAATTATTCATCCCGATAAGTTTGTACAAGACAAGGAACTATAACATCTGAAAATAGAAGTTATCTAGTTGTAACTCTGAACTTCCGTTCTTAAAATCGTAGTCAATTTGATATAAAAGTTTATGACCGTTCTTGAGCTTTTCAATTGAACTGGATCGCCAATCTTTTTGCAAGAAACTAAACGGCAACCTAAAGCCAATTTGCTTAGCCTCTTGTAGCCGATTATCTTTTTTATACTGACAATAGTAATGTGCTCTAAACAGTTGCTCTGACCAGAAACTCACCCAAAACGGTAACGGATATACATCCTTAAGTAATGAATGCTGCTCTATAAATGCTTCCTTCTTACCAGCCAATAATGCTGCACTCATTTCAAACAACGACCCTTCATTGGGAACAATAGTCTCCACCCAAGACGACATAAACTGTTGAGTATTCGCACCTAATAAAATTGCATAATGACTAAGAAGATACCCCTCATCAACCAGAATACGACCATACTGTTTAAAAAGTTGCATTACAAATGGCCGACACCGAGTAAATTCTTGAGGCGTCCAATATAATTTCAACAACTCTATATGCTCCTGCTGATTCAACCATTCCGACACTTCAATAATATGAGCTTTATCATTCTTTTGAACTTGCTTAAGTTTATCAGAAAAAAACACTAAACAATGTGGTCCCTTGTATTGCGATATATAAAGGTCCCAGGCATCTCTTTTTTTTGTAGGCAGCGACGATATATCCCCTAGATAATAAATGCAGGACTCACCCAAAAAACTTGTTCCTAGTGAGCTTTTTAAACTCGATAAGTCTTGGGTGGTTAAATCACAAATAACATAAGGTTTGGCTACAATGTTTTTAAGTTTTTGTTGCCAAGCCGAAAGAAATAAAAGTGGATAGAGTGGCCCAGTAAAACAAACTACTGCCTGCCTTGACCACCACGTTGGATCTAATTGTTGAGCTAATTCTTTAATAAACTTCATACCCTCAGTATATTCCTTTTTGCAAAAACGATAAAGTAATGGCCCCCAAATAAATTATTTGGAGGCCATTTTTTAAATGGTACTATAATAATATTAAAACAACGTGGAAATGGTAGACCAGTTATATGAAATAAATGCAAAGATACCTACAGCAGCCACCGGCCCTTTAACTAGTTTAAAGCCAAACCATTTGTATGCAATATTACAAAACGTTAATGCAATAATAATAGGATAACCAATCATCACGATTGAACCGGCTGTAATCTCTAACACCCGATCAAGGCCATAAATTGATAATGGAATACATAATAATAAAACTATAGTAAGTGAGGTTACAAAGTTTATTCGTTTATTAAAAATATCACGCTCTACATATTCAGCAACAACGGCGCTCAATGCTATCGACGTTGAAAAACAAGCCATCAGCACAGCAACACCAATAATGAATGCACCATAGCTTCCTAAAATTCTAAACGATACAAGACTAAACAATTGACCTAAATTACCATCTAAGCCATGGCCATGAAACGCACCTAATAATCCCATGCCTATATATACTAATCCCAAAAGAATAATCCCTAAGCCGCCAGCTTTAAGACCTAAAAGAGCAAGCTTCTTTTGATCTGACCGGCCTTTTTCACCTAGCTTTTCTCGTAAAAGCAAAAGAATGATGGAACAGAAAAATATTGATCCTAGCAAGTCTAACGTTCCAAATCCCTTCATAAAACTTTGAGTAAATAGTGTGCCCGGGGTACCTGTGGTAGGAACCACAGACTCGGCAGTCCAAAGTCCTCGAACAATAATAATCACTAAAGCTGTTAATAGAGCAGGACTTATATATTTACCCAAAACGTCTACAATTTTACTTTCTCTAAAGGTAAGAAGAAAGGTTATTCCAAGGAAAATCAAGGCAAATACATATATCGGCATAGCAGGTAAAAAAGGACTCATCATCTCATAGGACACGCTTACAATTCGTGGAATTGCCAATCCTGGTCCAACAACAACGATACAAGCCAATAGAAGCAAAGACCCAGGAGCTCTTCCTATACGATCAAAAAAGCTACGGTAGTCACCATTAAACAAAATCATAGCAATAAGACCAATAAGCGGTAAAACTACTGCTGACAATAAAAGACCAGCCATACCAAAAATGATATGTATCCCAGAGTTAAGACCAACGCCAATAGGAAATATAAGGTTTCCCGCACCAAATAACATGGAAAATATCGCAAGACCAACAGTAACAATATCAGATTTCAATAATCTCTTCATGAGATCCTCTCAGTTGCAGCCAACAGAATAACGTCCTGATGACCAAAAAATAAATTTTATAAATTACGAAAAAAAATGGATTAGAAGGAAATAATAAACATGCGCAGTACACGCATAATATAGACAGGCATAAGCCAGACTAGAAAAGAGACGACTACTGAGTTTTGAAACTGAATTGACTGAAAATGATGGGACTGAACTGCGTCCATGATTGATCCCTCGTTTAGAATATAAATGGGTTAATAATTAATATTCTATTCGAAATAGGGAAAAATGGCAAGGTAGAAAGTCGAGTAACAGATTAGAAAACTTGATGTTCCAGCATGTCATCATGGATCGTTTTGAGATATTCTAGCCGTTCAGCATCAGAATATCCATGCGACGATGCCAACTCATTACTTGTTACATCACACTGCTCTTGATAATATTCGATAGCCGATTGAGCGTATTTAAGCCCGTGTAAGCTCGCTCGTATATCAACAGCCTTCTGGCATACCTTCGACCAGTCTTCGAGCAGCTTAGGCGCTCCTGGTTTCAATAGAAGAGCGGGGTCGCCATCTTCAGTCTGTGCTTGATCAACAAAGCATGCTGATAGGTTATATTTTTCCATGTAAGCATCAACCAGGCTCTGAACACTTACCTCTTCAGTTAAGGCAACGATTTCTGCGTTATTGAACTCCATGATCTCTACGACCCAACGTTCAAACGAATAACCCAACTTGGCAAGCTCGATCATACGTAAAATAAACCACTCCAAATGTGCAGGGTTTTTAGGGAATTTAGGGTGTGAAGGGTTAATGTAAACTAATGGCTGCTGTAATGTTAAAACATCATCAGCTTGCGGCAAGATATCAATAGAAACACCCTCTTCCTGCGCAAACAGATCAACCGTCTCTTTTAAAGCAGCTGATATCTCAACAGAATTGCTAGCTAATAGTTTTTGATTATATAAGATAATAGAATGTTTATACTCATCGACAAGAGGAAGCTCTGCCTGATCTTTCCATGTCTCGGGAGTAGTACTCAATGTCTGTAAGTAGTCTTCCTTGGCCTGAGCGACTTGATCGGTCAATTGATCTCTGACCTGAGAGGCCCATTCTGGGTCTATTTCAGCACAAATACCAAAGGTTACATTAATCAAACTTATCAATACAATTAATCTCATATTCATAACCATCGATTATAACCTTTGGTATTTATGTTTTAGAATCTACTTATTATCTTTATCTTTGTCTTTATCTTGGTTCTGGTTTTGGTCCGCTGCAGGTCGTAGACGAATACGTCCAGTATCTGCATCATAGTCCATAACCTCTACCACTAATGGTGAACCTTCTGGATAATCAACGTTCATTTGATTCTGTCTATCACGAGGGATCAAGGAAACATGGACTAAACCATCTTGTCCTGGAACCAACTCAACAAAGAGACCGAAGTCAGCAATACGTCTTACGATACCATTATAGATAGCACCACGTTCGATTTGACCAGCCAAGGTCTTAACCCAACCAATAGCTTTATCAAGCTCAGGTCCAGGTTGACCGAAGATTTGAACCGTTCCATCATCAGAGATATCAATAGTAACACCAGTCGTTTCAATAATTTCACGAATGACTTTACCACCGCCACCAATAACAGCACCGATCTTATCTTTGTTAATCTTGAACTGAACTACCTTAGGAACGAACTTAGAAAGTTCTGGACGAGGAGCAGAGATAACATCTTTCATCTTATCAAGGATGAATGAACGACCAGTATTGGATTGCGCCAATGCTTGTTCAAATACTGAACGAGGTAAGCCGTCTTTGTATTTAATATCCATCTGAATAGCAGTAATACCTTCTGCAGTACCCGCTACTTTGAAATCCATAAGACCAAATGCATCTTCAAACCCAGTTATATCACTAATCGCTTGGAATGAACCATCAGCCTTTTGTAAAAGACCCATTGCAATTCCACTGACCATCTTCTTAACTGGAACACCTGCATCCAAGAGTGCCAATGTAGAACCACAAACGGTTGCCATTGAACTTGAACCATTAGAAGCAAGAATGTCTGAAATGATACGAAGTGTATATGGGAACTCTTCAGCTGTCGGTAAGACTGCTCTAAGAGCTGACGCTGCTAATGCACCGTGCCCAACTTCACGACGTCCCGGTCCACGCATTGGACGAACTTCACCAACAGAGAATGGAGGGAAGTTATAATGGAGCATAAAGTTTCTTTTAGTATCACCCTGTAAGGTTTCAACGCGTTGCTCATCTTGACCACTGCCAAGTGTTGCAGACACAAGAGACTGTGTATCACCACGATTGAACAATGCAGACCCGTGAGTTCGAGGTAAAACCCCAACTTCACCAGAAATTTCGCGAACCTGGTCAAATGAACGACCATCAACACGTTGTCCAACGGCTACAATACGAGCCCCGACTTTAGCTTTTAAGCAACCATCAAAAACATACTTAACCCATTTTTCAGAGATAACATCTTTTTCAATAGCTTCTTTATTAGCTTCTAAAAAGTCGACTTTAATTTTTTTAAGCGCTTCGTTACGAGCCACTTTCTCTGCAGTCCAAATTGTAGCTAAACGATCATCAGTAAGGAAAGCATTACTTAATTTTTCCCACTCAGCCCATTCAGGATTTGGCTGAAGATCTTCTTTCTCTACACCAACTTCTTTTGCAATATCAAGCTGCCACTTAATCTGTTGCTTAATAGCTTCATGAGCCATAAACAACACATCAACTAAGTCTGTTTCAGAAATTTCACCTGCAGCACCTTCAACCATGACAACGCCACGCTCGATACCTGCTACAATGATCTTAACATCTGATTCAGCCTGTTGTGGCAATGTTGGGTTAATAACCCACTCGCCATCAACGCGACCAACTTGTGCTACACCAACAGGTCCCATGAACGGGATCTTGGAAATAGTTAATGCTAAAGAAATTCCCAACAACGATAGTGTTGCTGGTTCATACTCTGTATCTGCAGAACAAACAGTAATTATTGCTTGTAACTGATTGAAGTAATGAGCTGGGAATAATGGACGCAGCGCACGATCAATTAAGCGACTGGTCAAAACTTCCTTATCACTAGCACGTCCTTCACGCTTGAGATAGCCACCAGGAATCTTCCCAACAGCTGAAAATTGCTCTCTGTAGTCTACCGACAATGGTAAAAACCCAGGAAACTCATCTGTCGGACTTGTACACGCTGTTGCTAAAACAATGGTTTCCCCTTGTTGCATCCAAGCAGCACCGTCCGCTAATTTTGCATATTTTCCAATCTCAACGGAGATATTCTGTTCTTTTAAGGTAAATTTTTTTCCCATTCAATCCACAATCATATTTTTGTTATTTATTTTTTCAAACCAATTTTAGGTAACAAGGAAGAGTATGCAGCTTGATTATTATTTTTAAGATATTTAATCAATTTTCTTCGCTTGCTTACCATTTTAAGTAAACCAAACTTAGAGCTGTAATCTTTCTTGTTTGTCTTTGCATGCTCGTTTAATTGAGCAATTCTATCTGTTAAAGCAATTATTTGCACTTCCGTAGACCCTGAGTCTGTTGGGTGGTGCTTAAATTCTTCTGTTATTTTCTTCTGTTCTTTTATCATCGTTTTTTATTCCTTAATAACCATTGTCTTTTGTTAAATGGTAGGCACGAGCGGATTTGAACCGCTGACCCCTGCTACGTCAAAGCAGTGCTCTACCCCTGAGCTACGCGCCTTTCGCCATGTTGCTATGTTCTTCTTCCTTGGCCTGTTTTTCTAGGCGAGAAATATCCTCGCCTATGTATTTTTCTCGGAATGACTTAATACCAGTACCAGCCGGAATCAACTTGCCGATAATCACGTTTTCTTTCAATCCGTAGAGGTAGTCTACCTGTCCAGAAATTGCTGCTTCGGCTAAAATCCTTGTTGTTTCCTGGAAAGAAGCCGCAGAAATAACACTTTCTGTTACTAATGATGCCATAGTTATCCCAAGAAGTACAGGCTTAGCAACCGCCACCTTCTTGCCTTCTGCCTGTAAAAGCCGATTTACTTGTTTAAAGTGAATACGGTCAATACGGTCGCCAATCAAGAACTTAGAGTCTCCTGAGTCAACAATACGTACCTTACGAAGCATCTGACGTACAATAATTTCAATATGGCGATCATCAATATCAACACCGTGTAACCGGTAAATAATCTGAATTTGATCCACAATATATCGTTCTAGAGCTGCAGGTCCTAATATCCTTAAGATATCTGATAGGACTGGATCACCAACAGTAATCAAGTCACCAGCATTAACCTTATCGCCATTAGTCACTGTTAACTGCTTACCACGAGGTACAAAGTAATCAAACGATTCATCACCCGATACAACGCTAACTTTACGTTGACCACGGTGTAAACCACCAATAACCACTTCACCATCAATATCTGTAATAACCGCTGGATCCTTAGAAAGACGAGCTTCAAATAGCTCAGCAATACGAGGTAAACCACCAGTAATATCTTTAGTTTTTGATAGCTCTCGAGGCATCTTCACAATAACGTCACCGGCCTCAACCTTCTGATTCGGCTCAGGAACAATGAACCCACCTGTTGGAAGATAGAAATGAGCAATCTCATTATCACTATCGTCAACAATGCTTAATGCTGGCTGATAGCGCTCACCCTTATGTTCAAGGATAGAACGACTAGCAACATTATCATTGTCATCAAAAGTTTCCTTCAATGTCACATTCTCAACAAGATCGATATAACGAACATACCCTGTCTTATCGGTAAGAATAACATTGTTAGAACCATCCCACTCTACCAGCTTTGTTCCGACAGTAACTTCTTGACCATCTTCAACAAATACCTGAGTACCGTATTCAATTGGGTGATCCTGTAAAACACGACCATCCTTAGATACTAATACCAAGTGAGATTTTCTAGAAAGAACAATATTTTGACCGTCCTTATTTTTCACAAGACGCATGCCACGCAACTCTACCGTTCCTTTATGCTTTGCAGCGTAGCTTGATTCTGACACACCAGTAGCAATACCACCAATGTGGAAGGTTCTCATAGTAAGCTGAGTTCCAGGTTCCCCAATTGATTGCGCTGCGATAATACCAACAGTAGTACCAACATCAGCAAGGATACCACGGGATAAGTCCATACCGTAACATAGTGAACAAACACCACGCTTAGCCTGACATACTAACCCTGTACGTACCTTAATATTAGTTACTGCTGATTCAAGTAAACGGCTAACCGCTTCTCGATCAACTAAAGAGCCTTGCTTAACAATCAACTCACCTGAAACTGGATCCTTAATATCATGAGCTGCAATACGGCCAAACGCACGACGAGCAACTGCATAAATAATATCACCAGATTCTTTAATATCTTCAAGATCGGTATAACCTAATGTTTTACAATCGTAGAGAGTTACCACTACATCTTGAGCAACATCAACCAACCTACGGGTCAAGTAACCAGAGTTTGCCGTTTTCAATGCAGTATCGGCCTGACCTTTACGAGCACCGTGAGTAGAAATAAAGTATTCAAAAACACTTAATCCATCTTTAAAGTTACTCTTAACAGGAGTTTCCATGGTTTCACCTGACGGCTTAGCCATCAAACCACGCATCCCAACACACTGTTTAATCTGATCACGTGAACCACGAGCACCAGACTCTAACATCATGAAAATCGGATTAAATGGAACCTCTTTACCATCAGTGTTTGCGTATGCACGCTCATCTTGAGCTTCAAGAGTGGTCATCATGGCTGCAGCAACATTAGCTGTTGTTGCACCCCAAATTCCCACAACTTTATTATAACGCTCACCGTTAGTAATAACGCCTTCACTATAAAGTTTTTCAACCTTATTAACCCTGTCTTCTGCACCCTGTAAAATCTTGTCTTTACCCTCTGGAATCAATAAATCATTAATACCAAAGGAAATACCACCAACAGTTGCATAGTAAAAACCAAGCTTCTTAATCTTATCTAAACAATCAATAGTTGGCTTTGAACCAAAATCAAGATAGATGCGCTCAATTAATTTAGCTACATCACTCTTTTGCATTATACGATTAATCCACTCAAACTGCGCACCCTGAGGAAGCGCCTCATAAATTAAAATTCTACCAATTGTCGTATCAACAATAGAACCATCTAACAAACGAACCTTGACTGCAGAATGCAATACTACCGCACCATGCTGGAACGCTGTTACCGCTTCTTGAGTATCTGCAAACACGGTTCCTTCACCCTTAAGATTCTGACGAATCTTGGTCATGTAGTGCAACCCAAGGACCATGTCCTGAGATGGAACCTTAACAGGCTTACCATTTGATGCTGCCAACAAGTTCTTTGTTGATAGAATAAGCTCTTGTGATTCCGCTTGTGCCTTGAGACTTAATGGTAAGTGAGCAGCCATCTGATCACCATCGAAATCCGCGTTAAATGCAGAACAAACCAATGGGTGAATCTTAATAGCTTTTCCATCCACTAGAGTTGGATAGAACGCTTGAATACCAAGTCTATGCAAGGTAGGAGCACGGTTTAAGAGTATTGGACGATTTTGTACAATCTGTTCAAGAACATCCCAAACTTCACGCTCAGAATCTTCTACCATTCTTTTTGCAACACGTAAGTTTGTAGCCAATTCTCGGCGTACTAACTCAGCATAAATGTATGGCTTAAATAATTCTAATGCCATCAACTTCGGCAATCCACACTGATCAAGGCGTAATTCAGGATCAACCACAATTACAGAACGTCCAGAATAATCTACACGTTTACCTAATAAGTTTTGACGGAATCGACCTTGTTTACCACGAAGCATTTCACTCAATGACTTCAATGGACGACGATTGGTTCCACGAACCGGCTGACCACGACGACCGTTATCGATCAACGCATCAACAGATTCCTGTAACATTCTTTTTTCATTTTTAATAATAACTGAAGGAGCTTCAATCTCAATCAAACGTTTTAGTCGAATATTTCGATTTAAAACACGACGATACAATTCGTTCAAGTCAGAACTTGCAAATCGACCACCCTCTAATGGTACCAACGGACGTAAGTCTGGTGGTAACACTGGAAGAATTTCAAGGATCATAAGATCCGGATTGATATGTGCTTGATGCAGTTCAGACAACACCTTCATACGACGCATGATTTTATGACGAGTCGTAACTGAAGAAGTCTTACCATAAGCAGCTTGTAACGCTTTGATTTCAGTATCTAGATCATAATCTTCTAAAATATCACGAATAGCTTGAGCACCACTTTCAGCCTTAAACTCATCATCTTCAAGATGACCATCCTTGTATGACTCATACTCAACACCAGTCAAGAGAGTCTTGCGAGGATAAGGTGATTTCCCTTGCTTAATAACCATGTACGCATCAAAGTAAATAACACGCTCAAGATCCTTAACAGGCAAATCAATGACAAGACCAAGATAACTTGGAATACCCTTGAGATACCAAATATGTGACACAGGAGATACTAACTCAATGTGACCCATACGTTCACGACGAACCTTGGACTGTATAACTTCAACACCACACTTTTCACAAGTGACACCACGGTGTTTCATTCGTTTATATTTACCACAATTACATTCCCAATCCTTAACAGGACCAAAAATTCTTGCACAGAAAAGACCATCTTTTTCAGGCTTTAAAGTACGATAATTGATAGTTTCAATCTTCTTAACTTCACCATATGACCATGAACGTATCTTTTCTGATGTTGCTAAAGATAACTTGATAGCATTAAATTGCTGCGTACTAATATACTCTTTAAAACGAGCAAGCATTTGATTATTCACCGACTTCCTCCTTACCAGCTTTAAATAGATCGACTTGGAGTGCCAAACTTTGAAGCTCTTTAATTAATACGTTAAATGATTCTGGTAATCCTGGATCAGGTATTTCATCACCATCACCATGAACAATCGTCTCATATACTCTATGACGACCAATGACATCATCAGACTTGTAAGTCAACATTTCTTGGAGGGTATACGCAGCACCATATGCTTCTAGTGCCCATACTTCCATCTCACCAAACCTTTGACCACCAAACTGAGCTTTACCACCCAGAGGCTGTTGTGTAACCAATGAATATGGTCCAACAGAACGAGCGTGAAGCTTATCTTCGATCATGTGATTCAATTTCATGATATAAATACTACCAACCGTTACAGGCTGATCTAAGTATTCACCAGTCCGACCATCTAAAATCTTATAACTTCCAGATGATTCAAGCCCTAACTCATTGAGCAATGGCTTAATATCAGACTCAAATGAAGCACCATCAAATACAGGAGTGGCAAAGTGCATTCCAGACTTAGAAATCTTATCCGCTAATCCCGGAAGAGAATCCTTACCAAAGTCTTTTTCATACTCTTGAATGTATTCTTTACCCAAGTAGTTTTCTAAAGTCTTTTTCACCTTATCTGTACCATGCTTTTCAATCATGACTCGTAGTTTTTCACCGATTTCACGACCAGCAAACCCTAGAATTGTTTCTAGAATCTGACCAACGTTCATACGAGAAGGCACACCAAGCGGGTTGAGTACAATATCAACCGGAGTACCATCTGATAAATACGGCATATCTTCACGAGGAACAATAATTGAAACCACACCCTTGTTACCGTGACGACCAGCAATCTTATCTCCAACAGAGATATGACGCTTAGATGAAATAAATACTTTCACCATCTTGATAACACCAGATGCTAACGGATCACCCTTCTTCAACTTATTGATACGCTCTTCTTTTTGAGAAGTTAAGATTCTAATCTGTGTATCACGTAATTGAACAAGATGCGCCATTTGTTCGTTTAAATCTTTGTCTTTAGGCTTCAAGGTCAATAACTCAACAACTGTTAAGTCTTTTAATGCTTTCGCATCAAATGCACCCTTAGCATTTAAAACTGATTTTTTTGTTTTAGCAACAGCAGGCTTACCAGACAGTAATGTCACAATCTTACTATGAATCATACTATCAATAAGCACTAAATGCTTCTCAAAAGCACTATCCAGCTTTACTGTTTCTTGTGTTACGATATCTTTATATCGTTTATCTTTTCTAATACCGGAACGTGAAAATACTTTAACGTCCACAATAGTACCTTCAACCCCAGGCGGAACCTTTAATGAAGTATCTCGAACTTCTCGAGACTTTTCACCAAAGATAGCTCGTAACAATTTCTCTTCAGGAGAATATTGAACGTCACCCTTCAAGGTAACCTTACCAACCAAGATATCTCCTGGCTGAACACGAGCACCAACCTTAATGATTCCTTCTTCATCTAAAGCCGACAACGCAGCTTCACTCACGTTAGGAATATCACGGGTAATTTCTTCAGGTCCAAGCTTAGTATCACGCGCTTCAACACTATATTCATCGATATGTACTGAAGTTAATGAATCACCAACTACCAAGTTCTTATTAAGAACAATAGCATCCTCAAAGTTATAACCATGCCAAGGCATGAAAGCTACCACTAAGTTGGTTCCAAGCGCTAATTCACCATCAATAACACCAGCACCATTAGAAATAATGTCATCCTTCTTGACGCGGTCACCTTTCTTAACGATTGGCGATTGGTGAATCCAAGTACTATAACTTGAACGCTTAAATTTTCTTAAATTATAAATATCAACACCACGAGCAACCCAGTCATCAGTAGTTGTAAATGAATCCTCATCAGAACGGATAATAATCTTATCTGCAGAAACATACTCAACAACACCATCACGCTTAGCAAGAATCACAGCACCAGAAGCTTTACTTACATCTTGCTCCATACCAGTACCAACAAGAGGAACTTTCGCCTTAACTAAAGGTACAGCTTGTCGTTGCATGTTTGCACCCATTAACGCACGACTAGCATCATCATGCTCTAAGAATGGAATCAATGCCGCCGCAACCGATACTAACTGCTTTGGTGATAGATCCATGTAATCAACTTTATCTGAATCTAAGAATACAAAGTTACCTTCACGTCGAGCTAAAACACTACCCTTTTTCAAGGACTTAGTTTTTTGCTGATATGCATCAATTTGTGCAATGTTTTTTGTAGCTTCTTGGAAAGCGTCAAGGAAAACAACCTCATCCTTCACCTTGCCATCAACAACAGGACGATATGCAGTTTCAATGAAACCAAGATCATCTACCATTGCATAAGTTGCAAGAGAAGAAATCAAACCAATAGTCTGACCTTCGGGTGTTTCAATTGGACAAATTCTACCATAGTGAGAAGTATGAACATCACGCACTTCATATGTAGCACGATCTTTCATAACACCACCGGGCCCTAAAGCAGACAAACGTCGCTTATGTGCCAACTCAGCTAATGGATTAGTTTGATCCATAAACTGTGATAATTGACCTGTACCAAAAAATTCTCTAATAACAGCACCAAGTGGCTTCACGTTTAAGAGATCTTGTGGCATCAACGCACTATGAATATCTTGCAACCTAAATCGTTCATGAACAATTCGCTCAATACGAGCAAAACCAATATAAATTTGGTTACTTAAAAGCTCTCCAACCAAACGAACCCGTCGATTACCTAAGTGATCAATATCATCAAGCTCACCAACTCCGCGCTCACGCAGGTTAACCAAGTATTTGATTGTTGCATAAATGTCTTCACGCGTTAACGCGGTTACATCATCAGCAATATCCAAATCAAGCTTACGATTCATTCGAATACGACCAACTTTAGTGAGATCATAATGACGTGGAGAGAAGAATACATTCTCAAAACGCTGTCTAATTTCCTTCAAAGAAGAACTATCACCTGGCCATAGCTTAGAATGCATCTCTTCAAGAGCTTCATCAGCTGTAGTGTTAGTATCATGGGCTAAAGTCAATGCAATCGTTGGCTGCAACACGGAACCATTTTGAGATATAAACTCAAACACAAGTTCTTTATGCTGCTTAAGCAACGGCAAATGATCTTCAGAGAATACTTCACCAACACTGAGAAGAATTTCACCAGTTTCAGGATCAAGAACATCTTGAGATACAACACGGTTTAATAAAGCACCTTCTTTAACATTGAGCTTAGTAACCTTTGCAGCCTTTAATTTCTTTAAGATTTCTGCAGTAACACGACGACCAACAAGTCCACTTTCTAATTTCTCAGAAAGCATTCCCTTTTCAAGTCGTTGTCCAATCAAGTTATCATCAAGCGCTTTATAAAGTTCACCCTTAGTAAATTCAACTCGCTCAAAATCATAGAAAAGCGAAATGATTTCATCACGAGGAACACCAAGAGCTTGTAAGAATGTTGTAACAAGAACCTTTTTCTTCTTATCAATACGTACGTATAAAAGATCATTATTATCAAACTCAAAATCAACCCATGAACCACGCATAGGAATGATACGAGCTAAGTAATAAGGGCGACCACGCAAATCATTTACTTTCTTACTACGCGAAAAAACTACACCAGGAGAACGGTGTAGCTGACTTACGACAACACGATCGACGCCATTGATCAAGAAAGTTCCTTGATCGCCAAGCATAAATCGCCCATCTTCTTCGTATAGTGCTGCCATAACAGGCACATCAGAAAAGAAAATATTTTGCTCTTTAATGTCGCGCACGGACTTGTTACCATCTTGGTCAACATCCCATGCAACTAATTGAATTTTAACACGCAATGGCAAAGAATAACTCTGCCCACTCGTACGACACTCTGCAACATCGATTGGCATTTCTAGTCGAACCCGAGAAAGACAGTTAGAACAAGTAATATATTTATATCCTTTTTTCAACTGCTCAGAAGTCAATCTAGACATTCCTGTTTCACCCGAAGGTGCAGTCCATCTATATCGATTTTCACTTCCAGTTAACTTCCCACACGTACAAGACCAATCACCCAATTCATAACTCACATACTCCAATGACATCTTATCTTCATGCTCTATTGGAAATGTATCCTGTAATACCTTCTCAAGCCCTATGTGTAAGCGCTCGGAAGGCAGGAAATCAAGTTGTACAAAATCATTAAAAGATTTTGACTGAACCTCAATTAAGTTAGGAACCGACATAATACCTTTTAATTTTGCAAATGACTTACGAACAATGCGTTTTTGCGTGCCAATATCAGACATTAAGGCGCTCCTTATTAGACCCTATTTACCCACCACTTATATGAAAAACTAAAAAAAACAGATTCTATGAAAGCTTAACCTTAGCTCCAGCAGCTTCGACAACTTCTTTCATCTTATCTGCATCTTCTTTTGAAGCACTTTCATTCAATACTGAAGGAGTTCCTTCTACAAGTTTCTTAGCATCAGTTAATCCAAGACCAGGAATTACTTGACGTAAAGCCTTAATAACTTTGATCTTTTCAGAACCCATATCTTCTAAAGTAACTTTGAATTCAGTCTTAGCTTCTGCAGCACCTTCTGCACCAGCTGGAGCAGCGGCAACAGCAGCAGCAGCTGAAACACCAAAAGTTTCTTCAATACCCTTAACTAACTCTGACAACTCTTTAACTGTCATTGTTGAAATTTGTTCAATAATTTTAGATGACATTCTCTGTCTCCTGTATGTTTGTTTAAAACGTTATAACCTATACAATGCGCTTACTATTCACTCTTGTCTGCTTCGCTGACTTCCTTTTTCTCTTCAGCTTTATCTTCACCCTCAGAAGGCTTTGATTCTTCTTTTACGTCGCTTTCTGCCTTAGTGTCATCAGAAGCTGCTGGCGCCGGTTCTGGCTCTCCACCTTCTTCTGCTTTTTTATCACTAACTGCTTGAACTGCTCGAGCAAATTTTGCTACAGGCTCATTCAATAAGCGAGCAATCATTGTAATCAACTCTTCACGAGATGGCAATGACGCTATTTCAATAACACTGTCCTTATCCAAGACAGAGTTTTCAAAATAACCTGCTACTAACTCTAGTGCTTCATTTTCTTTAGAAAACTTATAAAGAACCTTCGCTATAGCTGGCGCTTGTTCACCAGTAAAGACAAACCCTAGTTGTTGTTTAAAAAGAGGTTCAAACTCTTTGAGATTATCAAGACCGGATATAGCTTGTTTTGCTAAACGAACTTTAGCAATCTTAAGCTTACCACCCTTTTCTCTCAACCCACCACGCAATGATTCAAGCTGATGAACGGTTAACCCTTCAACACCAACAACAAATGACGCTGAATTGTCTTGAAAATCACCCTTCAGTGATTCTATAACTTGTTCCTTTTGCTGACGATTCATTTGTTTTACCTTTTAACTATTTAATAAGATCTTCATAATCAATTCGAACTCCAGGACCCATCGTTGATGATACGGAGACCTTCTGGATATATTTACCCTTAGCGGTGTTTGGACGAGCAACCATGAGCGATTTTAAAAACGCTTGTAAGTTTTCGTTCAATTGAGAACCTTCAAAGGATTTTTTCCCAATGGCAAAATGAACAAGACCCGCTTTATCATTTCTGAAAAATGAGCGACCCTTTTTCAATTCTGACACGATAGCACCAACATCAAATGTTACTGTACCAAGCTTTTTGTTTGGCAAAAGCCCCTTAGGACCTAAAACCTTCGCAAGCTTACCAACAGCACCCATCATATCTGGGGTTGATACGGCGTAATCAAAATCAAGCCAACCACCAGTAATTTTTTCAATTAAGTCAGTAGATCCAACTTCATCCGCTCCAGCTGCAACAGCTTGGTCAATGTATTTATCTTTTGCAAATACAATAACGCGAACTTTACGACCCAAATTGTGAGGCAATACTACAGAGCCACGAACAACCTGATCACCCTTTGCAGGATCAATACCTAATCTAACATCAACGTCAACAGACTCATCGAATTTAGCAAACGATGCTTCTTTAACTTTTTCAAATCCCTGCTGAGGAGTTAAAGTGGTTTCTTTATCCACTTTATCAAACGCTCCTCGATAATTTTTTCCGTGCTTTGCCATAGAATTATGCCTCTATTTTTTAATCAACAACTTCGACGCCCATACTGCGAGCAGATCCAGCTATAATTTTTTTAGCCTGATCAATCGTTACCGCATTCAAGTCTTCCATTTTAATCTTTGCTATATCTTCAATGTCAGTCCAAGATATTTTACCTACGATGGTATCGTGTGGACGACCAGATCCCTTAGAAAGATTAATTTTCTTTTTAATTAGCTCTGCTGCAGGAGGAGTCTTGACAACAAACTCAAAACTTCTATCTGTATAAATAGTGATAATTACCGGAACAGTTTGTCCCTTTTTATCAGCAGTCTGAGCATTAAATTGCTTACAAAAATCCATGAGGCTTAAACCGTACTGCCCCAATGAAGAACCGAGAGCAGGCGTTGCGCCGCCACCTTTAACTTGTATTTTAACTTTTGCCTTAATATCTTTTGCCATTTTTATAAACCTATCTTTATCGTTTTATTTGATCGAAGCCTAATTCAATAGGTGTTAGACGACCAAAGATACTTACCATGACAGTTAATCGCTCTGCCTCTTTATCAACTTTTTCTACCATTCCTATAAAACCTGCAAATGGACCTTCGGCAATCTCTACCTCTGAACCATCAGCAAACTCTGGTGCCTGCGAAGAAACAACCACTTCACCCTTCATATTGGCAACAACCCGATCAACCTCTTTCTGAGAAAGTGGCATCGGATCTTTTCCACCTAAAAAGCGCATGACGCGTGGTGATAATGTCACAAGACGAATAGCCTCTGGCACTAATTCCATTTGCACCAAAACATACCCCGGGAAAAGTCGTTCGTCTTTTGTATCAGATCCGGCAAAAAAACTTTTAATCTTTGCAGACGGAACCAAAACATCGCCAAACAAGTCTTCCAGACCATCTTTGACGATTCGCCGGCTTACATCTTCTTTAACTTGTTCTTCATATCCAGCATAAACCTGGACAACGTACCAATGTTTCATTTATAAATTCGCCCTAAGCAACACAACACCCTAATTTACCCAACCTATATCTGACCAGAAAAAATCTTTTCAGCAAACCACTGGAAGCTAAAATCGAGAGCTCCCAAGTAGATTGTAAACAATACAATTAAAATAAGAACGATTGTTGTTGAGCCTATAAACTCATTATATGCCGGCCAAGTTACCTTGGACAGTTCTGTTTGGACGCTCTTAAGATATTGGCCAATATTTTTCATTATTTACTACCCAAATTAAATGAGATAAAAATACACAAACATTTAACAGCTTTATTACCACTTTTTTTTTGGCAGGCCAGGAGGGATTCGAACCCCCAACACGCAGATTTGGAGTCTGCTGCTCTACCGTTGGAGCTACTGGCCTTTATATAGTACACATGAGCACCGTAAAAAGCCTGTATCCAACTACTACCTACCTTGGCTTAATTACCCTCTGACTCATAGAGTTTTGCAAACCCTAGTTGTCTTAACTGGAGCCCGCGACCGGAATTGAACCGGTGACCTCTTCCTTACCAAGGAAGTGCTCTGCCTCTGAGCTACGTGGGCACTCCCAATTTTTTTTAACTATACCAATAGTAATAGATTAAAGAAAAATAGGAAAAAAACAACTAAAATTTTTAAGTTTTTCATAAAAACTGGAGCTAGCGACTGGATTCGAACCAGCGACCTGCTGATTACAAATCAGCTGCTCTACCAACTGAGCTACGCTAGCATACGCTCTGGAGCGGGAAACGGGACTCGAACCCGCAACCTACAGCTTGGAAGGCTGTCGCTCTAGCCAATTGAGCTATTCCCGCATAATTCCGCAAATAATGGTGGCGAGAGTAGGATTCGAACCTACGAAGGCTGAGCCAACGGATTTACAGTCCGTCCCCTTTGACCGCTCGGGAATCTCGCCGCATGTCAAACAAAACTTAGTTTAATATAGGATATGGTTTTTTTTAGACTATTTCAACACCAAAATCGTCTTTTTCTATATTTTCTTAAAATTTGTTTGCTATAGTTGGTATTATTAAGGCTCTCTCTAAACCTTTAAACTCGCTCCTACTGGGAGCATTGGGTGAAATATGGCTATATCTCAGGCTATGCGAAAAAAAATTAAAGATTCTAAGACCAAAGACCGAATTTCGCTCAAAGTCGCCTACCAGACAGCTCAAGAGCTCATAAAAAAACTGGGTTTAAAAAATAAAAACCCCTATACCCTCAAGCCCGATCAAGAATTTATTGAAAATATAGCCATCATCGGCGGCTCCATTCGACGCAAAAAAGAAACCATCGGTGATATTGATCTACTGGTAACCAGCCATATCTCCGAAGAACAGCTCAGAAACACCCCCGGGGTTGAAGAAATCTGGTCAGAATCGGAAAAACAACTCTATTTTAACTATAAATCCGATGAGGGAATCTGGCGACCCATCAATATCTGGGAATGCAGCGATCCACATGCCTTTGGTTCTTTCCTTATTCATGTAACCGGCAGTCGCCCTTATAATATAATGCTTCGCTCTAAGGCCAAATATAAAGGCTTCAAGCTCAATCAGTATGGACTCTTTAATGCCGAAACAAATCGATACTTAGCTGGCAAAAGCGAAGAAAGTATCTTTAAAGCACTAGGTATGGATTGGAGCAAGCCATGGAACCGCGAAAAGTAGGATATTTTTCTTGACCTTTGAAAAAAACCACTTTTATTCCAAATATTCTGCCCTTAGTATTATATAAACACAAACCAAAAATGTACTAATACAAGTAAACTTCAACAAAAACCTAATATTGCAAAGCACGCTATAGCACGATTAGATCGCACTATAAACAAACCATCACACATTAATTAAAAGTGCCTCAAAAAAACTTTACTTTTTGGTTTTTAAACTTACTATAGGTAGACATGTATTTTATTAATTCAACATTATCTCATTTTTTAAGGAGTAAACCCGTGAAAATTTCAAAAATAACCGTACTATTACTTTCAGGATTGGCAGTTGGCAACATGTCTGCAGTATCAATTCCCGGAGCAGCGCTATTAAGTAGTCTCACATGTGGACACAGTAAAAAGGAAACTGCTGGTATTCTAGCTGGTAGTGCCTATGGTTTGTATAGAATAGGAACAAACGAGGAACTCCGTGAGCATCTCATGGAAAACAAAGCTGAAGCTACTAAAAAAATAGGGCTTGGATTCTTGAGTTTCGCCGGTATCTGCACTCTAGCCAAACATGCTCATGCTGCAGCTCCAAACGGAGGAGTTGTGGGTAACACTCTTCAAACTGGAATCTCTGCTGCCAAGTATGGCGCAATGGGCTGGGCCGGCTATAGACTCCTTAAAGGTCTTGAAACTGTAGAAAGCGTAAGAGAAGTTCGAGTAGAAGTTGGTGACGCAACAGTAGACGTACAAAACCTTATTGATCTCCTCAGAGCTCAAGAGGGTCATAGCGTTGTTGAGAGCCTTCAAACTAAAAAGGCAGACGGTTCCGAATAACCACTCCTTGCGGTCGTTACTCACTTCCAAGGCGAAAAAGAAGCAAGAGAAAACATTGAAAGACAACACGCTGGACGATCAAGCAGTCCTGACCGCCGCAGGCATTCAGGAAGAAGACGCTAATCGCTAAGTAGTTTTTATACTAGTGAAGGCCCCGTCCAAGTTGGACGGGGCCTTTTTTTGTTGCTCAATATAAAAGAATATTATTCAGAGATACATTCTAGATGCATAGCACGCTCGTCCTTGTTTACATGCTCAAGCTGGATCTTACAGACATTCTCTTTGACCAGCGACAGAACCAGCTCAGGCCATTCGATAATAGATAGGCTGTTAGAGGCGTACAGGTACTCATCAAAGCCGGCAGAGTAAAAATGATCAAGATCGTCCAGTCGATATAAATCAAAATGATAAAAAGTCCTACCATCAGGTGCGGTATACCGATTGACATAGTTAAAGGTCGGACTGGTTACATCCTCAGTAATCCCATACGAGCTTAAGATCTCTTTTACCAGCGTTGTTTTACCAGCACCCAGCTGACCTTCCAGCGTTACCACATTAGCACGATCTAAGAACGGCTTTAAGGTATCCACCATCGTTGAAAGATTCTCAAGAGAGTATTTATATTCATGTTTCATAGTATAGTCCTATAACTTAGCCAGTTTTTTTCGCATCTTTTTTTCTTTCTTTGACTCTTTACGCGCCCCCGACTGCCGAGATTCTTTCTCAGAATCGTCCTTAACCATCGATTCTCCTCCAACCCCTGCCATCAACTCATCCAACTCAGGGTCGTTACCGTCCCCCATCTTAATCGTTCGTGCATGACGCGAAATTGATAACGAAGCTGATGAATCCGGGCGGTCCTGCGAGAACAGCTTATCAAAACCAGGCGAACCAATCGTGTCAACACCGAGGTTATGAACAAAGTCCCGAATCTCACGATCAGACGTCACGACAATCATCTCTAGATTCCTATGATCGGAAACATACTGCTTGATAACGTCATCAGCACTCTCTTTATACCCTGAATACAAAATCAAATGATTATTACGCTGCTCTTTAGTAGGGAACCCATACTCTCCACCATCGAACACGATAACCAAGCTATGCCCTTTATCCTTGGCCTTCTTAATCAGCTTGTCGACATAGTTATCCCGTTTTTTCTCGGAAATCTTGTTAACATTGTATAATTGCTTGATGAGATTATAACCATCAATCACTATGTACACTTTATATATCTTCCTCTATTTTAAAACCACTACAACTCTTTTAAATAAGTATAACGCTTGTACAAAAAAAAGAATAACGGTATCGTAAGGTTAACGAAGCAATAAAGAAAGAGTTTTGTGACACAGTTAATTCAAATTAGACAACGAATAAAAGCAATCGAGACGATCAAGAAGATGACGCATGCCATGCGTTTGATTGCCATGTCTAATCATACCAACCTAAGATCCAAAGAATCCAACCTTACCAGCTATCAAGAACATGTCGCTGAACTTTTTGCGTTAATAAAAAATCAACAACCTGGCTGGACTCCCACGTTCGATCATCCAATCAAAGATCAAAAAACATTACTCATCCTGATCGGCTCACAAAAAGGCCTATGTGGAACGTTTAATACAATGCTTTTTCGCTTCTTTAGAAATCATTATGAAACCAATGACAAAGAACTCTATGATTTTATTATGATCGGTAAAAAAGCTGTTGAGTATGCAACAAAAAAAGATATCAACCCGATAAAATCTATAGAAAATTTAACAATACGTTCAATGGTAACAATGACCGAAGAGTTAACTGAATACGTATATAAAAATCTCTATAAATATTCCAAGGTTATCGTCTTTAGAAACGTTAACCACAGCTTTTTTAATCAAGTTCCTGAAAAGGGCCTTATCTTCCCAACAGAGAGTGAAAAAACAAACTCTGTCGATCTTAACTTATACGTCTGGGAAGAACCAGTAGAAAAAGTTTTAGAAGAACTATGCTATCAAAACTTACAAGCCTCAATACAGTTAATGCTATTTCAATCATTGTATGCTGAACAAGCTTCACGATTCCAATCTATGGATAGTGCAACCCGCAACGCAGGCGATCTACTAGAAATCACACAACGACAATACAATAAACTCCGACAAGCAAAAATAACCAAAGAACTTTCCGAGCTGAGTGCTAACTTCAGCAAATAATTCATAACCATTTACTTTAAAAGTACGGTATTCTAGATTATAAAAAAAGAAATAGGCCTATTTATTGTCAAAGGTAGTTTATGAAGCAAAACACCGTTAAAGTGCTCGGGTTTTTGATTGGATTTTTCTGTATCATCTCAACAATACAACCAAAAACTAAAACCTCATTTAAGGTTACCCTTCCACAGTTTGGAGAGATGGATTATACCATAAAAGAGTCCACAGGACCCTTAACTGCAGTCGTGTCTCAGCCCTCCTCGATCAAACCGTTTGCTCATTCTTCATTGCCACCCGCAATGATCAGCTTGAAAAAGCTTGAGCTAAAAAAATTAGAGCTGTTAACCCCACCAGAAAAATCTGAACCCATACCCGGCAAGGTTACGCTCACTATTACCGGCGAGATTGAGCTGTTTGGAAAAACACTTAAAGCTTCATTTACCATGAAGCAAAAAGGTGATAACGATTATGACATCGTTATGAAGGTCCCCCTTCCGCGCAACTTCACCCTAGGACAACTCATACCAACGATTGCCGGACAATCGCTCGGACATATCCCATTAACATCATCAGAGATTATAATTTCTTCATTTGAGCATGTAGAAAAATTCAAGCTGGGAAGTGAGTCACTTGCACCGACAGTGCACCCGGGAATTAATGTCTTTGGCGCTATTGATCATTTGAGTCTCGGGCTTTTGCAATCAGCATTTGAAAACAGTCCTCTCAATAAAGTTGCAATGCATGATGTTGGCATTGCAATGTCACACATCAACTCATTTGAACAACTCAAAAAAGGAATCCCTCTGACTGATTTTACTGGCAAGGTCGACCTTTCTAAGTTAGATATTAAAGGCCTTTCTATTCCACTCAACAGCTTACCATGCACAGCTAGTCTAGAACTCAACAAGTTGCACATGGAAGTTCCACTGCCAAGCGCACTCAGCCTTCCAGCTTTTGGTCGTATCGCTCATGGAGCTATCTCTATTGATGCAACCATCCAACCAATTAAACAAACGACTGATGTTAACATGGTTCTCCATGGTGAGGTTGCAGCATCCGTTCCGATAGTAGGCAATGTCAAAGCCGACCTCGATGCAATATTTAACTCCAAGACCGGTAGATTCGACCTTGAAGCAGTCATCAATCACCCAACCACGCTTAAACCATTTGAACAAACCAGTGTTCCTGCATTAAGCGACTTAGAACTTTCTGACCTCTCTCTTAAATCATATGTCTCTAATGATAAAACATCACTCGTTGTTGCTGGTAAAACAACACTCCTCAATACCGCTGTGAGTGCTGAAGTACAATCAGTAAAAGTTGCAGGCTCATCACAACATGTTTTAACTGCAGTCATGCCGCCAAAATGGACTATCGGCAAAGCAATTCCATCACTAGCTAGTAATCCAATAAATAATATTACTTTTGACGAGTTTACGCTTGTTGTTTCTCCTGTTGATTATTTTGATAAGAAGCTCAATATAAAAATCCTTAAAGGCATCAACATTATTGGTGCTGTTAAAAAATTAAACTTTAAAGCACTCATGCCTAAGCTTGGTGCTTCTCCATTACAAAATATCGTCTTTAATAACCTTAACCTGGTCATCCAAGGTCTTCACTCACTGCAAGACGTTAAAAATATTGTAATAGACTTTTCTGCACAAGCAGACCTGTCTGAAATAGACAGCTTACGCCACCTTGGCAACCTTTCAAGCGTTCCTTTGTCTGGTTCGTTTGGCAAGACTGGCGCATTATCAATGCATGCACCATTTAAAGCTCCTACAGGTTCTGTAGATATCAAAATCAGCGCTAACCCTTTAGCAAAAACTGCGGCTGAAAAAGTATCAATCGGAGTCCTTACACGTCAAAAATTAAATATCCCAGTTATTGGGACTGTAGAGTTTGAAGTAGAAATTGATGCCGATCCTAAAAACTTAGAACTTAAAGGTGCCATTATTCAACCGGCTACAATTAAGCCATTCTCTTACATCTCTGGCGCACCAGCAGAACTTCAAAGTGCAGAGATGGGACATCTTAAAATTGAAACTAAACTCAAGGCTGGAGAACCTAAAAAAATAACTGTCGAGAATGCAAAAATATCTGGTGTCGTCTCAATTCTTAACACTCCAGTCGAAGCATTATTAAATCCTGTTAAAAACTCGAATGGTTCTTATGATCTTGCAGTAAAAGTAAGTATCCCCCCTGTGGAGCCAGGACTACCAGAAGCCATGTATAAACCATGGAGTGCTGCACAAGCTATCCCATCGTTAAAAGGTAAGCCATTAGGCGGCATTATATTTAAGCAACTGACATTTGTGTTCACACAGTTTGACTTTAAAACTAATATTAAACAGTTTGGCGAATTACTTGAACTTCCAATGAAACCGTTCATTAATATCTTTGCTGAAGTAGATGAACTTAATGCCGGATTGATATTACCACAATTGAAATCAACACCACTCAATGACGTAACGCTTACCGATGTCGCGTTTAGTATCCAAAATGTTAAAAACATGGACCAATTGAAAAAAGAAATCCCGTCCATGCATATTTCTGGTACGGGTGATTTTTCCAAGCTCCAAATCCCGAACTTTCCAGTCAAGCTTGATGAAGCTTCAGTCTCATTTGATATCACTCCTAAAAAAGTAGCTGTCGAGGTTATCCTTCCTAAGAAGGGAATCGAGATTGCCAATGTAGGAACACTTGGTAATGCACGCTTTATGATCAATATTGATTTTGCCAATGGTATCAAGAGCGCGCCAACCGGCTTTGACTTTGCAGTTAATGGTAAGCTCACCATCCCAGTCTTGAACAACATCTCTGTGGATGCAACCTTAAAACTTCCACCACGACCTGGCATTAAAGCTGGTGCAATACCAACATCGTTTGCCAGCATGCTTAAAGGAATTAAATTCACAGACTTTGTCATGGTTGCACTGACACCGCCAAACTTCAATATTGTACAAGCCATGCCAGCGCTCAAGAAAACTCCACTCGCCAATATAACATTCCCTGACATGTTACTCTCTACAGTCCCTGCTGGATTACCACCACTTCAAGGTCCTGAACTTGCCAGCGTTACTGGTGCATTGCCTCCAACTCCTGGTATTAACGCTCCAACTCCAGGCGCGGTAGCACCACCTGCAGTCCCGGGTGCTCCAGCTCTTCCTGGCGGCTTGAATGGTCCTGGTGGACTGGTTCCTGGCTTGAACATGTTCGGACAGTTACCGAAACTAAACTTTGGTGAATTTGTACCACAACTAGCATCAACACCATTGGCCGGTATAGAGTTTGCTGATATCGGATTTGAGTTACAAGAGTTACCACTTGATGCGTTAAAACAATTACGTTCTGGTAAACTTATCCCGTTCATTAAAATCAAAGCTATTGCCGATCTTTCTAATCTCAATATGAAAATTCCTGGTGCACCATCGCTTTCCGCATTGCCAATTGGCGGCCAGATTGATAAAAACGGCACCCTCAAGTTCCATACCACGTTTGCAGCCGCTGCGGGCACTGTTGACTTAGACATAGAAGCAACACCGCTTCAGAAAAAATTCAAAATTAGTACGAGCATCCATCAAGTCATTCCCGTTCCTGCCGCAATGGGTCAGTACTTTGATTTCAAAGAAATTGAAGTCAAGGTTGACGCAGCCGTTGGCGATGGAGCCGCTAAACTGTCAGGCATTGTTATCAAGCCGCTCACTATTAAGCCGCTTGCAAAAATACCTGGTGTTCCGGCGCAGTTAAAAGATCTCGAGATCGGTGCATTACAAATCAATACTAAGGCTGGTGTCGGTGGAGCGACCAAGCTCTCTCTTGATAATGCAGAAATTTCAGGGCTTATGAAGTTCCCTGGCTCCGATGTTCGGGTTTATGTTACTATCATCCTTGATAAAAAAGCAGACGGTAGTGGTTATGACATCGCACTCAAGGTAAGCGCACCAACACCAAAAGTCGCATTAGATATGTTACAAAAATATGCGTTCAAAAAAGATGCCGGAAAACAGATTGCAAAACTATCAGCGCCATGGAAAATCAGTGACGCGATTCCAAAAATGAAAGGGATGCCATTAGGCGACCTCGTCTTTGATGACCTCAATATTATATTCACCACCAAAGACCTTCCAGCCACCTCGTTCCCTGACCTTAAAATGGCAATGACTAAAGGAATCAACATTATTGGTACCATTGCCGAGCTGGATGCAGGACTTCTTGCACCACAGTTTAAACAACCACCATTTAATGGTCTAGAACTGACTGATGTTAATTTCGTTGTACAGAAAGTAGATGATGTTGCCAACCTTGCAACCAAACTTCCAGACATCACACTTACTGGTAAGGCTGACTTTAGTAAACTTAAGTTACCGCAAATTTCCATAGAAACAGGCAAGTTTAAAGCGACAGTCAATGCTAAAGAACTTACCTTCACCGGTCAAATCGATAAGGATATCAAGGTTAACCCGGTCGTTAAAAACGCTACCCTTGATGTTGTAGCATTACTCGGACCTGAAGGTATTAAAAAACCACCTACGAGCTTTGACATCTCTATTGGTGGAACAGCACAAATAACCGTTCCTGTTATTAACACAGTAGCTGTCAATGTTGACGCTCAAGTTAACTTCGATCCAAAAACAAAGAAAACTGATATCGCGTTTGAAGCGGCAGTAGCAAAACCAGAATCAATATCAATCGCGACAGTAATTCCGCAGCTTGCCAGTGTTGCCAAAGGAGTCTCTCCTGAGTTAACCGACCTTAAGGTTGCATCATCATTTATTGACGGTGTCTATAAAATGGACCTCTTTGGAACCGTAACAGCATTTAACAGTTCAGTTAAAACAATCATCCAAACCGTCAAACTTCCTAGCGGCAAGCCAAACGTAACACTCAAGCTCATGATGCCTGCCGGCTGGAACGTTAAGGAAGCGATACCATTCTTATCTAAGCTTCCAATTGGCGACCTTGTATTTAATAAGCTTGGCATCGTATTAACCACCCTCCCTTTCAAGGACGACGGTCTTGATATGTTGGAAGGTGTAAACGTACTTGGTGAAATAAAAGAAATCGGACTTGGTACCTTAGTCCCTCAACTTGCTTCAATTCAACCGCTCGGTGGCGTTAAGGTTACTGACGCTTGGTTTATTATTCAAAGCATTGGTTCCATAAACGCTCTCAAGACGGGACTACCACAAGTTAAGTTCAAAGGTAAGGCTGACTTTTCTGGCATCCCTCAGTTGAAAAAACTTGGTGATGTTTCTGCTATCCCAATGGCAATGGAATTTGCTAAGGATGGAACCTTAAGCTTGGGTGGCAAGATCGACGCGGCTAGTGGACCAGTCAAGTTTGTCATTAAGGTTAATCTTAAAACTAAAAAGTTTGCTGTCAGTGTTGGACTTCGTCAAAAACTTAATCCTCCAATCATTGGCGCGCTTGAATTTGAACTTAATGCTGGAGCCGATGAAGGATCAGCACAACTTGAAGGTAAGGTTATAACACCAGTTACTATCAAGCCGTTCTCATTCGTTTCTGGTGTCCCTGCTGAACTTAAAGACCTCGAGCTTGGAAACTTAAAGATCAAGTCTAAGATGGTAAAGGGTCAAGGAGCTCCAACCAAAATCACTGTCGACAATGCAGAAATATCTGGTGTAATGAGGTTCATGAATACCCCAGTCGAAGCCATGATCAAACTTATCAAGAAAAAGGATGGTAAGTACGGTATTGCAGTTAAGATGAGCGTTCCACCAATCTCTAAAGGCTTACCACCAGCATTCTATAAAGCATGGAAAGCCAGTGACGCTATTTCAGCATTAAATGGCAAACCACTTGGAAATATTGTCTTTAAACAATTGACTGTCGTTGTTACACAGTTCCCATTTGAAACTGAAGTAAAACGCTTTGGCCAAAACTTCGATCTTAAGATGTTAGAATATCTCAACCTTGTTGCTGAAGTCGATCAACTTGAAATGGCCAAGATTGTACCACAACTGGCAGGTACTCCGTTGAATGATATTTCGTTCTCAGATATCTCACTCGTGGTACAAAATATTAAAGACAAAGAACAGTTGAAAAAGTCCATTCCATCAATCAGCATCTTTGCTAAAGCTAACCTTTCTAAACTCACCATGCTCCCTGTTAAGGTTGAGGAAATTGATGCTCGTATTGATATCTCACAAAGCGGTGTTGCATTCAGTGGCCAAATCCCTGGCGCAATCTCACTCAACAGTGTTGGAAGCATGAGCAATGGCAGCCTCGACTTTAAGATCGACTTCGATCCTAAGAAAAAGTTTGCTACTTCGGTTACCGGCTTTGACTTCAAGGTCGCAGGTAATATTAGCATCCCAGCACTAAATAATCTGACCATCACTGGTATGTTGCAACTACCTCCTATGGGTGCAGCTGCATTACCGGCACCAGGAGCTCCGGGTGCTCCAAGCGGTCCTGCTCTGCCGGCTGGTAAACCACTGTCATTGCCTGACCTGCTTAAGGGTATTAAACCTTCTGACTTTGCATTCGTATCTCTTGCTCCTCCAGGATTTGATATAACACAAGCATTACCGATTCTTAAGAGTTCCCCACTTGCTAACATTAAGTTCCCAGCACTCTTTCTTGGCGGTCTGCCAACCGGTGCTGCACCATTAAGCGGCCCTTCACTAACAGCGCTTACAGCATCATTGCCATTGCCTAAAGGCGCAAGCCTTGGCGGCCTTGAATCACTTGGTGCTGGATTTAACTTCTTTGGTGAGATTCCTTCACTCGGGTTTGGTGGCTTAATTCCACAACTTGCATCAACACCACTTGGCGATATTACTTTTAAAGGTATCAAGTTCAGCCTTGGTGATATCACTATCGAAGAAATAAAAGGATTTACAACAAACAAAACATTACCGGTTATCAAGATCAAAGGTACTGCTGATTTATCCCAGCTTCCAATCAAAATCCCTGGATCACCGTCATTGAGCAACTTACCGTTTGCCGGCATGATTGATAAAACGGGCGAGTTTAGTATGTCTCTTGATGTATCATCACCATCGGGTACAGCAACCATATCAATATCTGCAAACCCACTCACTAAAAAGTTTGCTATTGATGTCAGTGTCCATCAAACCATCCCAGTTCCACCGCTCATGAAACAGTATCTTGATTTTGATGAACTTGAAGTCAAGGTCGATGCTGCAGTCGGTGGTGGCTCTGCTAAACTATCAGGTATTGTTATCAAACCACTTACCATACACCCACTTGCAAAAATACCTGGTGTTCCTGCACAGTTGAAAGACCTAGAAATCGGTGCATTACAAATGACTACCAAGGCTGCTGTCGGCGGTGAATCAAAAATATCTCTTGATAACGCTGACATATCAGGACTCATGAAATTCCCAGGCTCAGGTGTCCGTGTTTACACCACCATCCTGCTTGATAAAAAGGCTGACGGAAGTGGTTATGACATAGCACTTAAAGTAAGTGCACCCCCGGCCAAAGTATCACTCGACATGCTCCAAAAATATGCTTTCAAAAAGGATGCAGCAAAACAAGTAGCCGAACTTTCAGCACCATGGACAATCAGCAAAGCCATTCCGAAAATGAAAGGCATGCCACTTGGCGAGCTTGAATTTAAGAACCTTAACATCATCCTCACAACAAAAGATCTCCCCGCGACCATGTTCCCAGACTTACAAATGCCAATGACTAAAGGCATTAACATTGTTGGAACTATCTCTGAGTTTGAAGCAGGATTGATCGCACCACAATTTAAACAAGCTCCATTCGATGGAGTCAAACTAACTGATGTTAAATTCGTAGTCCAAAAGGTTGATGACCTTGCCAACTTGGCAACCAAACTTCCAGATATCACCATGACCGGTAAGGCTGACTTTAGTAAACTCAAACTACCTAACATCACTGTTGATGAAGGAAAGTTCAAACTCACCATCGATGAAAAACAGTTCAAGTTTGTTGGTAATATCCCCCACGACATTAAAGTTAACCCTATCGTCAAGAATGCAACCGTCAATGTAGTAGCCAACCTTGGACCTCAGGGAATCAAGGAAGCACCTACAAGCTTTGATGTTTCTCTTGGAGGAGTTGCACAAGTAAATGTCCCTGTCGTTGGTTCTGTGGCAACCTCGGTTGATACACAGGTTGTTGTTGATAAGGCTGGCAAGACGGCACTTAAGTTTAATGCACATCTAGATAAACCAAGCACATTATCTATTGCTACAATTTCTCCGGCACTAGCTAGTGTTGCTCAAGGATTATCTCCTGAACTAAGTGACCTGTCTGTTGCATCAGAGATGGTGAACGGTCAGTATAAAATGGATCTTAATGGTACACTCTCCGCATTCAACCTTTCTGTTAAAACAAAAGTACATGTTGAAACGTTACCGAGCGGCAAACCGAATGTAAGTCTTAAGTTGATGATGCCATCCAGCTTTGGTATGAAAGATCTCCTTACACAAATTCCTGCAGTAGGGTCACTGGTGAAAGGGAACATTATATTCAATAAGCTTGGAATTATTCTTACAACACTCGACTATGAGGATAAAGCTCTTGGACTGAAAATGCTTAAGGGTGTTAACGTGCTTGGTGAGATTGACGAACTCAGTATTGGTGCACTCATTCCTGAACTTGCAGGGGTGACACCAATCAATGGCATTGTGTTAAGGCATGTTAACTTCTTAGTCAATAAAATGACCTCTATTAAAGATCTCAAAACATCGCTTCCTGGCATTGATCTTTCTATGGATGTAGATCTGTCTAAAGTTCCACAGCTTGCCAAGCTGGGTGATGTGTCTAAGATCCCGGCAGCCGGTAAGTTCTTACCTGATGGATCGTTTACTTTTGGTGGCGATATTGCAGCACCGAGTGGCGCTGTTAAGTTCACTATTACTCTCAACCCTAAAGAGAAGAAGTTTGAAATTTCTATGGGTGCACATCTAGAAATTCCATTACCAGGTCCAGCACAAAAAGTAATTGGCGCAGACAAGCTCGTTATCGAGGTTGACGCAAGTGCCGATCCTAAGAGCGCTACCGTTTCCGGATCGATCATTAGCCCAGCAATCAAACCATTTGAAAACCTTCCAGTTCCAGGCATCTCCGATACACTCAAGTCGGTAGCTCTGAGAGATCCTAAGGTAACAATGGAAACTTCTCTTGCTGATATAAAGAGCAAAAAACCATTCAAGAGCGCACGTATTTACGGCGTTATCGAGGTTGATGGTCTGGATGTAGAAGTAACAATCCGTATCCAAAAAGATAAGGCTGGTAAGTATCAAGCTGGAGCAATGATTAGTGTTCCACCAGTACATTACAAAAAGAAACCGGTTACTCTATCAGTACAAAGCATGTTTAAAACATTACAAAATGTTATCCCGGTTCTCTCTTCAGCTGCATCTGCTGTCGATCCAGTACTCAGTCAAATTGGTGAAGTAGATGTCGATCAAATAACTGGTACCTTAACACAGTTCCCATTCACTGAAGATGTAAAACGTCGTGATAAAATCTTCAAGTTGAAGATGCTTCCGTACTTCAATATTGTTGCTGATATTAATCAGGAGGTCAGCTTTGGTACCCTACTCAAACCATTGAAGGGTACACCACTCGATGATGTTTCATTATCAAACATTTCTATCCTGCTTCAAAACATTAAAGACAAAAAACAGTTTGAAGAAAAACCACCTAAGATCCCAACCATTAGTGTGTATGCGCATGGTGACTTTAGTAAGCTTAGCCTACCGTTGGTGAAGATTCATGAAGCGGATGTAGAGTTCGATCTTTCTCAAACCATGCTCCGCGTCAAGGTTGACATTACAAGCTCAATTTCAATCGAACATATTGGAACTCTCCATAGCGGTAAACTTTATATTGATCTTGATTTTGCAAACGGTTTAACCAAACCGCCTACCAATGTCGGATTTGAAATTGCCGGCACCTTCGATCTTGATCCTCCGTTCAACCTTAAAGGCATGACCGGAATTCTACAGCTCACAAAACCGCTTAAGGGTTCAATTGCTGACTTCATGAAAGGACTCCGACCAAAAGACTTTGCATTCATAGGACTGCCGCCATCCAACTTTACTATGAGTAGCATGGTTGGCATGATCCAAGGTATTGTACCGGCATTCAAATTGCCACCAATAGCAACCAGCATCATGAAAGGACTTCCTAAACCTAATATTGTACTCGCTTATACTCCAACACCAATATCAGGTCCAGCTCTTGGTAAATTAACTGGCGGTCTGAAACTTCCTGCTGCTGACATGGCTGCACTTGGATCACTTGCAGCGTTTACTCCTGGTATCAATTTTGCATTAGCATTACCAACAGCCGGCCTTGCAGACTTCATTCCATCATCATTGAATATTCCATCAGGACTAACCAGTATGCTGAAAGGTATTAAGCTTAAGGATATTACACTCACAGCTAAACAAATCCCACTCAAAAAACCTTCAGCTACAGACTTAACGCTTCCAGAAATTGGTTTCTCGGCACTATCTAATGTGTCTGGTATTCCAATGCTACCAAGTATCAATAATCTACCTTTGGATGTTCTGTTTAAAGATGGCAAGATGAACTTTGAGTTTGATCTAACCGGTCATGAACAAAGCATCTCTGTTCCAGGATTAGATGTTGGTAAAATTAGTAATCCGAAGCTGGTCATCGAACTTGCTCTAGGTAAAAAACCAATTGGCTACCGTGTCTTCATCTCATTTGATACTACGGTTAACATCCTTAAAAAGATCAGCCCGAGCGCTCCGAGCTTTAGTGTTAACTTCAACCTTAATATGACCGAGTCAGGATTGACTATTAATGGTAAAGTATTAGCACCACCGACAATCACACCGTTCAGTTCAATGTCATTACCATCAACGCTGTCTGATCTTAAGACACTCGAGTTGAGTAAGCTTGGCATCCAAGGTGACATTAACTTAGTCAGCCCATTAACTTCTGGTAAGAAACCAGAAGTTAAGAATCTTGATCTTATCTTAAGTGGTCATACTTCACTAACTAAACCGATCACGGTTAGTGGTGCTGCACAGTTTAAGATTATCGAAACATTAAAACCTAAAGCGCATACCGATGTGGTGTTCTCCATCTTCCCTGAGCAAATTGATCTTCAAAAGCTCGTTCCAGGATTACCAAACATTGCGGTCAATCTATCAGGCAGCGAACTTATTATCACCACTGTCGCCTACACTGATCCTAATCCTGCAATTGGTAGTCTCAAGCCAGGCATCACACTTTATGGTTCTTATAAGAAGGTCAAAACTCTTGAGTCTGTATCACTTAAGGCGCTCTTACCATTCCTAGGCAGTGCGCCATTTGGTGATGTTGTCATGACTGATATTTCTATATTGGTTAAAGACATCTCTGGAGAAGATCCACCACAACTCGATCTTTCTGGAACTATGGACTTAACAAAGATCGGTAGCATTAAGCTCCCATATGTTGGAGATGTTGCGCTAGCTAAAGTCAACGGCCGTCTTACATACTCTAAAAAGGCTGGACTCAGGATCGAAGCCGATCTTGATAAAACTTTTGATGTTACTTTCAATAACCAAAATGTTGGTAACTTCAAAAATCCAAAAGTAGTGTTCACAGCAATTCCACAGAAAGCTGACGCTACTAAGTTTGATTTTGATGTCATGCTTGAATCGGATGGCACGATTAAGTTACCACTCCTTGGTAACTTTGATGTTAATGCTCAGTTTGACTTCAAAAAAGATCAACTACAACAGAAGTTCACACTCAAGAAAGATGTAAGCTACAGAGGCATGCATTTAATCAAGCCATATATCCTACTCTTTGAAGGTAAACAGAAAAATGGATTTGAGTTACACGGTCTAACTGAAGCCACATCATTTGGTAGTTCAAGTAAGGTAAGCTTCAAGAAAGCAACCGCTGTTAACTCTATATTCAGCTTCATGAAAACCTCTCCGAAAAAGATGAAGGGTGGCAGTAAGAGTGTCCATGAAGGCGGGCTCTTTGTTTCCTATAGTGGTATGCTTGTTGATGCTAGCTTCCAACCATTCACTGATGTTATAGAGCTTTCACGAATACCTAACGTTCCAAAAGAGGTTTCAAACGTAACCATCACAAATGCCGAGCTGGGATTACACTTGAGCAAGGATTCTCAAAGCGCTTACATTTTAGGTGACTTTGATTTCTATAGTGAAAAAGTTCGAGCCGGCTTCTTTGCCGTTCGTAATTATCTCGGCAAGGTTGGTGTGGCAGTCATGGGTGAATTTGTATCAAAAGATGTTAATATCATACATATTCAAAATCAATTTACTCCAGCCCCTGTCCAAAAATTCTTCAATACAGTGGTCGCACCTAAAGTAAGAAACTTCTTTAATCACTTACCAGCAGTCGACTTAGGATTCATCCTCTCTAATATCCAGTACACCTTCCATATCGGGGCCTCCGGTATTGGGGTCTTCCCTGGAGAAGATACAATGGAAACAGAAATCGATAGTGGATTTACTGAAACAGGTTCGTTGAACTCTACCCAACTTATACGCGACCTTGCGGTCCTTGGAAGTATTAACTTCATGGGTAAAAAGATCAATATCTTTAATCCACACATCTTGAGTGGCGCTATGGGACCTTCGGTTACGTACTTTAAACATATAGGAGCTGAGGCTTCGCTTGGTGCTATTAGCATGTCTTTCTTTGCTGATGATACCAGCTTTAAATATAACTTAGGTGACGGCTATTCGGCTGACCCAGGTCCATTTATTTTTGAATTTTCTGCAGAACCAACACTTGCTCTAGTTCTTGGTGTTGATATGACAATTCCTAACCAACAACAACCTATGGAAATTGCTGGAAAAGCCGAGGTAAGGGTTGATGATGATGATGGTGAGCAAATTTTCATGGCACTTGGCGGTACTGCCGAGGGTGACATAGATGACGCTTTTGGTATTGACGGTCTTTCTGTTGGTGACATCGCGATTCAAGGTGAGTGGGATATCACTGAAGATGCAGAAGAAAATGCAGCCGAAGAAGGTGGAGGCTCTGCAACTGATGAAGTTGATGGACCTGGTGGTACTGCTGCCGGCACAGCTGCATCTGCTGCTACCGACCTTCTACCATCTTCCTTCGGTGTAACCGGAAGCATTCAACTTGGCGATGATCCCAAAACTGCACACACTGGCGATCTTGCTATCAACTTTAATGTTGATGATGCTATGGACTTCCTCTACCTTGTCCGTATTTGGGGTAAATATGACAGTCAGCAAATTGCAAACTCATTACAGTATGTTGATAAGGCTGGTCAATTCCTCGGTGCTACTTATGACTTTGCCCGCAGCAAGGCTACAGCAAAACCACGGCCAGGTCTTCCAATAATTAAGGTTCCAACATTGCCTAAGTCACAAAACTATAAACGGTATGCAGCAGCGAATAAAAAGAAGGCCATCTCTTCTATCGGTTCTAGTATGAAGGCAACTAAGAACGGCATAATTAAGGGTGGTGTTGCAGTAGAAAAAGCAGTTGACGCTCTTGCTAACTTTGCTAAAAAAGCTGGTCCAGCATTTAATGCTGATGTTAAGACATTCTTAAACGCTCTCGATCTTTATGTTTCTAACATGGAATTCCATTACGCAGCGCAAGATATCGAGATCGGAAATCTCTGGTTTGATGCCGGCTTTACTTATCAAGGTTCTGCAGGAATTCTAGGTTACAATGGTGGCTTTAAAGCACAAATCAACATGAATGGATTATCAGCTGATGGATTCTTAGAGAAAATGGATGTCTTGGAAGCTATTAAAGTAACTGATAAGTATCCACAACTTAAGAACCAAGTCTTGATTACTGGTGCTGGTATGGACGGTAAGTATGGAACTAAGGACGACGGTCCAGCATTTAATGCACAGCTTAACTTTGGAACCAAACCAATCTTTGTCCTATCTGGTAAGATCAATATTAAACCTCTCCAGCTTGAAGGTGAAGGCGATGTTACCCTCATACTATCTGAAGGATACAGATTCAAAATGCAAGGTAACTTGCTTGGCTTTGGAGAAGTTACTTATGAGGGAGAAATGGGCAAAACTGATGCTGGAAACCCTGGTTATGGTGCTAAGGTTATATTTAGTGTAACCGCTCTCAAACGTTACCTCGAACTCCTTATTGACGAACTGAAGGTAGCTAAGTTCACTGGTGATGTTGGAGCAGAGGCTGCAGAGAAAGCTTTAGCTGCAATAGAAAAAACACTGGCTCCACTACAAACTAAAGAAGCTGCCCTGAAAAAAGAAATCGCTCAAACTAAGGCCGACATTACAAAGAAAAAGAACGCTTGGAAAACTAATACTACAGCAGCAATCAATAAAGCTAAGGCCTCAATAGCCAGTACCAAGAAAAACATCGCTGATGATGTAACATCAATTAAAAACCTAACCAAGCAGCTGGTGTAATATGAAAAACAAAGAGAAAGATAAAATGATGAAACGAATCATACCACTCTCATTTATGATATTAACCATGAGTGTTCAGGGTGCACCAACCATTCCAATGGCAACATTAAAGTCAATCCAAAACCTCAAGATCCCTAACATTGGCGCTAAGCTTGGGGCCATCAACGCGCTCAAGCTCCCCGACCTTGGTAAAATATTAGAAGGAATCCCCAAAATCAACCTCGGAAGCTTTATTGATAATCTACACGGACTTGCCACTTTAAAACTCCCCAACTTATCATTAACTCTTGGTAATCTTCCACACCTGGATGCACTCCCATTTATAACCAACCTGAGTGATCTTACAAAGATTCCCAATATAAACCTTCCCGATCTATCCAAGAATATGCCCGAGATTGCATCATTAACCTCCTTGAAGCTCCCGCTTCCAAACTTGAAGGTGGTAGTGACCGGAGCATTGGATAAAGGAGTCTCTATTGGCGATTTTATTGCTTCAATGCCAGCCGATGCATTTAGTAAGTTTGCAGCAGCACTTCCAAATCCTTCTGCATCCAAGCAAAACTTGATAGCTCAAATCAAGCACCTCAAACAACAAATGGCTACTTCAAAATCACGCCTTCAAAAACTGCAAGCACAGTTAAAAACCGATCAACAACACCTTGACGACTTTGCAGCCGGCAAGTATGACCCAACCCCAGCCAGCGATACCGCCAAGCTTGCAAAGCTGGAAGCTGAACTAAAAACGGTACAAGCCGCCATTAAGGTTGATAGTAAAGATATCCCTGAGTTAAAGGCTAAAATCAAAGGCGCCTCAGGTGACCTTGATAAGCTGAATGACGAACTCCAAAAGGCATTGGATAAAAATGAAGGCGATATTAACCTCATTAAGCTGGAAATCCAATATAACCTCCTGGGCGCAATAAGCGGAACCACTACCTTTGGTGCAGCCATCACTATCGAGCTTTATGGCAAAGAACACTCATTCGATATCGACTTCCACCTCGAAGATACCAAGAAGAATATTCAACAAATAGTCGAGAAAGTTAAAGGCATTATTGCTTCTAAAAAGTAAAAAGTCTCAATTATACTTATAATTAGGCACAAGGGTTTGTTTCAATCTGAAATAAACCCTTGACTTGTCTACCCTGTATTTAGGTATACTTAATAAAAAAGATTAAGTATTTATGACATATTAGGGATTATAGCAATGAAAAAGCTAGTTTTTTCGCTCTTATTAATGATAGGTTTGGTTTCAACGGTACCAGTGAGTGCTGGATTTGGTGGAATCAACATGGCGGTACTGGAAAAGTCTATCGGATCGCTTAAGATAGCATTGCCAAACATTCAGCTTCCTAACTTAACAGCCTCATTAAAGGGTATTAATTCTGGAGCCTTCACTAACCTTGGTGCATTAGCAAAGATGCCCGACATCCACCTTCCGACTATCGTTAACAGCCTTGGAAACTTAAAGCTTCCTAAGTTGAAGGTTAACTTTATCAATAACATCCATGCACTGTCTACCAATTTTAAAATTCCTGGAAAGTTATTAAGTGCTAATATTGGACATATTGCAGCAGCTACTAAATTAGGAATTCCTCCTGCAAAGATTGGAGCACTTCTCCACAACTTACCTCATCTCAAAATGCCTGACTTAGGGTCTATAGAATTTCCGGCTATGGCCAAGTTGCCAACCATGGGTACTATCGCCACACCAAGCATAGCCACTCCAAGTACTCCTAAGATTGCTTCATTAACCGATCTACCTACCATGGACTTTACAGTAGACACACCAACATTACCAGAATTACCGGATATCGAGATAGATCTTCCATCATTTGAAGATATCAGCGTCAATATAGAAGCATTACCAGCAGATATCGGTGGAACCTTTAAAGATATTAATGCAAACATTGGCGCACACATTACAGCATTAGGAAATAACTTAAAGGGTCACTTCCCACCTCCCGCACCTCCTGCACCAGCAGATCCTACAGCATTCCCTTGCTTATTTTTTGAATGGAAAGATAAAAAAGATATAACTACATTCAAGGGACTCAAAGATACTACACTACACTTTGGAACCACTACAGCTGTTAAGCCTCCAAAGCCTGGATCTCCTGTATCAGTAACACAAGCTTTCCAGTCTGAACAATGTGGAAAAGCAACTCCTTCTGGATACAATAGCGGTATGACCGTAGTTACCGATAAAAAAGGCTTTTGTGGTGCACTTAAAAAAATGAAACAGTCTGTAACTGATTCAACTACCGGTGATACTTCTAAAGAAAAAACCGTTGATGTTATATCTAATGGACAAGATCAAGTTAATACAGGAATCGATCAAATTAATGCAGCCATTAATACTACATTACCTAAGGCTCAAGCTCAGATGGCTGGCGCTGTTACCAAGGTAAACGATGCTAAAACAACAATTGCTGCTGGAACAACTAAACTTACTACAGCTAAAACGAAAATCGCCACAGCTGATACAAAAATTACAACAGCGGATGGTAAAATTACTGCAGCTGATACCAAACTCAAAGCTGCCGATACAAAAATAGAAACCGCCGATACAACCATAACACACGATAACGCAACGGTTAAAGAACAAGCTCTTAAAGTAGGTAACGAATTGACTTCTGTCGAGACAGAACTTACAAAGGCACAAGAGGCTGAAACTAAATTACCAGCCAGCATCAAAAGTCTTCAGAGTGTTCAAAGTGTATTAAAACTACTACAAGGTCTGTTGTGTGGTACTGATAGCAGCACTCCACCAAAGCCAAATCATATTTGTAGTGAAGCTTTATTGGATAAAATGGGTGAATTAACCACTACCGACCTGGTTAAACTACAATCAGACACAAGCTCATACTTAGAACTAGTTGAAATGTTCTCACCCGGCAGTATTACTGCAGCTCAAGGTAATTCAATTGTTGCAGCATTACCAGCAATCAATACAGCTCTTTCGCAAATACCTGCAGTTAAACCTCATGTTGGTAACCTTCAAAATGTATTAACTGCTCTTGGAGCATTTATTACAACATTACAAACAAGCTTAGCATCACTGCCAGGCACTATTACTAAAATCGAAGGTGCACAAACACAACTTAAAGCAGCACAGGCTAAATTAGCAACGATCATGAACGTAACTATTCCTGGTGCCGAAGCTAAGATCGCTGCAGCTAAAGTAAAAATTGCCGACGCTCAAGATAAAGTTAATGCTGCTAAAGTAAAGATCGCTGCAGCTAAAGTAAAAATCGCAACTGCTAACACAGAAATTACTAACGCGGGCAATACCATCATCAGGGCTAAGTACTCTATTAATAGCGCAATTGACAGTCTTAATACTGCGGAAGATTCAATCAACACAGCACAAAACACCACCATTCCAAACGCAATATCAAGCATCAATAGTGCATTGCCAGATCTGCAAGGCGCCGAACGACTTATTCATGCATCATGTGGGACTACCTATATAAGCAAAACGGTTCCGAGTGCGCCTACACCATTGACACTCGCAACCATCCCATCAAAATATACTAACCTTCCGCCTGAACCGCCTGCACCTAAACCTGTAGCGGCACCAGCAGCATAAAGGATAAATTAAATGAAAAAATTATTATTTATAGTACTCACCGGCTTCTTTGCAATCAACTTTATTCAGGCTGATATGTGCTCTCATGTTCCAAAGCCAAACCCTGATATGTGTTCCCACATCCCAAAATCAAAGACAAAAACTATTCTTCTTGGACATAGAGCGCCATGGTGTACTCCTGATGATTGGATCAACTGTAGATGTGACGACTACGGCAATAACCCACACCCTGACTATAGAAACCTTGCTGGCGCAAATGTATATTAAGAAAGAACAAATAATGAAAAAATTACTTATCCTATTGGCCTTAATAGTCGGACTTATCTCACAAGAATCATACGCTAGCCTTAGCAGTGATATTCATCATGCTGCCAGTAGCGCCTCAAGTGGCGCTCATCATGTTGAAAGTGATGCACAAAAAGCAGCTGATGCATTGCACGCAAAATCTGAATGGTTAGCCGCACATGTTCAATCTGGTGATTGCAAATGCTGTCCTGGAGGTGAATGGAAAATTGATTATGATCAACCCGTTAATCAAACAATAAAAGTGGATAATCCTGCATATAAAACATGTAAAAAGGCACTTAAAAAAGCACAAGAACCATATAATCAATGTCAGACCAAGAAAAAACATATCGAAAATGAGTTTAAAAAATTAAAAGTGTCTCCCGATCAAGTTAAAGAAGCAGTAACTCATGATGTTACAACCGGAGTTGCACAAGCATATGCACATGCGACTACTGTTGTCAAAGAAGCTCCAGGCAAAGCTAAGCAATTAATTAGCGATGCACAAGCAGCACCGGGTAATGTACTAAAAGAAGCAAAAGCAATTATAAAAGCTCTGCCAAAAACCCCACACCAGGCATTAGCTGATGCAAAAAAAGCTGCACAAGAAGCTCTCGTAACTGGTGAAGATATTCTCAAGGATGTCGTAATAGCAGAACATGCGGCAACACAATGTCATTGTACTTTCCTTAAATGGCCCAACCAAAAAGACATCACTACGCTTCAAGGTATAAGAAGTCATTTATATACCTGGCCACAAAAAGGTTATAAACCAACAGAAAAAGCTAAGTATTGTGGACAGCATACGTCCATGGGTTATACGGTCAGCTATAATACAACTAAAGATCAAATCCAAAAAGCTTTCAAAAAGGCTGTTGGAAAAGCATTAAACAAATCACAAGCAATGCTTAACTCCGTTTCACAAACTCTAGCTGATGCAGAAGGAAAACTAGCAGTCGCTCAAGTTAAGTTGGCTCATACAAAACAGAAACTCGACGATGCTGCAACCCCTATTACTACCGAAATTGCTACATTAAAAGGTGATCAAACAAAAATTACTGCAGGGCTCAAAAAAATCGATCCGATTAAGACTTTACTTTTATCACTAGTACCAAGCGATAGCGCAATAATTAAAAATATTGGTAAACATGAACTCAGCACAGACGATATCACTAAGCTCAAGTCTGATGTTGCATCAATTTGTACCTTGTTGGTTATGTTCCAATCAATAACCCAACAAAAAGCAACAACACTCCAAGCTGCTATACCAAAAGCGCTCTTAGCCGCCAACAAAATGCTTGATGCTCGTGCAAAAATAACAATTGCACTCGCAAAACTTAAACCAGCACTTAAAAAAGTTAAAAGTGCCGTAGCCTCAGGAAAAATCGCCTTGCAAAAATCACAAGCGACATTAACGGCAGCTCAAAATACGGTCGATGCTGGGCATACATCCCTTGAGAAGTCGTTACAAACCATCAATAAAACAGTTGATATAATGAAACACGTAATGGGTATTGATATAGCTCTACAGTCTCACATTGTTCCCCCTTGATCAAATAGCTAAGCAAAAAGCTATGTAAGCGCGCCAGCACTTTCAACAAGAAGAAATCAAAGCACATAAAGCAAAAATGCTAAAGGAAAGAAAGGCACAAGAGGCCCGACAAAGGGAACAACGACAACGCCAAATGGAAAAACAACAACAAGAACAACGTCAGATGAAAAAACGAATGCGATCGCGCCATACACGGCATATAAATAGGTAAATTAAAGGTTAATACCAAAACTCTAGAATGGAAAATATAATGAAAAAATTAATGATATCAATAATGGTAACTTTAGGCATATTAACAGCTTTTAATGTACAAGCAGATTTGTGTAAGAATATCCCTAAAACAATACCTATTCCTGGAAAATATTATCAAAAAACCGTTCCTAATCTTAGTGATCCACTCTATTCAACCAAAAGTGTTTGTGTTGGTGGAACCGTAGACTGTTAAAATCAAATTAAGGAAAATCATGAAAAAAGTATCTTTATTTTTATTAATCTTTACTCTCCTATCCACCACGCAATCCAGTTTTGGCTGGCACCACCCTTCTCACCACCATTCCAAGCCTAAGAAGCCATGTAAAAAATGGGATGACTGTGCATCACATAAGACTGTTCGATACAAAAATGGAAAGTTTGGTACTAAGCAAGTTAATGATTTAACACGCCCTAAAATGCAAACCAATCCAAAGTATACTGCTTGCAAGGCAAAAACTAAAAAAATTGAAGATAAATTTAAATCTCTTGGGGTATCTCCAGATACAGTTAAAGCAGCTGTAACTCATGACATTTCAACCGGAATTTCACAAGCCCATGCACATGCTAGTACCGTCATTAAAGAAGCACCAGGAAAAGCTAAAGCTTTAATCGCTGATGCAAAAGCAGCACCCGGAAAAGCTGTACAAGACGCCAAAGCCATTATAGCAGCTCTTCCAAAAACACCACAACAGGCATTAGCTGATGTTAAAAAAGCAGAAAAGGAAGCTCAAGTAACGAGTGAGGATATTCTCAAGAACCTATCTGCAGTAGAACATGCAGCAACTCAATGTCATTGTACGTTCCTTGACTGGCCAAACCAAAAAGACATCACTACGCTTAAAGGTATAAGAAGTCATTTATATCCATGGCCACAAAAAGGTTATACACCAACAGAAAAGGCTAAGTTCTGTGGACACCATACTTCAGATGGTTTTACGGTAAGCTATAATGCAACCGAGGATGAAATACAAGCAGCATTCAAAAAAGCCGTTGGTAAAGCATTAAACAAATCACAAGCCATCCTTAATAGTACATCACAAACACTTGCTGATGCACAAGCAAAACTAATGGTCGCTCAAGCAAGCTTGAAAGATAAAGAAGGCGAGCTCAATTACGCTGCCACTCCTATTACTGATGAAATTACCACATTAAAAGGAGATCAAACTAAGATTACTGCAGGACTCAAGAAGATTGCTCCTGTCAAAACACTGCTTTTATCACTTGTCCCGAGCGATAAAGCACTCATTAGCAAGATTGGTAAGACGGAGCTCAGCACACAAGATATTGCTAAGCTTAAGGCTGATGTTGCATCAGTTTGTACCCTATTGGTTATGTTTCAATCAATAACCCAGTCAAAGTCAACAAGTATACAAGCGGCTATATACAAAGCACTTCTAGCTTCCAATACAATGCTTGAAGCGCAGGCAAAAATAGCACCGGCCCTTGTAAAACTTAATACAGCACTTAAGAAAATAAAAGCCTCTGTAGCTTCAGGAAAAATCGCATTAAATAAAGCACAAGCAACAATAACTGCAGCTCTCAAGACAGTCGCAACAGGACATCAGTCTCTTGAAAGCTCATTACAAATCATTAGCAAAACATTGCGAATAATGAAGGACGTCATGGGCATTAATATAGTCCTACAGTCTCACATTGTTCCTCTTGATGAGGTTGCTAGACAAAAAGCATCCTAAGAACGCCAACACTTTCAACAGGAAGAAAGAAAAGAAAAAATAAACAGCATACGAGAAGAAAGAGAAGCGCAAGAAAGAAGAATGATGGAAAAAAGAAGAATAAGACAACGACAACCAGATCGTCAAATGGAAAGAATGCAAAGAGAAAGAGAGTCCAGACATTTTGGATAAATTAATCCAAAGACCCTCAATAGTCTAATAAGGAGCAGTAACACTAAGTTGTAATACTTAACGTTACTGCTTTTTATTTTAAACAAACTTTTCTATATGCTTGGAAGAAGATCCAAGAACCTCAGAAGAGAAACGTTCAACCTTACCACCAAGCTGAACTAACTTTTGCGTTAAACGATCATAACCGCGATCAAAGTGAGCAACACCCGTCATCTCAGTCTTGCCATGAGCAACCAAGCCAGCCAACACCAATCCACATGCAGCACGAATATCAGTCGCCACTACTGAAGCTCCAACTAAGTGTGGAACCCCTGTTACAATAGCCTTAGTTCCAATCTGTTCAATCTGAGCTCCCATCTTACGCAGCTCTTGAATATGTAATAACCGATTTTCAAACACCGTCTCTTCAATGATGCTTGTCCCTTCTGCTAATGTTTGTGCTACCATCATCGGCGCTTGCAAGTCAGTAGGAAACCCAGGAAAAGGTCCGGTTTTAAAGGAAACTGCTTTCGGCGCAGTCGTCGCCTTAAAGAAAATTCCCTTACCATTATCACTCACAACAACAGTATGACCCATCTCTTCAAGTTTCAATAGGAAAACATCCATTATATGCGGCTGAGCATTAGGTATAGATATCTCTCCACCAGTAATGGCTGCTGCTAACAACAGCGATCCCGCTTCGAGCCGATCAGGCATAACCGAGTATTCAACCGAGTTTAAACTTTCAACCCCTTCAATAATAATGGTTGCTGGAACCTGCGTAGTAATGTTCGCTCCCATCTTACGAAGAACCGAAATAAGGTCATCGACCTCAGGCTCCAATGAAGCGTTAACAATCTCGGTCACCCCGGACGTTAAAACGGCCGCCATGATAATATTTTCTGTTGCACCCACACTAGGATACTCTAAAACTAATCGTCGCGCCTGAAGCTGCTGACATGTCGCTGTGATAAAATGTGATTCTTCTTCAACCGTGACGCCCATCTTTTTAAAATTTTTCAGATGATAGTCGATGGGGCGCTTTCCAAGAGAGCAGCCACCTGGCAGTGCGATATGAGCACGACCGAAACGAGCAAGCAATGGGCCCATGACTAAGAATGATGCACGCATACGACTCATAATATCAGGACAAACCTCCGATTGTACAATCGTCGAGCTATCAATTTCTAAACGATTTTCTTCTTGATCGAAAAAAACTTCGGCACCTAGGTACTCAAGAAGTTCGATCATGGTTAATACATCGGAAGAAACAGGAATATTTCTCAAGGTGGTTTTACCAGAAGCTAAAATTGATGAAGCCATGATAACCAGGACAGCGTTTTTAGCCCCTGATATCTCACATGACCCTTTTAATGGTAAAGAAGTGCTGATACGTATAAAATCTTTGACCATGAATGTGTTCCTACTATTCTAATTTTTATTTTTCCCAACTAAGATAAGGTTTCGATAATAAGAGGAGAACTGATTTTAAAAATCAGAAGGGAAGCCATGAAGAAACTCGTTATCATAATTTTAATTATAAGTTTTTTTTCCATCAATATCCATACGCAACAACAAATTCATCGATACCTACCTACTGTGGATCTTCCACATAGCGAAAAGCTACAACAAATATTAGAACGACTGCAAATAGATTCTTTGGAAGTTCTTTCTGAAGATGATAAAGAACAAATTTGGACTGGAAAAACTACCTGCTTGGCTGTTCCTGCCTATTTTAAAGTATTCTGGGATGTACAGTCCAATCTTTCGAACTTAACAATTAGAATAAAACCTTTAGAATCCTTTGTATTTTCTCCAGCACAAATACATCCAGAACTCAGTGGATTTGATTCATCACTAGAAATTCATCAGCCCTTAATTGAAATCTCTACTAGTGACATGGTTGTCACCATAACAGGAGAAATGAATCTTCATGGACAACTTGCAAGCGTTTTAAGTTTTACCGGCATTAAGAAGTTTGTCAGCTCCATCAAACTTCCTATCAATATCACCGATATAAACCAAATGAACTTTACCCTCAGCTCTATACTCGATAAAACCATCATGGATGTTGTCACCCTCGATAAACTTTCCGTTAAGTTCTTTGCTGAGGACTTTGTCCCAAAAACAGCCTTTGTCATTGATACTACCTATAACCTACCCGATTGTGCCCCTATCCATGGAGAACTTAGCTCGGGAATTTCTACCGAAGCCGAATTGGCGTTCATAGGCTCATTAACCGGTAGCCTCAACGCGCCATTTGGTATTCCATTTCAACTGAATGAAATTGGTGCGTCCTTAAATTGCTTGATAGCTGAAGGCATCATCCCTACTGGCTGCGGTGTTAGTGGTAAAATAACACTCACCCGCGACAATGAACAACGACAACGAACTCTCATGTTGGGAGGAATTTTCAATATAGCCTCACCCAACTTTGCCCTCAAGGGAGGAGCATCATACTTATGTGCTACAGATATTTATAACCTCTTTCCAACCGTTGTAGGACAAGTCCCCGGGATCATTAGCAATATCAACCATCTTTTAGATACTTACCCTACCCTCATAAAAAAGTTTGAAAATAGTGTAAAAAAAGAAGCAACTGATATCAATCGATATATAGATCGGATCGAAGAAATTAGTGAAGATATTATAGAACACTTCAACCCTGCCAATGGTTTTAGTTCGGTTGATCTGTTGAGTAATGAGCGACAAGTTTTAGAAACTCACCTATCACATCTCCTTGATACCACTCATAACCATATTGAACGGTTTCATGAGGAAGCCATGGCGCTGCGAAAACAAGTCGTTCATCTGACTGGCCTGGATATTGCATCCGAAAAGTTAAACCAGCTTGCCGAATCATTTGAGAAAGTTAAGCTCCCAGATTTTTTCTGCCTTAATGATGTATTTATGATTATTGCACCTCGAACGATCTCGATTGGGAAGATTACTTTCGAACAGGGTTTTCATATCAAGGGCGAACTATCGATGGCCGGACTTCACAATAAGCCCAAGTCTAACCGCAGCATACTCGAGTATGCCATGATGCCACTCAATGATTATGCACAAGCCATTCAGTACTTGTATGGACGTAATCATCGTGCACTTGTAGATCTGTCCCTCACTAAAAAAGGCCTTAAGGGAAAAGGATCTATTAGCCCTCTTAACTTAGCATTTGGTGGAATAACCCTCTTTAAGGTTACTCATAACTTGGATTCCACTAAAGGTCCTGAAATCTCAATCAACATTACTGAGGATGAACAAGAGTTTACTGTTAACGGAAGTATCAACCTTCTTAACCAGCTAGAAACATCTGCTGAAATCTTTTTTGATCTTGAGCAAGCGACCATGGATATCTCTGGGTACCTCTTTAATATCTACATGGACCTTAATTGCTCAGCCTCCTTGAAAAACCTGGATGACTGGGTAGTAGAAGGAAAAATTCATCGAGGACTCGAGGATCCGTTCAAGCAGGCAGTATTATCACGAATGCCTTACCACGGAAAAGCATTAACCGACTTTTTCAAGCTGAAAGAAGCGTACTTTAGAATAGCGTTAGTTGACCTTGCCACAGGCGTACTACCAGAATTATCCATCACGGTAGAAATCTTGGGCAAAGAAAAAACATTTGCCTTACCCAAGTTCGACCTTCAAAAACTCACCGTTTCTCTGGAACCCTTAGTAGAAAAAATAGCTCGTGAAGTACAAGAAGGTTAATTCGATTTATTCTCTACGTCACCATTAGCTTGTTTTTGTAATAAAGCCTTAACACGTAATAACTGATTATGCTTTGGTGTTGCCTGCTTAGCCTTGGTAAGCTGTTCACTAACTATATTGAAAGCCCCCCTTGGCAGTTCGACTAGTTGGTCGTCCTGTTTAACCTTGGGACGGCTATCTAGTAACGCTTGAGCAATTTTTGGATAATCTGATTGGATAACTTTTATATAAACTTGAGTATAAAATCCATCACCAAATGGACGTAAAAGGTATAGTAATTTTTGTACATCTTGTTTTTGAATTAGTGACCTTATTATAACATCTAACATCAAAAACATCTCTTTCTGCTCATCACGACTCAAAGGAGGACTTAATTTTAATACTTTTGCTATCACCATCTCAGCCATCACAACATCTTCTTCATCTAAGGCAATCTGTAAACCATCGAGTAACTCTTTATGAGTTGCAGTCCGCATAAGAATATCCAGATCATGCCTCAGCCTCAGTGTTATTGCTTGCTGTAAAAGGGACACAAGCCCCTTCCTCATCGATTCAACAGTATTAGCCCGACTATTTAATAGATCAAGGACAAGCTCTGCTCGCTTAGATAATCCTCTCAATGCCCCTCTCTTAAGAGAAACTTGCTCGGTAACATACTGCGCTAATTCTTCTTTAGTTTGTGGCAAAATGATAATATTATTCATGACTAATTCTAATAATTGCTTAGACACCCCGGAACCTGATTCAAGAAATTCTTTAATAACTAAATTAATCGGAGCCTGCCCATTATCAGCGATTCCAGCATCATCAATCCTTAACGCTAAAAGCTGCTCTGCTAATGGAGCATTCTGTATATTCAATGCATGAATAAAGGGTGTTACTCCCTCTATAATCATAGAACGAAAAGATGGTATCATAAAAACATCAATCTCTTCACCCTCTAATGTTCCCCCACCTCTCTTCTGTTCTAAAATATGCCTCTTGTACGAGATTAACATTGGCTCTTCTAACTTTTTTTGAACATGAGCAAAAAGTTTTTCACCTTCAATTAATGTATTAATATGATCTCTTAATGAACGTCCCTCTACTATCTCCTCAAAATTAATCTGGTCACCTCTGCCCACTCGATTTTGTAAAAAACCATTTTCATCATTACTGCGAACCGACATCAAAACACTTTCTGCAATAGACCTCGTAGTTTTTTTTACGGGTGAAGACGGTGCCGATTCAGGGGCATACAAAAGCCCACTGTCTATACGAATAAGGGGCTTTAGTCCAACTTCTTGGCGAGCTTGATTAAGTACTTCGTGGGGTATAGACGATACATCGTATGGAAAAAGAGTTCTTATAATGAATGTATTGACAGCAGGTTTATAAGTACCTTTTAACTCCAAAAAAGAATCTTGCTCTTCATCCTGAACATGTATGGACATTTTGTCGTTCTCACCCTTACTTATACGCGTTATTTTCCCGTTACTTAACAGCTGTGGTATATTTATTTCCGTTAAACAACTGAAAAAATCTTTAAATACATTGCTATCTAGTAACATAACATAACCAACAAATGGTTGATCGACTTGATTCCATTCCTGAGGCACCACTACAAACAGTGGAGGCTTTCCTGCTGTTCCAACAATACGTCCAGCTGGAACTTTAAGAATATTATATATATGCCCATCAACACCTCGAAATTCTTTAACTATATTCAATTGGCAGGAAACAAAATGAAACCCAGACACTTGAATAATTTCTTTATCTTGAATTTTTGCGGTTCCCCGGTTTATATGATGCTGAAGAGCCTTAGAAGAAAAAGTTATATGCAATGTCTGATGTCCATCTACTTTTTGATCATCTAGAATAACCGGCAAATCAATACTATCTCCATATAACGAAACCTGAAAAAGTAAACATCCTACTACAACTGTATTGATAATTTTTTTAATCATACCATTCCTTTTATTTTCAATAGTTGATTAAATTCTACCAAAACCTAAACTTGCTTTGCAAGTTTTTCAAGACGTAGCCAATGTGTTATAGTAAAGATAATATAGATGAGATGTAACTATTGAGGGATAAAAAAGGAATGGATACTTATAAAGGCCGACTTGAGGTCATATGTGGATCAATGTTCTGTGGAAAATCAGAAGAATTAATTCGTCGTTTGCGCCGTGCCGAGATTGCCCGTAAAAATATTTTAGTGTTCAAGCATTCACTCGATGACCGTACTACATTAGAGCACGTTGTCTCTCATAACGGAACCAAAATTAGAGCTTTTCCAGTAGAAAAACATACAGATATTCTTAAGCTGGTAACCCCCGAGATTGATATCGTGGGAATTGATGAAGTCCAGTTTTTCGAACCCTCAGTGGTCGCTACAATTTTAGAGCTCGTTGATAAAGAAAAACATGTTATCGCTGCTGGCTTAGATTTAGATTTCCGTGGTATTCCATTCGGCTCAATCCCGCCACTGCTAGCTGTTGCAGATTCTGTCATCAAGCTTAAAGCTATTTGTATACAATGTGGTAATGATGCTCATTTTAGCCAACGACTCGTTAACGGGAAACCCGCTAAGTTTAATGATCCAATCGTCATGATCGGTGCTGAAGAAAGTTATCAAGCACGGTGTCGTGAATGTTTTAAAATCGACTTGAACCCAAAAGTAAATTATGAGCAAAAACAACTCTAGTTTTGTTTGCACAAGCTGTGACTATAAGGCCTTTAAGTGGCAAGGCTGCTGTCCTGATTGCCAGGAATGGAATAGTATTGTCGAACGTACAATATCTCCAGCCAGTAAAGCAGTAAGCAAGGCTGGAACAACACCATTAAAAAAGCTTCAAGAAATTCCTCTACAAACTGGCAATCGCATGATCAGCGGCGTCGGTGAATGGGACCGCGTCCTTGGCTCCGGTATCATGCCGGGATCGTTTTTGATCTTAACTGGTGATCCCGGCATCGGGAAGTCTACCCTTTTGTTACAAATTGCTCATAACCTTGCATCCAAACAATCGGTCATATACTTTTCTTCCGAAGAATCACTAGGCCAGGTCAAGCAGCGAGCTGAACGATTACTCAAAAAAGATCAGCCGGTCCTGTTTTCTGATGAAGGCAATCTTGAAAAAATTATTGCCACCACATTAGAAGAAAAGCCCAACCTGATCATTATTGATTCCATTCAAAACTGTTTCTTTTCTCAAATCCAAGTCACTCCAGGCAGTGTTGGACAGTTACGAGAATCAGCGTTCAGGCTTATGCGCCTTGCAAAAGAAAACAATATTGCCGTAATTGTAACAGGACACATCACTAAAGAAGGCAACATTGCCGGACCTAAAACACTAGAGCACATGGTCGATGGTGTGTTTTATCTGCAAGGGGAAGATCGCTGGCAAACCCGAATTTTACGCTCAGTTAAAAACAGGTTTGGTCCTGTTAATGAAATTGGATTTTTTGACATGGGTCCGAATGGCCTAACCCAAGTTCCCAATATCAGTGAAATTTTATTACAAGAAACTACCGATACCCCAGGCCTGTCATTAATCAGCTCTCTTGAAGGAACTCGTCCACTATTAATTGAGGTACAAGCGCTCACGGTCCAGTCTAAATTTAATATGCCACAACGGATCATAACAGGTGCTGATCATAAACACGTAATGATTATTGTCGGTGTTTTAGAAAAATACTTACAGGTTAAACTAAGTGCACACGATATATTCTTCAAGGTCAGTAGCGGGTTTAAAATCAAGGACAGCTCTTCCGACTTAGGCATTGCACTCGCATTACTTTCCAGCTACTTTCAACAACCACTACCTGAAAAATCCATCGCGTTAGGTGAAGTCAACCTAACCGGGCAAATCAAACCGATTAACCATATCTCAATCCACACTGATGAGGCTGCCAAATTTGGAGCACAACACCTACTGGTCGCACAACGACAAAAATTAGATTCGCCTTTGTCGTCTACTAAGTTCTCCAATGTGTATGAACTTTTAAAACTGTTTGATAAAAAATAAATTGTAGTTTTTACATGGTCTGATATCATACTTGATAACTGTTTTATAACCATTATCAAACGATTTCAAGGATCCCATGAAAATTAAAAACATACTCCTCTCGATAGCCTTCTGCCTTCTTTCTTCATCTAATATAAGTGCCCACGGTCCATGTTGTTCTTCAGAAGGACACCTCAACATTCATGCGGGTCCAATGTTTGCAGGTAAGTCAACAACCTTGATTCGTGAAAAAGAAGCCGCTATCAAAGAAGGACTTAAAGTAGCAGCATTCAAACATGCGTGGGATGACCGGTACTCTAAAACAGAAATTACTACTCATAACAATGAGTCATCAGCAGCAGTCGCTACAAAAAATCCTACCGATATATTAAAAGATGGCATGGAAGCTGATGTAGTAATTATTGATGAAGCTCAGTTTTATGATCCCAACCTGGTCCGTGTTATTGCAAAATTACGTGCAGCAGGCAAGCGAGTTGTCGTTGGTGGCCTTGATCAAGACTTCAAACGTGAAGGATTTGGTATTATGCCTGAACTCATGGCACAAGCCACAACAGTTAATAAGTTAACTGCAACCTGTGCAGTATGTGGCTGCAAGCGTGCCACTCTCTCTCAACGATTAGTCAATGGAAATGCTGCTGAGTATACAGATCCCGTAGTCATGGTTGGAGCTGAAGAATTGTATGAACCCCGATGCCCTAAGTGTCATAACCTTCCAGGAGCACCTGAACCTGCGGAAAGGTAAAAAAAACAAGGAGTAGTAGTGAAGAAGGTAGTTTTATTTTTATTATTATGTGGAGTTACAATCATGTCAGATGCTAAAGCTAAATGGAAACTTGAAACACCATTAATTCCACGTTCGGTTTTGTTTGGGCTTGAAGATCCTTCTGCTAAAGCCAGTATGTGCATCTCGCCTGAAGGTGATTATCTATTGTATTGCACACCAGTAGACAAAATTTACAATATTTTCGTTTGCGTCAAAGATGACAATGGTAAGTTTGACTTGAAAAAGTCCATCCAAATTACCTATGAAACTAAACAGCACATCAAGGCTGCTGGTTGGATGTACACGAACGGACACATTCTATACAGCCAAGATAAAGATGGTGATGAAAACACACACCTCTATCTTCTAGACTTACACAACCAAGAAAGTATTGACCTCACGCCATTTGATGGTGTGAAAGTCTTTGGATCTGAACTTGATCGGCGCTATCCAAACAAAATCCTCATAACCATGAATAAAGATAACCCCCAAGGTGGTGATCTTTATACAATGGACATTAGTAAAGATCTAACAGATATGACCAAGCTAACCAGTAACCCTGGTAATGTTTTGGAATACATTACTGATGACGACTGGAATATACGCGGAATCATGCAAACTACCATGGAAGCGACTACCCAAATTCATCTTCGCAATTCTGATGATGAGCCATTTGAACAATTCATTGAATGGGATATGGAAGACTCTGATACAAGCTACTTCTTGGATTTTTGTAATAACAATAAAAGTATCTATATAGTTGACGCTAAGGATTCTAATACCGCCAAGCTCAAGAAAATCAATCTTGAAACCAAGGAAGAAGAAATTATTGCCCATGACCCCAATTATGAAATGGGCAGCGTTTTTATCCATCCTAAAACTAAAGAAATAATTTCATACAACATTGCCAAGGATCGCAGTAAACCAACCATCCTAGATAAATCTTTCGAAAGCGATTTTGAACTTATGGACGAAATAGAAGAAGGCGATCTTAGCATTGCTTCTATGGACAAAGACATGAACACATGGATCTGTGCTTTTACCTATGATGATAGAGTCCATAACTATTATCTCTTTGACCGTACGACCAAAGAACATTACTTACTTGGCAAGAGTAGTACTAAGTATGATCCTTATTCATTAGTACACATGGAGCCAATCTCCTTTACTTCTCGTGATGGTCTTACTATCCATGGTTATCTTTCTATGCCTCTCGGCAAAAAAGGAAAAGTCCCCTTAGTCCTAAACGTTCATGGTGGTCCGTGGTGCAATGATGACTGGGGCTTTGATGAGTCTGCACAATGGTTGTGTAATCGTGGTTATGCGGTCTTACAAGTTAACTATCGTGGATCTACCGGCTATGGTAAAGACTTTATCAATGCTGGAAACAAGGAATGGGGCAAAAAAATGCACGATGACTTGGTCGATGCTGTAAGTTGGGCAACTAAATCCAATATTGCCGATCCTGATAAAGTAGCAATCTTTGGTGGTTCTTATGGCGGCTATGCTGCACTCGCGGGCCTTACCTTTACTCCAGACCTTTTTTGTTGTGCGGTTGATATTGTTGGTCCAAGCAACCTTATCACTCTCATCAACTCATTTCCTTTATACTGGAAACCACTCCTAGAAAAAATAAAGCGACGAGTTGGTGATCCTGAAACTGAAAAAGAAATGCTCATGGACCGCTCACCTCTCACTCATGCACATAAAATAATAAAACCGCTGTTGATTGGACAAGGTGCGAATGATCCACGAGTTTTACAACAAGAAGCTGAGCAAATTGTTGCAGCGCTTAAAGAAAACAATTGTGAATATGAATACATGCTCTTTGAAGATGAAGGGCACGGTTTTAGGAAGCATGAAAACAGAATGAAGTTCTTTAGCGCAACAGAACGATTTTTAGCTAAACATCTTGGTGGTCGATCCGAAGATTAAAAAAATATAAAAATATTTAATAATAAGGCGAGCGCATTAAACAGCGCTCGTTTTTTTAATTGATATTTACCTTCCTTGAGCTAAACTAAAAACAATTAAAATTGAGTAGTAAAAAAAGGAAAACATGAAAAAACTAATATTATTAATATTCTTATTATCTGGAGTAAATCATATTATGGCAGATGCATATACGACTCAAGAAGCCCCTCTAATTCCACGCTCCGTATTGTTCGGATTTGAAGATTCATCTGCTAAGGGAGCTTTACGCTTATCTCCTAACGGCCAACACTTACTGTACAGTGCTCCTGTTAACAAGGTTTACAATATTTTCATGTGTACACGCCAGGAAGATGGAACGTTTAACTTTGATAAGAGCGTTCAGCTTACCCATGAAACAGAACAACATATCGGTTCAGCAAAATGGATGTATACTAATACACATGTCTTATATCAACAAGACGCCCATGGCGATGAAAATAACCATATATTCTGTATCGATATAGATTCTAAAAAAATTCGCGACCTTACTCCCTTTAAGGGAGTCGCTACCTCGGGCGCTAAAACCAACAAACGATTTCCTACCAAGATCTTCTTTTCCATGAATAAAGAAAACATAAAACTCTTTGATCCTTATGTATTAGATATATCTAACCCCAACAGCCTTGAAAAACTACATACCAATCCTGGTAACGCTTCCAGCTGGATTACTGATGATGAATGGAACCTTAAAGGGTATATCTGCCTTAACTCTACCGGCGGACAAGACGTTTATCTACGCAAGCAAGGAGATGAGTTTGCTAAACGATTCTCATGGGATCTAGAAGACATTGACACGAGTGGCTTTGTAGATTTTTGTGAAAATAATGAATCAGTTTATATCCTCGACTCTAAAGACAATAATACCGGCAAGCTCAAGAAAATTAACTTAGAAACTGGTCAAGAAGAGGTCATTGCCTATGATGAAAATTATGAACTTGGTGGTATTGTTATACATCCTGACACAAAACAAGTCATGAGTTACAACATCGTAAAAGATCGTAATAAACCTACTATCTTAGACCCTGAACTCAAAAAGGATTATGAGATCATGAGTAAGGTCGAAGATGGCGAACTGGTAATCTCTTCAATGGACCGGGACATGACCATGTGGATCTGTTGTTTCTCTTATGATACAAAACTCCATAACTATTACCTCTATGATCGTACTACCAAAAAACATTCATTGTTATGCAAGAGTAGCACCAAGCTTGATCCTTACACCCTAGTCCCAATGAAACCAATCTCTTACACCTCCCGTGATGGATTGACCATCCATGGTTATCTTTCATTGCCAGTCGGCAATCAGAAAAATCTTCCAATGGTTTTGTATGTCCATGGTGGTCCATGGGCCCGCGATAGTTGGGGCCTTGATGGACAAGTTCAATGGTTGTGTAACCGTGGATATGCAGTCCTTCAAGTCAACTTCCGTGGCTCACAAGGTTATGGAAAAGCATTCTTAAATGCTGGTAATAAACAGTATGGCAAAAAAATGCAAAACGATCTTACTGACGCTGTCCAATGGGCAATCGATAACCAAATTGCAGATCCTAAGAAAGTCGCAATCTACGGTGGCTCTTATGGCGGTTACGCTACACTTGCTGGTGTTACCTTTACCCCAGACCTTTATGCCTGTGCTGTTGATCTTTGTGGTCGTAGCAACCTACTCACAATCACTAACCGACAAGTATATGGAGAAATATATCTACCGCTTCTTAAAAAACGTATCGGTGATCCTGAGGCTGATGAAGAAATGCTTCGTGCACATTCACCTCTCTTTCACGCTCATAACATCAAGACTCCATTACTGATTGGACAAGGCGCTAACGATCAACGAGTGCGACAGGTCGAATCAGAGGCCATTGTTGCAGAATTAAAGAAAAACAACTGTGAATATGAATACATTCTCTTTGGAGATGAAGGTCATGGCTTTAGAAAGCATGCCAATAGAATCAAGTTCTATACCGCTGTAGAAAAATTCTTTGCCAAACACCTGGGCGGTCAATACGAAGTTTAAAAAAAAGCCCCGAAGTATTTTTACTTCGGGGCTAAATTGAAAATCAACTACAGAAATTAATCTTCGCGTTTTCTTTTACCGTTAATTTTGCTCTGTCTTTTTAGTGCCTCTATACCTTCATAGGTCATCAAATGTATTCTGCGTCTATAGGTAGATAAAGCCTCAAGCATTTTCATCTCCTCTCCAACATCGCTTCCTTCTTGAGAATCTTCAAGGTCATCCACCTGTTGTAACATCTCTCTCCATAACCATGATGCTTGTTCCGCTTGATCTTCCTCTGACAATACCCCGTGACAATCCTCATCAAACCATTTTTTTGATGGAATGTTAGACCCAGAATAAGATCTCCAGAACTCCACTATCTGGGGATTACAAAACTTCTCACATAATCTACGTTCAAGGGTCAACTTTCCTGCTGGTGTACTCACGATGACACTGTTGCCTCGACGCAAATCAAAAAGGTAATTCCTAAACTGAAAACCTGTTGCTAATAATAATTTCATCGCATGTTCTTCATTTCCTGCCCAAGGAGGGGTACTGCCATGAACTACACGATATCCGTTCTCACTTCCTTGCTCCAGATTCTCTTTACAATATTTCCACAGTCGCTCCCGAGCACCTTCTCCTCTCAAATTAGCCTTCGCATCTAAGCGCGCTAAAAAACCTGCGCTTGCAGAACATTTGCTACCCCATGCATCAAGTAATTTCGGATTGACCAACTCTAACACATGCTTTTTTGGTATTCGGAGCATAACCTCCTCCGTACCACCTAGCTCCCAACTATAATAGGTTAAGCATGGCTGTTCCATACCTAAAAGGACACTACTGATCAAAAGGCTCAAGCATAAAAGTTTGTTCATTGTAAGATGTCTCTATTTCTTTTTGGTTTTTCTAGTTAATTGTTGAATTTCTTTTGGATTTAAATATCGCCATGAAGCCGGAGGTAAACCTTTATTGGTTAGGTTTGCAAACCCGGTTCGTTCTAGCTTTTTCACCGTATACCCGAAGTGTTCAAATATTCTACGAATAACACGGTTTTTACCACTCTCGAGCGTAATACGCAACTCTTTAGGATTTACCTTAGATGCATAGATAGCACTCACGTCAACACGACCATCCTTTAAGCTAATACCTTTTTTGATACGCTCAAGATCTTGAGGCTCAATAGGACGATTCAAAGTTAATTGATACATCTTTTTAATATTAAAGCTGGGGTGTGCTAATGCTTGTGACAACTCTCCGTCATTGGTCATGAGTAATAACCCTGAGGTGTTAATATCTAAGCGACCGACAGGATAGATACGCTTTTTACTCGCACCAGTAATTAAATCGAGAACCGTTTCACGATTCTTTTCATCGGACATGGTGGTAACAAAGCCACGAGGCTTATTGAGTAAAACATATTCAAACGTTTCTTGTCGTAACAGCTTGCCCTTACACTTAACAGCATCTTTCGGCAAAACTCGATAGCCTGGCTCAGTAACTACCTTACCATTAACCGTAACTTCACCATCTTTAATTATTTCTACTGCTTCTCGTCGAGAACAAACTCCCGAGTGTGCAAGAAATTTATTTAATGTCATCATTATCGGTAATTTCCTTCTTTTTTTAAAATTTCTAATGTAACTTGCTCTTTAAATCTCAAGATATACTCCCTTGTCGGCTTATCAAGATTTTGTGTCAATAAAGCATCGACTTGCAACATAGTAGCTTCTACCTGACCATCAAAATAATACTTCAGTGCCGTAATAGCTTGCTTTTTTAAGGTTATACAACAAGGCTTAGGTAAAATTGTCATGAAGCTCAAGTTAAATACTAAAAGTAAGTTGATTTTTAATAACATTTTCATGATGTTTTAGACTCACGTTTACCTATCTCAGCTAAACGAGCAGCAATATACTTTCTCATCTTACGGTCTTCTTCCCAATCCGAAAGCGGAAAAGCTTTTTGTACTTCTTTAAATATTAGTCTAGCAAGCCAATAATCACCCTCAGTGAGAGTGTCCTCACCTTTAGCAACTAACAATAATGGATTAACATTTTCCTTAGTACACCCAATTTTACTAACAGAAAACAATACAATACAAAATACTAAAGTTAGGTTGATTCTCAATATACTTTTCATTACAACAATAACGTTATTATTCTGCTTCTTCTTTTTTTGTTTGGTCTTTTGCGTGATCAGCAAGCAGCGTTGTAATCTCTTTTTGTCGTCGATCAATATGTGCAGCTACTATAACACCTGGCCCCTGATCCTTTAATTCTTTATACTTACCTGCTGCTAGGTCAAGCTGTCTTGCGTTAAAATATGTTTCAGCATTCAACAATAACGTTTTTAGACGTAGCTGGCGTTGTTTATCCGAAACCTGAAAAATCCCCGTTGGATGAACCTCATCAGGCTCTTTATAAAAATCTCTTCCACATTCAACGTTTACTGATATCATTAACAACATAAGAGCTGCTATGTAAAGAATATTTTTTTTCATCTTGTTCCTCAATAATTTATGTAAAATTTAATTAGTTACTGTCTGAGCTTTTAACATGTTTCGCAAAGATTGAAGAGTCCTTGTATGCTCGACACTCAATGGCCTACCACCCTTTTCCAGCCTTGCTATCAAATTTCGAGCTCCAACTTCATTTCCAGCTAATATATCTTGCATTGCAACTTCTAAAAGCCGTTTTGCCTCATTCTCAAGTAAAGGTATAGTAGTCTCTTGCCCCATATTATTATCAACATCTGATTGTTCTTGCATAGATCTATTCAAAACTGCTTGTTCAAATTGCTCAATTAAAGCCATTTGCTTTTTCACTCTTTGAAGATCCCACTCATTCAATTGCGATCCTTGTTCTAAATTAAACAGTGCAATTCGAGCACTCGGACAATTCTTACCTAATAATGCCAATAAAGAAGCATTGATGGCTGATTCACATCTTTCACTCGCTACTATTGCTTCTTCCAACCAATTAAAATGTTCTCGAGCATAATCACTTAAAACAAAGTCTTCTTGAGCTATAAGTGTTTTTAATCGTTGTCCAGCTACTTGAGGTGACCGTTGCACTAACTCTTGATGAATAGCATCAAGCACTCGACATGTGCCAACTTGTTTCCGCAAGCTTTTGGTAGAGGCTCGAGTAACATCACTCAATGCATAGCGATCGCCATCCCAAGGAGCTGTTCCAAGTTTATGTTGTAAAAAATTATTATCCATCAACGAAGTTCCCCCTAACTGGCTACGGCACATACAAGAGTTTAGCTGTTCTTCTGTAAAGCCTAGACTCTCTAACTCTGCTAATGCTTCTCTCCTATTAACAACCTCAGATCCTGCAAGGAACTGCTTTAAATCTACCGCTCGTTGAAGTAAGTTCATACTACTTTCAAAGCCTTGAGCCTTGTCAGCATCTCTGTTTTTCAAAAGAACATCTTGAATTGCTAGACGGTTCTCCAGTATTTCAATATAAGAAACAGCACCCTCATGTTGCCCACGCCGTAAAAAACCACAAGCATTGCCAATCAAATCAAAAGTGGTTGCTGGCCCATAATTAGAGCACCAACTCATACATTCAGCATTACCCAATGATATCAATAAAATAAAAATGGCTAAATAAAAGATAATTCTTTTCACTTTGTGTTCCCTAACAGTATAAATAACCAAAAACCTCTATTCAAAACCAAAATTCAGCTTCCACTTCAACTGCCGCCCTGTTTAATAAAAGAATACAAAGATTTCAAATTTTTTCAATATTTATATTCATATTGGACTATTTTTTGTGCCTATATAAAGTAGCTAAAGCTTCTCTATATAGTATTATTGAGCCTTAACGCCCTTTCCATTCCTTTGAGCTCAGAACCCCACAAACAACCTGCTTAATTCCCCAATATGAGTCAGCGATTGACTGGCAAGAGAAACTTTTCAATACTACACAATAATTAGTTTAAAATTTGAAGGTTAATCATTATGATGTCTCATTTTCAAAAACACGCCGCTATTTATGGACAGGTTGGAACCAGCTTTGCCACATTAATTATTTTTGTTTTTCTTTTGTATAAACCACTCATACAGTTTACTAACCTTGATGGCAATCCTGCCCTTATCAAGTTTACTGAGCAGGAGCTCAAGGCCGTTAATCCTAAGGCCATTGTTAAAACGGGGTTATACATTAAGGATTTTCCCGAGTTTAGTGTCCGAAATAATAAGTTCAAATTTGAAGCGGTAGTTTCCTTTGAATATGATCCTAAAGAGGTCACCTTTGACCAGTTAAAGGATTTTTATTTTGAACGAGGACAAATTACCTATAAGTCTGCACCGGCATTGCGTAAAATCGGATCAAAAAATCTTGCCTACTATAGTGTTATGGTCCAGTTTGATAATGATATGAATTATCGACGCTTTCCATTAGATGATCACCAAATTAAAATTATTTTCCAAAACCAACAACTATCACCTAATGACGTCGCCTTTGTATCCAATGACAATCGATTTATTGTTTCTTCCGACCGGTACATCAACGCATGGAAAGGAATCAACACATTTGCTACTTCCGGGTACGTTGAAGAAGTATTAGAACGCATTGAAAAACCTCAAACCACCATACAATATCCACGAGTGGTTTTCTCTATCGACTATTCACGGTACTCACTCAAATCACTCTTTATGATTTTGCTTCCCTTGTTAGCCATCTTTCTCATCTTAGTTTTCTCATTAATCCCAGCTAGTGAACATCTTTATGGGACTAGGCTAATCATGTGTACTAGCGTGCTTAGTGCTTTAATTTTATATCTCTTTGCGATTACTCCTAATGCACCTGAAGTTGGGTATATGATGATATCTGATTATATCTATATATATGTATTATTAAGTGCCATCATTGTCTTTGGATTAACATTAGCAAGTAAAGAGTTACATATTTTATATCGTTTTCTTATTAATATTTCTTTAAACAGCGGCTTGCTCATATTGTGGTATTACTTGCTCTATATTCAATCTTAAGCCTCTACGCAGATCACCACATCTCCAATTGTCCTTTATAGTCTCCTGTGCTAGGTTCATTAAAAATTAGGAAAAACTATATAATGAGGCTATTGTGCAAAGACGTTATTGGTATCAAGCCGGAGCTTTTCTCCTCCTATTAATCGCAGCCCCTCTTCAAAGTAAAAAAAAAGACATCACGACTAAAGCTGAAAGTAAAAAAACTCTTGAAACAAAGCACTTTGTCCGTGATTCACAAAATGTAAAAAATGATAGTCAATGGCCCGTCAATGTAGAAATGTACGGTTCTGCGCGACTTGATATGCGGGTTGATTCCCGTCAAGTTGAATCATTTAGGGATAGCCTGGAACTTTTATACCCTAAAGAACGATGCCCGGAAATCAATACGCCACTTTCCTGTAATGAATGCCTTCCTGACAGTAACGCCGTAGGAGACTTTGGCCTCAATCCTGCCATCTCCCGGTTCGGATTTACCATCACTGGAGCTGATGATGTTCTTTGTGAAGCAAAAGTAAAAGGGTTTATCGAAGGTGATTTTTATGGCAGAAGCGACGCTAATGTCGGAGGTTATAGATTACGGCACGCGTTTGCAACATTAGACTGGAAAGACATAGGTGCGTTGGTTGGGTATACCTGGCACCCCTTTTGTAACCCGGCTACCATCCCTAATACAATATCATTTAATAGTGGTGAACCGATGGTCCCAATCTGTCGTGTCCCACAGCTCCAATTATCGATAAATTTACTCAAAAACCTTTCATTAGTATCAACAGCATATAGTGAGTTTGAATTTACCGATGATGGTCCAAGTGGCTATAATCATATTTATATCCAAAACGCTCAACGACCAGGATTTAACTGCTTGCTTCTTGCTAAGTTCCCTAAGTTTTTATGTGGGATCGGTATTGATAACCATGAAATTATGCCGCGCCTCAGAACAAGTACCAACACTCCCGACAACCATGAAATTTCCTCATTTGTTGGCTCTATATTCAGTCGAATCCTTTATAAAAAATTAGTTATACGTGGTCAAGTAACCGCCGGTGGCAACTCCACCTTCTTGACTCAAATTGGTGGCTATGCGGTCAAAAAAATATTTCCTGATGGCCAACAATCATACACGAACATTCACTATTGGGGCTGGGGCATCGATTGTGACTGGAACTTGTCATCACGCTTCCAACCGGGAATCTATTTTGGACGAACTCAAAACACTGGTGCTAACTCATGCTCAGTCTACCTCGATCCACTTAATGATAATAAACCGATTTTTTATGGCATAGATTCTCGACTAGACTTTATATACCGAATATCACCACGCTTGTGGATTTATCATAAAAACATCCACTTTGGCTTTGAATTAGAGTATACCAAGGCCGGATTTGGACCAATGCAAAATGATGGTAAGATCAAGCAGGTAGATACCGCCGAAAACTTTAGGGTCTGTGCGATCGCAATATATAGTTTCTAAAATTCCTTGAAAAGATAATCACAATTACGATAGAATGTGAAAAAAATTTAAACCAAGGATTTGTGTGAGTATTTTTAAAAAGCTTTATCGCCATGCCAATATTGTCATGGCTGCTATTACGATAGTCCTCTTTTTTATTATCCTTTACTACCCACTCAATAAAATATTTTTTTCGAGCGATCAACCACCAAATCTTCAATTTCTTACACCAAAAAAGTCTGGGGCCTTTGGAGGCAATATCCCCAAAGTAAAGGTTTCTCTCTATGTTAATGATTTTCCTGAATTTAATATGACTGATAACAAGTTTGTATTTGAAGGTACCCTCTCATTTGAATTTAATCCTGAATTAATTTCAATATCTACACTGGAAAAATTCTCGTTTGAACAAGGAACCATTCTTTCTAAATCATCACCAACAATACGGCTATTGGGTAATAACCTTTTAATTTACTATGATGTTCGTGTTCAACTCAGCTCGCCCATGGATTATCACCTGTTCCCTATTGATGATCACCAGCTCTTTATTGTTATTGACAACAAAAGTGTCTCTCCCAACTCGGTTGAGTTCGTTTCCTCGAATGAAAACTTCATTCTCTCAAAAAGTGTGTTTGTTGGTGGATGGAAAAGCATTGGAAACTTTGTAGAAACCGGATACATGCAAACCATCCTGGAAAAAGGAAACGATTCAAAAAAAATAGACTACCCAGCAGTCATGTTTTCAATTAACTTTGTCCGTAGCGGCATGCGCCCAATATTTATCATCTTTATTCCCCTTTTGATACTCTTTATCCTTTCCACGTTCTTACTCTTTTGGGAAAAAGAGCACATGTCCAACAGAATTGTTATCTGCTCATCTATCATTGCAGCGCTATTAACCTACCGTTTTGTTATTGAAAGCATGTCACCACAAGTAGGTTACTTTATGATCTCTGATTATATCTTCCTGTTTGTACTAACAGTCAGTACGGGATTCTTTGTTATTTCGATACTGTTTAAAGGAGGACATACCGGATGGAGCATCCTACTCGCAGCACTCCTTGATATTGCCTTTCTTGCTTTATGGATATATTTACTCTTTTATATGCCACTAACAATAGGAACCACATGATCAAAAAAATACTCATCATTTTTGTATTACTCCATACAGGGCTTAATGCTCAAACTAATCTCCAAGATTTACAAACATACGCGTCTAAAATAAAAGAAGATGCAGTACCGGATACTGACAACTATGTTGCACCGCGTTACTCCAGAGCACTCGGAAAAAAACGATCAACTTTTATAGATAATTTTTTTAAAAAACTCGTATATCGTCCTAAAAAAACATTTTGGAGTCCCAGCATCTACCAAGAATTTCTCGACTTAGTAATTGAATATCGTCAAAAAGAAAAATTCCATGGTAAATTCATACAATCACTCCCTCTAGTCTCCGATTCACGAATCATCATGTTTGGTGATCTTCAAGGAGCTTACCATTCCCTCGTACGCGACCTAGAGTTCCTACAACAAAAAGGAATTATCAAAGAAGATTTAACCATAGCAGACTCTAATACCCATATCGTATTTTCCGGTAACATTGTTAACCGCTCTCCCTATCTCCTTCCGACACTCACTTTGGTTCTCATGCTTATGTATAAAAATCCTAAGCAAGTCTTTTTTATAAGAGGCAAGGATGAACAACATAAAGAGCTCAGAAATGAACTATTTGGACAAGAAGTAGGTCAGTTTTTTGATAATGGCGAAGAAAAAAAACTCATGCAAAAAACAAGCCAGCTATTCAACACGCTTCCAATGGCAATTGCATGCACAGTCAATAAAGCCAAGCCGACATTACTGCTTACTTCTGGCGGTCTTTCTCCTGAAATAAAAGACCTTGCACAAACACAAAAACCTACTATATCTCTCTTGGACATCAAAGCTATTTGCCAAGGCGTTAGTGAAAAATTTATCTATGCTCGATCATCTGGATTAATTTTGTCTGAACAGGAGTATGGCATCAATGTATGGACCCTAGCATCAGCTCCAACCCCAGTATATACAAAACTATTTGATTTCTATTATGATGCATTCTGCTTTATTGATATTAAACAAACAATAGAACAATCTACCATCAAGCTGCTCAATCAAGATATACGAACAAAAAAAGGTATCTCTCCCGACACTACTTACTGTTTGGCTACTGGCAGCGAAATAACTAAAGAGCGGTCATCATGCTCAAATAAACCACCTATCGTTATGGGTTGCACTCTTGATCTTTCTAAAGGGCTACAACCTATGAGTGAAAGTGTTAAACAAGGACTCAGTTTCCGTATCAATAACCAAAACATAGACGGTGGTATCAAGGGGCATCCTCTTAAGGTTGTATATTTGAATGATCAGTACACACCCCATAAGGCTGTAGAAAATATCGAAACATTCAAAAATCAATATAAAACTAATTTCATTATCGCACCACTAGGAACACCAACCCTCAGAGCTTATTTAGATAAGGTAAAAGCTAATAAAGCTCTTGTATTCTTTCCACCAACAGGATCACCGTTGTTTAGAGATCCTGCATTAACATCTATCATTCACTTCCGCCCTTCTTATGAGAAAGAAGGTGAAGTTCTCATGAAACATGCACTCAAAACCAGTCCTCGCTTAAAATACTTAGTGTTTTATCAAAATGACAATTTTGGACAAGGAGCTTTAAAAGGCATTCAAAAAGCCTTTAATCAAAACAAACAAAATAGAACCCTTCATGAGGTTGCCTACGATAGAAATCAAATAAACTTCAGCAACATCCTCCCTGAAATCAAAAACTATAACCCCGATGTTATTTTATTTGCATCAACATCAGCTGCGGCTACTGAACTGATTCGACAACTCGAGACTGATTATTTTTCCAACAAAAAGATACTCGGCATCTCCGATCTCTCTGAAGTCGGATTTAAAGAGTTTATGGACCAAAAAGGTGTCCCATATACATACCTACAAGTATTACCACCGGCAAGTAAACTCACTAGTAAAATTATGAAAAAGTATTTCATCCAGATCGGAAAATATAACCTTCCATTTGATGTCTATTCTCTTGAAGGGTACTTAGTCGGTTCACTTATTATCCATGCGCTCAATGAGATTCAAGCACCTTATACACCAGAAAAAGTCATGAAGCAACTAGAAGCAATCGATACCGACAAAATTACCGGATTCAACTTAAAGTTTAATCCTCAAACACGAGAACTTTCCAATAAACTTTGGCTCATTACTGATGCTGGAACTAAAGATCAAAAAATCAAAGAAATGGATGCGAACCATATATAAAAAAAGAGCGGAAACTTTTTATTTCCGCTCTCAATCTATTAATGTAGTGGCTATTTACTGTTCAACGTCAATTTTAGCATCAGGCAATAGGTCACGTGGTACCGAACAATGCATAGACCCATCAGGCAATAGTAAATTTAACTGTTGTAATATTGCTAATGATGCATCTGATACCTCATGAACTTTTTTCTCCCAACGACCATCAGCAGCTCGCTGTCTATAAAACCTTTCGCGAGAGTCTCTTTCATTAACTAAGGCGCGCCGAAACTCTTCATTCGCTTCCTTCATAGTAGCAGCAACATCGTCAGACTCAATATGCAGACCTTCTGGTTCACAAGCTAATAATCGCTTATAGCCGTTTTCAATTAGAATTTTGTGATCCGGAGTTACTAGTCTATCTCTCCAGCCAGGTGCTTGTGTTCCCCATACAAACTTAGTAATAGCCCAGGGAGCGTTATACTCTTCTAAGACACACAAGTAAGTAGTACGACATTCTTGTGTAATTGGGTGTTTTACTACTAAGACTTTGCCTGCTGGATCTCTTGTCACAAATTTATTTAAGAAATACAGTTGAGCTGGTTGCAAGCTTGTATCCAAACCATAGTGACCCAAAATCTTTGGAGTTTCAAAACCAAATAATCCGCAATAAGAACATTCGTCTGAAGGAGTAACACCATCTTCTTCTCTTAAGCTCAATGACAACAATGCATTAAGAGCCAAAGGATCATGTTCTCGCATCGAGTCAAACCGACCATGTTGCTCTACAACATCTTGACGAGCGAACTCATACTCACCATATCTAATTGCCGAGTATGGTACAACTTCTTGTCCCCACCCAATCGGCGAACATGCTTGATCCTTAGTAGTAGTAGGTACTACCGGGCCCCTCTGTTCAACTTTCTTAGATTTTCCACCTTTCCTTTTAGTTTTACCAGCATGCACTGGTGATCCTATAACAACAAGCGATAATAATAAAAGTGATATTTTTTTCATAGTGTCCTTTTGACTTCAAATGTTAATATATTGTTTATGGTAAATTTCAGTCCGATTTATAAGTGACCATCTCGTGCTCGTCTCTCTCGCTCTTGTTTTTCTTTAGCTTTTTGAAGCGCTAAAGCCGCAACTCTACGTTGTTCTTTACGAATTCTCAATAATTCTTTTCGATAATCCCCAGATACACCAGGTTGATACTTACCAAACTTTGTAGGCTCTCCTCCAAGCAATGAAGATGCAACCGTCCCTAAAAATAAAAGCGATATTGTGATTTTTTTCATACTGTCCTTTTTGATTTCAAGTATAAGGATAATGTCTTTTAGCCTGATTTTTTCTGACCCCCATAAGCCCTTCGTCTGCGCTCCGCTTCCCGTAAGGTTCGTCGTGCCAGTTCTTCACGTAACATTCTTTGTTCTGCTAAGCTAGCTTGTGTTCTGCCTTTCCCTGTCCCATTGACCGCAGAAAAGCCCGGCTTGCCCTTTGTTTCTTTAGGAAGATAGCAGTGCTTTTCGCGCTTAATACCTTCCAATAAAACAAATGAAGTAGAACATAATAAAAATAATAATAATGAGATTTTTCTCATACAAACCTTTTGTTTCAATGGTGAATATATATATGCAAAATTCAATAGGTTTATATTATGTTTATATTTTTTTTAGAGCTTCGTAAACCTTTTTTTGAACATCGACATATGAGTCACTACGCTTAAAACAAAGGGGTTTGCCGAAGGTTACGGTTATTTTGCCGCGATATTGAGGAAGTAGTTTATCGTAAGGAATAATTTTTGAAGCACCTTCGATCTTGACTGGAACGATAGGAACATCCATTTGTGTAGCAATAAGTCCTGCTCCAGCTTTGAGTGGTAACAATTCACCTGTCTCACTCATTTTACCCTCAGGAAAAATACCAACTGAAAACCCTTGATCCAACATCTTTCCAATGTTATTAAGGCCGAAGTTGATGTTTCCAGAATCAGTACGAGGAAGTGGAAATGCATTCGCTCCAAGCTCAGCAAGCCAAGAAACTGAAGAAAAATATTCGTATAAAACATCATAGGCAGCTGCAAAGCTCATCTTAAGTCTTTTTTTACGCGGCAATGCGCGCAATAAAACAGCAGCATCGATCACACTTGTATGGTTAGGCATGTAAATAACGGGACCATCAAGATCCTTGATGTTTTCTAACCCATTAACCGAAACTTTTACAAAGCTGCGCATTAATAACATTCCAATGTTATGAAACCCTCGACGCACAAATCCAGCCCAACGCGTTCGTGGCCACTTGGACAACTGCGGCATCTCTTCTGCCGGCTCTTGTTTATTAATGAGCTCCTGTAATTCTTTCACGGTCATCTGTGACGTTAAGCTCACTTCATTGAGCGCCACGCCAAAATCTTGTTCGATACGAGCAACAAGCTCAACACGCATTAACGAATCAACTTTTAAGTCGGTTCCCAGCTTAGAGGTCTCACTAATTTTCTCAAGGCTTACACCTGAAACCTGCGCCAGCATCTTTTCTATACTCGACCGGTTCAAAGACCCGAGTGCTTCATTTTCGTTCGTGTTATCCAAAATATGCTTACGAACCTTCTCTTTTTGAACTTTCCGTGTCGCCGAGCGTGGGAAATCATCTTCATGCCACACTGACCAACCGGTAATCTGCTGATACGAGGCTAGCCTATTATTAACTTCATCAATAATTTTTTCTGGCACACAATCCTTCTTATCGGGATCGAGTAAGAGCACTGCATGAATTTCTACCATGCCGCCATCATGATCCAAGCCGAGCACAGCACTATCCTTAACACAATCAGACTTATTTAACTCTTGTTCAATATCTTCTGGAAAAACATTCTGGCCACCAGGCCCAAGGATCATATATTTTTCGCGACCTTTTAAATAAAGAAAACCATCCTTATCAAACTCGCCAATATCACCAGTCTTGAACCAGCCATCCTCACTCAAAACTTCCTTAGTCTTTTCAGGGTTCTTATAATACCCTACAAAAACATTATCGCCCTTCACAAAAATCTCATTCCCTTTGCCCAGTCTCACCTGAACCCCCGGCACCGGCTTTCCTACCGATCCTAAGCGATGATTTTTAAATGAGTTACTGGTTACAACGGGCGATGTTTCTGTTAAGCCATAACCCTGTAATATTTGAATACCCAGCGCATCCCAATCTCGTTCTAAATCTGGATCAAGCGGGGCGCCCCCGGAAGCTATAGCGTATAAACGACCACCAAACTGTTTCGATACTTTTTTAAAGATAACGTTCCGAGCAAGCCAGTAATTATTCATCTTTTTTGATAACCGCATCATTTTCGCAAAAACTTTTTCTTTTTTTTGTTTATGAACACCAGCCTTAATACGCGACATCATAACATGCAAAAATTCTGGAACCGCGGCCATCGTACTCACCTTGTACTCTTGCATCAATTCGCGGATAGCACCTAAAGAATGAGCATAGACAACTTGAGCGCAATACCGCTGGGGCAACAAAAACCCAATAGTTTGTTCATAGATATGACTCAAGGGTAAGATGGATAACATCCGTTCACTTTGCATCCCTTTAAAGGGAATAACTTCTAAAAGTGATGTCAGGTTGGCGCTAATGTTTTTATGCGACAACATAACCCCTTTAGGATCGCCAGTCGTTCCGGAAGTGTACATAATCTGCACAAGGTCATCAGGCTTAATATCCGGTGCTTTAAATTTTTCAGCGTCAAACTCTTGGACCAACTCATCTAAGAACTCAATATCAAACGCTTTGACATCTTTAGGTAAGTCTTGCTTATAAAAAAGATTTTTAAATAGGATTGGCGCTTCAGTCTGCTCGGCTGCACGGGCCAACATCTCAGCAGTACTCTGGATATTTAAAGGAACTAAAATAATTCCAGAAATAACACATCCCCAATACACTGCTCCCCAATACGGAGAATTAGGCGCTAACAACAATACCTTGTCACCTTTTTTCAGGCCATGGGATTGTAAAAAGAGTGCTACCTGACGGGCCAATGTATATAATTCTTTATACGTTAGGTTTTTTGTACGATAACCAAACTTCATAGTAAAAGCTACACGATCTCCACAGTTCTTAACATTCTGCGCAATCAATTCACTGAGAATCATATAAACTCCTTACTCGGGTTTGAGAATAAAAACCGACATCGCCATGGCATACTCGCCATCATGGCTAATGCTTACATCTTGCCCTAGTATAGAAAGTTGTATTTCCTGACTCAAGAATTTGCAATAAGGTTTGCCCTTTGTGTCATTGACTACCTCAATCTCTAACCACTTTCCTGCTGGAATGCCAAGCGCTTTCATAACCGCTTCTTTCAATGCAAAGCGCCCAGCCAATGATTCTTGAGAATAGGAGCGTGCAACCTCATAAGGAGTAAACACCTTTTCCAGTATAAACTCAGCTCCTATTATCTTTTCTTTAAAGCGAGGAACATAAACAAGATCACACCCGACCTTTATGCGCATGTTGTTTCTTTTCGGCTAATAGAGTTTCGAAAATACTTAGTGAAATTCTTTCTGCTTTCAATGACAATGCCCTACGAGCAGCATTGTTGATCAATGCCTTAATCTGAGCAATATCAAACCCTTGAGTTTGATCTACTAAGAAATTAAATAATGACCCAGTATCATCCTCAAGAGGCTTATTGTTACAAAAAGATGTAATCATTGCAAGACGCTGCTCTTTGCTCGGTAATGTTAATTGAATTTGTACGTCAAATCGTCCTGAAGACAAAATCGCCGGATTAAGAGAGTCTCGCTTACTAGTAGCAGCAAATACAATAATGGAATCATTATTATTAAATCCATCCATTTGTATCAACAACTCTGATAACGTCTGTTGATACTCAGTCCCTTGGTTGTATAAAGAAGCAATCGCATCGATCTCATCAATAAAGATAAGTACTTTTCCATCGGGATTAGATTCTTTGAGCGATCGAGCCTTATCAAACAATCCACGCATCTTCTTGGCACCAAGACCAAAATACTGTTCTACAAACTCCGTGCCCGACATATAGAAAAATTCACAACCTACTTCTTGAGCAAGAGCTCGTACCAATGATGTTTTACCACAACCGTGTGGTCCGGTAACCAAGACGCCTTTAGGAGCTTCGATACCATAATACTGATATGCTTGTGGATCTTTTAAAAAGGAACAAACTTCTAAAATTTCAGCAGGAATGTCACCTAACAACGCTTTAAATCCATGGTTAGAGTTTCCAGTAATACATGCTAAGGAATCTAGCTTAAGAGCAGCATTCTCATCACCACGATTTTTTAGAGAATGGAGCATCCCATCAATGGCTTGTACAAAGCAATCAAACGTCACACTTACCAAATTTCCATTAAGAGCTCGAAGACCAGCATCACGGGTAACAAATTCTAAGTCAGCTGGAGTAAACCCTTCAGTAAAATGAGCTAACTTCTCAAAGTCGACATCTTCATCTAAATGATACCGCTTTGCGTAACACTTCATGATAGAAACACGCTTGCTAATATCAGGTAACCCTATGCGAATGGTCGCATCAAACCGACCAGGTCTTAAAAGAGCCTTATCAACACGATCAATAAAGTTTGTTGCTCCAACAACGATAAGAGAAGGATTAGTATTAGCTTCTTCAATCTCAGCTAATAATGCATTAACCGTACGAGAGCTTTCAATATCGTCACTACGCATATTATCACGACAGCCTATTGCATCGATTTCATCGATAAAAAGAATTACTTTTTTGCCTGCAGCATTGGTAACCGCTTCACGAGCTTGTTCAAAGACAGCTCGAACACGCTGTGCACCAACACCAACAAACTTGTCTACAAAGTCTGAGCCAATTGAACGAATAAGAACACTATCCGTACTCTTAGCAATGGCTTTAATTAAAGAAGTCTTCCCAGATCCAGGCGGACCAACCAATAAGAGTGTTGTAGAAGGAAAAACTCCAATCTTATGAAATGGTGCAGGATCTTGAATGTATTGTAACAGCTGCTCCAATTGACTGGGCAGATCACCAATATACTCATCAAACGGCTTAACCTGTTGTGGGGTAACTACAAAATAGTTATTCCCATTAACAGCAATATCACCAAAACACGGTATGACAGACAATAGCCCAATCAGCTTCAACAACTTCATATTATTCTCCTCCAGAAAAGAAAACCCCTACTATAGTAGAATAATAATAAATTTATTAAAACTTAAACAAGAAATTTGTATTGAGTAAATTATCTTTACTGCAAGTATGCAGGTAGATACCCATTCAACTTATTTTCTTCTTTAATTTTCTGCTGAACACCTAGCTTAGTTAAAGCTAACATGAAGTGTTTTCTATTAATGGTACGACACTCAGGATCATTCATCGCTGCTTTTGCTGCCTCGTTAACCAGGTTCTTCAAGTCTGCAGGGCTGAAGCCTTCAGTAGCTTGAGCCAATTCTGCAAAATTGATATCAAAGCCCATTGGCTTCTCCTTGCAATAGAACTCTAATACAGAGATACGTTTAGCTTTGTCTGGTAACCCGATTTCAATAGTAACATCAAAGCGACCTGGACGAAGCAATGCAGGATCTAACGTTTCAGGACAATTAGTTGCTGCAATCACCATGATCGAATCATCCTGTTCAAAGCCATCCATTTGTCCAAGCAATTCAGTAACAGTCTGACGAGCTTCCTGATGATTCGCCCCTTGGCTACGAGAGCCAATAGAATCAATTTCATCAATAAAAATAATCGTTTTGCCACGATGCTTACGAGCTTTATCAAAAAGCTCACGAACACGTTTAGCACCATTACCAACCCAGATTTCAACAAATTCAGATCCTTTAACACTGATAAATTCACAACCTGCTTCTTGTGCTAATGCACGTGCAAGTGACGTTTTACCGGTACCTGGAGAACCAACCATTAAAATACCTTTAGGCTCTTTAACACCGTAGTGCTTATAATCTTCAGGATGTTGTAAGTAATGAACTACACCTTGAATTTCAGGTTCAATATCCCCGGCTAATTGTTGAAAACCTAAGCCATGAGTCGGTTGTTCATCAGATGCTTCTTCTTGGAAAGCAATATCCAAAGCACTTAGATTAATATTAATATTCTTTTGGCCTTGATTTTTCCTATCATGCCAAATACTCTTAATCCCTTGAACAAACAGTTCTCGAGTCAATTCACCCTGATTTTTTTGTAAGGCAAGAGAAGATACATTATTGACAAGCTCTTCAATATCAGCAGGAGTGAAATTATTGGTATGCTCAGCAATCTTTGCAAGATCAACATTGCTAGAAAGTTTTTTATTCTTACAGTAATGCTTAAAGATAAGCTCACGCTTGGAAGCGTCCGGTAACGGAATATCAATAACTGTAAATCGGCCGGATCGCATTAATGCCGGATCAACATTTTGTACAAAGTTGGTTGCTGCCATAACAATAACTGAAGAATATCCTTCAATACCGCTCATTTCTTTTAGCAACGCATTGATGGTTTGTTGGACTTCTGAGTTTTGCTGCTGTCCATCATCAGTACGTTTACCAATAGCATCAATCTCATCAATAAATAAGAAAACTTTCTTTCTGGTTCGAGATGCAATATTACGAGCTTCTGCAAATGCCGCACGTATTTTACGAGCTCCATTCCCAACCCAAATCTCAACAAAGTCAGATCCAGATCGCGAAACGAGCGCTCCGCCAACTTCTTGTACTACAGCACGAGCAATAGAAGTTTTTCCCGTTCCAGGTTCACCGACAAACAACACCGCTGTTGGAACCTTAACGCCAGCATCAAGATATTTTTTAGGGTTTTTAAAGCTATCTACAATATTAGCAACTTCTTGTGGAACACCACCAACAATATCAGAGAATCCATGAATCTTATCTGCTGGATCAAATCCAGAGTTAGGAGAATTTGAATCACTTTCATCACCACCCATGTTAGCCAATGACGCCGCATTATCAGCCCATGCATCAGCAATATGTTGTTGCTGTTCTGCAGGATTTAATGACAACTTTGGAAGACTCCAACCAAAGCATGGCAACGCAATAAAAAAGGTAAACAAAAGCAAAAAGTTTCTCTTAAATACATTCATGTTGAACCTGATAGGTTTAAAATTTAACAAACAGAAATTCAATATATCAGTTTGGCAAGATTTGACAGAAAGTCAATATGGGTGCATATTTATAATAATTAAAAAAATTACATATATTGATTATTTTAAACTACAAGTGATAATTCCATGATTAGAAGAATAGTTTTTCCGGTCTTTGCGTTTATGTTGTTACTCTATGCAAGTTGTGTTCATTCACCTCCTAAAACTAATCTCCAATTAAAAGAATTAAAGGAAGTTGCTGCTGCTCATCAGGCTCATGAAATTGAAGGCACTTCGGATTGTGATTACAATGAAACTGTAGGTGGGGTTACACTTCAAGCTCGAAAAATAACTCAACGTGAATGTAAAAGAGTCTTCGGTCATAATTTAGTACATCAAGGTAGCCAGCCAGTTCAGTTGTTTATTTATAACAACACTCCTGATACTATTGTATGGCGACCATCATATTTAGATCTTCCACTAGAATCAACCAAGACAGTATCAAAAGGCCTATCACGTAACGCTCCTGTCTGGGCAGCTGCAATCGGGTTCCCAATTTACTGGTTGATTAATCCGTACTTAGGTATCATTGCTGTTCCTCTTACTATCTATACTCTTTCAAAAAAGAGAAAGAAAAAAGCTAAGATGATTCATCATAATACCCTCAATAATCAAACGATTTCTCTTCCCCCGTATACACGAACCAATAAGTTTATCTTCGTTAAACGGTCTAACTTCAGACGTGATTTTGAAATCAAACTATTCAACGAAGATAAGAAAAAGCTTTTACGCTTCGAAGTTGAATGTTAATTTTTCCATAGTTGAGAAAAATCTTTCATACCTGGGGTAATACTTGCAAAGTTGAATGCTTCTAAGCTATCAGACTGTTTTAATCCGATGCCAACTTCGGCCATATTTTTTGCCTGTGCCATATAACGTCCTGTTGCTTGGAGTAGATTAAGAATTTTACCGACGATATGACTTGATCGGCCAAGCGCTATTGAAAGGTCCTGAGCTGATTCATAGTCAACTCGCTTATCACTATCAGACTCTGCCAATGCTTTTTTACACCAACCAACAGCTTTTTGTAATGTACTATCAAGTTTTTGCAACTGTCCTTCTGCTTTTAAAAGAGGATGGTTATCTCGAAGCTGCTTTTCTAAATTCACGTATGCCTCTCCTGTTTTAAAACCGTCTACAAAATATTCAGTTTTAACAACTTTAGGACCTTCACATCCAATTTTCCATCCACCAGATAATTCATTAATCTTAGCCGCCATTAAGTTAGTATCATCCTGATACGCTTCGGCAAGTAAAATAGACGGGTCCTGATTGTATTTCACAAAAGCTTTCACAGCACGATTATAACGACCAAAAGGACTAAAATATTTATCAAGAACACCATGAACAATAACACTTGCAAAAATTACGCCTAAAGTACCTCCAAGTAATATAGCACCAACATCACCGGCTTTCTTCTCTTTTTGAATATCTGTCCCTTCACCTTCAGCTTTTGAAGCCGAACACTTCAATGCTCCAAACCCAACTAATGCCATTCCAACACCGGCGGTCGCAAATGTAATCTGGTTAATTTGTCTTGGTGTTAAGGAATGTAAGTTCGAACTAGTCGAACTCAATAAAAATATTAACAGTGAAGTATTTTTGAAAAAACGCATAGGAACTCCTTGTATCATGGATGTTAAATAAACTTTCTACAACCATGATATAAGGAAAAAAAATTAATTTAAAGAGCAGGTATAATTTTTTTCGCAAGATCTTGTAACTCTTGCGACTGTTCAACTGTTTTAATCCAGTCGTTAGGAATCGCTTCAATACCGCAACGTGCGCCCACCAGTGCTCCTGCCATTGCTGCAATACTATCACTATCTCCCGGTGTGTTAACACCAAGCCTGATAGCCTTAACAATATCATCTGACGATACTGCAAAAATATAGGCCGCTGCCGCAATTGCCTCGTGTGCTGTCCAACTGCGTAACCGGTCAAAGACTATTGCTGAATCCACCTTGTTGAAAGCTTGCTCTCGTGCCCACTCAATAAGGTCAGCTGTTTGACTATCATGCTTCCGCGCAGTTATTACCATCGCATCTAACACTTCATTAACACTCTTTTGGTTGATAATCTCAGCAACACCCACTGCCATAGCACCGCATGCAGCTAGTGCCCATGAATGACCATGAGAAAGCTTAGAGTGCTCAACAGCAAGAAATTCACAAAGATCTAAATCATGAGCAAGAACTAAGCCAAATGGAAATGCGTGCATCACACTCCCACACCCACCAGCATTGGTAGCGCCCACATCCCATGATCTTGGAAGGGGACATATCTTTATATGTTCAGGCTCTACTCTCTTCATTAAAACTTCACATCCACGCTTACATGCATTGCCAGGTGCCCGATCAAAAGATTGTCCTCCATCAGGATCTAGATACCAATTATTAAATTTATATGCAATAGACCACATAAACAGATCGAGAGGAATTCCACCCTGCTTTTTTAGGAAGCGCCATGAGTTGCTAGGACAACTAACTAGAGTCTCAAGAACCATGATCGCCATTTGAGTATCATCAGTAAACGGTGCAAACCTGTTGCCTTTATCATCTTCCCATGGCGTACCATTAAAGTGAATCCAGTCCTGAGGTGTAAATTGATCAAAATTTTGTAAACCATGAGGATAATAAGCATGTATCTGGTCCATACTCTTAAACTCAGTCACCTTACCCATAGCGTCACCAATAGCACTTGCCAAAACCGAGCCTTGGTATCGACTCTCTAGGTCAGGTTGAGCCAATACTGATCCAACGGTAAAGAAAACAATAAAGAAAATATTAAAATGCTTGTTCATGGTCGCTCCTGATAAAAAACTTAATTGATATCAGTATACCAAAAGGCTTAACAACACACAAAAGGTCAGTTTAACAAAGACTTTTTAGCCACCCAGCTCTTTCTTTTAAAACGATCTAGGAGGATAGGAATACCACAGGTTATAACCAGCCCACAGATCAAAAAGGCCTCATAAAAAAGATTATCACCAGTCTCAATGTGTTTTGGAGGAAGAAAACCTAAAGCGATAGCAAGGAGCGCCCCAATAATTCCACCACCCGCGACAACCCACATTCCAAAGTTCCCTCCTGGAATGCGATAAGTCCTCTTAACTTTTGGTTGGGTATATCGAAGTCGAATTGCAGCGGCATACATTAGTATATACATAATAAGATATAGCTGTGCGGTTAACGCAGTAAGAATCCAATACGAGCCTTCAACTGATGGTATTAGCAAGAATACACCTGATATTCCAGTTACAATAAGACCTTGAACAAACAGTAAGTGGGCAGTAACTTTGTGCTTGTTTAACTGCTGTAAAAATGGTGGTAGTTGTCCATAAAGACTCGCGACATAAAGCCCGCGACTTGGACCGACAATCCACGTTAGAATTTCTGCCAATGTTCCTACAAAAACAAAAATCGCCATGATGGGAATAGCCCACCCGATATTGAAGCTATGAAAGAATTGCGTAAACGCCTGCATCACCCCAGCGACAAGACTGATTTCTCGATGTGGAACAACAAATGATAATGCTAAAGAACCGAACATAAAAATACTAAATACAATAATAACAGCAATCAAGATAGCTAATGGATAAGTACGTCCCGGGTTTTTAACCGCCTTAACATGCACGGCAGATACTTCCATGCCACCAAACGTTAACAATAGCCCTGCAAGAAACACCCAGTTATAGGGATCGGATATTCGTGGAAAAATCGTTGATGGAGAAAGACTGACCGCTAAGGGTTTTCCAAGGAATAACCAGATAATTCCCAAAAGTGTCAAAAAAGTGTAGGAAAAATAGTCCCACTAATAACACCAACCGTACTAATAATACTTGAACGTTTAATACCAAACAGATTAATAAATGTTGCTCCCCAATACACAATCAAAATCAAACCAATCATATAGACTTTATTGTGCGCTAAATCAGGGTTATATACGTATGCTAGGCACGCTCCACCAAATGCTAAGGCTATTGGATACCAAAACACATTCTGTATCCACTCAAGCCAGATTGCCACAAATCCCCAAGGCGAACCTAGTCCTTCCTTAACCCAAATATATACACCACCACGCTTAGGCCAACCGGTAGCAAGTTCTGCAGACACCAATGCCGATGGAACAAGAAAAAATATTCCCGCCAAAGTAAAAAAAACAATAAGTGACAGCCCCTCATGTGCCATCAAGGGCAAAATACGAAGACTTGCAATCACTGCAACGTTCATCATCGCTAAAGAAAAAACACCAATTTTTTTTGTCATAACTTTATCCTTATAGATTATTTTGTTTCAAATCTAACTTATTAAAGATAATGAAGTAAAGACTCTCCAAATTTCGTACTTTGAAACAAAAAAACACTTGAAAATTACTCAGACCGGCTACCCTGCAGTACAGTCAGCGTGACTCTCTTTTCGTACCATTGTATCCATGAATACAACAAATGAAAATATCGAACCTTGGCCAACAACACTGTCCACAGTAAGCTTTCCGTTCATTTCATTTACCGCCTTGCTAGCGCGATTCAATCCTATTCCGCTACTGTTTTGGCCACCATTTTGCTCATCTAAGTTAGAACCTTGCCTTCGATCCTTAAAAATAGTTTCAAGATCCTCTCGCTTTATACCGCATCCCGTGTCTTTTACTTCAAACCGGATCCCAACTTGTTCTGCCTCAGTCAGCTCACCTACTTGAGTAGCGCTGACAACAATCGAACCTTCTTTAACAAAGCGCGTTGCATTTCGTGTTAAATTACCGAGCACACAGTCTACTCGCGCTCTATGTCCCTGTAATACTCGTTCTTTCATCAGTGCCTGTAACGCTGGACATACCTTACTTTCAACTGCTACCGACCTGTCTCCAAGCAGATCTTCCATAACAGGAACACATTGACTTAAAGGTTGCCTCACATCATAAAATAAGTCCCGAGCATTTTCTGGGCTACCTTTAATGTAACCAAGGGTTCTTTCCATTCTATCCAAAAAGGGCCCTGCTTCTTCAGGGTCGCCCAATTCATGACACATTATAGCCCTATTAAGATCTGCTGTTACCTCATGACCCAAATCCCCAACAAGATTCTCCGCACGCCTTCTTGCTTCTTCTAATCGTTGGACCTTAGCTTGCAAAGAAGCCTCTCGTTGTTTTTGTTCCTTGCGCATAGCTTCCATCTCTAAATGCCACTCTTTCTGAGTTTTTCCTGCTAAGCCAAACCCATCACTTTTAGAACGTTGCATGCCATCCTCTTCTCCATAAACCGCCAATTCCATACATGCAACTCTGGAGCTAAACGTCGATAAAAGTAACAATCCAATTATTAAAACCCTTTTTTCCATATCGCAACACCTTATACTTTTCATACTTAAAACACATTCCACACAGTGTGACAAAAAATTTTCAAATAAACAACTATAGCCCCAGAACTCTATAGATTTATTTTTATCATTCACAAAAATATTAATTAAATAGGTAATATAGCACTTTATGAAAATTTGGGCTGATTATCTAATAAGATGACATCTGAAAATGATAAAAAATACTAACAAAATTTAATAATTTTATTTTTGCTCTCAGAATGTTGAAGGTTATCTAATTTGTTTTTTTCTATGTTAGAAAACGGGTGAGTTTTTTCAAAAAAACTTGGTAACAAATTTTGCATACAACTCTTTTTTAAAAATTTGTTCATTTATAAACTTTTTTTAAATAAAATTTAAAAAATATCTGATAGCCGCTCTGGGAGAGAAAAGGCTTGAAATACGGGAAAAGTCAACTCTTTTCAAAAATTTTTTCCTTGTCATGCTAAGAGTTAATCAAACCCAAATGTATGCAAATTTCTTTAATAAAATCTCTATAAGAGATAGGAAATAGTGTACGCAGATGAAAAGTAAAAAGTGTTTCTAAACGTTGGAATGGTATTTATATAAATGAAACAAATTATAAGAAAAAACAAACATATTTTACTTAATAATGGTTTGATCCTTGTCGTCACGTGGCTGACGTGCCTTGCTATACGATTAAGTTTTTCTCCACTCTTGTATCTCGATCCCTTTCCGGGAGTATTTTTGCTGATCAATCGACAACTTAAAGGTGTAAATGGGTTTCTTTTTATCGCATCACAATTTTTCTGCTTTGATTACCTTACCAACACCCTGGGAATATGGACGCTCCTCATAGCAATAGCATATGGTACCATCGAGTTTGGTCTTAATCATTACGTAAAACAACACCATTACACTATTTGGAATGGGCTTTTATATACCGCAATCGCAGTATTGAGCTTTGACTGTATAGGAATGGCGATTGGGCCGTTATTTTTTCAACAACCTATATTATCAGCCGTGTTAGGACAGATTCCTTTTACACTTGAACATCTGGTTCGAGCTTCAATTTTTACTACAGCTCTGAATATGCTTATACAAACAAATAAAGTTAACTTCCATCAAGACATAACATTAAAAAATAAAACTATTTAAGAAAGAGTATATGAACCTTATTCAAAAAATACGAAAACGGGATTACAGCGTCGTTCGCTTCACAGCTAAAAAAATCTCACATGCTGTTATGAACGCCTTTGAAAAGACCGGAGAAGGTAATGAACAAGAGGCTGACATCATTGCAGCGAAAGTCTTTGATGATTTAAACTTGCTCAAGCAGGACCGAGAAAAAACACAGTCTACAGCAGAGTATATCCCTGATGTAGAAGCAGTACAGGATCTTGTTGAAGCAGAACTCATCCTAGGCAGCTATGTCAAAACGGCCAAAGAATATATTCTGTATAGAGAACGCCGCTCTGCTATTAGGCGAACCGTCGGATCGGTTCCTAAGCATGTAAAACAACTCGTTAAGAAAAGTAAAAAATTCTTCAGGAACTCTTTAGCTGAATTCATTTACTATCGTACCTATGCACGTTGGATTGATGAGGAAAGTCGTAGAGAAACATGGGTAGAAACGGTCGACCGCTATGTCAGCTTCATGCGTGAAAATCTTGGCGAAAAACTTTCAGAAGAAGAATATAAAGAAGTATACCAAGCTATTTTAAGTCATGAGGCAATGCCGTCCATGCGCTTACTACAGTTTGCCGGTGGTGCAGCACGGCGTACTAATGTTTGTGCCTATAACTGTTCTTTTATTGCCCCCAACCAAGTAAATGATTTTTCAGAGATTTTATACATTCTGATGTGTGGTGCCGGTGTTGGCTTTTCAGTCGAGCGGGAAAGTATTGAAAAACTTCCTACTATAAAAAAACAAACCGGTGAAAAAATATTAGTACATTCTGTAGCTGACAGTAAAGAAGGCTGGGCTGATGCGTTAACCCTCGGCCTTACCACCTGGTACAACGGTGGCGATATTGATTTTGACTATTCATTACTCCGCCCTGCTGGAGCACGCCTTAAGACCACTGGTGGAAAAAGTTCTGGACCAGAGCCTCTTAGGCAGCTGTTACAATTTGCTAGAAAAACTATCCTAGCAACCCAAGAAGACAAACTTTCCAGCCTCAAAGTTCATGACATTATTTGTAAGATTGGGGAATGTGTTGTTGCTGGTGGTGTCCGTCGCAGTGCACTAATATCACTCTCTAATCTTAATGATATAGAGATGCGTGATTCTAAAAAGGGACAGTTTTATGTTAATGAACCACAACGGTGTCTTGCTAATAACTCAGCAATTTATGATGAAAAACCATCTCCAACCAACTTCCTTGAAGAATGGATCGCACTCATGAAAAGTGGATCTGGCGAACGTGGAATCTTTAACCGTGGGGCGACCAACAAAACCTTACCTAAAAGAAGAGTTCGCGAAATTGATGGTAATCCAATTGCGTGGGGCACTAACCCATGTGGGGAAATTATCTTACGATCCAAACAGTTTTGCAACCTTTCAGAAGTCGTTGCACGCGCAGAAGACACTGAAAAAAGCTTATTGCGGAAAATTAGAATCGCGAGTATTATTGGAACCTATCAATCTACACTCACAAACTTCCCCTACTTATCAAAAGAATGGAAAGAAAACTGTGACGAAGAAAGATTGTTAGGCGTGTCTATTACTGGACAATGGGACTGTGGCCTTGCACGACAACCTGAAGTACTCGACACCCTAAGAAAGGAAGCAACACGTATTAACAAAGAATATTCCAAAAAGTTTGGTGTTCCCATGTCAGCATGTATCACCTGTGTTAAACCTTCTGGTACTCTCTCACAATTGGTTGATTGCTCTTCTGGTATGCATCCTCGACACTCTAAGTATTACATCCGTAGAGTTAGAATCTCCGCTACTGATTCATTATTTCAAATGCTTCGAGATCAAGGAGTTCCTTATCACCCTGAAGTTGGACAAACTCCTGATAGTGCAACCACGTTCGTACTCGAATTCCCAGTTAAAGCACCACGAGGAGCGACCTTCAAGGATGATATCACCGCTATTGAACAGTTAGAACATTGGAAAATTGTTAAAAAATCATTTACTGATCATAATCCTTCAGTAACTATATCTATTGGTGAAAGTGAATGGATTAAAACCACGGACTGGATATTTGATAACTGGGATATTGTCGGCGGTCTTTCATTCTTACCAAGAACTGATCATATCTATAAGCTCGCACCCTATGAAGAAATAACTCGCGAGCATTACTATGAGCTGACCAAACGCTTTGAGTTTATCGACTTCTCAAAAATTGTTACGTATGAACGAGAGAACGATACGGATATCAAGCGTGAATTTGCATGTGTTGCAGGAAGCTGTGAAATTTAAAAAAGGTAGTAATGAAAGCAAAAAAATTAACTGGTGTCATTCTTGGCGCCAGCTTACTAATTGCATCACAAGAAATAACAGCATGGCCAAAATGGATCGATAAATTAGTCAATTTAGTAAAAAGTCCTGCTCCGGCAGACACCTGCCCCGTCGGAATTACACATGCTATTACTGATAATATTACTGCACAACTGACTCAACGGCTTGGAAAGCCTGATGATAACACCATTGACGATGCTAGTTGTCTCAATAAAACTTCTGTATTTGCTATCGTACAACCCACACAAGAAAGTCACATCAAAGAGGTTGTCGATTTTGCTCAAGCACATGATATGCATGTATCGGTGGCAGCTGTTCGCCATAGCATGGGCGGTCAAGCATTCTTCCCCAATAGCATCATCCTGGACATGACCACGTACAATAAAATTCTTTCCTTAGATAAAAAAGAAAAGACTGTGCATGTACAAGCTGGAACGACTTGGGAAATCATACAAGATCATATTGATGAGTTTGAACTTTCTATCAAAGCAATGCAATCAAGTAATATCTTTAGTGTCGGTGGCTCTATGTCTGTCAACGCCCACGGAATGGACCACAAGGCCGGCTCTGTTTCTCAAACAATCAAGTCATTTCGCATGATGATGGCAGATGGCACCATAAAAACAATCTCTCCAACACAAGAACCCAAGCTTTTTAGCCTCGTGCTTGGTGGCTATGGATTGTTTGGTATCATCCTCGATGCTGCAATTGAATTAACTGACAACGTTGCTTATATGCCAAGCATTAAGATCATGAAAACAAACCAGCTCTCCAAAGATTTAAATAACATACTTAATGATCCTAATATCGGGATCTTTTATGCACACTTGTCGACATCACCGTTGACGCTGCTCAATGATGCAGTTTTATATATGTATGAAAGACCTTCATTTACAGCCAAGCCTGCCCGGTTAGGACAAGCACAACATACCCGCTTTAAACGATTAATATTAAATGTCTCCAAAAAACGTGAGTATGGTCGTTATCTTAAATGGTTCTTAGAAAAACATGTTGATAAATTCATGCAACAATGTAAGCATCCAATACTCAAGCATAAATGCCTGATTTCCCGTAATGAGTTGATGCATGATTCGGTTCCATACTTACAGCATGCGCTCTTGGATAGTGTGGATATCTTACAAGAATATTTTGTATCAGTAGAAAACTTAGACAACTTCCTGACTGCACTAAAAAAACAAATGCTTCAATACAAGGTCAATATGCTCAACGTTTCTATTCGCATCGTTCACAAAGAAAAAATATTCTTAAATTATGCACCGACCTCACGCGTAGCAGTGGTCCTGTACTTTAATCAAGAACGTAATGATAATGATGTAAAACGAATAACAGACTTCACTCAAGGACTGATCAATGACACATTAAAACTGAATGGAACATTCTTCTTACCGTATCAACTTTACTTTACTAAGGACCAACTCAAGCATGCCTATCCAATGATAGATCGTTTCTTTGCATTGAAAAAAACGTTTGATCCGAAACTCTTATTGATGAACGAGTTCTATTCTAAATATTCCTGAGACATAAAAAAGGACCCAAGGTTACCTTGGGTCCTTTAAAGCTTCACTCATAAACTCGTTTTTATATTCTAACCCCTAAGTTAAAATATCATTCTCCTAGAACAGGAGAAACCTCTTCTGCTTTGATCCAATCGGGGTGAATAAGAACTTTGCTACCTGCAAAGGAATCACCTTCTGCAAATCTTCCTACATAAAAATGTGTATCTCCTCCAGGATTGTACACATACATACCCCCACCCAGAACCCGTGCACATTTATGTGTGTATTCTGAAACTAACGTGCTTTTTGTTCTACCGGCTCCATCTAAACGAGTCACTAACTCATTCAAAGTTTCCCGAGATTTAGAAAGAATAAATACTTTTCTAGATGCTGCTGTAGGACTATAAGGCCCTCGATACACAACCCCCGTAGATCCAGTCTCAATTGTCAAACCGCTAGAAACATCCTTACCCTTTTTGTCTACCCCCATGAGAATACCAACAGACACTAATGATAGTCCAAGCAAAATCTTCTTTTTCATAGATAACTTTCTTTTAAAATGTTTATTTCTTATCTAACCATGAAGGATGAAAGCAATGATACTGGGATCCAATCTTCCCATAATAAAATGGTCCTCTATATTCAGTTTGTATACTAAGTTGTTTCTCAACATTTCTACTGCAACAAAAAAGTGTATATGTTAATAAAGCCTCATTTGTAGGAAACCCATCACTGATAGCCTCTTCAATTTTGCTCAAGCCAAATGCTGCTTTTCCAGTGTCCTCAATACAAACCTCTTGATCTTCACCCTGTTGAAATAAAGGTCCACTAACTAACCTACAACGCTCTCCCTTAGCAAAATGTGGCTTTCCTATTCCTACAGTAGTTCCAACTAATACTAATGAGCTCATTGCAATTATTAACGCGTTCCGTATCAAGCTATTTCCTTATTGTTTTTAATTAATGTATTTCAAAAACTTGATATTACAATCCAAGTCTTTTTCTTAAAGAATAGTCTTTTATTTGGAATAATCAACAATAGTTAATTATTTTCGAACACGAACAAACTTCCCAAGATTTGCTTTACAAAGCTCTGGAATAGTAATCTTGGTTAGAGAGTTCTCTGAGCCACCACCGGTATAGACAACATCTCTATCCTGAAGCTTCTCATCGATTAGAAAGATTGCATCAAACCCAAACGACGGAGTTCCGCCACACGGGAAACCTGTGCGCTCTAGAATTTGTTCTGGTGTTGCAGTATTAGGTCTTTCAATACCTAAAACCTTAGCAACACGAGAAGTGCTTGCACGATCATTTCCATGAACAATAGCTACAATGAAGTTACAATCTTTATCAACCATGCAAATATTCTTAACAAAATCATCCGTACTGGCATCAGCAGCATTAGCCGCATCTGCCACAGAATGACAGGATTGTTTAAAACTTAAGTGCTCAAACTCAATATTATTATCAGTTAAATATTGTTTAAGTTTTTGTTCATAAACATTCATGTTGCTCCTTAGTTTTTTCAATAAGACCATTAAGATAAGCCGCCCGGTCGTTGAGTGATGGATGTGTTTTAAAACATGCTAATGAACGAACATACTGTAACACCCGCTTAAACAATGAAGCTGACGCTGATGGAGCTACAGAAGCTGACTCTATCTTTCTCAAGCCTTCAATAAATGCATCGGACTTAGACTTATCAAGCCCCATAGCCATTAATGCTTTTTTATCTGCATCATACTCTAATGATCGCGATTGTGCATAACCAACCACGCGTGATCCTATTACGTAAGCAACCATCAAAAGTTTCTTCTTAAAAGCACCAACAGGGTTAATTGTCTTTAAAAAACCATCTGTTTTCAAACAATATCCTAAAAACCCTAAGTAAGGTATAGATAAAGCCAAAGAAGATCCTAAAAGTTTTAAATCCACATTTTGCTTTAAATGCCCCAACTCATGAGCAATAGTAAACTCAATGCCGTTTAGAGATATCTGATGTAAATACGTAGGTCCTAAAATAATCGTATCACCACCAGCACAACAATTATAAAAATTATAATCATGAGTAAGATATATTCTTGGTACCTCAATGCTTAATTTTTTACACATTTGTTCTATAAAAGAATACAATTCAGGAGCATTTTCACTATTAACTTGTGAAAAATTAAAGTTAGTACATCCATACATATTCAATATAGTAGTAAAACGTTTTACTATCATAGGCGCCAATACTTGTTTTAAATCAGAACTCTTATCCAAAAATGTTTCAGAAAATAAAGAGATTGGATTTTTTTCATTATGAATAATAACTGCAGCTTCTTTAAAATACTTATTAATCTCCACGGGAGTACTCTCGTGGGAACTTTCTTCCGGAACATCTACTACAAGACTACTGGTTTTATTATCTGCAACTACGACAAAACTACACAATAACAATAAAAGATTTAAAAGTTGCTTTTTCATATTACCTCTTGTTCATTATTAACAGCTATAAACAAAATAGCCAAAACCACCACTAAATACTAACCTTTTACAATAAAAAATCAAGCAACCTATTACTTTAAACAATCCAAGTTAAGCATAAAACAAAAAAGACCCGGGTTTTATTCCGAGTCTTTTAATTTTTTATTTACTATTAAATTATATATTGATTGAACTATAAAAACTATTGCTGCTCTTTTAATTCTTGCTTCATTGGTGCAACACTTCGTTCTTGGTGTCTACAACACGCTTCACCTTGCCCAATCTTGGTTGTGGACATAGGGTTCTTTCTTTCTTTGAGTTTCAATGCAACCAAATTAGAAGCATCAACAATAAGATCAATCCAACAGTCTCGTCGATATTTAATTATACGGCGATGCGTATCGGCAGCCCACCATCCTGCATTGGCATTCTTCAAAACAGAACCCGCACGCGCGGCAAAAACTGATGCCCCTAACAAAGCAGTAGTCGACATGGCCATCAGATTATGAGAATAATAAAGGTCACCACCTAATAAACCGAGAGCAAGCGCTGCAGAGCCACTTTTTAAAGCCTGAATTACTTCTGCTCGTTGAATTGGACCTGCTGGTTGTTGTAGCCCAACTCTTTTTGCATTCTGAAAGGCTGGACAACAAAATGTAGTCAAGCAATACTCACATTTATATTTTTTTTCTTTTTTAGAATCAAGCTCCTGGGTATCAGAAACAGGTTTTAATTGATTCGCATCAGCTGCCATTCCCCGCTGTGCCATTGCTTTCATAAGATCAGCTGGTACTACCCGAGATCCCACCCTAGCAAATCGTGCCAAAGACGCAGGAAAAACTGTAGAGACAGTTAGGGCGTGTACAATAATAATGCCTAAAAGACTTTTTTTCATAGATTCTTTCTTGTATAAATCAATTGTTATTTGCTATTGATTATAACATAAAAAAACAATCTGAAAATATTTGAATAAATTTAAACAAAAAAAGAACTCGAGATTTCTCTCGAGTTCTTAATAACTTATCTATCTAAATAAGGAGCTATTTAGATTTTGAAATTCTATATTCAATACGCGCTCTTTCAGCCAATGCTATAATATTCGGTGTAAATAAGAGAGCTGTAGCCAACTTACTTCCTCGCATTATACGCTTTGCCCCAGCTGTATATGAACCCTTTTGAAATGCAGAATCCGATACATCATACCAATGTTGTCCTAAACTCTTAAGTATTGTATTATATAGCACAGGCCCAACTACTAATGCACCAGGTACCAATCCAGCAGAATAGGCACGAGAAGCTTCAAACGCTTCCTTACCAGATTGATTCGATAATATTCTTGCGCTACTTGATTCCTTAATAAACAATGAACCGGAAATTGGATTACTCGCTAAACCTGCCCCAACACAGGCTACCGTAATGTTTTTCCAATTCCGACTTTGACTAAGACTTGGTTCAACCTGACCAACACTAAGACCTAAAACAAATGAACCTAATAACCCTAACAATAATAACTTTTTCATGTAATTTCTCCATATTTTAAATAAATCAAACGAGCTGTTAAATTACTAATAGAATAACACGTTTGGGGTGGGTCGTCAAAGGCCTTCCTATAACTATTTTAAACCTAAAAAAGGACCCGAAATTTCTCTCGAGTCCTTTAATTTATCCTAGCAGTATCTGCTTTCCAGGCCGTCTCCAGCCAAGCAGCATCGATATTGCCTAAGCTTTTAACTCAAATATAGAAAAGAATCCGTAAATAGCTGTTCCTATAACAAAAACCTGAGCAGCAGCAGTTGTAACCATACCAGCAGCAACTAATGCACTATGCTTGATTCCTTCTTTTGTCGTTGTACCAGGAGCCGCGAGCAACATCGTATTGGCCATCAAACCAGGACCCCACGTAATCGGACCTAAACTTTGAGTCATTATACCACACTGAAAACTTTCTTTAGCAGTAAGTCCGAACTCAGCCTTAACTGATGTATTATAACCAAATAACAATAAGGCTGATAAAAGCAGTATTTTCTTATTAATCTTCATAATACTATCCTCCATTTAAAGTTAATACCTAAAATAGAGCTATTTTAAGTATATATATAGTATACCAAACACATCATAAAACATCAAAAGGGCCCACTGAATGGGCGTATTGACTACTCCAAACCTGTATTTTCGGCATATACTCTACTGAATGGTGTTATTGGGCACAAAAAAAGGACCCGAGATTTCTCTCGAGTCCTTTAATTAATCCTGGCAGTATCTGCTTTCCCGGGCCGTCTCCAGCCAAGTATCATCGACGTTGTAGACTTTACTTCCGTATTCGGAATGGGAACGGGTGTTGCCCTACAACTATATCCACCAGAAAATTTCATGCGTCCTATAAGAACGACTTATAAGTTTTCTTGTGACTTGAATGTTTATATCTTTAGCTTCTTAAGCGAAAACTGAATTACCACGGTAATTAATATCTATTAGAGTGATTAAAACTCTCGACTTATTAGTACTGGTTAGCTTAATGCATTACTGCACTTACACATCCAGCCTATCAACCTTGTCGTCTTCAAGGAGTCTTACTATGTAATAACCTTATCTGTAATTGAACCGAAGTTCTCAAACAAACTTAATTATTACGGGGTATCTAATCTCGAGATGAGTTTCCCGCTTAGATGCTTTCAGCGGTTATCTCTTATAAGCATAGCTACCCAGCGTTGCTTTTGGTAAACAACTGGAACACCAGAGGCTTACTCATTCCGGTCCTCTCGTACTAGGAACAAGTTCTCTCAAATACCCTACGCCCACGATGGATAAGGACCGAACTGTCTTACGACGTTCTGAACCCAGCTCGCGTACCGCTTTAATTGGCGAACAGCCAAACCCTTGGGAGCTTCTTCACCCCCAGGATGCGATGAGCCGACATCGAGGTGCCAAACCTCCTCGTCGATATGGACTCTCAGAGGAGATCAGCCTGTTATCCCCGGCGTACCTTTTATCCGTTGAGCGATGGCCCTTCCAT
>JABJKG010000005.1 GCA_018660415.1 bacterium | reverse complement strand
TTTCTTTTTGAAGTGTACCACGTATCTTTTTTGCAAATTCGCGAGGAGTATGAGGTTGAATAGGTACTTTCCACTCAGATCGTACTGTTTCTTTGTTTGTCAGCTTAGGATCTTGTGTTAATGCATATTCTGTACCAACTATATGTGCCTTGGTTACAGCCCACATAAGCATAGATAATGGTTGGGCACGACGACTCATTTGTTGATACTTATAAGCTGCATATTCTTGATCAAACTCCATGAGCTCGGTTCGACCACCATTTAATGCAAATATATATATGCATGACAGCATGAATATAACAGTTTTTTTTTTCACAGTAACCTAAATTATAATATAAATTAAGATAGAAACCCCTCTATAAAGGCTTTGTATGCCTTGTTTTTAATAATAAAGAAAGAAGTCTTACTTGTAAAGAAAGTGTAAAGAAACGGGAGCTATTGGGTAACATTTGATTGACTAAAAGAGCATTTTGGGCTATTTTTTAGAAGAGATGCCAGGGTGGCGAAATTGGTAGACGCACGGGATTCAAAATCCCGCGGTGGAAACACTGTATCGGTTCGAGTCCGATCCTTGGCACCAAAATTTTTTAACTATGGGAGTAGTAATGGAAGAGTGTATCTTTTGTAAGGTAGTATCTGGAGATATTTCAAGCAAGTCGGTAATGGACACAGATAATGTTCTGGTCTTAAAGGATATTGCACCCAAAGCTCCTATTCATTATCTCATCATCCCAAAGAAACATCTTCAAGACTTACGATCATTTGAGGATATAGATAGTAATCTGGCTGGAGAGTTATTACTTACGGCTCAAAAACTATCTGAGCTCAATGACGGAATTCCGTTTCGAATCTTGATCAATAATGGCCATGAAGTTGGTCAACGAGTTAATCATGTGCACCTTCATTTTCTTGCAGGTAAAGAACTTCCCGAATTGTTCTAGCTGTTTTAAAGTCCCAAGGCTTGATTTATATACCAGTGTTTTTTACTTAAACCATTTTCTTCAGCATTAGGAAGATATTGTTTTTGTGTGTTAGCGATTTGCATCTTCTTCAGTAGCACCAAAGAGGTCTCGTGTAACCCGATTTCTTAATCGAGGTATTAACACTAGTCGTTCTTCTTTTTTGATAAGGTAGAGAGTAGTGCTTAGTTGGCGTCTAATTCGTGCATTGTGGGTTGAGCATCTACCATTTCGGATGCTTTGTCTCCCTTGTTGAAGATGCTCTAGTTGTTCACCAGGAATCAGTGATACACGTGCAAGATCTAGACTGGCTCGTGCTCGCATATTACATAGCTCGGCGAATGTTATCTGACGATGCTGAGTAGGTCTAATGCCAAACAAAAAACTAAAGGAAAATAAAAGGAATGGTAATAGAGTAAATTTTTTCATTATAGTAACCTTAATTGTTCGGCTAACCCATCTACTTCTTGTTCTTTGAGTGCATCCTGCATTGTTTGATGTCTCAACATGCGTATGTATTCCTCACTTATTGTTCTTTTGGTAACTACTGAAAGTTGAACTTCTTGCTCTGCTAAACTGATGCGTTTGAGTATTCCATTAAAAATAAACTGAGCTCTGTCTTCGTCTGGAGAAAGACAGTTAAGTCCTTTTTGCACTTGTACTCTAGCAGAAAGTAATAGTATATATTTGTGTTGAGGCAACGGAGTTCTTGGTGCTGCGTTGAAGAATTTTAGAGCTTGCCGCCTGTATGTTGTTGAATTGGCAACAGGTTGATCATCATGTGAGCTGGCTTCAGGGCTGCCGAGTAATGTATTGCCAGAAAATAATAGTAGTAACAATATAATGATTTTTTTCATTACAGTTCCTGTCGTGCAAGTTGGTCTGCCAAAGTATCGACTTCTGCTGTTCTGGCTGCTCTTAAAAAATCCTCATGAATAGTTCTTTTATTGGCTTTTGAAAGCCTTAGGCGCCTGATAGCTATCTCTATACGGTGTTGTACCCCTGCAAGAGCTGTCTTAGCAGATTGTTGGTGGACTGTAGTGTGGTCTAGCCCACTTTGTATAGCTACTTGAGCTGTAATCAGGAAAAGATATTTTGATTCTTGAGCAGTAGCTTCTCTTGCTTGACCGAATAGCTTTAAAGCTTTGAGTCTAAATTGTGTTGATAGAGGTTGTGGTTCTTCTTCATCAGAACTCCAACCAGAGTCACAGAGCAGTATATTGCTCGAGAATAAAATGAGTGATAATAGGATAATTTTCTTCATAACAAAAGGCCTCCTGAAAACTAGACAGTAATTTGTTTATTTCTTAATTGTAATTATACCAGGGAGTGGTTCTAGTTGTCAAAAGGCCTAATAGAAGTTAGCTTAAGCAGTTTTTTGTAGGTGTGTAACTAAGGAGTTATAGATCATGAAGGTTGCTTGTGTAACGCTTAAGCTGTTGATATTGAGGTGTAAATTGAGATAAGTATGTGCTTTTTTCTTGTCTTCAAGATCAACCCAGTATGGCGCAAAACCTTTGAGTGAGTTGTATAAGTTCGATTGTTCGGATGCAAAGATGGAATTGTGGCTGATAATAAGGTTATTGCCATTTTCTGCTAAGCTAACAATTTCTTGATGAATTGTTTCTAGTGTTTCAGAAAGATCATTTGTGTTCAGTTGTGCATCTGTATTATATTGCATAAGTTTTTGATAGATATTAATATGCATAAAATTTTTGGGAAGAAGATTTTGCAGTTCTAATGCAATTTTATTTTGCAATGCTGGAGAGTCTCCATTGATTACAATAATAGAAACAGTTTCTTTTCCGCTTTGATTGGCGATTGAAATAGATTGATAGGTTGCTGCTTCTAAGGCTGTTACTTCTTCATCATAATACATACTATACATACACGTTCCCTATTCTCTGTGTAATTGTCGTACAAAAAACCACTAAACTCCATAGGTTTATTATTGCAGAACTATAGAATATGTCAACAACTGCATGAACATCATTTATGGATTATACCCAAATATTTTTTTTGTTATAATAGGGTGAATGTGTTGTTAAAAAAGGGTGAAAAAGGAGTAGAATAGAAGCCGTGATAGGAACTATTGTCGTTTCATTGTCCGTTGTTTTTTCATTGCTCGCTACGGCTGTTATGAGCTATATAGGGATGGCTACGCCTATAGGCCCATGGATAGCCTCTACCCTGGTGTTAGCCGTCGGATTATTGTTGCGGCTTATGACTGTAGGAGAAAGTATAACACAAATTATTGCGCTTATTGTGTCCTGTGCATCTATTGGGGGTATTTTGGCCACAGCATTAGGCTTTTCGCTTCCAACTTTATATTTTCTCAATAAAACACTGTTTCTGTCCTGGTTGGCTGATCCTAACTATTTTATTTTGTTGGTAGCGGGGATATCCTTTTCAGCAGGTCTTTATGGGTTTTGGATTGCTGATATTTATGAGGAGCGCCTATTGGTTCAAAAACATCTTGATTTTCCTATATCTCAGCTGCTCTATCGGATGATATGTGCTCATAATCAGCTTAAAAAAGCTCAAGAAATGGTCTTTGGATTTATTGCGACGTTATTTTTTTGTGTTTTGCAGGATGGCATGCTGGGGTATCATGGTATTATTGGTCGCTCTATTCATTTGTTTGATACGTGTTCCTTTCATATGTTGCAGGGACTTGCATACATACAAGTTCCTGCATTAAGTGTGGATCTTTTTCCCAGCTTTTGGGCGATTGGGTATGTTACAGGACGTGTGATTGTACTTCCTCTTTTTATTGGATTAGTTTCTAAGATTTTTTTGATGGATCCTATTCAGTTTATGGGGTTTAGTTATCTTTCTACTACATCATATGTAATGGCATTTTGCGCGGGGATTATTTGTACGAGTGCTTTGCGTTCTTTAATTAAAACACCGCCTATCATTATAAGGATTATAATTGATACCTATAAGACTGTTTGGGTACGTGGTAATACATCAGTAGATTCTTCAGTGATTGAGAAATATTGTTTAAAAAACTTACTTGGAATTTTGTTAATTGTGTTTCTGTTTTTGCGAAGTTTTCAGTTTTCCTATTGGATGTATGGATACCTTATGATTGGAACGTTTATTTGTACTTATCAAGTGATGCTTATTGCTGGACGAACTGGTCTTGCATTGTTAGGTCGTTTTGCCACCTTTGTCATGGCACCGGCGCTCGTGCTGTTTAATGTTGGTTTTGTGCAAGCGGTACTTATGGCTACATTTGTTGAAATAACTGCTGGTGTTGCAACTGATATAATGTTTGGGCGGAAACTAGGACGACTAGCAAAAGTGTCGCGACCCCTTATGAGACAGTTTCAATTATTAGGGTTAGTTATAGGAAGTGTTTCTGTCGGAATTCTTTTTTGGTTATTGATCAGTAGGTTTGAACTAGGGTCGGCTGCGTTATTTGCACAGCGTGCACAAGCGCGTGCACTTTTAATTAATGTAAAAGAGTTTGATGTATTGGTGTTAGGGATTGGTTTTTTTTATGGCTCAATGTTGAGGTTGTTAAATATCAATACAGCATTAGTGCTTGGAGCATTATTAATGCCGGTTAATATTTCCCTTGGACTTATCATTGGTGGTGGACTTTCTATCATGAGTACTAACAAGGAAGAATGGTATCCGTTTTGGTCGGGTGTGTTTGCTTCCAGTTCAATGTGGATGGTGATTGGTGCGCTACAATTAATTTAGATACTAAATAATTTAGATAACTAAAAATCGTTCAATAAATTCTATTAAGTCGCCATCAAGTACTAAGTCCGGTTGTGAAGATTCAAAACTGGTTCTATGGTCTTTAACCATCTTATATGGGTGTAAGACATAAGAGCGTATTTGTGATCCCCATTCTATTTTCTTTTTTTCCACATTACTTTTTTTAGCTTCTTCTTCTTCGCGTTGTTTTTGTGCAAGTTTTGCTCTCAACATTTTCATTGCTGTTTCACGGTTTTGAATTTGAGAACGTTGGTTTTGACATTGAACTACAATGTTAGTTGGGATGTGAGTCATGCGTACAGCAGAATCAGTTTTATTAATATGTTGTCCACCGGCACCACTAGCGCGATAGGTATCGATGCGCAAATCTTTTGGCTCGATTGGTGCGAGTTCAACTTCGGGAAGTTCGGGTGTGATGGTTACACTAGAAAAAGAAGTATGTCGGCGTTTGTTAGAATCGAATGGAGAGATACGAACTAATCGATGTACACCGTTTTCAGCTTTTAATAATCCGTAAGCATTTTTTCCGGTAACATATAGTGTTGCCGATTTAATACCGGCTTCTTCTCCTGCTTGAAAATCTATAAGATCTGTTTTTAAACGCTCGCGTTCACAAAAGCGTGTGTACATTCGTAAGAGCATGCTGGCCCAGTCTTGAGACTCGGTACCACCAGCTCCAGCATTAATACTTAAAAAACATGCGTTTTTATCTTCAGGATTTTTGAGGAGGAGTTCTATCTTAAACTTTTTAACGTTACGACAAAGGTGTGCAAGTTCCGGGGTGATTTTTTTGAGCTCAGCTTCGTCCTCTTCAAAGAGGTCTAGGAGTTCTAGTGCTTCCTCATAACTAGACACAATTGAGTTGTACGCTTCGCGTTGAGTCTTAATGGCTGTTAAGCGCTTTGATATTGCTATTTGGCCTGGATGCTTCCAAAAGTCTTCTTGGTTTTCAGTTTGAGTAAGTTGTTCAAACTCGGTTTCTATTTTGGCGTTCTTCCAAAAAACCTTGATTGTTTGAATGTCGGGCTCAACATCTTTGAGTTGTTGTCGTAAATCATCAATTAACATAAATTCTCTTTTCCTACATGTTTTTAATAGTATATCAATATATAGGGGCGTGGGAAATAGGGTTTTAATTGTTATCGAGTTTGAATAAGAGTTCTTTTGACACCAAATGGGGATATGGCGTATACTTTCGGTGTAAGATAAAGAACTTGTTCAGTTGATTTATACCAAGGATATATAGTGGATTCTTTAATTTCAAAATTAATAGCTTCTGGGCTGCCATTGTACTTAGTTAAGTTTTTTCACTTAAACCTACTAGCAGCATGGTTACCTCCTATGGTTATATCGGTTCTTATTGCCAACACTAAATCAAAAATTAATACATTTACTATTGTTGGTGGTTCTTTAATAGTTTTTTTCGTAATTACCTTGATCTTTTATATAGCTGGAATTTCTTTGGATTCTTATTTTGCAATTAAGGGAAATACTTTCTTTACAGAATTAGCCGGCTTGTTTGTGGTTAGATGTGCAATTCCTGCAGCATTGCTGTTTTGTATAATAACCTGGTTTAGATACTACAGGATCAAGCGAAAACGACAGGCTGCGTGAGTGGCTATTTAAAGCCTATCACTCTATACTCAATACTATGGAAAACAATAAAGGTACATTATTTGTCATATCTGCCCCTTCTGGAGGGGGTAAAACCACTCTTGTAAACGCTATACTGGCAGAAAAGGCCCCAGATGAGCGTTTGGAGCGTGTGGTAACGTATACCACCAAAAAGCCCAGAAAGGGCGAAATTGAGGGGCAAAGCTACTTTTTTGTCGATAAGGCTGATTTTGAGGCCAAAATAGAGCAAGGCTTCTTTTTGGAGTGGTCGGGTACTTATGGACACTATTATGGTTCTCCAGCTTCAGTCCTTACTCAGCTCAATGCTGGAACTTCCCTTATAATGATATTAGATAGGGCTGGTGCCCGTGCTGTTAAGGATGTATATCCAGATGCTATCCTTATATGGATAAAACCTCCTTCTATAGAAGAACTTGAAAAACGCCTTGTAGGACGTGGTTCTGATAGTGCAGATTCAATAAAGCGACGTCTAGGACTAGCTATTGAAGAGCTTAAGAGTGAAAAGACCCATCCATTCTTTGGTTTCAACGTCATAAACGATGACTTTGAGAAGGCCAAAAAGGCCTTAAAAACCATTTTTAAAAAAAGAGATTTATAGTGAATAGTCGCTCTAGCAAGCGAGATTCAAATTAGTTTTAAAAAAGAGTTGACGTTGTGAAACAATCTGTCATACTAGTTATATGTGAAGTGACATATTGAAATATCCGGTTTGATTAAGACAGTTTTTCTTGGCATCACAGGTGCCTTTCATTAACCCGTCTTTTGTTACATATATATATGTATATAAATGACGCGACTTGTTAGCTCGCTTTCGAGCAGAAAAGTTTAAAACTCAGTAACCTATGACACACGCAATGTGCGTGTAGTTTTGTGGGGCATAAGTTCTTGTTTTTGCTAAAAAAATAAGAACATCGCTTGGGTGATAAAAATTAACTTTTTGAGTTTTTTTTATAAGTTAAAAAAAGTTTTAAAAAAAGTTTGACACAGTCTAATTAACAGGTATAATTATTTATAGTTGCTCAGGAAGAGACGGCGGAACGGAAAGGTCGTTTGAGTGAAGAGAGTAGTAAGAAAAAATTTTTGATAAGTTCTTTGAAATTCGTAAGTATATAACTTTTATTTGTTGTTAAATAAAAGTTCGAATGATTTTTTAACAAAGCCAATTTTTGGTTTGTTTTAAAGCCAGTATATGGAAAAATTTAAAAAATTTCCGTATACCAATTTAATTTCTTTAGTTTTATAATTTTTGTGACGAAGAGTTTGATCCTGGCTCAGAATGAACGTTGGCGGCGCGCTTAACACATGCAAGTCGAGCGAGAAAGTTCCCTCGGGAACGAGTACAGCGGCGGACGGGTGAGTAACGCGTAAGAATCTACCCTTTAGTGAAGAATACCCTCGAGAAATCGAGGTTAATACTGCATAAGTCCCTTCGGGGAGAAAGATGGCCTCTTTGCTGTCGCTAAAGGATGAGCTTGCGTACTATTAGTTTGTTGGTGGGGTAATGGCCTACCAAGACGATTATGGTTAGCCGGCCTGAGAGGGTGATCGGCCACACTGGAACTTAGACACGGTCCAGACTCCTACGGGAGGCAGCAGTGAGGAATTTTGCGCAATGGGCGAAAGCCTGACGCAGCGACGCCGCGTGAAGGATGAAGGGTTTCGGCTCGTAAACTTCTGTGGAGTGGGAAGAAAGACTCTCTTTTAATACAAGAGAGGGATGACGGTACCACTTTAGAAAGCACCGGCTAATCTCGTGCCAGCAGCCGCGGTAATACGAGAGGTGCAAACGTTATTCGGAATTATTGGGCGTAAAGGGTGCGTAGGCGGCTTTTTAAGTCCGTTGTTTAATTCTCCGGCCTAACCGGAGGTCAGCAATGGATACTGGAGAGCTTGAGGGAGGAAGAGAGAAGTGGAATTCTCGGAGTAGCGGTAAAATGCGTAGATCTCGAGAGGAACACCAATGGCGAAGGCAGCTTCTTGGTCCTCTTCTGACGCTGAGGCACGAAAGCGTGGGTAGCAAACAGGATTAGATACCCTGGTAGTCCACGCCGTAAACGATGATCACTAGATGTTGGTCCCATTTGAGGGATCGGTGTCGTAGCTAACGCGATAAGTGATCCGCCTGGGGAGTACGGTCGCAAGACTAAAACTCAAAGGAATTGACGGGGGTCCGCACAAGCGGTGGAACATGTGGTTTAATTCGACACTACGCGAGAAACCTTACCTAGACTTGACATGTATTTGATCGCTATGGAAACATAGTTTTTCAAGCTTGCTTGGACAGATACACAGGTGC
>JABJKG010000003.1 GCA_018660415.1 bacterium | reverse complement strand
CTTTAAATAGTAACGAAATTTCAATCAAAGCTGCCAATGCACTGACAAAAGCCATTGCACAGGGTTCGCCATTTTGGCCATACCAACGAGATAGTCAAGGCAATACACCTTTAATACTGGCTGCAGAACATGGATACATCAATGCAGTAGAAGCATTGATCGCGCATAAAGCCCACCTTGATCGGCGCAACAATGATGGAAGTACCGCATTAATGGCAGCAATAGCCAATGGTTATCCAAACATAGCCACGTTACTTGTAGAAGCTGAAGCCAGTGTTAACCGCCTCAATAATAATGGAGAATCAGCAGTTCGAATGGCACAAGACAAAGGATATACCAAGCTTGTAGAGCTACTAAAATTCAAAGGCGCTAATCTTGAATTGAAATTTGAATCAGATTCACCATTGTATGTAGCCGCTATGGCAGACAACATACAACTAGTCAGTGAACTGTTAGACAAGGGTGCTAACCCTAATATTCCAAACAATGATGGAATGACACCGTTGTATATAGCCGCTATGGAAGGTCACACGCAAACAGTCGTTGAGCTTCTCAACAAGAAGGCTGATCCTAATATTTCAAACAATAATGGAAGGATACCGTTGCTTGAATCCGCTTGGGGGGGGCACACGCAAATAGCCAGTGAATTGTTAAAGCATGGCGCTGATCCCGATGTTCAAGACAGTGATGGAAAAACACCATTGTTTGCAGCAGCAAGACATGGTCACACGCAAACAGTTACTGAACTGTTGGCCCACAAGGCTAACCCTAATATTCCAGACAATGATGGAATGACACCGTTGTTTGCAGCCGCTATGCGGGGCGACGCATACACAAACAGTTACTGAACTGTTTGACAAGGGTGCTAACCCTAATATTCCAAACAATGATGGAATGACACCGTTGTATATAGCCGCTATGATGGGCCAAACACAAACAGTTACTGAACTGTTAACTCACGGAGCTAATCCTAATATTCCAAACAGTGATGGAATAACACTGTTGTACAGCGCTGCTATACGTGGCAATATCCCAATGGTTACTGAACTGTTAACTCACGGAGCTAATCCTGATATTTCAGACCATGCTGGAAAGACACCGTTATCTATAGCAAAACAAAAAAATAATATAGCCATGGTCACCCTCATCGAGGCAGCCATACAGAATTGGAAATAATGGGAAGAAATCTTTGTACTATTCGAGGCAGAAATGCAACCAAGGGTTTTGTGAGAGTTGAATTAATTAGTAATAAGTTTTTTCGCAAGCCCTTGCTTTATCAGGCTCAACTGTTGCCTGGTGTTTATTCTCGAGTATCCCTAGGACCCAACGTACTGGTAGTGCCTTTCAAAAGTGTTTCTAAAAATCGCATTGAGCAGGGTATATTTACTACTTTTTGGCAATCAACTTGGGAAACATGTGCTGTGCTGACTGCATTGGTTGTCAATTTCTAGCTTTTCTCTTGGATAGCTTAGTTTTATATAAAATAAATTCGTATTTAGAGTGTGTATTTAAAACTGTTCCAATCAGCGCATCGGGGTTGGGAATCCTTGCTATAATATCGTCTTCGATTGTGGTGGTTGAAGAAATCCGCAAGTGGGTGGTTAGATATAGGACCAAATAGGCGTTTTTGTATTGACGAAAATTTTGTAGATGCTAAGATCTACGTGAAATATACAGATTAATTTTCCAATAATTTTTTTCTTAATAAAAGGGTTTTTTTTCATGAAGAAATTTTTGTGTCTTTCTCTATTAACCGCAACCATGGCTACAGTTTCACTTGCTAAGGATGCTTCTCCTGCTGTTTCATTAGAAAAAGAAGTTGCATCATTGAAAAGTGAAGTTGCAAAATTAAAGAAAAAGACAGCGGTAACTGCTGTTGTTAGCGCCACCGATGTTGCTGGATCTGCTGAATCTCAAGACCTACAAAAAGAGATTATGGCTTTAAGAGAGAAGTATGAAGGCCAAGTTATTAAGATTGATAACGAATTAAAGGCATTAGTTGCTCAAGCTCAAAGTGCGGCACAAGCTAAATTGACGACTAAGGTTGCTGAGCTCCAAGATCAAATTCAAGCAAAACAACAAGAACGTGAGCTTACAGGTAAAAAAGCAGAACGTGGATTACAAACTGATGCTCAAGCATTGGTAGAAAAATCTCAGAAGCGTTTCTTGGATGCTGTGCAAAAGGTTGCTGACAAAAAAGGTGTTGACGTTGTTCACCAACGTGAAGCCGTTCTTCATGTAAAACCTGGATCACACCTTGATATTACTAAAGAAGTAATTGGTGAGTGGGATAAGGCGTATCACACCCTTAAAGGGAAACCAGCTCCAAAAAAATAATCAACTCTCAGAGATTGGTATAAAGATAAGGCCTGCTTAATGCAGGTCTTTCTTTTTTTTTAATAAAAACTTTTCTTGGCCTAGAACAATTTTTTATATTATCCTTGAAATAATATAATTAGGTTTTTAAAGGCAAAGTGGAGAACAATGGGAAAAATCCATCGGCTTTCTTCTGATGAAATAAAAAAGATCGCAGCTGGTGAAGTTGTTGAGCGTCCTGCAAATATAGTTAAAGAGCTTGTTGAGAATTCCCTTGATGCTGGAGCTTCTAAAGTTGATATCTATATCGAAGATGCTGGCAAAAAATCAATACGGATTGTCGATAACGGTTGTGGGATGTCAAAAGAAGATGCCCATGCTTGTTTTGAGCAGCATGCAACGAGTAAGCTCAAGTCGGTTAACCAGCTTCATTCTATTGATACGTATGGTTTTCGTGGGGAAGCGCTTTCCAGTATTGCGTCAGTGAGTAAAGTAGTTTTGATTACAAAAGAAGCTGGGGCCAAGCAGGGAATCAAGGTTTCAATGGACTATGGCGAGAATCTTACTCAAGATATTTCTTCTGCTCCTGAGGGAACCGATCTTGCTATTGTTGATATTTTTTCTAATGTTCCAGCCCGACGAAAATTTTTAAAGACGAATGCTACCGAGTGGAATCAGATTGTACAATTGTTCCAAGCGTTTGGTCTGACTTATCCATCAGTTCACTTTACCTTGCATCATGAAGGCCGCTTGATTCATAACTGTCCACCAGTAGATCTTTTAGAGAAGCGGGTAACACAGCTTTGGAACCACCAGTTTGCCAACTATATGCTAGATGTTTCTGGTGAGGATAAAAAAATAAAACTAAAACTTGATGGTTTCATAACCAACTATCAATATTCAAGGTATAGTCGCAATCAAATATATTTGTTTGTGAATAATCGTTGGGTTAAAAATCAAAAATTATCTCGGGCGTTATTGCGTGGCTATGCAAACGTGTTACAGTCTGGGAAGTTTCCAGCGGCGTTCTTGTTTATGACTATCGACAAGGAACAGGTGGATATCAACATTCATCCTCGGAAAGAGGAAGTTCAATTCTTGCATCCACGAACGGTGGAGCAGTTGATAACACGGTGTGCTAAAGAGAAGTTGGAAGCGCAAATAAAGGTAAACGTTCAAGACTCACAAAAAGGATTTACGTTTGCACCTGCAACCAAGTCATCAGACACCTTTCCAATGGAAAGCACAGGGCCGTCCTTAAATCTTGCTAATGAAAAATTCGAAGAGTTTTATGAAGAACCTGGAATTGAGTTCGAAATAGAGTTTGATCCCGAAGGTGGATTAGAGGAACCTAAGATATCAATAAATTCCGAGCAAAATAAGCCTGAGCCGCAAGAAAAGAAAAAGCTTGGGTCTATGTTTGATATTTCTAATTTTCCTCAACAGCAAAGAAATTTGAATGAAATAAGCATTGAGAAAAAATCGCAACTCGAAGATATCATTCAACAGAGCTTTCATAAGTTGCAGTATACTTTTGTTGGGCAGCTTTTTAAAACGTATTTGATGATTGAGCGGGATGAGCAGTTGATTATGATTGACCAGCATGCGGCGCATGAGCGTGTCTTATATGAACTGTTTTCAAAAAAGTTTGAGGATATTGCTACTGTTAACCTGATGTTTCCACAAACTATTCATTTATCCGAGAATGAGTTCAAGTTGATTGGGCCGTACTTAGGGCTACTTCGTGAGCATGGCATTGGTATTGAAGAGTTTGGAGAGGCGGAATTGGTAGTCTCCTGTACTCCCGTCAATATTAAGAATGTGGACTTACAAAAGTTTGTTCAACAAGTGATCGGCTGGATTGAAGAACATGATGAGGTTGATGAGGTTTTGTTTAAAAAACAACTTAATGAACACATTCATTCACATATGGCGTGTAAGGCCGCGGTCAAGGCTGGAGATATTTTAGAAGAAGAACAAATCCATCAATTGATTCGTGACTTGGAAAAATCTGATAATCGACTAACGTGTCCTCATGGCCGACCAACGATGTGGGTGGTAACTCAGTCTGAAATTGAAAAAAACTTCAAGCGTAAAGTTTAGTTTATTTAAACTTAAAAGAATGAATCCATTGCATCATCAGCATCCAGATTGCTGGGAGTCCTTGAAGCTTGAGACCGTAGTTGATAATCATGATTGATATGATTGCGCCAATGATTTCTACAAGAAATCGGCCTGCAAATGAGATAAAGAGTGCGGCTCCGATTATAACAAACACAATTCCAAGGATTTTTTCATTACCTCGAGTCATGGGTACTCCTTCAAGCTTAAGTAAAAATTTTTAATTAGATTCAGAGTACCATAGAAAACTGCCAACGCAAGAAATTGAAAGTGTTATACTACTTTTCGATGTGAGCTTGAGCTTTTAGGTTGCATGAGATCTTACAACCACCACTTCCTTGTAATCCGGCTCGTGCTTGTCCGGTTATGGTTCCTGTTAGTTTTCCTTTAGCGTTATATCCAGCCTTGATGGTTATGTCTCCTTCAGGAATATAAAAATTATAGTGTGTAGCGAAATACTTATCGTGAGCAGCAGTAAAAGTGTAAGTTCCTGGTTCAATACTTATTGTTTGATTTGGCAAGATTGGATGCTGAAGTGGGCTTGATTGTGAGTCAAGACCTAAAGTAGCCGTTCCGGTATTTTTGAAGGTGGCTCCCAAGAGGATTGATGGCATAAGAAGAATTGAGATGATTAAGCGTGTTTTCATAAAAGATTCCTTTTTTGTTTTTTAAAAAACATACAAGGTTAAACCTAAAACTATAAATATTTAGTCGTAAATACCCAACCTTTGACTTTTGTTATGCATGCTGCATAGAATGTAATAATTATTTTGAAAAGGAGATATAAGCCGTGTTTAAAGATATATTTCAAAAAGTAGCTGCATTTGAGCACCATCATCAGGCTATATTTGCTATTGTTGTGGCGATTGGAATTGTTTTATTTTCATGGGGAATAGAAAAAATATTAGAAGAGTATTTATTTCCAGGAAAACCCTTAGTGGGCTACATTTTTACAATTCTTTTAGGGGTATTTCTTTTATGGATGACTAAAGTTGTGGTATTGAATCTTATGTAGAGATAATAAAAAAGGAGAAATCTCATATGGCATATAGTGTTAAATCTAAAAAAAGCGGCAAGATGTACTACCTTCACTCAAAAGAAGTTAAACTTGCTGGTGGTCGTAAACAAAGAATTTTTTACTTTGCAGGCGATGAGCGTAAAGAAGTGTTAGATGCTTTGCCTGATGGCTATAAAGTTATCGAAAATGCGCGTACGGGCTTACCAATGCTCAAAAAGAAATAATTTCTCTCGATTTAAAAAAAAGCTCTCAAAGTTGTAACCAACCGGTTATTTTTTGAGAGCTTTTTTTTGTCTAAAATAAGGGTATGAGTACATGGATGATAATATCGGCAACAAAGTGGGCAAGCATAGCAGCCATGAGGTTGTACCGCCAAAACAAATACCCAAAAACAACACCGGCAATGCCGTTGAGTAATAGTATTTGAATCATAACGGCATAAGTATCACCTAATACTTTGAAAGCAGCAGGCAAATGTCCGGCTCCAAAGAGCAATGTTGTTACAATGATGGCTATCCAGTATGTTGATTCTTGAGTTGATCGGGTTATTTTTTGTATACACCATACCACAGATGACATTAGTAAAAGACGTATCAGGACCTCTTCATTAATGGCTCCATACAATGATGCTAGCAGTCCAAGGGTCCAAGATGGATGAGTTACTGATGATTGTGGGAAAACTATAAACTGGAAAAAGACTAGTAAGGCTCCTGCGAGGATGCCTCCGCCCAGGGCAGGTAGAACCCAATATTGATTTTTAACGTATATAGAAAGCTTGGCTTTCTTAGCAAAAAAATTACCGACTATACAGGCAAATGCATAAATGAGAATATTTTGAATAAGATATGTTCCTAGGGAAAAGTTAGAGAAAGATAGGCTTTGTAGCGTCAGAAGGTAGGGAAGGATTGCCAATGATCCGATTATGCATGCAATCCATAGAATTATACTGGGTTTAATTAAAGAGGCTTTGAGCATAGCGTCCTTACTCTTCCCAGTATAGAGTTTTAAGTCCATGTTCATCAAAGGCAATTTCACCGCAATCAAGAATATCCATACATTCTTGAGGGGTGTTTACTACTTTAATAAAGTTAAGGTGTTGTTCTGCCAACAAGGATGCTTTTTGCATAGTAGAAAACTGTTCTAAGAGAGGATCCCAGTAGTGATTGTCATTAACAAGAATAACTGGGGTCTTACTTAAAGCGAATTGGTTATTGGCAAGGAAGTCCATTAATTCATGTAAGGTTCCAAATCCGCCAGGTAAAACGATGACTGCATCGCTGAGCTCATGAAACACTTTGAGGCGAACATGAAGAGTGTCTACCCATTGAATATTTCTACATGGAATGCTTGGGTGGTGGATGTTATAGTCAAAAAGTGCTTGAGGTATAACGCCATGGAGATTCGATAATGTTTGAGCAGATTCATGATACCCATCAACCACTTCCTTCATGAGTCCCGTTTTGGATCCACCGGTAACAAGGCCAAATTTAGCCTTGGCTAAAAGGTTGCCAAGATTGTAGGACATTGTTTTAAGATGAGATGCCACCTTGTTGTCAGCGCTGCAAAATACTGCTACGCGCAAGGCTGAATCTTGATTAGAGAATGATGAATTGCTCATGATTCCTATGAGCAGATAAATAAATATTTTTTTCACGATAACACTTTCACAAATAAGCTTAATTTATACTTTTAATCACATTAATATAAATTTGCTTTAAAGGAAAGGTTATACAGTTATGACTGTAGGGCGGGTAGGCTTTCATTGAGGAAATATTTAACAATTAAGGGAGTAAAGTCGTCCATAGGGATGATGGTTACCAATTCCATGTTAAACCTATTCATATTGTGTTCTACATGCTCATTCCAACCCATTCCATAGCAAAACTTTTCGGGTTTGGGATGGCTTACCACTTTTGTATACTTATCAAGTACCAGCGAAACAGGCATGTTATCACTACTTTCTAGAGCGCGCTTGCTGATGAAATCTCGAATTATATTAAACTTTAGAAGGTCTTCTTCTGGCTCTAATACTGACTCATATTTAAAATCTTGGGGAGTACCAGATACTTTTGTTTTGATGATAACTAAGCCATTTTCCACTTTTATGTCGATCCAAATATCATGGAGGTGGGCCCATCCGTTAGAGCTGTTGCTACCGAACACTTTTTCTTTAAGGGGGGAGTCTTTTTCGTATAATGTATTTTTTGCAATGTAGAGGTTGCGTTCTTGCAGATAGGTTGAGGCAATGAGATTACTCAAGTGATTGTTTGATTTAGAAAATAAGGGAAATGTTAAAAAAAGCATGCAGAAAGCAGTGAGGAAATGTTTATTCATGAAGTAAAACACCATTTTTAGTTGTTTAAATATAATGGCGTCCCTAAGGGGATTTGAACCCCTGTTTTCGCCGTGAAAGGGCGATGTCCTGGACCAAGCTAGACGATAGGGACATGTCAAAAAAATGGTGAGCCGTGTTGGACTCGAACCAACGACCCACAGCTTAAAAGGCTGTTGCTCTACCAGCTGAGCTAACGGCCCACATATAGACTAAATACATGGATATATATTGAAATATATATTATATAATTTATCTCTCAGAAGCAGGTTTGTCAAGAGAATACGCCTTTATTCTAATATTATTATACGTATTTAACCAGGTTTAAGGGGTTTTTACGAGGTTGAGTCTCTTTTTCTCTTTTTAACTTTGCCTGTGGTAACACCACAGGCCAGGATATGCAGCTTAGTAGCAAAATGCAATTGTATAAGTTCGTCTTCACCCCTTTCTTGTGTTTTGCGGGGTGATGGTAGAACAATGTGTATTTTTCTACTTCTTTTCACTTCTTCTCGCTCATCATCTGCATCATAGGGAGAAAAGTCTTCTATTTTATGATGGTTAGAAGTGAGAGCGGTGGATACAAGTAGGATAGTTAATAAAACCTTGATGTGCACAAAAACCCTTAGTTATTAATTAGTTGCTGGAGGAGTTTCAGTGTCGCCTCTTTCTAGCATGCGTTCAAGCGATGATTGTCGGCGCACAAGGTTTTTAAGTTTCTTTTGTAATTTACCTGTTGGGCTATGAGATGACCCCCCCCATTCTCGGCGTTCTTCTTTTGTCATAAACCTTTGTTCATCCCGCTCTCTTTGGTCGGCATCTTGTGAAGCTCGCAGTTCCCTTTTAAGTTCTTCTCTTTTTGTAGCTAAGCTTTCTAATTCCCAACATATGCTTTCAGTTTCTTCAAAGCTATCTTCACCGGCATAGATATAAGAGGTAGCTGTTGCTAACAAAATTAAAAGTAATGATTTTTTCAAAGTGATTCCCTATATAATTAATTGACTGATATATACAAATACAATTAAAGACTAGCGTTGGTTTGAATTAATGTCTATAGGAAACAATAGAGAGGGTTTTTGAAGAACTTTGTTACATGAGGATTATTTTAACGATGTAGCAAAACATAAGGATTCCAAGAATATCCATGACGGTAGCTAGGAACGGCCCAGCAGAGAAAGCGGGATCGCTGCCAATACGTTTTAAAATAAGAGGGACGAGGCTACCAAGAACTACTGATGTTAAGACGATAGCAGCAGTAGTGATGGCTATAATGAAGCTTCCGATAGTGCTATAGGTAGAAAAGAATACGCGAGCAAAGGCTGTGACGCCTAACACGAGTGCGAGCAGCATTGCCATCAGGAATTCTCGTCTTAAAAAGCGTGGTGCGTTGGAGAAATTAATCTCTCCTGAAGCAAGTCCCTGAATAACGACAGCTGAGGTCTGACTACTCGTGTTACCACCAACACTGACAAGCATGGTTAAAAATACAAAGAGCCATGCTGGAATGGTTGCTTCATGGGCGTGCAAGATGATACTCGCAAAAGATTCAATGAGTAAAAGGATGACCAAGATATAGCCACGTTCAAACAGGAGCTTGAAAAATGGTGTTTCAAAGTAGGTATGCTTGATCGGTGACATTGCCGATATACGGTAAACATCTTCAGCGCCTTCTTCTTCCAAAATTTCAGCGAGGGTTTCACTCGGGATTACCCCTAAAAACTGGTCTTCCTTGCTGACTACCGGGACTGTGGTTAAATGGTAGTGAAGCATTTTTTGGGCTACTAGCTCTTGATCCTCGTCTGCATGGGCTACATATTCATTCTGTTTTATAAACGACGAAAGTTGGGTCTTCGGGCTATGCATAACCAAGTCTTCCAGGTTGATATGTCCCATCAACTTATTATTATTATCGGTTACATAGATAACATCATGGAGTTCTTTTTTTGGTTGCAGCTTTTGTAGTAACACAATGCTTTTACTGACCGTAAGGTCATTGGAAAGGCTAATGACGTTAATATCCATGACACCACCAGCAGAATCGGGTCCAAACTTCATCAACGAGATGACCAAGTTCCTATCTTTTTTTCTCATCAGTTTGAAGTAATGAGCCAGTTCTTCCTTATCGACCAGGCCTACAAGGTCGGTAAATTCATCAAGGGACATCGACTCTAGTATTTTTGCTTTAAGTTTATCTTCAACGACCGACAGGGTGTATGCCTTATAAGAATCAGAAAGATAATGAAAGATTTCTATTTGTAGGGGCTGAGGGAAGGTAGCATATAATCGAACAAACTGGTCTTTGCTGACATTACTCATGTATGCAGCTATATCGGCAGGGTGCAGACTGGTTAAGGCTCGCCAAAGCTCTTTGCCAAGCTCGGAGTCTTGCAGTACGACAGAGTCAAAATGTCTTTCAATTTGTTCGAATATTTTTTCCGGATTCATACCAGACCCTCTATCGTTACTAGATATTCAATTTTTTCTTTTAATAATAAGGTTGAAATTTCGCGTGCTACGGTATTGATAGTAGAATAATTTTGTTATACTTAGTTCAAGTTTAATCACATGATGCAAGAGATGCAATCATTTAAGAAGGAGCGCTGTGCCCCATGGATGATATAAAGTTTATGGAACCCAATAGTTCAGTTAGTTTTTCGATAGAAGAAAGCGCTGTCAATCAACGTATTGATGCTTTCCTTTCTGAGAAACTTGCCGCATATTCACGTTCGTTTTTACAAAAATTAATTAAGGATGGATGCGTTACAGTGAATGATAAGGCTATCAAAAAGCCTTCATATCCATTGGAAGAGGGCGATCGTGTGGTTCTAACTTTCCCTCCAGCTCCCGATAAAAAAGAGCTAAAAAAGATCGTTGATGACCTTGGAGCACGAATTGTAAAGGAACATCCACACTTTTTTATTGTCTTCAAGCCTGCTGGCTTGACCATGCATGCTGCACATAAGGGTGACACAGCTATAACTCTGGTTGATTGGTTGTTGGCTCAATTTGAGTCATTGGCGTCCGTGGGTGAGCATGAGCGGCCTGGTATTGTGCATCGCTTGGATAAGTACACCTCAGGGCTGGTCATTATTCCGCGTAACAATTATGCACATGCACAGTTTTCCGACATGTTTAAAGAGCGAAATATCGAGAAAACCTATCTAGCATTAGTTAAAGGACATCCGCGTAAGAGTGGGTTTATTGATCTGCCAATTACAACACATTCATCACATACTAAGATGACTACCAGCTCTAAGGGTAGGTTGGCACAAACGGGATATACCGTATTAGAGTATTTTAAAGATGCGGCCTTGGTAGAAGCGCGGCCAAAGACCGGAAGAACCCATCAAATTCGAGTGCATCTTTCATCCTTAGGGCATTCATTACTGGGCGATGTGGTGTACGGGCGTGAGTCTAACCTTATTGGTAGGCAGGCGCTACATGCACAGGCTTTATCATTTGATTATGACGGTAAGCACTACACTTTTGCTTATGATGTGCCTGAGGACTTTCAACAAGCGTTGGATAAGCTCAGAAAGACTAAAATTGAAGAGCATGAAATAGTTTAATCGTCAGTTGGTGCAGCTCGAGCAATACGGACATTTCGATAATTAAATACACCTTCTGGATGCTGAGGAACGTGATTAGGAAGTTTATCAACGGTAATCACGTACGTAGTTTCAAACTCATCAGGCTCAATGTAAAAAGGTCCGAGTCCTTTAGTGCTGAGTTTTTTATTGATTTCCATTTCTCTTAAAATGATTTCTTCAATTTTAATTGGGAAAACTTTATTAGGAAGTGAATCATCAAAGTTAGCATCTAAATATTTTATATAAAATGGTCCACGTGACAGGGTATTAACTTGATAACCTGTTGCTCCTGGCGATACTTGGAAAAACTCACCAAAGCGCGGGCTAGCAATCTTACCATGCTCATCTACAAAGGAGAACACCAGCCGTGGGACAATAGAGAATCGGCCTTCGATTTGAGGTTCGATTAATGCCGGATCAAGATCTAAGATAAAGGTAAAGTGATACAAGTAATCCTCAGCGGGCATTGTTTCTCGAGTTTGGATTTTCTTTACAGGCAGAGGCTTTGGAGCGGCCTTAGGTTCTACTTTAGCAGGTGTAGCGGTTACAGTAACCTTTTTAGGCGCTGCTTTTGCTGTTAATTTTTTCGATGCGACTTTTGTTTGAACTTCTTTCTCAGGAGCGTTATTCTTGGCTATTGTGTGCAAAGTCTCTTGTACTTGTTGTAGTTTTTCATGGCTCATACTCATATCTTTTGGTTCGACTGAACAAAAGCTCAACAAGGTCATGAGTATAGAGAGGTTTATTTTTTTCATAAGGATCTTTTCCTTTAGGTTATTCTTTTTGTTAAATATAGCATAGCGGCAAAGAGCTTTGAAAGGAAGTGTTTAGAACTTCCATCGCATTTCTATTTCTCCACCCAGGTCTCCAAGCTCGCTTTTAATAATCTTGGCATGGATATCATCCGTTAAGGCATAATCAACCTCAAAGGAAGTATCCTCGGTTATGGTAAAGCTTTTTTCTATACGAGCATGCAGTCGATCGCTTGCATTGATTTCCAATGCGGTCTTAAAGCCGTCTCGGCCTGTTTGATCGGTAAAGATTGGAATGAGTCTGATATGGCGCAGTGGTTTTAGTATTGTTTGAGATAACCGCTTAGAGGCTAGTTTCTGTGATGTTCGACTTCCAGTAATAAAGGTTTTTATATAGGGGGTGATAAGGGTTGGCATTAACACGCTCCATGATGTGTCTTCAGAGCCGCTCATTAAAAGAGAGCCAACTTGCTCCTCTGTGAGGTTGGGGCTGGACTCCAAGTTGATCTTTGGGTCTTGAGTCGAGCCGGTAACCGTAAGAACGACCTTGTATTGTTTAATGTTATTTTTAGCCACTATTTCTATGAGCGGATTGTATGGTTGTTCAGGTAGAAAATGTACGCTTCCTTGCTTGATGTTAAGCTTTTTATAGGGGAATGATATTGAGCCGCCTTGGAGTTGTATAAACCCACTTATTTTTGGATTGATAGAATTGTTTTGGATGGTGAGGTCGACTTGAGCGTCGGTGGCAAGCAGGTCGGTTTGGATTTTAATGTTTTCTTTGCTTTGAATTAAAACATCCAGGTTGAATGGAGAGGTGATTTGTGGTGTCGATTGATGAAATAGTCGTGATATTTCCTTACGCAAGTGTCCTGACAGGATGTTGTTGTTAATTAAGGACTTATCAATGGATAAGAATCCGGATAGTAACAGTGGTTGATCTTCCTGGTAAGATGCCATAATATTGCCTGAAAAAATTGAAGCCATTTTTTTCCAGCCGAAAAATAGATTATCAATCGTGAATGGTATTGACATAGAGCATGGAGTAAGAAAGTTTTTAAAGTCGATTTTTCCATTCTTGATAGTCAGAGTTCCTTTATGGAAATGGCATGTGCTTTGTGGGATACAGATATTGTTCTTTTTGAAATCGGCAATGAGGTGGGTATTGAGGCTTGATATTAAATTGGCTGTATGTCCTACAAATATTGAAGCGTTTTCCAAGCATATGTTTCCTTCAACAATGCCATTGTTTAATGCACCTACAAATTCAAACACGCCATTGCCTGAAAACATTGATCGTATATGTTCCGGCATAAAGCTTTGTATGAGAGCATAATCGAGTGTGCCTACAACATTTTTATTGTGGGTCGTTAGGTTGGCAACTTGTTTTGCTTGATCGTCGGTTATAGTTATCTGCTCAACCGAGAATGGTGAAATTTCAGTATGTGTATTGATCGTATAACTTCCAATATTGCCCTTAAGGGTTATATCTGTGGAGGTTCCAGTAAACGCACCTTGAGATAGGGTTATAGTTTTTAACAATGAATGTTCGGTTTGGGCAGTATAAGATCCAGATATGCCGTCGGTGGCAGAAAATTGTCCTTGCATACTTAAATTCTGCGGAGCAATAATCAAGTCCTTGCAGATAAGCTCTTGAGTGTTGTGGCATTCAAAATTTCCACATTGTTCATTGTGTTTGACTTTCCACGATCCTTCTAAGGCTTGGTTGTTGTTACAAGAGATGTTAATTGAGCCGGTGTTTTCAAGGCCTGTGGAAAGAAACTTGATGGACAGGTGGTCAAATAGTTCAAATCTTCCACACGACATTTTGTTAATTAGGTAGTGTCCATTATAGAGAAAGTTGCTTGATGATAAAGTGGCGTGGGCATTGATGTTTCCAGTGCCGTGTATAGAAAAAGGTAAGTGGAATGGGAGTGCTGTTTCTAGGACCTTTGGTACCAAAAGCCCGTTAAAGTCTGCCGTAAGTTCATTATTTGCTAGTTCAACTAATCCATGAACATCAACTTTGTTGTTTTGGTCTTTTAGAGTATAGGTACCACGCTTATTTTTGACAGAGCTTTTGAGTGTTATTTTATTTTTTGAGTTTAAAAGTAACGGCATTGAAAATTGGGCATTAATATCGACAACGGTTTGATGGGGGCTTTTGAATGAGTCTGGGCAGGCTGCATTAATAGTCATGTGTCCATCATGAATTACATGCTTATCTCGCATGATCAACTCACAATTATACAACGATGCTATGGATTTAATTTGTCCTAAAGCCTTTTTGGTTATACTGCTCCATTTAAAACTACTGGAGTCATTGACTTCTGGGTTGTTGATAGTCATGTGTCCATGTGCAATCTTGAGTGATTTGGCATCGAATGGGAGTTGGTTTTCACTCTGGTCAAACAGGCGTAATAATGGTTGCCAAATGTGTAGTTTATTATTTTCTAATCGTGAGCTTGTATTAACACTTTCAGCATTGATGTTTCCATTAAATTGTCGCGTAAAAAAAATATTGAGCCAGGAAAACGAGACAGTAATGTTTTGTCCTTCAATAGACCATTGGTTGGGCTCATGAGAATAGATAAATATTTTTTTAAAATAACAGCGTGGACGAATAAGAGAAAATCGTTCCAGCTCTATATTTCCAAGGCCGCCCATTTGTTTGCTTAAGAGTGCTGTAACTGTTTGTTCTACTTTATTTCGTACTAGTTCTGATCGTTCAATAAAAAAGATTGGCAAGTATAAAAGACCTATTATGAAAGGTATAAGTAGGAATAAAAGCTTTTTACGAATGTTCATGAAAGCTGCTTCCATCCTTGGTTATAACGATATTTTCTTATAAAAGAAACTTGGGTAACGCCTATACAGATAGCATACATGAAGTTCGATTTCAAAGCGATCATATACACCGAGCCTGATTCTATGTGTCCATCAGGATGGAACAGGACTTGGTTTTTGTGAAATGTGCATGGATTATGGATTGGAATGGTGGGAGAACTGGGAGGTCCTTTGGCGTACGGTAACGATCCAAAGTTGACGGTTGATCTTAGCTTATGTGTTTGACCGTTCCAGTGATATGCATTATTGTGTACATCAATGTTCAATACTTGTTTAGTATTGGACGTTAGGGCGGTGTGTTGTAGTTGAGCGATTGTTAAATAAAGAGTATCTAGTTCATTAGTGATATCCATGTGCCGATAGAACCCAAGGGTGGGTAACCCTAGGGAAACTATAATGACTACAATACAGACAACAATGGATACTTCTATTAAGCTGAATCCGGTTTTATTTCTTTGGAGCAGGTTTATCTTTTTTTGTCTTTTTTTCTTCATCATCTGTTATCGGATTGTCTGACTCGGTCATGACATTATCTGCAGCGGCTACTGAAAGTACTTCATCGATCGTGGTAAGGCCTTCTTTGATTTTTTGGACACCATCCTGGACGAGAAGGGTCATTCCTTGTTTTTCAGCTTCCCTTTCAATCACTTTTGTATCTGCGCGTTCCATGGTAAGGGCAGCAACTTCAGGGGTCATGCCCATAACTTCAAAGATTGCGATTCGACCTTTGTAGCCGGTATCCCCACACTCTGGACAGCCCTTGGGTTCATAAAAAGTAATACTGCTAGCTTCTTCGGGAGTGATACCAAGACTATGAATTAGTTCTGGGGATGGTGTGTATTTAACTTTGCACTTATCACAGAGCTTTCTCACCAATCGCTGTGCAATAACGCTTGAGACTGTGGAAGATATAAGGAATGGTTCAATGCCCATGTCAATTAACCGAGTTATAGCACCAGGGGCACTGTTGGTGTGAAGAGTACTTAATACTAAGTGGCCGGTTAATGATGCTTGAATAGCAATCTGTGCAGTTTCAAAATCACGAGTTTCACCGATCATGATAATATCTGGATCTTGTCGAAGGATGGAGCGTAATGCTATTGCAAATGTTAAGCCGACCTTGGCGTTAACTTGAACTTGGTTAATACCAGCAATTTGGTATTCCACTGGATCTTCAACGGTAATAATATTAACTTCAGGCTTATTGAGCTTACTTAATATGGAGTACAATGTAGACGTTTTACCAGAACCGGTCGGTCCAGTCACGAGTATAATTCCGTTCGGACGGTCAATACCGGCCGTGATGACCCTGAGGTCATGCTCGCTAAATCCGAGGTCTTGAAGTTCACCAAATGTTTTCGATTTATCTAAGAGTCGCATTACGATCCGCTCGCCAAATGTGGTTGGCAATACGGAAACCCGGATATCAATAGTCTTGTCGGCTACTTTAATTTGGATACGGCCATCCTGCGGTAATCTTTTTTCTGCGATGTTCATATTGGCCATAATTTTTATACGTGAGATCAACGCACTTTGAACTCGTTTTGGTGGGGTGAATGCGATATGCATAACGCCATCAATACGGTAGCGTACTTGAATTTCTTTTTCGTAAGGCTCGATATGAATATCAGAAGCTTCACGCTTGACTGCTTGTAAGAGTATATGGTTGACCAGCTTGATTATTGGAGCTTCTTGTCCCATACCAAGAATGTCAGTTTCTTCCATCTCTCCAAACTCAAGGGTGTTTTCTGAGGCTTCTTCTTCTTCAGCAAGATCATCCATCATTTCCTTGGTGCCTTCTACTGGATAGAAGCGATTGACTCCTTCATTGATGATTTGTTCGGTCGATATGGCCAGCTGTGCTTTATCATCAAGCATCATATTGACTTCATCAATAGCTTGATAGTTGAGGGGGTTGGCAGTCATCAGGTAGATCTTACCTTCCATCTTGACCGGAGCTACTTCATTGGCTCGGAGGAAATTGAATGGGATCTTACTCATCAGCTTCGGATCGGCCATTTGTTCGGTAATTTTGTCTATGTAGGGAAGTCCGAGCTGGGTAGCAATAGCCTGTGCCATTGCTTCAGCAGGGACAAGGTTTTCTTGGACGAGGTATTCTTCGAGTGGTTGATTTAATTCTTGGGCTTTTTGGGTATACGTATCCCTTTGCTCAGCCGTGAGAGCCTTTTGTTCAACAAGAATATTGCCTAAAGTCCTTAACATGTACACAAACTCCTTATCCAGCGCGTGTTTTCGCGCGAAAACGTATATTGTAATCCATCCTACCAAAGTTGTTATATTATTGAAAGGAAAGTAGTCCACCTTGATGAAATACAACAGGTATGTTACCATTATAAGGTAGGATATTCCCATCTAAAAGGCAAAAAAAAGATATTGTGTAAGGAGTGGCTTCATGGCGAATCGTCAGCCGCATTTATTAGTTTTCATAGGTATGGTGTGCATTTTTTTATTGCCACAGTGTGCTAAAGATAAAAAAAGTTCAACGACCAAAAAGACCGGTCCGGCTAAGATAGTACGGAGACGGTCCAAGAATGCGCCAAGAGCGCGCGAGATTACTCGTGGATTACAGACATTTAAAGAAGTAGCTGCTGAAGATAAGCGTTATAAAGCCGATGATTATGAGGCTAAAGGACCAGCATGGTACCGTGGCATGAGCTTTGAAGAGTTAAAAAAGCGTAGCCTGGAATATGAAAAAGCTGGCAGATGGGATCTGGTAGTCAAGTTCCTTGATAGAATTATTAAACTTTCTAATGATCAGCTTGAAATTCGTAACATGCGACTTCAGATGGCTGATGCACTCTATGAGTGGCAAGAGTATGACCGTGCTTCACGTCTATATGTTTACTTTGCTGAACTGTATCCTGGAAGTAAGCAGTCGGAATATGCTTCATATAAATCTATTTTATCATTAAGTAAGATGATTCTTGAGGCTGATCGCGATACTTCAGCTGCGCGGGCAGTGGTTCGAGAGGGTCGAGACTTCCTTCGTCGTAAGGCTGCCGGGAATACTGCTTATAATACTGAAGTTCAAGACTTGATTGATGCTGCAGTAAAAAGGATCTATGAAAGTGAGTTGTTGACCTTCTACTTCTATCTCAATAGTGGTCACTATACTTCCGCAGTAGGTCGTCTAGAGTACATCAAGAAAGAGTTTGTTTCAGATCTTCCTGATATTGGACCAGAAATTATTGTTCTTGAGTTTGAGCTTGCTGCAGCACGTGATGATAAAGAGTTACAGCAAAAAAAGAAAAAAGAACTGAAAAAAAAGTATCCGGCGTATACATCAACAGTGGTAGAGCAACAAGAAAAAAAGAGAAGTAAAAAAGATCACGTTAAAACGTTTTAATTTTATTGATATTTAATAATGTTATAAAGATGGGAGTCTAAAAAAAGGCTCCCATCTTTTGTTTATTAATAGATAGATTGTGGCTTTCGTTAGACAAAGTAAGCGTTTCTTGTAGTCTATATAAAAAATCTAAATAGAAACACAATTCAAAAACTTTTTTTTCAAGATAGGCTATTGCATGACTGCACACAGAAATTACATTCTTTTTTTATTCTTATTATCTAGTTCATTAATTATTGCAGAGCGTTCTCTTCCTGTTGACTTGCATACAGAGTTCGGTATGTATGGTCCTGAAAGGAGTCCTCAGGAAGAATTTTTATATCAAGGAGAACTAGCATCAGAATTTATGTACGGCGTGGCAACACTAAATCGATATCGTGTGCTTTCTGTTGTACATAGAGGTTTTCATTTAGAGCATGTAAGAGACCCGTTGAGGTATGCGCCAACTTTCAAGTCAGCAATCCAAGATGGATCGAAATGGGCTCGGATTTGGAATACTGGGCGATTTGTTCTCAATACATCAGCTCGCCTCAATATGGCTGATATGGTTACAAGAATACAAGAGTTTCATCAAGCTCAAGAAAAAGGCTTACCGGAAGATTTAGAGTGGGAACTTGATAGATTGAATCATAATAATAGAATAGCAAAAGTAATGAAAGAAAAAGGTTTTTTGGCTTGGTGGCTTGCTATAACCGATGATGCTTTTGATAATGGTGTTCATTGTTAAAAAATTAAAAAAGGATGATAAAAGATGAATAATTTTATAGTACGAAACGTTACAGGTGTCATCTATGGATTGATTTTTTGGGCGACGTATATTTATTTTCCACTTTGTTTTTCTTTTTTACTAGCTGCTGTTGCTTTAGCAAGTATTGTCTTTGAGTGGAAGAATTTTTTTAAGCCAGACACTCTGGCTTTTTGGCTGCTATTACCAGTCTATCCCGTACTGCCTTTCGTTTTATTAATCTATATGAACCAGATTGCACACTTACGAATATTGTTATTTTTATTGTTTGTGCTTGCATTCAGTTTTGATACAGGATGTTATTTTATAGGGAAACTGTTTGGGCGCCATAAAATCCTGCCTTCAGTCAGTCCTGGTAAGTCCTGGGAAGGGTTTATTGGTGGTTACATCTTTGCATGCTTTGGAATGTGGTTGGTGTGTTGGATACATCAATGTACTGGTTCGATTTTTATTCTAGCTGCTATTACTTTAGCACTTTCTTTCGCTCTCTTGTTTGGCGACTTGTTTGAATCTAAGTTGAAACGACTTGCTAATATAAAAGATTCTGGCACTCTTATGCCAGGTCACGGTGGTTTTTTGGATCGCTTTGATGGTATATTGTTTGCAACATATTTTATATTTCTTTTTAGAAATCAATTGTTGCAATTGCTAAGTTAAAAAAAGTGGAGATGGAGAGTGAGAAAGTTTTTTTTAAGTTTATTTTATTTATTGTTCATTAATTCTGTTTTTTCTCAAAAAGAACCATCTAGTCCTTTTTCATTAAGTCCAACTTTGGTGAAAGGCATTGTTGGTGGTGATCGTATTAAAACAGCTGGAGCATGGCTTAAAGGAGTCTGTTGGAGAAAGTGGGGGCCTAAAGAGGTATGTGCTGTGGTTCACATTGGTATGGCGGCTCGACAAAGCGGATTATTAGATGCTTTGGAGGTTCCTGGTATTGAGTCTAGTATGGATGGTGCTCTGGCCCACTTGAAAGAAATAGAAGGCTCAGCAACATTGGAAGCGCGTGAGGAGAAAAGAAAGGGGTTGCCTTATCGAGGTTCTTTTTTCATGACTCGAGTGATGTTTGCAAATCGCCAACTCCGAGAGATACAGTACGCTCAGGGGCTTGCGGCTAATCAAAAAAGAGTAGCTAATACACAAAGAGTGGGAGTCATATCACTCGATCTTGTTGAGGCAATAGGAAAAGGTTCAAGTGTTTTGTTTGGAGAGGTGCTACAACGTTTTCGTTCAGCTGAAGAGGCTCAGTGCTTTTTGGGATCCCGGGAGGAAGAGTTTAAGGGGTATATAGATAGTACCCGAAAAAATCTAGAAGACTCGCTGGATTGGCGTATAAATTGTGGAACAATTAGAGCGAATCCTAAGGCTTTAAAAGCTCTTCAAAAAAGAGGAATCGAATACAGCGTGATTTATTCTGAAGGAGCGGATGAAATATGGTTGCACGACAGAACTAACTATTCTGTAGCAAATCATCCCCCAGAGCCTTTTACTACAGGAAATCGTCAAGAACAAGCACTTGCGCGATACTATCAGAGGATGCAAGGGGGAAAGAATTCTTATTACAATGGAAGTCCAATCAGGCGGGGATGCCTCCCTTCAGAGATCGCTACAGTTCAAAAGAAGCTAGCTGGCTTGGATGGAATTGAAACAATGTGGAACAACCTAAAATCTACAAACCTACTTGATCCGAGTAAAGCCGCAGAAGAGGCGCTTTCATTTTAAGTTAGTTTTATTGATATTTTTATGGTTAATTGTTTATTCAAAACAAAATTCTCATGGATGGCCCTATAAAAATAATTACAAATAAGAAACTTGAATATCCCCGCCTTTTTGTGGTATGCTAAGATTCTATTACTTATTATTAATTTTCAATGGAGGATCCGTGAAAAAAGTTTTCAGTGTTTTGTTTTTATCGTCTTTGTTTTTGTCGTTACAGGGTGTAGGGTTTAGTCAGAAAGAATATGAAGAGGGCCAAAAGCGAGTGCTTTTGTTGATGAAAGCACGAGAGCTATTAGATAGAAGTCCTGTAGAGGGAAGAGATGCGGCGGAGCAAGATGTGAGGAAAGCCGAAAGAAGTCTTCGCAGAAGGTCTAGCTTAACACCTAGGTTAAGTCAAAAAGATCTTGAGAAAATGCGAACAATGCATGAGAGAGAAGAGCAAGCTAGGGCAAATGTTGCTGAAGGCTTTGAATCTCCTCAAATGGGATCTGTTTCTTCAGAAGATGCAGTTCAGTAAAAAATTATACTTTTTTTAGATATTGGGCCAGCTTTGTCTGGTCCATATTTTTTTCTGTACTATTTATCATGTTTTTCACTGTTGCTGTTCGACTTTCTTGTTCATCAGCGCCTATTAAGACAGTAAACGTAGCACCCATCTTGTTCGCTTTTCTCATCATACTTTTTACAGACCCTTCAAAGAGAACGTCATTAGTAATCTTTTGAGCATGGAGATCTTCCGAGATGAGCAGTGCCAAGGTGTGTTGTTCTTCTGAGAGTGGGATGATGACAGTCAGTGCTGCAGGATGTGGCAATGAGAGAGTGTCCTTAATTGGTTCAAGGACCATGACAAGTCGTTCAATGCCGATCGATGCGCCAATTGATGGTTGATCTTGTTTTCCACCAACAGCTTTAACAAGATTATTGTATCGGCCTCCAGCACAGAATGAACTTTGAGAGCCTAGGTTAGGGCTAACAAACTCAAACACCGTTTTGCTATAATAATCTAAACCACGAACAAGCTTAGGATTAACAGTATAAGATACTGACAACAGATCCAGTTGTTCTTGTAGCTGTTTCCATTCTTTTTCTGATTCTGTACCTAAATTATCAACAATTTTTGGAGCATCGTTATAGAGCGACTGACATGTTTCATTTTTACAATCAAACACGCGCATAATGTTCTTGTCTTTACGTACGAGGCACGTTTTACAAATCTTATCTACTATCGTGTCTAAATGCTTATTAAGCTTCTCTGTATAGGCTTTACGTTCTTCTGAGGTGCCAAGAAAGTTGATCATGATCGCATATTCGTTAATGCCAAAATTAGTGAACAGAGAATCTAACATTTTGAGGCATTGGGCGTCTTCAGAAATTTTATCAGAACCAATGACTTCGAGGTTAAATTGATGGAACTGACGGAACCGACCTTTTTGTGGTCGCTCATGACGAAACATAGGTCCCCATGAATAAACTTTCCATGGAGTTTGTTGGATCTTATTTTCAATAAAGGCACGGACTGTAGAGGCTGTAGCTTCTGGTCGTAGGCATATATTATCGCCATCTGCACCAGTGTCTAGTGTATACATTTCTTTGGAGACAACATCCGTTTCCAGTCCAAGAGAACGTTTAAACAACTCTGTTGGTTCCAGGATAGGAGTAGCTATTTCAGAAAAGTTATAACTATTACAGTGTTGTTTTGCTTGATCTATAATGAAGTTAAATAATTGAAGATCAATAAAATCTTGAGTGCCTTTAATTTTGTTCATAATTATGATTTTTCTTCTTGGTTATCGGAGGGTGGATTAACTGTTTCGGTGCCCATGGGTCCATCAGGAAGACCGCGAATAAATTGATATACGTATGGATTATCAGATTCCCAGATGGTTTTTGCTTCACCAAAGTAGCGAATTTTTCCGTCATTAAGCAGTGCAACATAATCTGCATATTTAAATATTTCTATATCGTGAGAAACTACTACAGAAGTAATTTTGAATCGTTTTTGCATGTCAGCCATCAATTCATGTACAATCCTGGAAGTAATAGGGTCAAGGCCGGTAGTTGGTTCATCATAAAGAACAATTTCAGGGTTACGAACTAAGGTCCGTGCAAGACCTACTCGTTTATTCATACCACCGGATAGTTCGTTAGGATATTTATATAAAACATCTTGCTTGAGATTAACGAGTGCTATCTTTTCTTTAACAATTTCAACAATTTTTTCCATCTCAACGTCATTTTCTAACAATGTAAGCCCGACATTTTCAAGGACGTTAAGAGAATCAAGGAGCGCTGCAAACTGAAAGACATAGCCGAACTTGGTATACATTTGTTGAAGCTCAGTTTCATTGAGTTTGGTGATATCAACTCCATCAACGATTACATTGCCTGAGGTCGGTTTGATAAGGCCGATAATTTGTTTAAGTAATACTGATTTACCTTCACCAGAACGACCAATAATGACAGTCATTTTGTTTTTTGGAATTTCTAGGTTCACGCCATTGGTTATCCAACGGTCGCCAAATTTTTTGCGTAAATTGATAATATCTATCATAAATTTTCCATCATTAATGCAAAGGTCCGAATAGAATAACCGCTAAGAAATAGTTGGCAATAATTATTAAAATGGAGCTCATTACCACACTTTGTGTCGTTGATATTCCAACGCCACGAGCACCGCCGCTAGTATTATATCCTTTATAACACGCGACCGTTGCTAAAATTAATCCAAAGACACCGCCTTTAATCATGCCACCAATAACGTCATATAAATCTACCATCTCTTTAATGCCGGATGTATATTGTTCTGCGGTAAGGCCAAGAAAGCTTAGGGAAACAATATAGCCTCCTATTACTCCAAACATAATAGAAAAGAGTGTGAGGAGAGGCATGATAAGTGTTGCTGCTAGAATGCGAGGGATGATGAGGTATTGAAAGACATTAACACTTAGTGTACGTAACGCATCAATTTGTTCCGTTATGGCCATGGTCCCAATTTCCGCAGTAATTGCTGAGCCAGCACGTGCGGTAACCATGAGTCCTGTTAAGATTGGTCCAATTTCTCGGGCCATACTTAATGCTACAACGGGACCTAAAAGTTCTTCACCACCAAACTGTTGAAAACCTTTAAATGTTTGTACGGCGAGCACGGCACCAGAGAAGGTTCCAGTAATGAGAGTAATCATAAGTGAATTAACACCAATGCTATCTAATTGGACCAAGACCTTACGAATGCGTAACTGCGTAGAGGTAAGCGTTTTTAAAAATTGAACGCAGAATAAAATAAATGTGCCTACAGAGCCACAGATATTAAGGCTAAGCTGACCAATCCAAGTAAATGTTTGAATTATCAAAATAGCTCCTTTACCTCTATCTTAATTTTACCGTTTTTTTAAACAATTAAGCGTTAGGTGTTGATGCTGGTCGCTGAGAAGCTGGTGCTTGATAAGTGTTGGTACTAAATTGGTGTGGTACGTACTTGGATCGGTAAAGCGCTAGGCTGAATGAACCAATCATGATCGCAGCACCCAAAATCCAGGTAGCTTTTTGAAAAATATCTTGACCGCCAGATCCACCAAATAATTGTTGTTGTCCGCCGCCCATAGCACCAAGACCCATACCGCCTTTACCTTTTTGTAGTAAAACCAGGAAGACTATAAGCACTGAACAGAACACAAAAAGTGTTGCAAGTAAACCGTATAACATGTTCTTTTTCTCCGAAATTATATAATAATACTAGTATCTTATATCTATAATACTATTTTTTCTAGCTCTTGAATATCTGTACTTGCTTTTCCTATTAAAAAACCATCCAAATTCTCTATTTTCTTTAAAATATTACTATTTTCGCTGGTGATACTTCCGCCGTATAAAACCAACACCTCTTCCTGTGTATTAACCGACTGGAAGCTCTTTTTTATAAAATCGATTGCCTTGGATATTTGCTCATTGGTTGGAGTCTGCCCAGTTCCTATAGCCCAAATTGGTTCATAAGCAATAATAGGCATAATTTTAAGGTCCAGGGCGACAATAGGCTCAAGCTGTGCTTTAATTACCTGTTGGGTCTTTTTTTGCTCTCGTTCGAGCTTACATTCACCAACACAGATAATAGGGGAGATATTTTGGGATATAAGGGTCTGAGCCTTTTGTGCTATGATTTCATTTTCATGGACGACCATAGAGTCGAGCGAGTGCGTGGTGGGGTGTATTCTCTGTTCGCTATGGCCAATAATGCAATAGGAACAACATACATCCTTGAGTGATTGTGCTGAAACTTGGCCAGTATAAGCACCAGTGAGTTCCGGGGCGCAATCTTGGGCTCCAAGCTTGATATTGGTTTTGTTCAATGCTAAAGAAAGTTTTTGTAGCGGAATAAACGATGGGCATATAATAAGCTCATTGTTTTGGCCTATTGAGTCTAACTGTTGTTTGTTTTTTTTAAGCCAGGCCAATGATTGGGTGTAGGAAAAATAGGTTTTCCAGTTTGCAACATACAAAAATTTTTTTGACATACATCTCTCTTTTTTAATTATTTGTAGTCTAGTAGAGCTTTTAGAAATATACAATACTGGCTTTTTGTTAACTTTCATGATACCTTTGTTGAAATTTTAAACAGAAAGGTAGATTCATGTTTTTAGTCTACAACGTTCTCTTACCCATTCCTGCTTGCTAGTTCGCTTAGTAAGCCACCCGTACAGCCACCTCAAAAAAAATATGTAAAATATTTGAAGAAAGTGGTATACGTGCTTAAGCATCCATCACTGCCATTATTTTCATTGAGTTTACTCAAGCCTAAGCGTGTTAAAGACTTTTGTGTTAAGCATGAAGGTGTTGCGAATGCGTTTTTATTTGTATTGTGGTCCTGGGAAAAATACTGGTTATATCATGAGTTGGCCAGTAATTATAAAAAACCTAAAAAGCTTTTTGCGCACACGGTATGGGAAGGTTTAACCATGCAGGCTGCTGAGAATTTTAAACAATGGGCATTTGAGCATAAAACTGTGCTTAACCTGACCAATGAAACTAATGTTTATTACAATCAAGCCAAATAAAAAAAGAGCCAGGGAATTTTGTTTCCCTGGCTCTTATATATTTAATTAATTGCTATTTTATTTGGCAACGGTTTGTAGCCATTCGATAAAGCGATCACGTTTTTCAGCGTCGTTGAACCACCAAGCATTCTTACCAGGAATGAGCTTGAAGAGGCGGGTAAACTTGCCATCTTCATGTTCGTGAAGACCGACATGATAATTAACAAATACACCATTAGTATTTTCTTCAAGGATGGTTGGGTAATTGAAGTGGGTTGCCATTAAACAAATACTTTGTGGTGTTTGTGCAATGAGTTTACCAAAGCGGTATACACGCTTAGCGCCTTCTTCTTCCATTGTTCCCTTAAACACTTCGTCCATGATGCTCAATGCAAACTCGCCAGGCTGTAGTGTTGTGATGATTTCTGTTATTTGATCTACACGCTTACGCTCAGCCATAAAGGTTGAAAGTCCTTCAGAGTAATCTTCCTTGATATTAAGATATGTATTGAGTTTCTTAAATGGAGTCATTGTACAAGACGATGCTGGCGCGATACCAAACGTTTGTGCAAGAAGAGCGATATACATAGCTTCACGCATAAAGCTGGACTTACCAGACCCGTGAGGACCGGTTAACAATAGATTCTGTACCCCATTATGTCCAAAGTTCATGCTTTCTGTAACAACAACGCTTGGATCAATAAGAGGGTTCCATCCGTCTTTAAAATTAAGAACTGGAAGTTCGCTTTCAACAAAATCAACTAAGCAGAACTTGACTGGTTTATCTTCAAACTCTTTTATTAGTTTAGCTGCAGAAAAGAGTGCATCAATTTCACCTAATGCTTCTAATGCCGGTGCAAACTCGTCTTTAACCTCTTCCATATAGTTATAGGCAACCAATGCACGTCCGAGATAGGAAAACATTGAAGGTTGTCCCTTAAAGGTGCTCTTTTTAAGGAGATCAAAAAGGTTGTTCATGTTGTCTGAGGTTGTTGACTGATCTACAAAGTTTGTGAGTTGATCGTGATGATCTAGTTTATAAGAATCGGTTATGGAGGTAACATCTTTCAAAGCTTCGACCATGGAGCGAGTATGGATCATGAATTCTTGCGTTGCCATTTTAAAGCGCTCGACTCCTGATATTGCTTGGTACATTTTGTATCCATTAAACAAACCAAGGCCGGTCCATAGTGCTGCGAACGGATATTCTTTAATATACGCATTCAGGCCAGCTAGGCCAATATACAACAGTGTAGTACCACCAGCAAGTCCACCGAGTGCTGCGCGCATTGATTCAAGAAGCTTTGGAGACCGATTAAGTGGCTTACAAAATTTCCATGAATAAAAAAGCATGTCGTGAATTTGTTTATTATCGAGTGGATTTTTTTTACTCCATAACGTGAGTAAGTGGTTTTCGGCATCTTGTACGCTTAACAAGGCTTGATCGCATGCATTATACAATTCTTCATTTTCCAGTAAAGCGCGGATGAATTTTTGGCGGTGTATTGGAGTTGCGCTATCGGCTGCTGGTTCGGTTAGCATCCGTGCCAAGACCATGCCTCCAAATGTGGTAGTTGTGCGGTTTACAATATCACACAGGTTAACATTTAAAAAACCGAGCTCACCACATAAAATGTTTAGCTCGTTGATGACTGGCGCCATAAGAACAGTATTGGTTGGTCTGTCTTTTAAAGTGCGACTAAATAAGTCTAAAACTAAATGTTGTTTTTCTAAAGTTGGGAGCGGCTTAATCTCTACATCGGTAAAAAATATTGCAAACGGATCACTATGATCAATTTCTTGGGGTTTTTCCGTTGAGACTTCTACTTGTGGAATGGTTTGTCCAATTTTTTCATAGCATGCAACTTGTTCCAAGCCATAAAAAGTACTTGGAAGTCCAAGGATACAAAAGAAAGCGATGATGTATTTAAAATTCATGTAAATTTTTCCTTACAACGTTTTCGACCACACAAGTGGTTTTTAATTAATCATATCTTAACGCTTCAAAGTATAGTTAGATAGACTGTTAAGTCAATGTAAAGCGAATGCAAAAACAGAAGTTAAATTTTAAAAATATTATTATGATGGATAAAAGTTTAACAAAAAAATAGGCCTGATTTTTATCAAGCCTATTTATATAAAAATTAATTATTGATTTATTTTGCTAGGTGTTTTTTAACCAATTCTTGGATAAGTTTGGGGTTGCCTTTACCTTTAGTTTCTTTCATCGCCATCCCGACAAAGAATCCGAGAATGCGATCTTTACCAGCCTTAAACTGTTCTACTTGCCCTGGATTTGCTGCAATGATATCAGCAACAATTTTTTCAAGCTCATCAGCAGAACCAATTTGTTCTAAGCCTTTTTCTTTTACAATATCTTGTGGGTTTCCGCCAGATTTTGCAATAGTTTCAAACACTTCTCGTGCGGCCTTACTGTTGATTTTGCCTGTATCGAGTAACTCAATAATTTGTGCAAGAATTTCAGGAGTGACTTTAAATTCAGCAAGCGTTAACTTTTCTTCTTTTAAGTATCCAAGAACATCACGCAAAACCCAATTAATAATTTGCTTATTTTTAAACGCTGTGATCGCATCTTCAAAGTATTGAGCAATTGCTTGGTTATCAACTAGGATGTCAGCTTCGTATTCTGATAAGCCATAGTCATTCATCAGGCGTTGCAGCTTATTGCCTGGTAGTTCAGGCATGTTACTTGCAATACGCTCCACCAGCTCGGTTCCTACTTCAATGAGCGGAAGGTCAGGTTCTTGGAAGTAACGGTAATCAGCAGCTTCTTCTTTGGACCGCATTGGTAGAGTTTGTTTTTTTTGGGTATCCCAAAGACGAGTTTGTTGGACAATTTTTTCACCAGACTCGAGAGCTTCTACTTGTCGTTGAATCTCATAGTCGGTTGCATCGCCAATATACTTGAACGAGTTAATGTTTTTAAGTTCACAACGGGTTCCAAGTTCTTTGGCGCTTTTCTTTTTAATCGATATATTGGTATCCGCTCTAAATGCACCATCTTCCATATTGGCAGAACTGATATTTAAGTAGAGCACAATGTTGCGTAATGCTTTAAGATAAGCTTTTGCTTCAAAAGAGTTGGCAATGTCTGGTTCTGTAACAATTTCTAGTAACGGAGTACCAGCTCGGTTAAGATCTACAAAACTTTCATTAGAGTTGGCAGAGTGAATGTTTTTACCTGCATCCTCTTCAATATGGATTCTCATGATCCGAATTTTTTTAGTCGATCCATCTTCACGTTTGATTTCTACATATCCATTAGTACAGATAGGTTTATCGCCTTGAGTAATCTGGAATCCTTTAGGAAGATCTGGATAGAAGTAATGCTTTCTATCAAATTGAGAGAGATGGCTAATAGAACAATTGGTTGCTATGCCGGCAAGTATAGCCTTATTGATTACTTCTTTGTTTAAAACAGGAAGTGATCCAGGATATCCCGTGCAGACTGGACAAATATTGCTATTAGGTTCGTTGGTAACAGTGTTAAGGCAACTACAAAAGATCTTACTTTTCGTTCGTAATTGAACATGAACCTCTATGCCAATCGTGGATTCATAATCATACATCTCTAGGATAGAATTAGTTTTTGACATAACGTTTTACTTCCGGTGAAGAGTCTTCAACATTGGATTAATTTTTTATTATTTATGAGTTTTATCCTTGCCAACAAAACCGATAAATTCGGCTTATTTGGCTACCAATCTAAAATTATTAGGATCAATTTTTTTATCAGCAGCAAGTGTTAAGGCGCAACTATTGGTTTTTTCCAAATCAAGAATAGAGTTATATTCCGTATGGTTAAGGAACTCAAAGATTTCAGGATTAACAAATAATGTATAAGCGGCTTTTTTCTTTTCTTCCAACTCCATCTTGACCTGTCTTAAGATTGCATAGCATTGAGTACGCGTTGATCGTACTACGCCCAGCCCCTTACAACATGAACAAGTTTGTGTGAGCTGCTGTTGTAATGTTTTTCCAGATCGTTTTCGTGTCATCTGAACCAAGCCAAACTCTGATACCTTGAGCACTACTGATTGGAACTTATCATATTCTTTCAGCCGTTGTTCTAGGTGGTTATACAGTTTTTGTCGGTTGGAGTGGATAGACATATCGATAAAATCAATAACAATCAGGCCACCAATATTACGAAGTCGCAACTGGCGAACGATTTCCTCGGCGGCTTCAAGGTTGGTTTGAAGGATGGTATCCTCTAGGTTACTTGAGCCGGTAAACTTTCCGGTATTAACATCAATAACAGTCATAGCTTCTGTTGTTTCAATAATAATAGAGCCACCAGAACGCAAGAAGGTCTTCTTTTGTAGAGCTTCGTGGATCTGCTTTTCTATATTATATTTTTCAAAGAGCGCTGGCGGCTCACTATAATACTTAATTTTATGGGTGTATTCTGGTGCAATCTCTTTTACAAACTCATATATCTGATATTGAGTTTCTTTGTTATTCGTTAATATGGTTTCTACATCATCATTCAGATAATCGCGTACAATCTGCAGTGGTAAACCTACATCTTGATAGATTTTCTCTTTAGGTTGCGCTTTGGCATATTTTTGTAGAATTTTATTCCAAGTGTGAACAAGGAATGCAACATCGCTTGCGATTTCTTTATCACTTTTATGTTCAGATGATGTTCTAATAATACAGCCCATTCCTTCAGGGAGTTTGCTTTGTAGGAGGGCCTTCAGACGTTGTCGTTCTGTTCGGTCTTCTATTTTTTTAGAAATACCAATGCGAGGAATATTAGGCATAAGAACAATAAAGCGGCCAGGGATAGTAAAACAGGTGGTCAGTTTCGCACCTTTTTCATATACCGGTTCTTTATTGACTTGTACTATAATTGATTCGCCTTCTTTGAGTATTTTTGAAATATCTGCAGAAGAACGACGAGGGCGTTCTGGAGCTTTTTTTTCTTCTTCGCCATCTTCATTAACAACGATAGAATCGCTCATGCGTGTAAAGGCAAGCTCGCGATCAATTTCAGAAATATGTAAAAATCCTGCTTTGTCTTTTCCAATATCAACAAAGGCGGTTTGAATACCAGGTAATACCTTGGTAATCACACCTTTGAAAAACGAGCGTTCTAAATGCTCGGTCGTCCGTGGTTCGAAGTAGACATTCTGCAGCCTATCACTATCAGTGATAGCTGCCCGTGCCTGCCACGGGTTTTCACTAATTAAAATTTTTTTCATTAATAACCTTGATTTACTATAATTTTTCCTAGAATCTACTTTTAAAGTTGTTTTTCTTAATTATAACCGATATTCTGGGCAATTGATACCATACAACCCTATGGAGGTATCTAGCTGGCTTATTGTTTGGGTTTGATATAAAGGAGTTATAGTGAAAAAGTATGTTTTTCTATATGCGCTACTATTGCTAGGATTAGCAGGATGTGGTAAAAAGGGTGGTGATTCTGGGCGCTCATTTGATAAGAGTGGCCAAGCTCTTGCTTCTACATCGGCCCGAGTAAGCAAATATGACGATAAGATCGGTGCATTCGTACTTGAAGATGATGCTGACTTCGATATTTTTGGAGAATCACCTCAGTCAGGAGATCATCAAATGCAGGCAGAAGCAGATCAATTTGTTTGGCAGGAGCTGGAAGATGTTGATCAGGAAGAGGGACACCCTGTCTATTTTGCGTATGACAGCGATGAAATAAGCCCTGCAGAGCTGCAAAAGATCAAAAAGAATGCCAAGGATGCAAAGGTGGCAATTTCTGCTGGAGCAACGGTGCTTGTAGAGGGTCATTCTTGCTTGATTTCACATTCAGAGGTCTATAATACTGCATTATCTCAACGTCGAGCAGAGCGGGTAGCCCAAGAGTATCAAAAATTGCGGATTCCACGTAAGCATATGAAGGTCGTGGGTCGTGGCGCATCAAAGGCTGTTTGTTTTGATGATGACAAAGAGGCACAGTCGGTTAACCGGCGAACAGAAACCCGACTTATATATACCGAGCGTCCAGAACGGTAGGATTATCGGTTTTGTTGAAATTGGCCTGTATTCACTTATAGGGTTTTTTGTGATAGGACAGAAAGAAGGGGAAATTCAAATAAGTAAAGGTAGGTGCCAATGAGAAAGCTGAGGATTATGCCTCCTTGGATGATAGTGAGTTTTGTGGCTGTAGGCTTTCTATTGAGTAGGGATTTGTTTTCTAACATACAAGAGATAGTCGTTTTTGGTCTTTCAGAAGAAACCTCAGATTTAGTGTTTGATAATGCTATAGTTGGAACTAAAGACATTATACCTTCGCGTATTCCTGTGAAAGACACGGAGGAGGTGATTGGTACTTTTCTTGGCGACCATGGCTTGAGCATTGGTTGTGGGGACTTACGTTTGTGTAAGTTTTCTACGCCTGGGGTTATTCATAATAATAAACAGGGAATTCTTTTTCGTTCTTTAATTGTTAATGACGACATAGATGTAGAGGCAGCAATAGCTGACACTAAATTGGCCGTCATTACTACCGCTGGTAAGGTTTTAAATTCAGCGACATCAGCTAACTCTTGTAATACAGTCGATACGATTGTTTGCCGCGATAATTCGGGAGATTTTCAAGCTCGGACTATTGCACTTAAAGATCATGGAAGTTTGCAATTGAGTGAGAGTGCAGGAAATAAAAACATTTCAGTGCAAGCCCCCCCGGGTAGTTGAAGAAAACTATAGGCTAACCTTACCACCTAATGGTGGTGTGCAGGATCGGGTTTTAGAAACCGATGGATCAGGCGAATTAAGTTGGACTAATCGGGTGAAGAGGGTGGGTGCGGTTGGTTCTTTTCCTAATGCTAGTGGAGCTACTATTACTGGGAGTGTTTTAAATCTTGAACCAGCTTCTTCGCATAATCCGGGAGTCCTTACTGCTGGAGAACAAACTATTGGTGGAGACAAATGTTTTGCTTCTAAGTTGTTGTTAGCTTCTAGCTTGGGATTACAAGCAACTCAATTTTTTGCTCCAAAAAGCGGAGGAAGGTTAACAATTCTACCAAATACTTCTCTAGTATTTCTAGATCCAGTCGTTAATATCAAAAACTTTACTATAACACTTCCAAGTAGGTCCTTAATAGATGGACAGATGTTATGGATTATGACGGGTTCTAAAAAAATCGAACAACTTAAATGGGCTGGTGGAGCCCTAGCATATAAACCTAATAGAATAAAAAGGGGAGATGGTTTGGGCTTGGCTTATTCAGCTGCATTGGGAAAGTGGTTTGTGTGGAGTAGTTCTTAAAAATGATAGTAAAGAAGAGAGTGCCAATTGCCTGTTCGTGCTCCTCGGGACCTAGTTCCTAATAGTCTTCAAATATTTCAAGAAATTATTTCTGGTGTCAACTTTGTGCTGGGCTCTGATGGTAATACCAATGCGGCTGCATCTAGTGGAGGTGGTGGAAGCAGTGTTGTGGGTCCTTCATTTTCAACTAATGATGTAATATTACTGAGGATGGCTGCTAACATACTACTCTTTAACAGATAAGATTTAACTTGCTAACCACCAATAGGTGACCTCCTAGCAGGAACCCTATTTTGTATAAAACCCCATTTTAAGCACCCCCTTGCGAATATTTTCTATTTGAATTATGCTGATATAGATGATTATAAAAGGAAGGTTTATTATGAAAAAAACATTTAAAATTTTAATGATCTCCATATTATTTCTAGGGGTAGGAGGTTTGTTTGCGGAGCCTCATGATTGGTATAGCGATTTGACAGAGAGTAATTATTGGTGTTATTGGTTGAAACCAGCTAGGCCTAAAATAGTGTCCTACCATAAAATGAAGCACTTTGAGGGTGTTATGCAAACCTGTAGGGATAACTGTAAGAACCTTGGTCAATGTGGAAGAGATGAACATTGTCAACATTTCAAACGTGGGCTTCAGCGGGAAGATGACGAGGGGGATTCCACAATTGCTGTTATGGAGAAAGATGGCAATGCTATTGGATTTGTTGTATATTCTACACTAAAAGAATATGTAAGCTTGTTGGCAGTTGCTTCACAGTACTATTCTCAGGGTTATGGTGCACAGCTCTTATCGTACGTTGAGGAAAAAATTAAGAAGGATGGAGGAAGCCAGGTAAATCTTTGTATTGTACGTGGAAATGATAAAGCTGCGAAATTTTATAAAAAGCAGGGGTATCAGGGTCAATCTTCATCATTTGCCAAGAAGTTGTAAGTGAAGTATTTTTGAGCCTGTAGCACGAAAGTAAATCTTTATGAATCGACTGCTTACAACATTTACCCTAGTAATTTTTTTTGGAATAAGTACGGCTCATACAAAGGGCTTTAATCGCAGTCTGTTTCGTAAGCTTACTCAGGCTATTCCTATTGAACTTATTGGAACTGATAAGATATTACCATATAACGCCTCAACTCATTTTTCAGATGTTATGAAAATTTGTCAGGAAAATTGTCACAAACTTTTAAATTGTCATAACCATACAAAGTTTGAATGTCCTTTTATTCTGAAAAAAATCAATCCTGAAGCTAAGTCGAGATATATTGATGCGGTTATGGAAAATGATGGTGAGATTGTTGGATTTGTTTCATATTCCATCCAAACCACATTCGTTAAGTTGTTAGCTGTGTCTACACAGCACTATTCTCAAGGGTATGGTGCAGAGCTTTTATCGCATGCTGAAAGGCAGATCAAGCTGGGTGGAGGAGAATGGGTTAAACTTTTTATTACTCCGCGTAATACTAGGGCTGCAAAATTCTATAGACGGCAGGGATATCGTTCTTTAGATGAGTCTCTTTTTACTAAACAGGTAGTATAGGCATCACTTGCCAATACAGAACTCTTTAAAAATTGCATCCATACTATCTTGAGTAATCGTTTTACCCGATAGTTCACTCACGTCCTCAAGTGCTTCTTTCAAATGAAAAGAAAGCAACTCAAAATCAATCCCAGACCCCATGGTGCTTGCAACAGTTGTTAGTTGTTGCTTCAATGTTGTTAAAAGATTGAACTGTCTTTTATTGAGTAAAAAAGGTGATTCTAATGTTGCTACCAACTGCGCGATTTTACTATCAATAGCTTGTTCAAGCAGATTAAGATTAACTTTAGTGGTACTCGATGTTTTTATACTATCTTCAAAAAGAGCATTCTTGGGAGTGTTACTTGTTTTAAGATCGGCCTTAGTGGTTACCGTGATAATCTTGGTAGAATATCTATCATGAAGTTGTTGATAAACCGTTTGTTCTTGTGAAGATAGTTCTTGAGAGCTATCTGCAACAAGTAAGATTATATCGGCTTGTTGTGCTTCTTGTAGTGAGCGATCAATACCGTGCTGTTCAATAACATTATCCGTCTCTCTAAGGCCAGCAGTATCAACAAACGTAACATGGAAATTGTTACGATAGACACCAGCTTCAATAGAGTCGCGAGTTGTTCCTGCAATGTTAGTTACAATTGCACGGTTCTTGTTTAATATTGCATTAAACAGTGATGACTTTCCAGCGTTAACAGAACCAATCAGCGCGATTCTAAGGCCTTCACGGATCTGTTGTTGAATATCAAATGTTTTTTGAGACTCTTCAATATCGGCTATAATTTTTTCGATGCGTGGTTGGATTTGTTTTCCAAAATCCATCTCTTCATCTATAAACTCAAAGCTGGCTTCCGATAATGCGATACAATGTAATAAGTTTTTTTCAATATCGGCAATCCAGTGCGAGAAGCTGCCTTCAAGCTGTGCTAAAGATTGTTGTAAGACATACTTACTCTGTGCATGAATGACTTCTTTAATAGCCTCAGCTTGTATAAGATCAATTTTATCATTGAGTACAGCCCGCTTGGAGAACTCACCCTGTTGTGCCACTCGTGCTCCATGAGCTAACGCCTGTTCAATAATTGCTTCAATAATAAACGGATTATTATGACAGCTAATTTCAATCGTATTTTGCCCTGTAAACGTTTTGGGAGCTTTGAGGAGTATTGCCATCACCTGATCAATAACTTTGCCATGCTGGTCTATAATTTTTCCGTAGTGCACGGTATGAGAGTCAAGACTGTCTAATTTTTTTTTAGAAGGGAGTTGAATGAACTTGTCTGCTATTGAGATTGCGTCGATGCCTGATAATCGAATCAAAGCAAGGGCGCCCGCTCCAGCCGGTGTTGACTGTGCGACAATAGTTTGTTCGTCTTGCGATAGTGCAATGTTAGACATCAATAACCCCTATTTAGTCTTTGTGCTCTATTTGTCTTGATTTTTTGGACGGTGATAATAACGACGCCGTGGCTTTTTATTATCTTGTGGTCCATCAGGCTTCCGGTCCTGTTCCTGTTGATCATCACGTTTTGGTTGCTCTCTACGTGGTTGCTGTTCTTTACGCTCAGGAGCTTGCGCTTGATCACGTTGTGGTTGCTGACTTGGAGGAGCCATTTCTCCACGAGTTTGATGTTGAGCCTGTTCTTTACGTGGTTGCCCTTGTTGATCATCACGTCTTGGTTGCTCTCTACGTGGTTGCTGTTCTTTACGCTCAGGAGCTTGCGCTTGATCACGTTGTGGTTGCTGACTTGGAGGAGCCATTTCTCCACGAGTTTGACGTTGAGGCTGTTCCTTACGTGGTTGCCCTTGTTGATCATCACGCCGTGGTTGTTGCTCTTTACGCTCAGGAGCTTGTGCTTGATCACGCCGTGGCTGTTCTCTGCGAGGTTGACTCTGTTGGTCATCACGCCTTGGCTGTCTACGCTGTTGCCCTTGTTGATCATCACGTCTTGGTTGCTCTCTACGTGGTTGCGGTTCTTTACGCTCAGGAGCTTGTGCTTGATCGCGTCGTGGCTGTTCTCTGCGAGGTTGACTCTGTTGATCATCACGTCTTGGCTGTCTACGCTGTTGCCCTTGTTCTCTACGCGGTTGTTCTCGGCGTGGACGTTGTTTGTTTTGATATGGCCGTTGTTTTTTTTCAGGAGCTTTTTCTTCAAACTTTAAACAAATTTTAGCTTGTTTTGTGGTAAAACCTAAGAAACCTTTTTCTGGTAGTTCTAAGATTGAAACACTGAATTCTCGAGGATTATCGGCTTTTTGTAGACCTTTTTCAATTGCCTTAACAATTGAAGAGGCTTCTTGAATAATAGATTTCATATTTTTAACAATACCTTTTTCTGTCCCTTGTATTATTAACAGAACACTTTTAATAGATTGATACTAGCTAGGATTATGTGTTGTGACAAGGAATGATTTTTCATATACCATATTTCTTTCCTATACCCCTATTTTAGCTAGGATGAAAATATGGAGCGGGAAACGGGTGTCGAACCCGCGACCTTTGCCTTGGCAAGGCAACGCTCTACCACTGAGCTATTCCCGCAACATTCATATATAAAATGGTACCAGAATGAGGGGTATTGTCAACACAACAAAGGGTGTTTTTGGACATATATTGAGATTGATTTTATACTGACAGGGAGAAAGAAAGGATCAATATTATGATTAGTGCTCTTAAAGGTGTTGTTAAAGTAGTTGATAAACAGATAATTGAGATCCAGGCCGATAATGTAGGCATCTCATTTGCCTTATCAGTTCCCCAGAACGTGGCCGTCGAGGTTGGCAAGCCCATTGAGGTGGTTACATACATGCATTGGAACCAGGATACCGGTCCCAGCATGTTTGGTTTTAGCAGTTTAGCGCAACGAGAAATGTTTATAATCGTATTGAGTTGCTCTGGTGTTGGACCAAAAATGGCTCTTTCTCTTCTTAACCAGCTTTCTCCAGATCAGCTTATACAGGCTGTTACCCAGCATGATTTCAAGACTCTGAGTAGCGTTAATGGCATTGGACCTAAAAAGGCAGAACAGATCGTATTGCAGTTGCATAGTAAGATTAAACGGCTGACAAGTCTTCCAGGTCAAGCTTCTGAGGGGGCCCAGCATTGGAATAACGTGTCTCAGGCTCTTACGTCACTTAATTACTCTCGTCCTGAGATTATGCAGACCATGGCGCATCTTCGCGAAGAGAACATTAAACCAAACGTTGAGTTTGATGCACTTATGAGGCAAGCTTTAGCCTTTTTATCAAAAAAAGTGTAAACTGAAAGTTCTTATAACAGATAGATAATGGAGAGTATCTAGTATATTCCAAAGAGGTATTAATGAATTGGTTTTGTTTTTTTGAGATGATAGACAGCTACTTGGCGCTTCCAGCCCTGACTCTGTTTTTGGCTGTTGGAATCATTCTAACCTTCAAGACCCGGTTTATTCAGTTTCGGTCACTCGGGCGATTTATTCGTATTATAACCGCCGGACCAGCTGAAGATGTAGAATCCGGTATAAAGACAGTAAGTCCATTTAAAGCATTATTTACAGCAATGGCTACAACGATTGGCATGGGAAACATGGTAGGGCCAACGGTAGCAATCCTTATGGGTGGTCCCGGAGCTCTATTTTGGTTGGTTTTTTATTCAGTAATTTCATGTGTTACCAAGTACGGTGAAGTTTCATTTGCATTGCATACTCGTGATCAAACGTCTAAAGGGCAGATTTTAGGTGGCCCGGCGCAATACTTAAAGCTCGTCAATAATGGCCTAGCGCACTGGTACGGTTTTGTCACAATCTTTCTTTTTGCAGGCTGGTCAGGATTACAAACCAATACGCTCGCTGAAATTTTGGTATTTGAAGGGGTAGTACCCTGGGTTACTGGATTATCTTTAGCGGCTATTGTGTTAATCGTTCTTGCCGGTGGCGTTGAAAGAGTAAGTTCTTTTGCAAGTAAACTCGTTCCAATTATGTTTATTCTCTATGTTTCTTTTGCACTGACTATTCTATTTTATGATCCTGTAGCGCTATGGGCAGCAATCAAGTTAATGTTTAAATATGCTTTTACTCCAGCTGCTCCTATTGGTGGATTTATCGGGGCATCGCTATTTAATGCGGTTCGTATTGGAACGCATCGAGCGGCTTATATAACCGAGTGTGGTGTTGGAACTTCTTCCATTGCGCATGCGTTCTCGGATGTTAAAAACATATCTGACCAAGCTATATTGGCAATGTACTCCGTATTTGCAGATACGTTCTTATGCTTAATCTCTGGATTGATTGTCTTGATTACGGGAATTTGGCAACAGTGTGGATTTACCAGTACCATGACCTATTTTGCATTTAGAGCCTATTCTCCTTACTATGGCAAATATATTCTAGTGGCTAGTGTTATATTTTTTGTAATAACTACCTTGATTGGAAATACTTTTAATGGAAGTCTTTCTTTTGCTTCGTATACTCGCTATCGTTTTATGAGGTGGTATTATGTCTTTTCTGCATTGGTTATCTTCTTTGGCTCTATGATGCCTGTACCATTGGTGTGGAAGATGATGGATGTTATCTTGGTTCTTGTTGCGATACCGCACCTTATTGGGTTGCTGGTTATTACGTGGCGTTATCCACAAATGCTGAAAGAGCACTCTTGAGAATAAATATAAAAAATGTTTTATTATTAGGTTTTTTTGTAGGGATCGGACCTGTAAATGCTCTGCAGACAGAACATGTTTTGCAGGCAAGCCTAGAACAAGAGTTTTGGGTTTTAGGCGATGAAATTGTAGGATTTTCTGAGCGGCTTAGTCGACTTCGCATGGCCCAAAGAGCTCCGTACTCAAGAGAGATTATATCCAAGGAGACAGATAGGTCCCTGTCTGAATCTATTACACACTGTTTAAGAGGATGTTGCCGGGCATTAAATGGCGATGGTGATTACTCCGCAGCATTTGCAGCTTTGGCTCTACTTGGTAAAAGAGCCAAAAGATGTGAAGATATTGAAGAATTACAAGTTCCAAACTTGTTGGCTACTGGCGATATCTTTTTTACTATTGGTTTCAATCCCTTGTTAGCGGAATTGAATCAAGCATTCTATCTTTTTACTCCTTAAAAAATTTAAAAAAAAAGAAGAGACTTTTTAGGGTCTCTTCTTTTTTAATCTCTTACTACTTAATTTCGTAGAGCTCTACATCAAAGATAAGATCAGCATTAGGTGGAATAGCTCCGCCTGCTCCACGTGCGCCATACCCGAGTTCTGATGGGATATATACGCGACGTTTTTCACCAACTTTCATATCAAGGAGTGTTTCATCCCACCCACGAATTACTTGGCCGATGCCTACATTGAAAGAGAAACGTTCTCCTCGATCAACACTGCTATCAAACTTTTGACCAAGTTTTCCTTCGCCGTCATCAAGCCAGCCTGTATAATCTACAACAACTGTTTGTCCAGCTTGAGCTTTTTTAGCGTCATCAGCAGCTGGTTTTAAAATTTCGTATCGTAGTCCTGATTGTGTTTTTTCCATAACAGTAGTCGTTCCCTTCATTTGAACTGGTTTTTTATCACTTTGACATGAACATGAACTAAGAAGTAATGCTAGTGCACATACCCCAAAGACAGAATTTTTGCGTTTCATTTTTTTTCCTTTTAATTTCCGAGTTAGAAACTATATATAAGTATATAACAACCAAAAAATAGCACAAAACTTACGACTAGGCCTTTTTAGACTTGTTGGGCTTTTTCTTTAATAAGGTCCTGTACCATCAATGATGTTTTGTCTTCCTCGCTCATGACAGGTTTATGCAATTGCATACCGAGCTTGACTACAATATCGATAAAGTCCATTGGTTTAACACCGATCTCGGCAGCCTGATGGAATAAACAGGTAGCCGGCGTCATCCCTGGTAATGTATTGGCTTCAATGAATACGATTCGTTCTTTCCCGGTAGGTGATTGTTGTTCATCTTGATAGAAGCAATCTAACCGTGCATATCCTTTGCATCCTAAGGCTTCATAGATTTCTTCTATGGTTTTGCGTACAAATCTGATCGCCGACTCAGAAAGTCGTGCAGGGGTCTGGTTTTCCCCAGCTCCCGGCAAGAATTTTTCTTCAATAGAAAGGATATCCTTACTGACGACTGTTTCGCTTGGCGGTAATGCATAGGGCTTACTGTTGCCAATGATACCGACTGTTAACTCCATACCCTCTATACATTCTTCAACAAGGGCGTGTGATTTTTCTGCAAATATTGCTTTCAATGCATGAGCGAGCTGTTCATCGTTCTTGGCTTTTTGGACCATTACACTACAGCCGTCATCGTGTGGTTTAATAATAAGTGGATAGAGTGGAAGACTTTTGTGGATCATGTCCAGTGTATTAGCTTGGGATTCGCGCCACTCATTCTTGGAGACAAAAACGTTCTTGGGAATATCAAAGCCGCGCTCTTGAAGGTAGTGATTCGTTTTAACCTTATCCATACACATGGCACTTGCGAGTACTCCAGAACCATTATAAGGCATATCAAGCATTTCTAGGGTGCCCTGTACTGATCCATTCTCACCTTCACCACCGTGTAGGCCAATAAAGGTAAAATCAGAAGATCGCTTAAGCTCGGTCCAGCTTATTTTCATATCGTCAGTGATGCTATTTTCAATTTCTTTTGTGCTGTTTGATACTAATAGCCGTTGATTAATTGTATAGAGGTCTAAGTCTTTATTAACAAATATCGGAGTGACTTCGTATTTTTCAGGAGAGAGCTTGTACACAATATTGCGTCCAGACTCAAGAGATATTTCTCGTTCATTAGAGCGACCACCCAGTAGGACAGAAACACGTATTTTATTGTTCATGAGAGCCTCTTGGTTTTTTCTTTTTGCATCAAGGGTTGTAGTCATTTTATAGCGGTGGAGTTCGGTTTCAATTAAGTGATTGATTAATTGGGTGTGACTCATATTGATTTCAGCAGCCTGCCTGAAAAGGAAGAATGAGGGTCCCATACCGGAAATAGTATTAGGATCAATTATGGAAATGGTACCATCTTGCATTAAAAAACCATCAATACGGCTAAGGTTACTGATTTCAAGAGTGTTCATCGCTTTGATACATGTTTGTTGAATAAGCTTAATATGCTCATCCGAGCAACGTGCAGGGGTAAACTTGTGCGCTCTCCCAGGCATATATTTTTGGTCATAGTCAAAAAAATGGCTTCCTTCTTCGGCGACTACTTCAGTAGGAGGGAGGGGGATAGGTTCGCCTGTAATAGGGTCGGTAATAATAATACAGGTAAACTCCATGCCTTCTATTTTTTCCTCGATGATAATAGGGTGTGGTTTTTGTCGGTAAAGATAAGCGGCATCATGGAGTGCTTCTTTGAGTCCGTTTTTATTTTTTAAGATCGAGATCCCGAGGCTAGAACCTTCCTTTGAAGGTTTAATCACTATTGGGAACTTGATCCCAGCTTGTTCAATCCGCTCAAGGATCATGGTTTCATTTTTTACAAAATCGTCAATTTCTTCTACAGAGAACGATGTATATTTAGGGGTATCGATTCCTTCAGCATTGAGGACGTGTCGTTGAATAATTTTATCCATGCCGAGTGCGCTAGCAAACACTTTTGAACCGAGATAGGGGATGCGAAGCATTTCAAACATGCCTTGGATACTGCCATCTTCCATGTATCGGCCATGGGCTGCCAGATAGATAAAGTCGACTAATGATTTTAGGTCTTCCCATTCAACTTTTTCAGCTTCGGCTTCAAGGCGATGATCAAAGTCGGTTATTTTTCCACGATGTAAAAAGCGCAATGGTAAAATATAAATCTCGCCGTTGAATCGTTGAAAGAGGGGGATTACATTGTATTGTGTGGTATCTAAATGATCACAGACAGTCCTGCCCGAATTAAAAGAGACTTCGTTTTCAATGGACTTACCGCCCATAAAAACGCCAACGTTGAGTTTTTTCATTAATTTCCTTTTTGTGGGTTTATTCTGCTGCGCCTTTAGTAGTCTCAAACATACTAAAAGTTGAGGCTGATGTTAAGTTGTTTTTTTGCTATCCTATTAAAGGATGGTTTGAAATTTGAATAAGTAGGATTGAGCGCTTATGGATGAAAAGCATACATTAACGTTAGATAGTGTTTCCAAAATTTTTTACCAAGGAAAGAACCCGTTAACGGTTCTAGACAGCCTTACTTATACCTTTGGCTCGCATGAGTCATATGCATTAACGGGCGCATCAGGGAGTGGGAAATCCACCTTAATACATATTTTAAGTGGGCTAGATTCTCCAACTCAGGGTTCAGTTTTTTTTGATGATCACAACATTAATGAATTTACTACCAAGCAACGTTCTTTATTTTTAAACCGCGACCTTGGACTTGTATTTCAAGAGCCGATGCTATTAAATGAATTATCGGTTATTGAGAATGTGATGCTTAAAGGGCTTATTGTAGGTCAAAACTCAAGCGATTGTAAAAAGCATGCATTGGAGTTACTGGAACGCATTGGCCTTATTGATAAGGCTGATATGCATCCGCGATCGTTATCAGGCGGTCAGCAACAGCGGGTTGCAATTGTTAGGGCGTTATTTAATAGGCCGGCATTTTTATTAGCTGATGAGCCTACCGGTAGCCTCGATGATAAGTCTGGAAGTGTCGTCATTGACTTGCTTTGCGAGTATCAACGGGAATGGAATATGGGGCTGATTATTGCCTCTCACGATTCGTTGGTGTCTGATGCTATGGATAAAGTATTAAAGCTTCATGATGGGGTATTCGTTTTATAGTTAAACATACAAAAAAGAGAGATATGTCACATAAATTAGGCAAGCGATCAATTGTAAAAAAAACAGTCGAAGTTGGATTTTCAACATTTTTAAGCAGAGTCTTAGGCTTGGCACGTGAAGCGCTCATGGCGCGGTACCTTGGTGCTGGGGTTATTTCCGATGCTTTCATTACAGCATTTAAGATCCCCAACTTTTTAAGAAAAATATTTGCAGAGGGAGCGCTGACGGCTTCATTTGTTCCTACCATTGTCGGTGTATTTAAAAAAGACTCTCAGGATGATGCCAGTCGCCTTATGACCTTGGCGTTTATCTTTTTTGAGGGGGTCCTGTTTGCTCTATGCATGGTTATTTTTGTTTTTGCTTGGTACGTTATTCGCTTTATTGCACCCGGGTTTTCTTTAGACCAGGTTGAGCATGCGGTCCCGTTCTTACGTATCTTGATTGGCTTTATCTTATTTGTATCCAGTAGCGCGTTGTTGGCCGGCGCGCTTAATGCAGTCAACCATTTTTTTGTGCCAGCATTCTCGCCAGTAGTACTTAACATATTTTTTGTATCGGGATTGGTTTTAGGATTAGTGTATGGTTTACCGGTTACATTTTTATGTTATGTCATCCTGCTTGGTGCTTTAGCACAGTTTTTGATGCACGTGTATGTGTACTTTAAATTGAAATTCACCTTCTTGCCAATTAATAAAAAGGCTCTTTCTAACTTTATGACCTTGATGAAACGCTTTGTACCATGCTTTATGGGAATGAGTGTTTTGGAGTTGAACTTGTTTGTCGATACGAGTTTAGCATCATTCTTAGAGCCTGGTTCTTTGACGCGAGTTTATTATGCATCACGGTTTATGGGGATTCCTTTGGGTGTGTTTGCCATAGCGTTTGCGACAATTTTATTGCCTCATTTTTCTCGAGTAGCACACTATGCACCCAAACGCTTAGGGTTCTACTTATTTGAAGCTAGCAAGCTGATTTTTTGGGTTACTGTTCCGGTTTCATTGGTCATGAGTTTCTTTTCTTATCAAATATTTTCTACGTTGTTTGTTTCCAAGAAGTTTACTATCGCTGATGCTGTTTCGACTCAGTACATATTGATTGCTTTTACTATCGGTTTGTTTTTCTTTTCAATCAATAAGATCCTTATCAATATGTTTTATGCATTGCATGATACAAAACAACCAACAATCATTACTATTTTGGCGACACTGCTTAATGTTGAATTAAACATTATTTTAATGCAATTGTTTTCGGCTACAGGGCTGGCGATTGCGACAACCATAGGTGGTATTTTTCAGACAGCTTTATTTTATTTCTACTTACGACGTATTCATAAATTGCCGTTGTTCTTACCTAAGCTAATCCCGTTTATATATCGTTCTGTATTGCAAATGGTATGCATTATGCCTTTGTTCTATTTAGTATACTATGCAGCCGAGATGATGATCATGTCATTATCATTATCAATGCAGTATTATCTTCTAGAGACTGTGGTATTTTGGATTTGGGTGGTTCCAATCGTGGGCGTCTTGTTTGGAACCTTGTATTTAACACGTCAATTGTTTGGTCTGAAAATGTACTTTGTTGAGTAATATTGATGAGAAAGATTGTTTTATATTCTTTACTGATAGGTGGTTTAGGGCAAACAATATTAGCTCTTGATAGTTCATGGGATAGGCCTATTTTTGATTCAGAAGAATTCTCTGATAGACGTTTGTCACCTTCCAATGTGGCCATAATTACAACGCGCCTCCGTTGGCTTAGACTTCTGAGTCGTGTGCGTGAGCTGCAACAAGAACGTCGATAAGCTAAATACGATTTTTGGTTTGACAGGTTCAATGGTTGCTTTAAACTTATGCCTTATTGAGAAGATTAAAAAACATCTGGATTTTTACATGAAACGATTATTGGTTTTATTACTCGGGATAGGTACAGCCTGTGGCTCCCCGAACTTGTCTGGTCAGGTTACGTCCATAGAAAAAGCGCTGCAAGCATTGCAAGTGAAGTCAAGAAGGGCACCAATAGTTTATGTGTTTGGTGGTCCATCTTTAGGTCATCAATTAACATTGTCACAAAAACAATTAAAGAGGCTCAGTAGAAAATTGCGTGGAAAAAAGAAAAAAAAGAATAAGAAAAAGAGCTAAGAGAGAGGGATGAAGCGTCCGGTAGTAATGAAGCATCTTTTACAATTAGCTCTTTTTATTAATAACTACATTGCATCTTGAGGAAGCATTCCAAATTTTTCTCGTGCTACAGCCTTTGCAACATTTTCTATCATAGTAGCCTGAATAATTTCACGTGTTGTTGAGATAGAATCAAGTTCTTCTTCAAAATCATCGATACCAACGATATGAGATTTTAACTCTTCATGTACTGTATGATAGAAGTCTAATGGTAGCTGTGTTGCTGCAATATTAACAAAATGACAGAAACGTATTGTAGCCGTATCAATTAAGTCCTTAATATCTTCTGAGTCTGTGACAATGTGATGTAATTTTAAGTGTTGGATATTAGCTAGAATTTGTTTATAGCTATCCCAAACGCCTTTGTCATATGGTTGTGCCCAGGCAATCTTGGACAATGATGCATCAAGAATTTTCATGATAGCAGTACGGAGCTTATGGATTGTTACATCGCCTTTTTGGTTGTTATCATATTGAATAAACTTTGAACAAATTTGTTTGGATAGTTTCTCTAAAAAACGATCAGGTTGTTCTTGTAGGACTTCAAAGTTGTTACTCAGTTCATCATATAAAAGATTTTTTACCACAGTTCGAGGGGAATTACTTTTATAATCCGCTTCATACAAGTAAGAGAGCAGGTCTGGGAGTTTGCCGATGAAATATTCTACATCTTGAGCGTCCATGTATGGTGTTGCTTTGATGCGGCGGGTAAATATCCTAAATAAGGAATTATAAAAGTCTGGGCCTTGTTCGGTTTCATAACCCTGTCGACAGAAACTCACTACATGTACTCCTAGTGCGCCATTAGGTAAAACCAGCTCAGCATATAATTTATGGTTAAATCGATGAAAGAACTCATCGATACCCATTGGGCTAAAATCTAATTCTTGTGATAGATCTTCTAGGTAATCTTCCGGTGATTCTGGTTTAATAATTTGTACAACTCTGTTGCTATCTTGATCGAAGTCCAAAGGGGATACTGGCCGTGTTGCAACATTCTCTAGACCCGAAATAAAATTCACGTTAAGATAGAGCAACATGAGAACTGTAAGAAAAGAATTAATCCTCATACTCAAACTCCTGTATAATTTAAGAAAAAACTAAAGTAATACATTTTGCAGTTTACCATAAAAAAAAATTCACTCAAAATGCAAGAGAAGTTTTTTAAGAGGTAGAATGTAAGGGAACCATATGGCGTTATATTTTTATCAAGCGTTGTCGAAAGACGGAAAAAAGATAAAAGGGCAGATTGACGCTGGATCTGAAGCTGATGCTCGGTTTGCGCTTACCAGAAAAGGGATGTTTCCTATAAGTATAGGAACTGGTGAAGGGCAGATGAGCTTGTTCAAGCGGATGCTTCTCGGCAAGGTTACAATCAAAGATAAAATTTTATTTACCAAGCAGTTGGCCGTACTGTTAAAGTCGGGGATCCCACTCTTGCAAGCGCTTGAATTATTAGTTGAGCAGTTTGAAGGAAGGCTTCGTGCTATCTTGATCGATATTAAAGATAGTGTTAAAGAGGGAAGCTCGTTTGCAGAATGTTTAGGTCGATATCCTGGTGTCTTTAGTAATATCTATGTCCAGCTTGTTCGTGCTGGTGAGGCAACAGGAAACTTGGAAACAATTTTAGTGCGCCTGACTTCCTACCTTGAGCGGAAGCTTGAAGTCGATAAAAAGGTGAAATCAGCCATGCGTGGGCCTATTATCCAAATTGGGGTAGTAGTTCTAGTTGTGATTGTACTACTGACATTTGTAGTGCCGAAGATGGCTGCTACGTTTGCACAAGGTGGTGCACAAATGCCATGGGCGACCCGGGTTATTATGAACTTATCCAGCTTTTTTACCGGGCATTATATTATATTGATAGTTGGTTCTATCATTAGTCTTGGGAGCTTTTTGTATTGGTCCAAGACGGCGGCTGGTAGAAGAATACTCGATAAGATTAAATTAAAAATCCCGATCATAAAATTTTTTACTCGTTATGGCGCGATTGTCCAGTTTGCAGAAACATTAGGAATGCTCTTAGAGGGTGGTGTAAACTTATCAGAGGCATTAGATATTGTGGTTAAGATTACCAGTAACAGTATTTTATCTTCAGCGCTTTCAGAGGCTAGGGATAAGATAATAAAAGAAGGTAAAATAACGGAATACTTAAAGCAAACAAACATTTTTCCTCCAATTGCTATATACTTAATCAAAACTGGAGAAGAAAGTGGTAAGCTCGATGAGATGTTATTAACATTGGGAACTAACTATGAAATGGAATTATCGGAATACGCTGATGGACTTTCGGCCAAGATCGAGCCTATTATGCTATTAGTTATGGCAGGTGTTGTTGGGTTTGTTGTAATAGCCATGGCGTTGCCAATGATGAAGATGGGTGAAGTAGTTTCTAATATAAAGTAAAATTAAAACAAAGGAACAATGATTATGAATAATCATGCAAAATCGGGATTTACTCTCGTTGAAATTCTTATAGCGGTTACAATCATTAGTATTTTAAGTGGACTGGCAATTCAGCAGTTTACTCGGTATTCTCGTCGTGCCAGTGAAACGCGCGCTCAAGCAGAGTTGCGAACCTTGCACACCGATGTTTCTACCTTTAAAACTGATACCAATCAATACCCAGCAAGCTTACAAGAGTTGATTAAGCGACCTGCCGATGCTGCAATTTCTTCTAAGTGGCGTGGTCCCTACTTAGAGAAAGATGAAATTCCTGTAGATCCTTGGGGTGAAGATTATCAGTATTCACGCAAGCCTAAAGGTTCTAAGCCGCCATTTGAATTGTATTCCTATGGAGCAAAAGGCACTGAAGCGGATCCAAACGATTATATCTTCCTTGCACAATAACTAAGTAGGATAAAGCTCTTGAAATTCAGTACTCATCATAATAAGTCTGGATTTTCGTTAATAGAAATAATGGTTGTCGTAGTCATAATTGCGATTATGGCAACCGTTATGGTTCCTAATTTTCGTCGAGCTACGCCAGATCAGGAGCGAGCTAAAGTAATTACTTCACTCAATGAATTGATGCAGGGTGCATGGCAGAACGCTACCTCTAATGATAAACTTCAAAAAATTGAATTCAACTTTGACAGACAAGCGGTAAAACTAACGCAAGCGCAGAAGATGGGCCTTACCGTTGATGATGATCAAAAGTTTGAACCAGTTGGTGAGAATGTTATAATCAGTGAGGTTAAATGGCCGGAATATTATAGGATCATTAATTTCTATATTGAGGGCCGTGATCAGATGCGATTAGGAAGTCGTGACACCGCATGGTTTTATGTGGTGCCTGATGGGTTAGCACAGCAAGTTGTTATTAACTTTATTGATGAAAAAGCTTCTGAAGATAGCGATATTCCCGTTAAAGTAGGATTAGTTCTCAATCCATTTTATGTGCAGTTCAAGGAATTTTATGAGTTTCAACAACCTTAAATTTTTTAAACCTCAGCGTGGTTTCACGTTGGCTGAAGTCATGCTAGCTACAGCGATCATGGGGTTGATGCTAACAAGTGTTTTAGTATCTCAAAGCAACCTGGCCAAGCGCGTGGTGCAATCACATGGGATCATGGCACGCTTATCAGTGGTTAAAAATATGTTTCTTGGACCTAAGTTTGCACAGCAGCGCTTAACTAAAGAGTCGGCAAGTCAGTCGATACGAGACCCTGAAACTAAATTATCTTTACAATTTATTCCTGGTGATAAACAACTAGAATCCTTCGACCAGGTTGTCGTTGAGCGTGTTGACGCGACATGGGAAGGTGTGTTTGATACTGAATTCTCTCTCAAGGTTGGTGCACTACGTTTTATTCCAGAACCAGAGCAGAAAAAACAATGATGAATTATACAAGAAATAAACGTGGATTTACTCTTATCGAGATGATGGTTGCGATATTGATTACGAGCCTTCTTGGATCAATACTGACGGCTATCTATGTTCAAACACAGCGCTCTGTTTCCCGTATTAATGAGACTATTGATCTGGACTTTGCAGACTCTATTATTTACAACCAGATGGAAAAAGATCTTTCTGGTATCTTTGTACCACAACTTTTTGTTGATGATCGTTCCAGTGAGTCTAAAAAAGCACAGCCGGGTCAACCTAAACAACCGCAAGGTCAACCTGCAAAGCCAGGACAGAAACCCAAGCCTAAAAAGAAGTTAGAACGCGCTAAAAATGCGTTAGTGAGCATGGGCAGTTCGGGGAACTTGAGTTCGTTGAGCTTTATTACTAATAATCCCATGCAAGTGTATGGACAATCTAAGCCACGGATTGTACGAGTGGAATACGCCCTAGAGCCAGACAAGATAGATTCGAAAATGTTCAACCTTGTACGCAGGCAGTCCCTTGAGTTTGAACTCGAAAAATTTAAAGCGTCGGAGCCTCGGCCGTATACGCTTGCCACCAATGTAAAAAGCATGACGGTGGAATTTTTTGCAGCTAAAGAAGAAGAAAAAGACAAGAAAAAAAATCAGAAGAAGGGTGGCAAAGCCGAGCCGACTAAAGAGAAACAAGGCGAGCAGGAAAAGGGCGATAAAAAAGAAGAGAAAAAAGCACCAGAACTGATTTCGCTTACAGAATGGAACGACGAAGTGAGTAAAAATAATAAAGAAATCAATCCTGACTTTTTACCACTATATATCAAAGTAGAGTTAGTACTTCGACTTACTAATGATTCAGATAGTGATGCAACACGGACGTATACATTCTATTATCATATCTATGCTTATGAAAGTGGAGTGGTAGTTCAACCAGAGCCACCAAAACCACCTGAACCACCAAAGCCACCAAAGCCTCCAGGAGGCGCTAAAGGGGGACCACCAAAGCTGCAAGGACCAGATAAGAGGCGGGGGGGAGCCGCAACAGGGCCGCCGCGTCCACCAACAGGAAAGGGACGACGTGTATAATGATAAACGACCCGGATATATACTAGTATTAACCATTACTTTATTGAGCTTATTAGTTGTCATGGTAACACAAGTGTTTACTCGTGGGGCCGCATACTTTGCATACACCAGTACTATTGAAAAACGCGAGCGAGCAAAAATGTTAGCGTTGAGCGGTGTTGAATTGGCGATGAGTCAGCTATATGTTAAAAAGCCCGAACAAAAGAAGGGTGAAGGTGGCAAGGGCGCCCAAGATAAAAAGGGTGGCCAGCCGGCACAAAAGCCTAATGAAGTCGGCATTCTCTTTCAACAGATTTTTCCGGTCTTGAATCGATGGCAAAGCAAAACATTTAATTCGCCACAACAAGGCCTGGACGGTGAAATTAAATTCTATATCGCTTGTGAGGATGGCAAGCTGAACTTAAATAATCTTTATGATTTTGAGAAACAGCAATTTAAGGGCAATAAGCAGGAACAAGAACTTTTTAGAAAAACATTCTTAGGCAAGTTGAAGTCGGTTGCGCATATTGACGGAGATTTATTTATAGGTTTAGAAAAATTATTTAAAAAGAACCGCCTTAATGATGTAACTCAGTTACTAGAGCGTCCTGAGTATCACGACTTTATTAATAAGGTATTTATTAAGCCAGGAGGCCAGGATAAGCCTGATATCGTCTTGACTGATATATTTACAACATGGACGCAGGAACAGGGTGTTAATCCCTGGTTCTTTTCTCAATCAATGGATGACCTGTTCGGATTGCAGGGTGCCGCACGTGATTCTATTAATGCCAGAAAAGAAGCAATGAAGAATTGGACTAAATTATTTAAGCCGCAAGCATCATGGCAAAAAGATTGGGATACAACCCTCGGAAAAGTCTATGGTGTTCAGTTGAAAACACTGCCCCAGAAGGTGGACTCAATGTTTTTGACAAAATTTGTGCCAAAAACTTTTTCTGTGGTATCTTATGGTATCGTAGGAGAAATTACACAGAAAGTATTTGCTATTGTCGTCAGATCGGGTAATTCTAATGATACCTATGGTGATGTGCCATATAAGATAGTTAAGTTGTATTGGATATAACGAAAAAGGAAAAGCCTTGCGTATGAGAATTGAAACGAAAGTGGGAATTTTCGTTATTGTCGCGATAGGTATTCTCTTTTACATGACATTTAAATTGGGAGTCTTCCGTTTTCATTTGGCAGACTACCAACCGTACACTATATTTTTTGAAGATGTTTCAGGCTTAACCAAGAAGGCCGACGTTAAAATCGCTGGTGTTAAGGTTGGTTGGATTGATGAAATTGGATTGACTAAGGGCGAACGCCAGGCCCGTGTTAAGGTTATGATAAAAGATCAGTACACGTTACATGATGATGCTTTTGGTGTTATTAGACAAGAAGGAATGCTCGGCTCTAAATACCTAGAGATATCACCGGGAGATCCCGACATAAAACTATTGCCATCAGGCGCAACACTAGGGCGTCCGGGACGGTCTTCGGTTTCGGTTGAAGATCTTATGCATAAGTTCAGAAAGATTGCTGATAACGTAGAATCGGTAACCTCGTCATTAAAAGATGTTATTGGTGGTAAGGAAGCGGGACAAATTCAAACGTTTATTAAAAATATGAATGATGCTTCCGGTAAATTGTCTTCATTCTCTACGACTTTGGAAAAAACCTTTAATGCCAATGAAGGGAACATTGATGGCATGCTCAAGGATATTGCCGTCTTTGCCAAAGAGATGCGTGACTCCGTGCCACAATTTGGCAACGACTTTAAGCGTATCGCCGACAAGCTTGATAGTGATGTCTTCCCTCAGTTCCAAGAAAGTTTAGGCAGAATATCCGATGTATTTGACCGTGACTTTGGTCAAGTTGCACGCGAGTTAAAAGCAACAACCCATGCATTAGAAGGTGCGGCAGAACATGCACAAGATGGCTTTAAAAATATCTCATCTGTTGCACAAAAAATTGATGATGGAGAAGGACTTCTTGGGAAAATGATTAATGATGATGCTGTATATGATGACTTACGGTTTGCAGCGAAGGGACTACGAGACTACTTTGCAGTTATAGATAGTATTAGTGTCGTGTTTGACTTCCATAGTGAAACAATGTTTAGAGCGACTGACGGTTATGATCATCGTGATGCCAAAAGCTACTTGGATATACGCTTACATCTCACTGATGACACTTTCTTATTGTTTGGGCTTGTTGGTTCGCAAAAAGGATTCCCAAAACGTTCTTTTAGTAAATCAGAATGGTTTGACTCAGAAGGGAAGCCGTTGGCACAAAATGGCTGTGACCTCATACTCAACCCTTCAGGTACTCTGCAACGTGCAAGTGAACAAAAAACTATTGATGTAACACGTAATAATTGGGCGCTTGATTTACAGCTTGGTAAATGCTTTAAAGATGTAGCGTTCAGGGCTGGTTTGTTTGACGGAACCGGTGGTGTTGCTGTCGACTTTAACATGCCGTTTGCGCAAGACAGCTTTAGATGGCTCATGTCGTTTGAAATATATGACTTTTATGGTCAGAACCACTTCCTTGAAGATCGACGACCTCACTTCAAATGGATCAACAAAGTGTTCTTCTTTAGAAATGCATATGCATGCTTTGGTGCTGATGACTTTATCAGTAAATCCAATGCTAATGCGTTTGTAGGATTCGGTGTCCGCTTTGGTGATGATGACTTGAAGTATATCTTTTCCAAGGTTGGCGGTGTTGGAAACGGAAATTCATAAATAAAAAAAGATACCGGTTGTTAATTTAACAACCGGTATCTTTTTATCCTTCTGTGCTACCACGAGTAGCTGCAAATGCACTTCCACTAGAGGTTGATTGTGTTTTTCCTCTATGAGGGCTGTGATATATTGAATGAGGATGAAAGAGGGTAACGCATTTACCTTCGATACAAGTTTGGTGATCTTTACATGGAACACACCTGCTGTCTGTGTGTTCTTCAACAGCAAAATTAATTGGTCCGACAGCCCGCAAAGAGCCAACAACACCACTCAATAAGAGAGCGAATAACAGTAACTTTTTCATTTTACTTATCCCTGTGAACAGTTGTTTGTACAAGTGTGTGCGTGGAAACGCGGAGCAGTTGTTCTTGTGCTGCCGTCTTGTGCCGTTCCAGCTGTACTAGCCCGTAAAGATCCAATAACACCACTCATTAAAAGAGCAAAAAGTATTAATTTTTTCATTTCGTTTATCCTTTTATATTATATTTGTTTTGAAACATAAAGGTGTTCTAATTTAAAAAAACTAGAACACCAAGTTTTTTTATTGGCCTAGATCCAGAGACGTGGATGGAGGCTT
>JABJKG010000004.1 GCA_018660415.1 bacterium | reverse complement strand
CACTCGTGGCTCCACCACCAGCAGTAGTCAATGAAATCAATCCACTGTCGCCCATTGTGTTATCAGTACTTGTTCCAGCTGCTCCTGAAGCTAATGTTAATGCTCCACTATTACCAGCTGCTCCTGAAATTCCAACTTCTGCTATCCCAGTGGTTACACTATATATTCCACTATTAGCAGTTCCTTGTGCATCACCTGTTGTTACAGTTACAGCACCACCAGCACTATTGCCAGCTGTCGCATCACCAGCATCAATTGTTACTGCACCACCAGCACCACTTGTTGAACCACCAGCTCCTGCTGATACTTCAACAGCACCACCAATACCCGTTGCTCCACCTTGACCAGCATCAATATCAACTTTACCACCAGTAGTAGTTCCAGTTGAAACTCCTGCAGCCATAGTTAAATCACCACCGGCATTATTTGTACCACCAATTGCAGCACCAGCATTAAGTGTTGCATCACCACCGTCACCTGAAGTGGCACCACCGGCTCCAGCAACCATAGTTAAGGCACCACCAGCACCAGTACCAGCGGTAGCACCAGCTGCACCAGCGTTAATTGTTACAGCACCACCGTCACCTGATCCACTTGCCCCACCAGGACCAGCATCAATATCAACAACACCACCATTGGCAGATGTTGAACCACCAGTACCAGCTGTTATGGCAATCGCACCACCAGCGGTAGTTGTTCCACCATCACCAGCATCAACATCAACACCACCGGTCTCACCAGTTGCGTCAATTTTAATAGTACTTGCATTGGCAGTACCAGCTGATGTTATATGCACAGCTGCGGTTGTACCAGCATTTGTAGCTTCAATGCGAACAGCTTCTGCAAGGTTGGCGCTACTTTGAGCAGTAACACCACCTACAGTGGAGTGTACATAAACTGAAGCTGTTGCTGCCCCTTCACCAGTACCTTGAATAGCACCAATATCAATAGTTTCTGTTGTTCCACCATTAGCATTAAGGTGAATAGATTTTGGATCATCATTAATAGCTAACGCTTGTAATGCACCAACGTCAGTAAAACCACGAATATCAACTTTATATGTCGGAGTATTGATTCCAACACCAACACGATCAGTAGCAGCATCAACCCACATAGTAGAATTGAGCTCCAATTTCCCTTGCTCTAGTACGGAACCTGAACCGTCAATAGCACGAATTCTACTATCATAGTGAGTAGGATCGGCAGTATTAGTGTTATCAAAGAAGATGGTAGCTACTGGTTCATGATCGATATGAAGATCACCCTTAATAACACCATCAATAGTAACCACATGGTCAACTGAAGTTGGTTGCTCATCTAAGACATACTGCACACCTGAAATAATCTCTTGTGAAATTGCAGGTGGACGACCACCACCAATTGGGGTTCTTGGTGCACGAGTCATCGGAAGGATGGCTTTTAAGTCAGCATCCGATACATATATAGAGCGATCTTGTGTGTTACACAATTTCTTCCATAATGATCGTAATGAATCAGCCTCACCAGCGGTGAGAATAAATGTCTTCACCTTAAGATGATCCACAATATCATATATGGTTTGGAAAACTAATTGTGCCGGAACACAACCACGATCACCAGTACAATATTGATAGAGTGAATTCATTGAGTCTGAAACACAACTTGATTTTTCTTGTTTAAGCTTTTTAATTAAAGCTAAAGCACCACGGATATCGCTAGTAATATAACAGTAAGGATTATTATCCTCCTGATTCATTTCAACAATTTCCATAGCCTGTTTGTACGTAAGGGTCCTCTGCACATTTAATTGCTCTGCGGATAATGTACCCGCAAAACTTAACAGAATTCCTAATAATAACTTTCTGTACATTGTGTACCTCTCCTAAATTAACTTAATAAATATCGACTCTTCATAATATAAATCTTCTCATTTCTATTAGATTAGAACTTAATAGCCATTCCAACATGCCATTCAGCTTCTCTCATAACGCTCTTACCAGCGACAACGTATGAGAATCCACCAAAGAAGTCTGCGCAAGTATTAACGCTAAATAGCTCAAAGCTCAACTTGTGAGATATTACTTTAGTCATTTTTTCAAGGACACAAGAATTAAGAGTTTTTGTTACACCTGCAAGGTCAGCAATTGATGATTTGCAGAATTTAACATTGTCTTTTTGCTTCCAATAGAATTGGTAGCCTAAATCAAATCCGATACATTTGAGACATGGAGGGATGATTGTAAGATCGACATGAGCTAGTGTATATCTCCAGTCAACATCAGCTTGAGTTTTCGGACCAACGTTTTTCACCTTAGCGTTCTTGAACGCACCAGCAACATTTTCTGAAGAACTTAAAACCCAGTGATAAGAAATATCACCATAGAGTTTTGCCCATTCACACATGTTCCAACCAGCTGCTATTCCAAGATCAACTTCAACGTGTCCGTCATTACCGGTAGGTACTTGATATACGTTGCCTGGATTTTTGATAGTGGTATCGGTAGGTAATACTAATCCAACACGACCTTCTAAGTACAATGCACAACAACAGAACTGATAGTTAAGATACGCTTCAAGGTCGAGGTTTCCAGCACCTTGAACGGTTTGTGAATCAAAGGTAATCCCGTTAGCAGCAAGGAAGCTATCAACATCTGCATCAAAACTCTTCAATAATGACTCAGCATTATCGACAACCTTCTTACCATCTGTACTAACACCGGTTCCAGCTGCATTCAATGTTGGAACTACATATAATTTAGCTTGCGCTGTTCCATCAGTACTAAGTGAAGTATAATCGGTAGCTTGTATAAAGCGTCCACGAGTTGCATCACCGATATTAGAACCAGAGCCATCCAAGCCTGATGCTGCATTTACTGTAGCACCCGTTGCTGAATATGGTAACGCTGGCAATGACCCATCGGAAGATCCTATAACATGAACAGATGGAGACGTTGCTTGATCGTCTTTAATAGTTACTAGACCCGCCATCTTGGTTGGACTTGCAGCACCAGTACCATATTGCACAAAACGAACACCATCTAAGCCATTATTATAAAGATCACTCAAAACATCCAAACGCAATGCAAATGAATCATTAATAACATTACTTCCCACGGGCTCACGAATCCCTGTTCTAACAATATCATTTAATGCATCGCCAGATATTAAATCATCACAACATTTAAGTTGCTCAACTTTACGATTAACAAATGGGATGGTACCACGAATACCCCATTTCCATCTTTCACAGCGAGGAACAAACGCATTCAATTCAAAACCAAACATGACGCCGGTTTCATTATATACTAGATGCGGTGATACTTTAGCAAAATTAACCAACGGATTATTTAAACCAGACGATGTATTATTCTCAAATACCTCGTTTAAATAAAATGGAGATTTTGCAGTAAACAATTTTGCGATATCTTTGTTAGGACAAACCTTGGTTCCATCATTAGTAGTATTAAAGTTATCCTTGCTGGTTGTCTTGGTCGCAGAACGATTAAATGCCGCACCCCAGAACTTTACATCAAAGCATTTCTCTTCACAATCATCATCACACTCTAAGAATGGATACCATAGGTAGTCTTTACGTAAGGTAAGCGGCGTGAACAAGTTACGCGCATTAGCTATCCCACAAAAAGCTAACAAGCCTGTAAGCGCTAGCTTCATTATTCTATTTCTCTTCATTCCAACCCTCTTTCTCTAATAAATATTATTATCTCGAACCTCTTAATATAGTGGGGAACATTTTCATGCTCCCCACTTTTTTATTTAGACTTCTTCACTATAAGAGTTAACCACACTGGTAGCATCTGTAATACTTACACCCACAGCACCACGACTAAAGGCATGGCCATAAAACTGAGTAAGCTTACCATTAGAACCAATAATACCTTGTGCTGTTGGAATAACACTATCACGAATAATAGTCGTTCCATTAACCAATCCAGCAACCGCTGAAGCCAACCCAAATGGAGCAAAGGTTGCTTTTTTACTATCTAATGCAACCGTCGCTACACTATCAACCTTCAACATGTTAAAGAAGTTTGTCGGTGTAGGAGTTGCCGCAAGAGCCGCTTTAGCAGCATCCTTACCAGCATCATTCAAGAGTGGTGTTGAACACAAGATACCACGATCATCAAGATCTCCCGATGCACCTGTAGTAGTAGCAACCACAGGAGCTACTGAGGTAACACCAGAATCAATAAGCACCATGTTACCACCACCTAAGAACCGACCTCTATCTTTAGCTGTAGAAGATATTGAAGAGGATAGTGTTAAGTGATAACCAGATACGGTGCCATCACCTGCAGGACCAACAGCAAAAAGAGCTGCGTCTGAGTTACTACCAGGCAATGTATTATTATGACTAAATGTACCTTGAGTATTAGTAATATGGATATCAGTTACATCAAACAATGAACCAATAAGCCATTCATCTGGAGCAACATTTGCAGTTCTTACAATACCAGCACCAAATCCAAGGAACCCTTGGCTGTCAATGTTGATCATTGATCCAATACCATTCATCTCAAATCGAGCAATAATTGAATGACCTGAACCATCAGCAGTGTTACCAACTTGGAGTTTTCCACCAAATTCGTTTTCACTACCAATCATTAACATTCCACTATCATTAAATGTAAATGTTAAGTTCGTTGCGGTATTATCACTATCGGTTTCAACACCCCAATAAGTATCTTCACGAACTTCCCACATTGCATCCTGATCAAACAGAATTTCACCAGAACCAATAAGCTTAACACGCAATGAATCAGTAACAGACACATCAGAACCGAACACGCCATCACGATCAACATACGGTTGTGCTGTCAGCTTAGAGTTTGCAGTAAAGTTCAAGATACCACCGCCCATGATTATTTTAGAATTTCTTTCCATAACAACAGAAAGCTCTCCACCAATAATCACACGCTTAGTAGAATCATCAAACGTTGAAAGATCAAGAACACCACCAGTACGAACACGCAACTCTTGTGGCTGCTGTGAACGAATAATTAATGCGTCACCATCTTCAGCAGTGGTCGCGAAGTTAGGACCAACAACAATGTGACATACGTTGTCAACCACAACATCACTCAAGATGTCAATCACACCATCACCATCTGCAACAATGGTCAGACCGTTCACACCAAGCTTAACGTTACCATAGAGTGAATCTGCATCTTCGGAATTGTTACCGATACCAGCACGGCCATTGTTCTTAATAAACAAGGTACCAACTGGTGCTTCACTTGAATCATAACCATTCAGCATTACAAGTTCATTAACTCTTCCGTTATCAACAAGTAATGAGAACTGATCACCAAGACGTGAACGCTTAACTTGGAATTGATCAACAACACCATTCACGATTGGAATGTGATACATGTTAGAAGTGGTTACCGTAGGACAGTTATTAGTTGTCGGTTGGAATGGAATAAATCCACCAGCGTAATCCTTAAGAACACCAACCCAATCAAGTGTAAAGTCTGAAAGATTTGCACTTGATGCGATAATGGTTTGTGTTGAACTAAAGTCAAGATTCCACTCAGTTATACCAACACGAGAATCGAAGAACACTTTGTTCTTATCGAGAGTAATAACACCTGTACCTGATTTAACAACCATCATACCCATGTTACAACGATACGCACTACCAATGGATATAACACCATTGCTATCAATAAACATACCACCTTCACCAGTTGAACCACTCAACTCAGCCAAGCCAACTTGACCACCTTGAGTTTCAAATGAGAAGAAGTTTCCTGCAATGTTCACCGTTGAAGTTGGAGAATCGGTAAACGAAGTTGAGGTCCCGATCTGCATGTTACTTTGATGACCCAGGAAGAGTGTTTGTACTGTTGTTTGTGAATCAATATCTCCAGAGATACCAGTCAACTGAGTATCGTTGTTACTTGCATTAATAAAGTTAACAACATGAGTTCCAGCTGCTGTTTCATCTAAATCTTGGAATACATCAAAATAAGATGCTCTATCAATAACGGTTGTTCCATCTTGCGCTGTTGAACCAATAGTAGTTCCAAGAATCAAGTTCCGTCCAGGAGCAAGACCGATAGTTGTTGAAAGAGATTGCTCCATCAAGTAACCATTCTGGTAGAATGCCACTGTCGATGTTGTGCTACCATCTACTAAGTTAGGATAGAAGTTATCAACACCAGTAAACGCTGCACCTGAGTGTAAGTTCATACGTGAATTAAACCATCTAAGTGAAGGACGAGTAGTATATGGTGTTGAAGCATTAGCCAACAATTTAAATGATTCACCACCAACATAAGTCGGCGCTGATTCAGGAGAGTTCATGTCATAAACAATTCTGTTATAATCATCATGACGTAAGGTTACACCATCAAAGTATGCAGGGTTATTAACCAAAATGTTTGCAGTATTATAACTACGTGTTACTGCCTGTGGATCTATGATGGATGGGAAGATAGCTTCACTACCTGATCCAATTTCAATTAATCCACCAGACACATCAACTTCCCGAGAAAGAACGTTGATTACTTTTGTTCCAGAATTAGATGTCGAAACACTCAATTCAGCTTCAATATCAAAAACAATTTCACCAGCTTCTGGAGTACGATCCGTTACTGAAACAGTATAATCATGATACACAACCCCATCACGACTAGCACCAGAACGGAAGAACATTCCAGAATCACCACTCATAAATATTTTTGCAGCACGATGCCCGGTACCAGCGGTACTGGTATTAGGATCCCAACCATCAACTACTAACGCTGAACCGTTTCTATTTTTAATTACTTCATTAGCAACTTCTCCGCCTATCAATAATGTATTTGAAATTGTTGGCTGCGGGATACGGTTAGTAGCAGTAGCAATATAATCAAGATAAGTATTGTTTAACACTTCAAGGTAACCGTTACTACCAAGAATAAACCCAGGACGAATACCAGTATATGTTTCAGTGTCACCAAAAGGGTTTCTATATAAACGAGGAATGACAGTATTACTGTTAATCACACGAAGACTATTAATAACAGAACTTACATCAGTTTCAACAATTTGTACTTTTGCTTCACGACCTGCAGGCTCAGTATAATCAAGAACCACAGTACCAGCAGTGACACTTCCACTTGAAATGTCGTAACCTTGTATAACAAAACTACAATTATTATCAATATCAAGAATCATCTCTGCACGAGTGTTTGTACTAGATGTCCAGAACTGCAACTCTCCATCTTCAGTTGTTGGACCAGAAGTTGAAGGCGTTGCAGCCATAAAACCTATTAATGAATTCTTGGTTAAAGAAATAGTGTTAAGGTCATCAGCCACTGAAGCACGCTGAACAGTAACTTCAGAGGTGTTGTCGGCATTCATATTAATTAAAAACCGAGTCCCAAAGTCAACAGTATCATTACCACTAAAAGTTAATGTCTGATTATCAGATATAATAATATTCAACGTTCCTTGCCCGGTAAATGTAACCAGGAATGGATCCGTAGAAGTAGTACCTGAAATAAATGTTAAATTGTCAGTCAAGTTAAGATTTATAACATGCCCATCTAACGCAGCATTAAAAACAAATTGATTAGTCCCTGAAGAACCAGTCCCCGTTACCAAACGATCAGCAGTATTTGTATTAACATCAATGGTTGGAACACCACCTGTAGTTAAAATTATAGCACTAGAAGCTGCGGCAAGAGTACAATCTCCTGTAAAATTAATCGTCGCATCTGTATACGTAGAACCACCAATGGCCCCCGTCAATGAAATAACACCATACATTGATGTTGAACACAATAAAAAGCCAACCAAGGCTAAGTGCTTAACATACTTCAATACATCTCTCATATCTTTCCTTTTTGTTTGAGAAACGAACAATACTTACTCATTTTTTTAGAAAAAGTTTTACTCCATATTTTTTTTAGAAAAAATAATTATACCTTCCTCTGTTTAAGTATATTTTTCAACTTTTGTCAATGTTAATTTCTAGTTTAAAAGTTCACCCTTTATGTTTTGTAGCTTTTGCTTAAAGCTATAATCATCAATTGTCATTTGTTGAACTTTTTGAACCGCATAAACTACGGTAGTATGATCTTTTTTATTAAAATATCGAGCGATATCAGAGAGTGGATTGGAAGTCATATCTTTCATTAGATACATAGCAACCTGGCGAGCAAGTGACACTTGTTTACTGCGTGAAGTCGATTGCAAATCTTTAACGGTGTATTCATATGATTTACCGACCATACTAGCAATTTGCTCCAACGTCACGACTCCCAGTTCTTTTTTACCTGGCATAAAACCAGAAGCACGCACTAAAACTTTTTGTGCGAGCTCTATAGAAATTTTATTCCCGGTCAATGTAGCAAAAGCCATAACGCGAATCAATGATCCTTCTAATTCTCTTATGTTAGATCTGACTCTTTCGGCAATAAACTGCGCAACATCATCTGGAAGTTCTTCATTATTGAACTCTGCCTTTTTTTTCAAGATGGCGATCTTGGTCTCCAATGACGGCATCGAAATATCTGCAACCAGTCCGCACTCTAAACGCGAGCGTAACCGTTCTGCAATACCTTTGATATCCTGTGGAAAACTATCTGATGAAAATATGATTTGTTTTTGATACTCATAAAGTGAGTTAAAGATATGAAAGAATGCTTCTTGTGTTTGATCCTTATTGGAGATGAATTGAATATCATCAATCAATAAGACATCAACATCCTTATACTTTTCTTTAAAATTATGAGTTTTATCAAAACGAATGGCGTTGATAAACTCGGTAACGAATCTATCTGCCGTTTGATACAACACTACTGCTTTAGGATACTTAGCACGTATCTCATTGCCAATGGCATGCAGTAAGTGTGTCTTTCCTAGACCTGACCGACCATAGATAAATAAAGGATTATAAATCTGGCCGGGTCTTTCAATAACAGCGTTCGCGGCTGCAAACGCTAATGAATTGTGTGATCCTACAATAAAGTTACTAAATAAATAATGCGTGTTAACCCGCCCCCGAGTTGCTGGCCTGACCAACATGGCCGATGAACCACCACTCTTTTTAGGCGATGCTGCTTGAATATTACCTGCAACCAATGCCGGAGTGAACTCAACCTTCTTTGAACTTTCTGGCTGAAGACTCTGCTCTTCTCCGTCTTGTAAGAATATAATAGTTATATCGTCAACATTAAAAAGTCGACTTAAATGAAGCTTAAATAAATGTAAGTAGTTGCCCTGAATCCATTCTTTAACAAACGCATTAGGCGCTTTAATGTATACCGTCTTGCACGCGGTATCCCATTGCTCGATTGCAACAGCCTTCAACCATGTTTCTACAACACGGCTGCCCTCTTCGTCACGAACAATTGTTAAAAAATCTTTCCAAATATTTTCAAGCACAAGTACCAAACCACCTAATTTATTTTAGCCCAAACTTTTACTCTACGCTTACTACTCTCTTTCCTAATTTTGCTTTTTTTGCTCTCCCTCAGTAATATGCACTCATACACACACCCTGATCATGGAGTAAAAAACTTATGAAAAAAATGTCATTCATTATTCTTGCTATTCCCTTCCTGCTAGCTCAGTGCGGCAAACAAAAATCAAATAAACCTCTTGCTTCAAACTTTTTTCAACAGGCATCTCTAGAAGCACAACACGGCAATCCTAAAAAAGCCTTAAATCTTGTCAATAAGTCAATAGAATATAAAAGCTCCCCTAAATCACTCCTTTTAAAAGCAACTTTGCTGCACACTATAAATGCACCTACTGAAAGTGTAACATTATTTAAAAAAATAATTAATGACAAAAAAACTCCCGCCGCCATGAAAGCAGACGCCTTAAACAATTATGCGTCAGCATTGTACGACCTTAAAGAGTATGATCAAGCTGAACATATCTGGGAAGAGCTGTGTTATGATAAGGATTATTTATCGCCCGAGCTGGCCTATTTTAATCTCGCAATATTCCAATTAAAAAAGGCTCTTATGCTCACGCTTGATTCGAAAGACTACTTTCATCACTTGAATCTGTCTGAACGCTACCTGCATCAAGCACTGGCCATCTCTAAGTATTACATTGACGCTTTTTTCTACCTAGCCCAAATCCATATCCGTCGAAACAACCTTAGACTAGCTCACAAAACCCTTATGGAACTGCTTATGGAAGCCCCTGATCATGAAGTTTCACAAAAATTATTACTGGAAATTGAAAAAAGGCTAGAAAAAGAAAAAAACCCTTCCTAGCATAAACCAGGAAGGGAGAGGGGTAGAATCAAAGTTTTATTTAAATTTGTTTTAAGTACTGATGAATACCTTTCGATATCCCTTGGGCCAGCAGCTCTTGGTATGCTACCGAGTTGAGCCGTGCCGATTCTTGTGGATTGGAACAAAAACCAAGCTCAATAAGCGCTGACGGCATTTGAGTTCCCATGAGTACCTGTGATACTGAACGCTTACACCTTCGATCATTTAATGAATGCTTTTGTCGTACAGTCTGGACAACGGATTGTTGAATAGCCTCGCCAAGGCCCGCACTCTGACTATCTTTTTGTGCAAACATCTTAACCTTGGGCGCATAAAGGTTACCGTTACAGCAGAATGTTTCAATGCCGCTTACTTCCTGACGTGGAGAGTAGTTAATATGCAGCGATAAGAAAAGATCAGCCTGCCCCTTATTGGCTTTAGTAGTCCGATTGTCTAATGATATAAAGCGATCATCATTGCGAGTCATATTAACAACGTACCCTTGTTTCCGTAAAACCCGCTCAACCTTCTTGCCAATAGCTAAGGCCAAATCTTTCTCAAGAACCCCACCAATACCAGTAGTCCCAAAATCTTTACCCCCATGCCCACAATCCAGCGCTATGACCGGCTTAGAGCTAGTACGTGGAACCATCTTATTCTTTTTTTCTACCATAAAAACAATGCCCTTACTCCGCTGAATCGACTCAAAGTCATGCCGGCTTATAGTAACCTGAGTAGGATCATACTTAAACACCAACTTAATGCGCCCATCAGCACCTTTGGTCACACGACAATAAGTACCATTACCATTGATGCGACCTAAAGCATGCATAACCTCATCACTACTTATAAGACACCCTTTAATCACATACTCCTCACGAACCAAAGCCCGTCCATTCTGCCTAAAGTTAGTCTTACCATGCACAACCGATAACTGTTGAGGACAATAAAACACAATCTGATCACACAAGTGTCCCTGATGATAATACAACTGCGCACCCGGCGCCGCCAAAACCATCGTATTGAAAAACAAACTGATTATAATAAAAAAGATAAACCGCTTACCCATGTCACCCCCCTTAATTTTGTTCCATGCTATATCTAAGAATAGAGGTTTTAAATTCAAATTGTCAATTAAGCGATTGTAAAGTGGGGTTTGTACTTTTAGTACAAGGGTAGTACTGATTCTAAAACAAACTTACATAAATTAGTTAAAGCTTAAGGTTTAACTTTTTGAATAATGTCGTTAAATAATATTAAGAAATAGCGTCTGAAAGGTAGGCAAGCCGACGAGAGCGCTCCCATGCACGAATAAAATCACTCGCGTCATATGAGTGTGAAACCATGCTGCCCTTAGCAAACGCAGGATCGTGACAACGGACTTTTTTATTTTTGTGATCATAACCGATAACAACAAGAAGGTGCCCCTGGCTATACGTCAGCCCTTCAGGCATTCCTTTAAGTTGCCCACGAATACTTACAATGACCGGTGTTCCCTGCATTAAAAATTTATGTAGCTGGGCAAAGCCTGGTAAGCGACGAACGTAAAAATGTCGTGGAGTTGTACAAGCGGTATAAGCATGCGCGACATTGAACGGCCAACTACCAAAGGTATCAAGACCAGGGTCATAAGTATTTTGTGCACACACGGCCGGATCATATTCTTCCTTGTTGAAATATCCAAGGACCATAGCTAGCGATGTTGGAGAACAGATGCGATTGGCATCCAAGCTGGCAACTTCCATCTGTGAATAGGTAGGAACATCCTTGATCGCTACTGATGGTAATGAATTTAAAGAGGCCATTGGCTCAATAGTAAAGGCCGGCAAATTGGAAACACACACATTGAGTTGTGCAAAGTTTTGTAATACAGCACCATCAGTACCTTCAACCTTAATACGGAATCCATCACCACGCCTTCCCTCAGGCGCTTCTAAACGCACATAGTTATAACTTGAACTATTTTTACGAACACTACAGTGCGTCACTTGACCATCGCAGCCCCAGTCGGCCATACGGTGCCAGTCATACCATTTATGGGTTACCGCGTCACGGACCTGCCCCCAAAAAACAAACTTGCCTTTGAGTGGTCGATGAGCGTTCCAAGAAAATATAAGCTGAGTAAACGGTGCAATGTCTTGGCGAGCTGCCACAAATCGCTTTCGAGAAAAGCCACGATGAGCATACGTTGGCGGTGAATACCGATACAACCACGTCCACGGCGCCTGTTCACCCCAAGCGGTATGCGTAATGAAAACAAGGCTAATAAAAAAAAATGCTTTAAGCTTCACTACACATCCCCTCTTGAGACAGTTACCCCCACGTATCCCTGTATTTAATAATAAAGGAATACCAACCTTATCTACAAGCTTTTTATATAAATTCTTAAAAAAACTCACAAATATCTTTATTTCATCTCACTCTATCTTTATACTCAAAAATGAAAAAAGAGTAAAAAGTTATAGAAAAAATAAAAGTATATAACAGGAGCAGTAATGAGCTACAAATTTTTGTTGTTCACCCTTATTCTCTCACCAATGGTGTATGGTAAACAAATGTCTATACCGGTAGTTACTATCGTTCCCGTAGCCAACCTTGCAACCGAACCCTCGAGCAAACGTTTCCCCAATGACCCAAATCCATACGATAAACTCGGCACCACCTATAAAAGTGGTATCGATTCTTGCCCGCGACTGCATCAACTTCTCTTTAATGAACAAGTAAGAATTATAGAACAAAACGGCAATGATGTTTTAATTGAAGTCCCTTACCTCTATTTTCAAACCTCTCCTAAAGGACATAAAATCAATCGGTACTGGACCGATAAGCGATACTTCCGCCCTCTTAAAGCTATCCCACAATCTCAATCCTGTATCCCAAAGCCAATCGATTTTAATCAACTCACCACCGATCATAATAATATAACCACTCTTACAAAGCCCTTTTATCACTGCCCTAGCAATACAACCTATTCGGCTGGAACACGATTCATTACAACCAAGCATACCTCGCGCGGCGATTCAGTACTCATTTATGATCCAACAACAAAGCAAACCCATAAAGCTTCAATCCCTGCTGGTTTTTGTATTCATCCAACAGAAATACCGGCACAAAAGCAAAAAGAAGAGTTCTTTGTAAAGCTGCTTAAAAAATGGGTGCATGATAGCAATGGACAAATTCCTTATGTCTGGGGAGGCTGTAGCTTCAACCATCCATACGCATCCCTTAACTACTCTGTACAGGATCATATGTATAAAGATAAACTCCATAGTAACTATACACTTACAGGTCACTATCCTGCATGCGATTCTGGATTTGATTGTACCGGCCTAATCTTACGCGCAGCACAAATTGCCCAACTTCCATACTTCTTTAAAAATACCACTACCGTTGGTTTTAGAGTCAAACCCCTCAAGCGTAACGAACCCATAGCAAGTGGCGACCTCATTCTTTTTCCTGGCCATATAATTGTAATAAGCGATGTTAACAAAAACCTCGTGATCGAAGCTCGGAGTAAGTATGATGATTATGGATATATACATGAAGTTCCACTCAACAAGGTATTCCGTGGAATAAATACATTTGATGATCTACGACAAGCGTACATGAGTAACCTCAAGCTGGAACGCTTGAATGCCCATGATAAAACTATATCTCAAATCCCTATAAGGATCCTTAAGCTTAATAGTATTTGGCGCTAATT
>JABJKG010000001.1 GCA_018660415.1 bacterium | reverse complement strand
TTTAATAGGAGAAGGGCTGACTGATGTTTGGAATGTTTTTATAGCACCAGACTCTTCATACTACTGGGTTCACTTTAGGGATGATAATAGAGCGCAGATGTATGGTCGGAATGGAGTTTTAATAGGAGAAGAGCTGACTTATGTTAGGAATGTTTTTATAGCACCAGACTCTTCATACTACTGGGTTCACTTTATGGATGATAATGGAGCGCAAATGTATGGTCGGAATGGAGCTTTAATAGGAGAAGAGCTGACTGATGTTTGGAATGTTTTTATAGCACCAGACTCTTCATACTTCTGGGTTAAGTATAGGGTTGGTAGAGTACAATTGTATAGTAGAAAGTATAACCAAACAGTAGAACAATCATTGTTTTTACGATCCATTTTTAATGGTAAAAAACATTATAATATAAGCAAGGATTCAAGTTTGTATGAGCGAATTTTTGCGAAACTTCCGCAGACTGTTCGTAATGAATTAAGAGATGCCGATCAAGTAACAATCACCAATGAAGAAACTGGATAGGACATAAATAGGATGGTTATGAAGAGGTTATTAATATTTTTATCATTATTTATTGCAGTAGGTTCAATACAGGCTGTGGAAGTTGTCTTGACTGATAGGGATGATCAAGAATTAGCTCGGATTGATACAGCGCTATTGGGTAGTCCTGTGGTGAATGATATGATTGCTGATCAAGCAGAAGCTAAAGTTGCAATAATGCGTTATTCAGAGGTCATTAAAAGAGTGGTTGAATTAGCTCAAAATGGGTATGTATTACCATCAACGTTGTCTCTCCCTGAACTCATAGATTTAATTTTGGTATCAAATTATTTAGGAATAAGAAAACTGTTTAACACTTCTTTTATTCAATTGTTACAAAATAAGGATGCGCCACAATGGCTGTCTGAAAAAAAGTTGGAACGATTGAATTTTATTTTGGGTTATCCTTTAGGCGTAATTTTTAAAAATCAAGATCAAACATCAAATTTTCGTTTGATTAATCAGTTGGAAATATTTCCAGAACGAGAGCTGAATAATGTTTGGAATGTTTCTATATCACCAGACTCATCTTACTACTGGGTTAAGTTTATGGATGATGGTAGAGTGGGTAGAGCGGTGATGTATGGTAGGGACGGTCAACAGATACGAAAGCTGAATGATGTTTTGAGTATTGATATAGCGCCAGACTCATCTTACTACTGGGTTCAGTTTTTTATGGATAGATCGGTGATGTATGGTAGGGACGGTCAACAGATACGAGAGCTGAATAATGTTTTGAGTGTTTCTATAGCGCCAGACTCATCTTACTACTGGGTTAAGTTTAGGGATGGTAGAGTGGTGATGTATGGTAGGGATGGTCAACAGATACGAGAGCTGAATAATATTTTTGCTATTGATATAGCGCCAGACTCATCTTACTACTGGGTTCAGTTTATGGATGGTAGAGTGGTGATGTATGGTAGGGATGGTCAACAGATACGAGAGCTGAATAATGTTTTGAGTATTGATATAGCGCCCGACTCATCTTACTACTGGGTTAAGTTTAGGGATAACAGAGCGGATAGAGTGGTGATGTATGATGGAAAAAATCAAAAACCAAGTCAGCTATTGTTGGTTAGATTAATAAATCAAAAGGGAAATTATCATATAGATAGTGATTCATTTTTATACCCCATTTTTATGAGTTTGCCAGAGGTAGTTCGTGAGAAATTAATACGTGAGAATCAAGTAACAATTATCAATACAGAAACTGGATAGGACATAAATAGGATGGTTATGAAGAGGTTATTAATATTTTTAGCCTTTGGTTTCTTATATAATTCGATTTTCAACTATCGCTTTTTGTTTTTTAATATAGACTTAAAGTAACTGTTTTATTGGATTAGTAAGGGATATTAGAATTATGACTTCAAAAATTAGAAGCGTGCGTAAGTGGTTGAATCGGCCAAACAAATCTACCGCTGCATCGTGGATTGAAAGCGCCATTATTATTTTGCCACTCGTCTTTATTGTAAGAACTTGGTTTTATGGACTTTATCAGGTCCCAACCGGCTCCATGGAGACTACCATGTTGGTTGGTGAAGGATTTTTTGCAGACAAATTATCTGTATGGTTTAAGAGTCCTAAGCATGGAGATATTATCACTTTTAATGATCCTGGATATCCTTATTCAGATAACAAATTAACTGAATTATTTCAGCGATATGTGTGGGGGCCTACTAACTTAACTAAGCGGGTTATCGGTATTCCGGGAGATACTATCAAGTTAACTTTGGAAGATGGTAAGCCTGTTGTATATCGTAATGGTGAAAAAATAGACGAGCCATATCTCAATAAAAATCCATTGATAGCAGTTTTTGATGCAGATGCATCTCGAGATAAGTTGACATGGAAGTCTTACAACCCTAACTATACTTATAAAAATCAACCTTACTATCGTACAAATGCCAAAGAGGTTAAGTACGGAAAAATGTATGCTAAGCGTTGTGGAGAAGAGGATTTAAGATATCCTGGTGCTCCTTACGTTGAGCGTGGTAAAATAATGGATATTCAAGAAGTAAAGTTAGGCCCGGATGAATATTGGGCTATGGGTGATAATCGACGAGGAAGTCATGATTCTCGTAGCTGGGGTCCTGTTAAAGAGAAGTTTATCCACGGGAAGATTCTGTGGCGGCTTTGGTCATTTGATACTAACCAGTCCTGGATTTTATTTGATCTGCTTCGACATCCAATTGATTTTTGGTCTCGTGTTCGCTGGTCGCGTTTTTTACAGCCGGTTAAGTAAAATAAGTTGCGAAAAGGCGTTGGTTTAGATATTCTTAATTAAAATATTTGTGATATACTGAAGGAAGAAATAATGAATTTTCTTAATAAATCATTGAAATTGACTGTTGCAGTAATAAGCTTCTTTGTGATCCCTGGATGTAGCTGTGATAAAAAAGACGTATCTATGGCTCCCGAGACAACAGCAGTAGCAGCACCAAAGCTTATGGTGGTTAATGTTGCAGATGTTGATACTTATGGCGAATGTCATATTAAAGGGTCCTCTCAGTTGGACTTTGAAGGTGTAGAGGCTGCGTTTAAAAACATCCCTCATGATACAGCGATTGTTACCTACTGTGCGAACTATCAGTGTACAGCCAGTGGTGCTGTAGCACAAATGTTACAGGAGATGGGCTTTACGAATGTAAAAGCTTTTGAAGGGGGTATAGCACAATGGTATCAAAAAGGGTATCCTATAGAAGGAACATGTGTTACTCGTAAGGGTGACGTAAGTTCTTATTTGACAGCAGAAAATATTAAAGGTCCTGATGGAGATGAGGGTGTAACTGAAATCTCTATTGGCGATCTTAAGAATGAGATGGAGCAAGCTGGTTTGCTTCAATAGCAAAATGGCGGCATAGCCAAGTGGTAAGGCATGGGTCTGCAAAACCTTGATCCCCGGTTCGAATCCGGGTGCCGCCTCCATTAAATTCTTATTTGTATGAAAAATGTGCCGGGGTGGCGGAATTTGGTAGACGCAAAGGACTTAAAATCCTTCGGGCTTTTTGCCTGTGCCGGTTCGAGTCCGGCCCTCGGCACCATTTTTTATAACTTTCTTTTCAATTAAAAACTATTTTATAAAATCGCTTGACAAAAAACCTGAGCATAATAACTTGTATGTAAGTACTAGCACAGTTTCGCCTTATAGAAATTGGTTGCATAAGGTTAGAGGATGTGTATATGAATAAAGCGAAGTTAGTCGAGCAAATGGCTAAGATTACTAAGCTTCCTAAGTCACAATGTAAAGATTGTCTGGAAGCAATGATCTCAGCAATTGGCGGAGCCCTAAAAGGAAGTAAGACTGTAGTTTTGACGGGCTTTGGAACCTTTTCAGTTATGAAAAGAAAAGCGCGTACGGGTGTGAATCCTGCTACAGGAAAAAAAATGCAAATACCTGGGAAGAAAGTTCCTAAGTTTAAGGCAGGAAAAGCGTTAAAGGATCTTGTTAAGTAACCTTTAAGCTTCATTAAAAGTCTAGGGGATGTGGAAACACATCCCCTTTTTTATTGTCTATAGTTGCAAATAAGGTGATCGCTTGCTTTCTAGGACATTTCTACTTACAGTTATATATAATCTAATTTCTCAGATAGAGGGATTGGATATTCAAAAAATTTGTTAGATATGAAGGAGTTGGTCATGCATGGTTCAGCAGCACCAGAAAAAGTTACTACATGGGTTGATTCATTAAAATCATATACCCATGTTGATGAGTTATCTAAACGGTTTAACATTTCATCACAACAGTTTGTTGAAGTTATAACCTATTTAGGGATTGCTTTTGTAGCGGGCTTTGTTTTTAAGAAATATTCTCGCACTATTATAATTGGTATTATAGCTATTGTAGCAGCATTGGTTTGTCTTGAAGCTTTTGAGCTGGTCACTATTGATTGGGTTCAAATGCGTCAAATATCTGGTGTTAATCCTCAGGATACGGTGGGCGGCTTGATGAGTTTATGGATGGATCTGGCTCGTGCGCACCTGGTTCTGGTGGTGAGTGTAATTATTGGTTTTTTTATTGGGTTTAAAGTTGGATAAAAAAGGGGGAATCCATGGATGAAAAAGTTGATTTTGTAGAGAAGCTATCAGATATTTTATTAAGAATGAAAGCAATTACTCCAGAGGCTGCCAAAAGCTTGAGTGATGATTTTAAGGTGAGCCCTAAGGCGCGCTTTGATTATTTTTTACTTGAAGAGGGCATTGTAGAGAAGGAAGATCTTTTACGCGCCTTGAGTGAGTATTATGGAGTTCCGTATTTTGATGCTGATGGCTACTTTTTCAACCGTGATCTTCTTATTTTATTTCCACAGGATTTATTGGAGCGTTTAGTCTTTTTACCTATTGAGTTTGATGGCAATATCATGACCGTTGTTGCTAGTGAGCCTGACTTGGAAAATTTGCGACAAGAGATAGGTGAATATGTTTCATATGTTGTCGAGTTCCGGGTTGGTCTTCGTCGAGACATCATTAACTCCATTCGCGAATACTATGAAAAAAGCGCAAGAGAGCTCGAAGAAGAAGAATCAGAAGAAGAGTCTGGCAATACACCCAATGATGATGATAGCGTTGATTTTATTTCTTAATGTTTTTTGAATAATTAAGGCGGGCATTTATGATTGGACAGGAAGAGGTTACCTCTGTAGTCAATATTGTTGATCAAATCATCCATAAAGCATTAGAATTGCGAGCTTCAGACATACATTTTGAACCACTTGAGGATGAATTACGTGTACGGTTTCGCGTGGATGGCATCTTACAGGATAGTGCGGTAGTACATGAGTCATTAAAAAAGAAAGTCATTTCTCGGCTCAAGGTTCTTTCTCATATCGATATAACACAACACCGAATCCCTCAGGATGGAAAGTTTGTATTAAAAACTGCGCATGGGGCTTCCATTGATATGCGAGTTTCAACGTTTCCATCATTACATGGTGAGAAGATGGTGGTGCGTATTTTAGATAAGACACGCATGAAAATCGAATTAGAAGAGCTTGGTTTTTCCAACCAGATGCTGCAAGAGTTTAAGCGGCTTGTTAACAAGCCGCAGGGCTTTTTTATTGTAACTGGGCCAACAGGTTCAGGAAAGACTACGACCTTGTATGCTGCTCTTGCTCTTTTAAACTCACCCAATAAAAATATTGTGACTTTAGAAGATCCAGTGGAATATAATATTGATGGAATTACGCAGGGTTATATTAACCAGGCTACTGGTTTTACTTTTTCTCGAGGAATTAAATCATTATTGCGGCAGGATCCGGATATTATTATGATCGGTGAGATTCGCGATCCAGAAAGTGCTCGTATTGCTATTGAAGCTGCCATGACAGGGCATTTAGTGTTAAGTACGTTGCATACCAATGACGCACCAAGTGCAATCGTTCGGTTGATGGATATGGGTATTGAGCCATTTTTAATTAATGCATCAGTGACTGGGGTTTTGGCTCAGCGGTTAATTCGAAAGGTCTGTGATGAATGTAAACGATTGTGTGATACCTCTCCTGAAGAAGACCAATTTTTAAAGCAGCGGTTTCAAGGGGTTTCTATTGAGCAAGTGTATCGCGGTGATGGCTGTACAGCTTGTATGGGCACCGGCTTTCGTAAGCGGGTGGGTATCTTTGAGCTGTTGGTTATGAATGATAAGTTATCCTCACATATTAATGAGCACCCTAAGTTGGATGCTATTCGTTCTCAGGCACAGAATGATGGAATGGCTTCCTTAGCTTCTGATGGTCTTGAAAAAGTTCAGAGCGGGGACCTGTGTATTTCTGAGCTTATGCGTGTACTTGTTTAGCTAGCGGATAGGTTTGTCGACTTCCATATCTTGTTTATATTTTTTGCCTTTACGTTTGTATGTTGTATTTTCGGCATGGATGGTCATTTGCTCGTCCGCGCTCAGTTCTGCGTTACAGTACGGACGTACATCAATCCAGCCCTTGAACTTGTGTGGTACGGGGACATTAGTAATTGTTTTTGTGATTGTGTTTTGTTTTAAAAACATTATCCCCTTGGCCATTATTTCATATTCTTCATGATAATTTGAGATCATGCCGTTGAGTTCTGTTATATCAATAGGTCCTACCGTATTGGTTACATTATTAAGAAGGCCTGCGATTTTTTGCATGGTAGTAATAAGGCGATCGTACATTTTTTTAGAATCAGCGCTCATGAAATCAGTTCGATCTTGTGATGGGATCTTGAGGGTAGCAATCAGAGATTCAAGGGTAGAAGCATAGCCGCTATAAAGGTTTACTGCTCGTGCATGACTTGATCGCCTTAGCAGTTTTTCCATTCCCGACAATTCAAACCCAAACTTTTTCAGTGTTGGAAAAAGTACATCCTTAGCCCATGGATATAATTCATAAGAGCATTCAACTGGAACCTCGTACCCTTTAAGCTGTGGTGCCACGGCCCGGCGCTTGATAGGTGCATCAGCTATGATTGAACCACATATTACTGTGAAAATTAAAAAATAAATTTTATTGTTTTGCATAAAACCCCACTTTTTATGAAAATATATATATAATATAGAGAATATGGTGATAAAATATCAATGAATGGTTTATAAAAAAAGCCAAAAGACTGTCTTGAAAGCAGGGTTGGCTGTGAGGGTTATGGTTGATGAAGAAAGTTTTTATTTTTTTATGTTTATGTTTCGGGTTGCTTGAAGTAGTAACAGATGGTGGTCTTGCGCTCGTAGCTTTGGAGTTGGCAAAAGATATGCAAAGCAAGGTTGAAAGGCGTGGATTTCCAAAGAGCATGCTTGCAGAGTTAACCTCTGCTACAACTCAGCTTGAAATATACAGGGCTTTACAAGGTTTGTGTACGGGACCTGAGGGGCCTGAAATACAAAATTTTTTAACCGGGACTGCCGGTGTGATTTTATTGCGTCGCTTACCTGATGTAGGTCAGATTCTTAACCGCCAGGAGGAGCGGGCACTGCGTCGAGGTTATAGTAAATTACAGAAGGATGATGTTTATGCAGCAAAATGTTTGAAAGAGTGGGGTATGTGGCCCTTAAAGCGTCGATATTAGGTTTTTGTTTAAAGTTGTATTAGTATGCAAAATATAATTTAAGTGAATGGAAAAAGGTAATATGAAACCAGATATAAGAAATACTTTTCCTTTTTTACAAAAAGAAAAGCCACTGATTTTTCTTGATAATGCAGCGACAACTCAAAAGCCGCAATCTGTAATTGATGCACTGTCTGATTTTTATAGTAATCATTATTCAACCATCCATCGCGGTATTTATTCATCAGGTGAAAAGGCAACCCAGCTCTATCAAGGGGCGCGTGAGAAGGTGGCCACATTCATTGGTGCACGACCAGAAGAGACTATCTTTACTAAAGGAACGACAGAAGGTATTAATTTTGTTGCAGCAACCTGGGGCGACGAAAATCTTAATGCTGGTGATGAGATCTTACTAACACAGATGGAACATCATGCCAATATTGCGCCTTGGCAGGAGTTGGCTCAACGTAAAGGTCTGGCTATCAAGTTCATTCCTCTTACATCGGAAGGAACCTTGGACCTTTCAAAGTTACCTGAACTTCTTACCCCCAAAACGAAGTTAGTTGGTGTAACTCATATCTCTAATGTATTAGGAACCTTAAATCCAATTGATACTATAGTAGCTCAAGCGCATAAGGTTGGAGCACGTGTGCTTGTTGATGCTGCACAGTCAGTAGGACATATTCCTATTAATGTTGCTGCGCTCGATGTGGATTTTCTGGTTTTTTCTGGTCATAAGATGTTGGCTCCTACGGGGATCGGTGTTTTATATATCAAAAAAGAACTTCATGATTCAGTTCCACCGTATCAGTTTGGCGGTGGCATGATTAAACGACTTACCTTGAGTGATGCTTCGTATGTGAATGCGCCAGAACGGTATGAAGCAGGTACGCCACCCATTGCACAAGCTATTGGCTTGGGTGCGGCGGTAGATTATCTTAATTCGATCGGTTTTGAGAAATTAAGTCAATATGAATCCGAACTTTGCGCCCATCTTATTGATGGGTTATCACAAATATCCAATATAACTCTGGTTGGTCCATTGGATCAATTACGACAACACGGTCATCTTGTCAGTTTTGCTGTGGAGGGCGTTCATGCTCACGATGTTGCAGCATTTTTAGACAAACATAACATTGCAATACGCGCAGGACACTTCTGTGCACAGCCATTGATCGAGGTTTTAGGCAAAAACTCTTTAAATAGAATCAGTCTTTATCTATATAATACTAAAGAAGAAATAAACTATCTGCTTGACGTTTTGAATTCTCTTTGCAAGAAATAGTAAAAGGGTTTTAACTTTGCGGGTTAAAAATTGTTTTTGAAGTTAATGAAAATATTAAAAAACGAAAGGATTTTTTTCTAAAAATTGTTTTTCTAGTATAAATTCTTCAAAAACGTATTGCAAATATGATATAGTCGTATTTGTTCGGTAATGAAGATGTAGAATTTTCTCATGACAAACCAAAAAGAAAGGAGAAACCATGAGTTTTTTAAAAAGAGTTGGGGAAGGAATTTCCATCTCTGTAGTTTCTATGCTCTTTCCATTTAAGCACCCGGCACTTTTTCTTTACCCTCTTATTTGTGGTGCTATCGCACTCCCAGCAATGGCTGCGATGGCTAAAGTATTTAGCGAAGTAGGCAATCTTCAAATGGACATCGTAATGTTTATGATGGACGTGGTGATGTTGTCTGTTGCCGTTATTTTCTTTATTGGTCTTATTAGAGGATCAATCGCTCGTATGGAAGGTAGAACCATTAAGTTCTGGAAAGCTATGGCAGTTGATGGAAGAATGCTTATTTGTATCTTCTTCTTAGTGCTTATTTTCCAATTGTTTGCGTTGGTAGCACCATCAATGATCGCTTTCTTCCACCAAGATTTCTCAAGAGTGGAATTAGAATCAATGGGATTTGTATATCTTATTGCATATCTTGTTTGGGTAGCAGCTTCATTTTACTTTGTTCCTGTAATTTCTTATGAAACTAAGAATTTCTTTGATGCTATGGGACACTCAGTAAAACATTTCCTACATTCTTTCATTGAAGTTATTGTTGGTGTTTTCACCTCATACTTCATCTGTGGAATTATTGTAGCAGTAGGTGCTTTCCTTATGAAGATGGATGATCTTGGATTCCACGATAGACTACACAGTGTATTGAATGCTCCACTCCCAGCCCTTATGGGTGACGGTGTGGCAGCAGTATTCTTACTCGCTGTAGCTCTTATCTTGATCACAGGTTGCATGATCTTGGTTCCTGGATTGTACTTCTACACAACACACAAAAACAAAAATCCATTTACAAGCACAATTCGTAAGAAATAAAACTTTCTAGTTTTTTTCTATAAGGGCTATCGTAAAGATAGCCCTTTTTTATTGTCTAGTTTCAAATAGGTTAATTGACTTATAAAGACCCAGTGGTACCATTTAATAAAGATGATCTTAAATTAAAACAGGAGGGTTTCATGGGTTTTTTCGAGCGAGTTAGTAATGGTATTTCAATTGGCTTTCACTCTATTTTCTTTCCAATAAGGCAGCCTCGCCTTTATATATACTCGTTGTTTCAATTGATATTGATGTCTGGAGGAATGTATTATCTTAACCGCATGATGCCTATGAGCACACAGTTTTTGATTAGTTTTATAGGGACAGCATTTGTCTATTCATTTTTTTATACCGGGGTGTGCTTAGGTTCGGTTGCTAGTATAAGAACTGTTATTAATACCTATGAAGAACGACCGTTGCCTGGTTTTTTTCAAAGTATGTATGTTAGTCTGTTGAGTCTTGGATACCTATTTCTTATAGCGTTCGTTAGCTTTTTTCTTTCCAATTTTATAACCTATGGCCCGATTAAACTTTATCCAATCTTAGGATATTCGTGTTTCTTTTTGGGGTTTTTATTAGCTATCGCGGTTCCTTTCTTTATTCCGACACTTTTATATGAGTACAGTACTTTTTCAATAATGTTAAAGCGGTCATTTATGCGATTTTTGAATAATATCGTTTTGCTTTTGTCTACATGCTTGACCTATGTTTTTATCCTTTCGATCTTTGTTTTAGGGATGATTTTGAGCTTTGCTTTACAGTTTGGTCCAGAAGTACTTGCCAATCTCCAAGGAAAGAGTGAGGTAGAGTTTTTGGCTCTTTTTCAAGATGCATGGTACTTATTAGTGATTTATTTTGTTATTAGCTGGTTTGTGTTTACTGGTTCAAATGTTGTTATTCCGACTCTATATGACTATATAGTAAGTGAACCAAGCTCTTTCAAGTAGCCTTTCCTTATATTATGATTGTTCATTCTCTTATTATTTTTATATACTCTTTAGTAATTAATAAATTTTAGATTTTCTCGTTCTATTGAACCATTGGAGATGGTGTTAATGGAATATAAAAAATATGCATGAGGGAAACGAGTGAAAGAATTAGCGGTACGATATGCTGTTGGTGCAATCATTTTTGACGAAGAGCAAAACTTTCTATTACTAAAGCGAAATCCGTTGCGTTATCAGGGTTGGGGTTTTGTTAAAGGTGGTGTTGATGAGGGAGAGAATGATTTACAGGCTTTAGGGCGTGAGATCATGGAAGAGATCGGCATCAGTATATCGTTAGAAAAAATCATTGATATGGAATACAAGACTGCATACTATGACAACACCAAGGGCTTGGTTGTATTAGTAAACTGGTTCTTTGTTTTTGTTCCTCGTAAAACTGAGTTAACGTTAGGCTTAGATGAATGGGTAGACCAACGATGGGCAACCTATGATGAAGCATGGCATCGATTGACCTGGCAAACCCAACAGATGGTACTCAAAAAAGCCCAGGTTCTATTCAAGAGCTTGCAAAAATAAGAAAGTTTTCCAATGGGTGTTGATAATCTTGGCTTATATCAAGAATTATTATTAGATCACTATAAAAACCCTCGTCATCGAGGACTCATTACCAATCCTTCATTTACTTCTGAAGAATATAATCCGTCTTGTGGTGATACAGTCGAGATATCATGCATTGTGACTGATTCGGGAATACAGGAGATCGGTTTTGTTGGTGCCGGGTGCATTATCAGTCAGGCTCTAGCATCCTTAGTTGCTGAAAAGAGTATGAGTGCTACGCTAGATGAAATTCTTTCATGGAACAAAGAGAGCGTCCTGTCTTGGATAAATAATATGACATTAGGACCAACACGTATGAAGTGTGCTCTCATGGCTCTTGAGGCATTACAGAGTGGATTACGGCGATATTTAAAAAAATAAGAAAAAACCATGTTAAATCGATCGGTGTTATTGGGTCAGCTATCTCAAATTGAAGGTAAGCTGTTTTCTGACTACTCCAACGAGTATGCACTGTTGATTGAAAGCTGGAAAAAGTTAATACAAGATCCAGAATTTCAAGACCGGGCGCAGGAAAGTAGTAGTCCATGGTCATTGCCGAGCTGGGAAGAGAATCTTTCTCTGTCGTATGCTGATAATCCTAATCCTATTGATTCGTATGTTGCTATAGCGGCAGATGGTTCTCAAATCTACCCCGATCGACATAGTGGGACTTTGTGTTCACTCGTTAATATTGGAATTATTGTAGCCCATTATCAATCACAAAAATCTTCTATAAAGATGGATACCAAGCCATACGTTCATTTGTTTGAAGAGAAAGATTGGTTTGAGGCGATTGATATTGTTAACTGTCGCCGTCAGGAACTGGAATTCAAGCATGCTCTGCAGGCAGCATTGGAGATTCCAACCGACAATCCAATAGTGTTGTTTGATGGTTCACTTATATTCTGGCATTTAGAAAACATGAGCGAGCGCTTGCATGATGAGTACCTACCACGATACCTTGCGCTTCTAGACTATTATTATAAAAATAAAATTTTGATAGCGGGTTATATCAGCATGCCCAAAAGTAAGGAGCTGGTTAATTTGGTGCGGATGCAGCTGTCAGATTGTGATCCTAATAACAATGACGCACATACGCAGGTTGATCATATGCTTGATACGCATGTCGCTCAATCATTTTTGCAGCCATTTGAGCGTACCATCCTGTTTGCCAATCATTCGCCTATAGTTAAACTATATCCGGCTCATTTAAAACCATACTTTTTTTATTTACATGTTGGTGATGAAATTGTACGTATCGAAGTGCCGGCTTGGGTTGCTGAGAGTAAAGATAATATAGATTCCATTGTCAAAACAATTTGTGATCAATCACGTAAAGGTTTTGGGTACCCTGTTGTGTTGTCTGAAGCGCATGAGCAGGCGGTAGTTAAGGGCCCGGATCGTGATTTTTTTTATCATACAATTTATGATTTAGGTCAACAACAAAAGCGTATGATAGCCTTTTCATTAAAACAGGTTAAAAAACGTATCGTGAGTGTATAAAATCTTTCCTTTGCAAAGTGTTGCTTTTCCTATAATATGTTGAGCATAAGAAATCACCTAAACATAACACAAAAAGGAAATGATTATGGTAGTTAAGAAAGCTTTACTGATTGGGTTAATGAGTGCCCTTGCAATGCAAGCACATGCATCATGTAATGTGAAAACCAGTTTGATTGCAGGAGCAGTAGGTGCTGCAGGAACTTGGCTAGCTTGTCATTTGCTGTATACGTCTCGAAACTGTATGAATCTTGAAGTTGCAGATATTGAATTTAAAGATAAAGTCCAAGACTTGCAAGCACAACTTGATGCATTTAGTAAAAAGATTGTTGAGCTTGAACAAGAGAAAAAAGAACTTGAGTTGTCTGTAGCAGATAAAGATGCAGCAGTAGCAGCTGAAAGTAATCGAGTGGTTGCACTAGAACAACAAATAACAGCATTGAAAAAAGAACGTGACGGGTATCTCATTGAGATCGAAAATCTATCACAACAACAAAATCAACATGTGGAAGCAGTAACAGAATAAACTATTACAACAATACAAAACAATAGGATGTAACATATGAAAAAAATACTTTTACTTGCATGTTTATTAAGTGGAACAGCAAGTCAACTTCAAGCATACGGTGGAAGAGGTGCAGATAGTCCAACAGCAACAGGATTTATCTTGTTAGCGGTTGGTGCTGGTGTCGGCATGGCCTGGGATCGCTGGTATACTGATGCAAAAAAACTTCAACAAGAAAAAGAAGAAGCTGAAGCAGACCTAGCAAAAGAAAAAGTTGCTGGAGAATCAGATAAAAAAGAAGTATCTGAGCTTCGAAAAAAACTTCAAGAGTGTGAAGAGGCTCGGTTAAGGTTGAGCAAGGCTAAAATAGGTTCTCGCTTTTCATCATCCACAAGTCGCAACGAGTATTAAACTCTAAAATAATATTACTGCAAAGCATGTGAAGTGAACGGCTGTAAAAGGCCGTTCTTTTTTTATAATTAATTGTATAATTTTCGATATATCTAATTGGTCTATGAAAAGGGTAATAAAATGCCTTTGAAAAGGCCTTGACTCATACAAGTCATTACCTTATCATTACTTACAAAAACGAACTACAAGGAAATACAACAATGATGAAAAAAATATTACTTCTTGGATGCTTGTTGAGCTTCGTAACTCCACAAGTGAAAGCAGAAATTGATATGGCTTTTATAACAAAGGTAACTTTGGTTTCTGTGGCTACAGGGCTAGCAGGAGTGTGGGTTGGAAGGAAGAGCAGTAACGAAGCAGCATTAAAAGAAGATAAGATACAGTTAGTGTTGCGTGCTCACCGAGCTGAAAGAAAAGTAGAAAGAGTGTGTAACCAACGAGATGATATGGAAAAGCGATTTAAAGAATGTGAGAGGTTACGTAATCGGTGGAAGCTAGTTGGAAAAGCAGGCGACAGTAGCTTCTCTAAGTGGATGAGAGAATGGAACACTACTCAATAAAAAAATAGGAAAAATATAAAAAATTATGAAGAAGTTGTTATTAGCCATGGGTTTGGTTGCGGTTGTTTTTATTTTACCACAGAGTAAAAAACCAGGGACTTGATATGATTTTAAGAGTAGTGCAAGAAAATTATTAGAAAGATCTCTCAAGCCTGGGACTGGGTTAGTGTCTTCATGTGAAAAAAATAATGGTAGTAAAGACCATGTATCAAGCGAATATTGGCAGAGGTTTCTGGAGGAAGTAATTGATGAGAATGGTGTTTAAATTGAGATAAGTAGTGTCGCAAGGTTTATATTTTTACAACAAAACAAACAATAGGATTATATCATGATGAAGAAATTTTTACTTGCCGGATGTTTATTAAGTCTAGGAAATTCTCAATTGAATGCGCGCGAAGTACCAGATACTGTTTTGGGCGTGGGGGCTGCTGCTGTAGTTCTTGGTGTTGCTGGTGCAGCAAAGATTATTAAAAATTGTCGGGCTGAGCTAACAAAAAGCGAAGAAAGAAAAGAAGAGCTACGAAAAAAAAATAATAACCTTACTGCTCGCTATGATGAGCGTGGAGGAACTATTAAATTTCATAGAACCAAAATAGAAGAAGGTCTTGAGCGTGAAAAAAATCTTCAAGCAAAATTAGAAGTGCTTAATCAAAAATTACAAGAAACTGAAGATGCTTTATCAAAGGCTAATGAATTTTCTTTTGATTCCAAATTACGTGCAGATAAGGATCAATGCGAGAAAGATAAAAAGGCTTTAATTGCAGAACTTAAAGAATGTACACGTCTTCGCAATTTATACTATAAGCAATATCAGAGCGTAGAAGACGAACGAGAAGAACGCTTTTAGATCGTTGAATTGCGGACATTTTACAACAAAAGAAAACAATAGGATTAGATCATGATTAAGAAAATTATACTTGCAGGATGCTTATTAAGTCTAGGAGCTTCTCAGCTGGACGCACGTGAGGTGTCGGATAACATTTTAGGTGGAGCTGCGGTGGTTGTAGTTCTTGGTACTGTTGGTGCTGCAAGGGCTATTTCTTATTACCGTGAAAGGGTAGTTGCGGATAAGAAGTACCTGTGTAAGGCATATAAGGAACTTTTGGAAGTAGCCAAAGAAGGCAAGGATCAAAGAGTTATTCTTCAAAAAGAAGTAGCAAGGCTTAAACAAGAGCTACAAGAATATGAATATGGAGAAAATATTTCATTTGAAGAATCAGAAGAAATAGTTGAACCAGAAAACAACAAAGTGACGGATTTGCAGCAAGAGAAGGCTGCTTTGGAAGAGAAACTTCGTAAGTGTGAGGTTTATCAACGTAAGTATTTTGAACGATTGGGTAAGCACTCATCAGCTGCATAATTTAATATGTATTAAGATCATAAAAAGGCGACCATTATACGGTCGCCTTTTTTGTTATGCGAAAGATTTTTGTGAAGTTCGTGAAACTATAATTGTACTTACAAAATTAATGATAAAAGCTGTCACTAAGCCAACGTCTTGACTGATATGGGTCAATGGCCAGAAGATGGTAATGAAAGCTCCTAAGCAAAGGCCTGTCATTGCACCACGGGCTGTAATGTTTTTTCCATAGAGAGATAATAATACTAAAGGTCCAAATGAACCACCAAGGCCGGTCCATGCGTACTGAGTAAGATCATAGATAGATAATGAAGTATTCCATGCAGTAATGATACTAAGAATACCGATGCTTAAAGTGCTCAACTGAGTTACTAAGACTAACTGTGAAGATGTTACTGCAGGATTAACAAATCGTTTATAAATATCTTCTGCAATAGAGGATGCCCCTACAATGATCTGGGTTGTAATTGTTGAAAGGGTGGCAGCAAGAACTCCACAGAGTGCAAAGCCGGCAACCAATGGCGAGAATAGTTCTTCGACCATCATACTAAAGATCTGTTGTGGGTGGTTAAGTCCTAATGGGAAGTAGGCTAAGGCAATCAATCCCATGGCTACTGCTGAGCTCAAAACAATGATTTGCCAGATAATTCCAACAACTTTAGCCTTACGAATATTACGAGCATCATTAATACCCATAAAATTAACAAGTAGGTGTGGCATTCCAAAGTAACCAAGTCCCCAACCTGCTAATTTAATCAGTGCCCAAAAGGTTGAAGAGAGAGAAGGGAAAATAGACAGAGAGACGTTTTGGTGATGGGCAGCGTTGATGATTGCTGTCATGCCACCGACATGGTTATAAGCCGATATGGGTACTAACAGAATCATGCAGAGTAAAAATAACCCTTGGAATAAGTTACACCAGGCTACGGCAAGAAAACCACCAACGATGGTATACCCGACCGTTACTGCTACGGCCACCAAAATACCGATATGATAATTAAGGCCAAATGCTGATTCAAAAAGGGTACTCAGACCAACCAGGCCTACGGCAATATAGCACGTGAAAAAATAGATCGTAATGAGCGCACACAACAAGCTCAGATAACCACTCGTGTCATTGAATTTTTTTTCAAAGAATGACCAGAGTGTGAGCGTACGGTAATGAGCTGTTGCTACGCGTAAGCGTGGGGCAATAAATTGCCATGTAAGAAACATAAAAATGACGAGTCCTATTGGTGTCCAAATCTCAAACAATCCGGTAGTAAAAACTACTGCCGGTAATCCTAAAAATAGCCACGATCCCATATCACTACTTTGTGTGGAGATTGCTGTCACCCAATAGTTAAGTGAGCGATTGCCAAGGATGAATCCAGCTTCACTTGTTTTTTGTCTATAAAATACTAAACCAATAGAAAACAGGACGGCAAAATAAATCAGAAATGCTAACAATATTAAATAATTCATGATACTTTCATTTTTTCAAATTTTATAATTATTTACTTGAGCATACCAGAATATCTATATGTTAAACAGCCTACGAACTGTTTGTGTTGTTTGTTCTGATACTTCTTCAAGAGAAACCTTTTTAAGGTCGGCGATAAAAGAAGCGATTGTGGCAATGTATTGCGGGGAATTTGGCTTGCCTCGGATTATTTGAGGGGGAAGGTAGGGCGAATCGGTTTCGAGTACTAGGGATGAAAATGGTGTTTCTCTGACCACAGCTCGCAAGATATCATTTTTAGGATAGGTGACAGGGCCATCGATTCCTAATGCAAAACCCCATTCGACGGCTTGGCGTGCAAATGGTTGGTCATAGGAAAAGCAGTGGAAAATACCACGTTTGATATCCTTTTGATATGGCTCTAAGATTGATAATGTTTCATCATAAGCATCGCGACTATGGATGACAATACAAAGATCGTTTTCGAGTGCCAATTCGATTTGTGCTTTAAAAGCGTCAGTTTGTCGAGAAAGATTAGAGTCGGGGTAATGTAAATCAATTCCAATTTCTCCAATAGCAACAATTTTATTGTGTTCTTTCTCTTTGACGAGTTTAGTAATTTCTGTAAAGTCATTTTTCCAATCTTCGGAACAATCGTTAGGATGGATTCCGGCTGTGGCGTACAGCGTTGGATATGCTTGTGCTAATGAGATACAGTTTTTGCTTTCAGGAAGACTTGTTCCAACATTAACAATAATATCTACATTATGTTTTTTTGCTTGATCGATAATTGGTTGTGCCAGTTCTATTTCTTTTTTTGTTAGTAAGATATCAAACTTTTTTTTAACCATTAAATTAATGTGACAATGAGAATCAATTAGCATTATTATTCCTTCTAGAATAATTTTTTTAGTTTGGATTTTTTTAGTTTTTGTTAAGTATGAGTATATATAAAAGAAAAAACAATTGACAAACTAATTAATAAGAATATGATACGTTAAGAATTGTATAAAAAAAGAGAGTTAGCCTTCAAAGCAAAAACAAAGCAGTGTTTAACCGTATATTAACCTTAATCGGGAGTGTCTTATGAACAAGACTGAATTGATCGACGCACTAAGTGTAGAAACTACATTTAGCAAAAAAGATGTAACACGTGTATTAGAATCTCTTACACGCATTATTGAACGTTCATTGAGAAAAGGTGAAAAAGTTTCTCTTACAGGATTTGGAACCTTCACTACCTCAGTTCGTCCAGCACGTAAAGGAATTAACCCTGCGACTAAAGAGCGCATTGATATTCCAGAAATTCAAATTCCTCGCTTTAAGCCAGGTAAAAATCTACGTGAAGTAGTGAGAGCAATGTAAATTGTTTTTCAAATAAAATTTTTTACCCGCACAAAAAAGGTCGCTTATAAAGCGGCCTTTTTTCTTGGCATGCGCTCTCTTTTGCGATAACCTGGATACAAACCTACTCAATTGCAAACTAATGGGACCCCCATGATTGATTTATTAAAATTACGAGAAAATACTGAAGCGGTGATTAATGCGCTGAAGAAAAAAGACCCAAGCTTTGATGGACAAAAGCTTGCAGAGCTCGACAAACAACAACGAGCTCTCCTGGTTCAGGTAGAAACGTTACGCGCTCAAAAGAACCAACTGGCCGCTCAGGCTAAGGGTGGGATTACTCCTGAAATAAGAGAGCAATCGAAGGAAATAGGAACGACGCTTAAAAGTAAGACTGAAGAGCTTGAACAGGTTTCTAAGGATTTTAAGGAATTATATCTACGATGTCCTAACATTCCCGCGGATGATACTCCTGTTGGTGGGAAGGAAGCAAACAAGGTAGTCAAAACGGTCGGAGAACAACCAGTATTTGATTTTGAGCCAAAAAACCATGTTGATTTGGGGCTAGCTTTAGGGTGGTTTGATTTTGAAGCGGCAGCCAAGATGACGGGTAGCCAATTTGTTTTTTATAAAGATGAGGGTGTTAAATTAATATATGCGCTCATGATGTTTATGATGCAAAATAATATGAAGCATGGATTTACTCCAATGTTGCCACCATACTTGGTTAATGAAAAATCATTAGAAGTTGCTGGCAATTTTCCAAAGTTTAAAGATGAAGTATACAGCGTTCCTGAGGAAGGGTTATATCTTATTCCTACATCGGAGGTAAGTTTAACTAATCTTTATCGAGACACGACGTTTATGTCTTCAGAGCTACCTAAACGAATGACTTCATGGACCAGTTGCTTTAGGCGTGAAGCTGGGGGCTATGGTGCACAAGAGCGTGGCCTTATTCGTATTCATCAATTTGAAAAGGCTGAATTGTATACTGTGTGTGAACCTTCAAAAGCTAATGATGAGTTAGATAGAATGTTGGCGTGTGCAGAAGATATATTGCAGCAATTAGGATTACATTATCAGGTGAGTTTGTTGGCCTCACAAGACATGTCATTCCAGTCGGCAAAAACATTTGATATTGAAGTTTGGATGCCGGGGCAACAAAAATACTATGAAGTTTCTTCTGGTAGTAACTGTACCGACTTTCAAGCGCGACGTGGTGGCATGCGATTTAAAGCACATCAAAACGATAAGACCCAGTTAGTTAATACATTGAACGCTTCATCGTTGGCATTGCCACGACTTATGGTAGCATTGATAGAAACGTATCAACAGGCAGATGGCACCATTAAATTACCGGACGCTTTAAAGGGATTTGGTCTCCTCTAATCGAAAGATACTTTTCGTTATGATAGATCCTCAAATATTACAAAAAGTTCATGACCTTGAGTTACATGTCCGGCGCCTTATGCGTGGGCTGCGGACTGGTGATGTCCATAGTAAGATTAAAGGTATTGGATTTGAGTTTAATCAAATACGAGAATATCAGCAGGGTGATGACGTTCGTTTTATTGATTGGAAAGGTTCTGCTCGTTCGGGAAAAATGCTCGTTAAAGAATGTTTTGAGGAACAGAAGCGAACGATTGTAATCATGATTGACGGTTCATCAACAGAATTTTATGGATCACAGGAACATTTAAAATTTTCTATCATGGCTCAGGCTGCCGGTGCCTTGGCACTTGCGGGCACTTGGCATAAAGACCGTGTTTCTATCGTCGTTGTTACTGATGAGACTGAGCTGGTATTACCGGCCAAGACTGGCAAAAGGGCGGTGTATGCAATGATAGAAAAATTGTTTGCGACTAACCCTTCTGGTAAACAGCCGTCATTATCACCTATTTTCAAGTCGTTAGTAGAGCGTTTTAAGCGTGATGCATTAGTGTTTATTTTATCTGATTTTCTTAACACTCAATGGGAAGATGAGATAAAAAAAGTTTCAAGACGTTTTGAGTTGGTGGCGATTCGTTGTTTAGATCGTAATGAAAAAAGTTTGTCATTGTTTGGTCCATTAACCATGGTCGATATGAATAGATCAGAGCCACTTATGTTAAGCTCAAGGCAGATGAAACAGTTTCATTTCGACTTTGCTCAACGATTATCCAAACAGAAAAAAACTTTAGAACGATATGGGGTTGCTTGCTTAGACATTGAGTCAACTCAAGATTTTATTGAAGACATGATTATGTTTTTGAAAACAAGATTAAGAAGAAGGTAAAACATGGATGCCTTGTTACAGGATTTAGATTTATCGATTCAAACGCTTTCATTTGTTCCTTGGTGGTCACAGTGGTGGTTTATGGCAGGTATAACCATGGCATGTATGCTTGTTGTTGGCATAGGTTTGTGGTTGTTTAGGAGTAAGAAAAAGGTTGTCGAGCTAACACCGCAAGAGCAAGTCCAGAACAGCCTTGTGTTATTACAAAAAACTACTGCCACAGCTCAAGTAATTACTCCTGCTATTTGTATTCAATGCACCGACCTTATTAAACAATACTTAAGCATGGTGTACGGTTTTTCGTTGATAGGTTTATCCGATGCACAGGTATCGGACTGGCTTAAGGCGGCGCAACGCAATGATGCTTCAATGGTTTCTAAAGATCTTTCAACAGTTTTGATTCCTATCTTTGAAGAGCTTTATGTGTCCAAGTATGCAGGGTCGTCGATAGGAGTAGCGTCTTTTCGTAAGCATGTATCATCGATAGCTGTACTGACAGCTGAATATGAACGGATGCTTCCTCGAGAAAACAATCCAATTTTTATCACTTTTTTAAAAACGCCAAAAAGTTTGCAGCAAAAAAGGTAGTTTTTTTCAAAAATGGCACCAAAAAGAGTTCTATTTAAAATTTTTATAAATTTCTTTATTAACGCTTTGGCTGCAGTTATTCGTGTTTGAGTTGGTCGATTGTGATCAAAAAAAACGCGCAATCCCTTGACACGTCTGCTATACTTAAATAATAAGGGTTTGAAACAGATGATGTTGAAATTGCTCTAGAACTTAATCCAATGGCACATTCATTGTGCAATTCTAATAAAGGGTTAAACGATTGCAGCAGGATGATAACAATGGAACAGGGTGCACAGTCTCACCATAAAGGGGTTGAATTTTTTGTATACAATAACAAGTCACATATGTTGTATACCATTACTGAATAGTTCTTTTCTGACAGTATAATGAAAATGTATAAAAATATAGGTAACAGTACAAAATTTAATTGAGTAAAATTATAATTGGAATAATTTATCTCTTGAGTAAAAGTCTGTTTTCCATTATTATTGTCGGAATGTGTATAAAAATTTATGTTTTTTTTTAATAAAGTATAGGGGAAACCATTTATGGCAGCAAAACATGTTGGTGTAAAGTTACCGGAAGATCTCGTAGAAGTTTTGAAGCAAGGGAAGACAGTTGGCACTTTAGCAACCTTTTCTGAAAAAGGATTACCTCACACAACACCTATTTCCACCGTGTATCCCAAAGGGTTAGAAAGTATCTTAATTTCTATTCATAAAGATCATACAGGTTATCACAATATGGTTTGGCAGAAAAAAGTCATGATTTGTTTCATGGATGAGAACAATGTGGCTTATAGTGTTTTAGGGCGTGCTGGGGTGGTTAGAGCACCATCTGAAGTTCATCCATTGATGAATGTGGTTCGCATTGATATTATAGACATAAAATGTGATCGATCTGTGCTAACTCGTGTTGATGCAGGAGTGCGTTGGAGTTATACCTCATGGGAAGCTGAAGAATTATTGAATGGCTTACAAAATGAGTTAAAAGACTTGGCACGGATCCTATAAAAAAGGATTGGGTATGAATCTTGGTGTTGGAAAGAAAACAATTAAGTCATTAATGGTGCTTTCAGTTGTTAGTCTTGTAGTTAATACAACTATTGATGCTGCGAGTGTTACCAAAAAGAAGGCTGCAAAGTCAAAATCACCGGTAACTAAGGTGGCAACACCGCCAGCATCTAAGCCATCAGTTCATACCGTACCAAAAAGTCCTGTAACGTCTAAGCCTGTTGCTAAGGCGCCAGTTCAACCGCCTACACCAGTAGTGGCTCAAGAGGCGCCTGGTATTAAAACGACTGGTCTTGATACTGAAAATAAAGCATCAGGAAACTGGGTTTTAAAAAAGCAATACTGGGAAGAGGCGCAAACCACATTTGAAAAAATTAGAAACATCAATGATTCCTTGTTGAAAAAACAAATGGAGTACATTGATAAGAGTGCTGATATTGAAAAGAAAGTGGACACAGCGTTTACTACTATAGGTGTTGAGCAGGGCGAACTGATTGAACTTTTAAAAAGTTTGAATGCTGATATTGAAAAAGAGCGTAAAGAGCGTGGAGATTTGAGTGAGCCTGAACGCGAGTTCTTACGTGAGCTCAAAGAGAAGCAAGAGAAGATTAAACAGCTTGAACTTGATTTAAAAGCAGTAGGCGAACTGGACGATACCGTTCAAGGAGCTGTTAAGAAGGTTTCTCAACAGATTAAAATATCTCGTGATTATGAAAATAAAGCCTGGAATGACTTTAAAAAGATTGGTCAAATATTAGATCATGTTGAAGCACACAAGCTTTTCTATCAAGTGCATGGTTATTATACGAGTGTTCAAAAGGTTGCCGATTATATCAACCATGGTTTATGGAGTTCCGTTGTAGCTAACGCTAACAAGGTTGGGGAACAACTCAGTAAGATTTCTTCTTCTATAGAAGCGCTTACAGCAAGCGGTGTCGATCTTAAGGCTGAAATGGTTAAGTTCAAAAAAACTGACGAGGAAGTTGAAAAAGAGCGTCAGGAAGAAGAGGAACGAGAACGACTAGCAAAAGCTAAGGCAGCAGCCAAGAAGAAGAAAAAAGCAGCCGGCGGTTTTGTTGGCAGTATTTGGAATGCAATCAGTGGCTTTTTCATAGGCATCTTTACAGCTGTGGGAGGCTTTTTCAGCAAAATCATTAGCATGATTAAGTTTTGGTAAGTCAGACTTATTAAAGAACTTCAAAGTCCCCTGAGATTAAATCTAGGGGACTTTTTCTTTGAAGAGTTAATTCATCCATTTTTCAGGGTGGAAAGTTCGATTTGGTAGGCATAAAAGTTTGCTAAGTCATATTCTTTATGATACCTTTTCTATAAATCTTCTTAAAAATTAGTATGGTATTGCCGAGGTGGTGAAACTGGTAGACACGCAGCGTTAAGGGCGCTGTAGGAGAAATCCTATAGGGGTTCGAGTCCCCTCTTCGGCACCAAAATAACACGGAGAATAGTTTAATGAACCTTTCAGTTAGCAGACTATCTTGCTCGAGCTTTGTTTTATGGTTACTTTTTGGCGTTGTAGCATGTTACTTTCTTTATCCTCCTCGTGAGCGTTTAAAGTTTGGTATTGACTTAGTAGGTGGTACCTATATCACATTGGGTGTTGAAGCTAACAAGGCAGTTCATAATGAACTGCTATCCTTATCCAGCACTCTCAACCGACAATTAAAGCGTGGTGATTTGCCAATGCCTATCTCAAGTAAGGCAGATAAGCATGCAATCGTTTTTACTTTTGAAAATGCACAAGCTGCATTGAGTGCTCAACGTGAATTTGGTGATGAAACAGATTTCTTTTCTCGTGTTGATGGATCAACCGTTATTGTTACCTTGGCTGATGAAAAAATTAAAGCAATTGAAAAATGGGCTGTAGAAGGTACTGTTGATGTACTACGAACCCGCCTTAACTCTCTTGGAGTTGAAGAAATAACTATTGCTCGTCGTGGTGAAAGAAATATTATTATTGAGTTGCCAGATGTTCAAGATCCTGTTCGTGCAAAGAAAATGATCGGAACTCCAGCTCTTCTTGAGTTTAAGTTAGTTGATTATATCGGTGATCGTCCTGCAATTGCTTCTAACAAAGAAGATCTTTTGGATATGCTTGATGGAGAAGTTCCAGAAGGAAGCTCTATTTATGCAAGCAAGTCACGTAGCACTGAGCGTGGAGAGTACTATTTATTACAAGATTATTCTGAAGTGACAGGTCGTCATTTAAAAGATGCTACTCCTACCATGTCTCAAAGCATGGGTCGTCCAGGATGGGGTGTGAGCTTTACTCTTTCCCGAGAAGGTGGAGAGCGATTTGGTGATCTTACTCGTAACAATATTAATAGAAGATTAGCGATATTGGTTGATGGTAAGGTTTTATCAGCACCAAACATATCAAGTGAAATTACTACCAATGGTGAAATTACTGGCCAGTTTGGTGATAAAGAAGCTAAAGAATTATCATTGATGCTTAAGTCCGGTGCATTTGTAGCACCAGTTACTTTTGAAGAAGAACGCCGAGTTGGTCCTTCTTTAGGGTATGATTCAATCATGAGTGGTTTACTAGCTTGCTTGGTAGGTCTAGGAATGCTCTTAATATTCAGTATTTTTTATTATAAGCTTTCAGGGTTGTTTGCTTTCTTTGCATTGATCTACAACTTGATCCTTGTATTGTTGGCTCTTTCCTGGTTTGGTGCAGCATTAACATTGCCTGGTATTGCAGGTATGGTACTTACTACTGGTATGGCGATTGATGCTTCCATTCTTATTTATGAAAGAATTAAAGAGTTACTCGCTGATGGTGAGTCTGTGAGAAAAGCTGTTAAGATGGGGTTTGCCAATGCTGCCGAGGTTATCTTGGATGGTAACATAACCACCTTTATTGTGGGAATTGTTCTATATAAATTTGGTACAGGTCCTATCCGTGGGTTTGCGATTACCATGATGATTGGTATTGTTTCTACACTTATCACAGGATTCTTCTTCTTACGATCAATGTTTGACTGCATACTTGCTAAAAAAGATGTACAAAACATTAGTATTTAGTATCCTTTTAATAAGTACTTTTGGCGGCGTAGCTCAGCTGGTTAGAGCGGCGGAATCATAATCCGTAGGTCCGGGGTTCGAGTCCCTGCGCCGCTACCAGAAATTGTTAAACGCAAAGGCTGACTAATGCATCTTGTTCGTAGGTTGAATATTCCTTTAATCCTTACATTAACACGATTAGCTATTGCTCCTTTGCTTTTACCATTTCTAATCTATTACTTATTCCCTTCCCAGAGTTTTATTACTCATATTATCCTAGCTTCATTGTGCGCCTTTGTTTGCCTAACAGATTTTTTAGATGGGTACTTGGCTCGTAAGTATAGCCAGGTGACATCATTAGGAAAGCTGCTAGATCCTATAGCGGATAAGTTATTCATGAGTGCTATGTTTATCACTTTGGTAGCTGTTCAAAAGTTTTATTTTATGTGGGCCATCTTGCTGATTGGTCGTGAATTTGCAATGAATGGATTGCGAGCTTTTGCAGCTCAACAGCGACACATCGTCAACGTTTCTATGCTAGGAAGACTCAAGACAACCTTTCAAGGGATTTTACTCGTGGTAATTATTCTTAATCCATATCGTTGGATTGGGGTGTATGGTGGTTACCTCTGGACCTTGTTGGAAGTATTACTTCTTGTCGCTACCATGTTTTTTTCTTTTTATTCAGCGTTCAAGTACTACCAAAACACTTTGGAAAAGCTTAAAACGCTTGCTTAATTTTTCCTGGATTTGATTACCCTTTTTTTGATTTGTAGTAGAATAGTTACTAACAAATAAATTATTGAGGGGAAAGAGTTAATAATGAAATTCAGTAAACTTGCAGAATACTTTAATCAAATAGAAGAAGTGGGTTCTCGTATCGAGATGACTAAGCTGCTTAGTCAGTTGTTCGAAGAAGCCTCCCCAGAAGAAGCAAAAGTTATTGCATACTTCGCATTGGGTAAGCTAGCACCGCCGTATATTACGTTACAATTTAATTTTGCAAAGAAAAGTGCTCTAAAAGTTATTGCTCAGTTATTAGATGTAACTGAAGCGACGGTTAAGAACCGTTTAGATTCACTTGGCGACCTTGGGTCCGTCCTTGCTCAAGGTGAATGGCAAGCTGAGCGAGAAGACCCTACCGTCTTACAGATCTATAAAAACTTACAGAACTTGTGTGAAACCGGTGGAGCTGGTTCCCAGGATACTAAGCTCAAGCAAGTACTGGACCTGGTTAAGCACCTTGCTCCTGATTCTGGAAAGTATGTTATTCGTATTTTGACTGGAACCTTGCGTCTTGGTTTTTCTGACATGACTATCATTGACGCGCTGTCGTGGATGTTAGTTGGCAATAAATCCGAGCGTGGGGCACTAGAGCACGCTTATAACGTGTGTGCCGATATTGGTAATATTGCATACGTTGCCAAGAAGGATGGTTTAGAAGGGATCAAGGCGATGCATATCTCAATCGGTATCCCTATCAGGCCGTCTGCTGCAGAACGATTGCCAACAGCAAAAGACATTGTTGAGAAATTAGGTTCTTGTGTCGTAGAGCCTAAGCTTGATGGCTTTAGATTGCAAATCCATATTGATAAAACACATAAGAAGCCTAAGATTGAATTCTTTTCGCGCAACCTGACGGATATGTCGCAGATGTTTCCTGACTTGGTAGCTGCGTTTGAGGGAATTCCAGTTGAGACTATGATCTGTGAGGGTGAGGCGATTGTATTTGATCCTAATACGGGTAACTTTGTTTCATTTCAAGAAACAGTGAAAAGGAAGCGTAAGCATGGCATCGATCAAATAGTGAGTGAGTTGCCACTGCAGGTTTATATTTTTGATTTATTATACTTCAATGGTGAGTCTTATTTGGATAAGAGCTTAAAGACGCGTCGTGCGGAGTTAAGGAAACTGTTTTCTGGGTTTAAGAGTGATGTGATCAAGTTGATTGAAGAGGTCCCTATTGAAGAGGCCAAGCAGCTTGAAGATTACTTTAATGATCAGATTGGTGATGGTCTTGAAGGGGTGGTTGTTAAAAAACCTAACTCTCACTATCAACCAGGCAAGCGAAATTTTAATTGGATTAAGCTCAAGCGCCAGGAAACAGGTAGCCTTGAAGATACTATAGATTGTGTTATTCTCGGTTACTACACTGGCCAAGGTAAGCGTGCTTCGTTTGGTGTGGGGGCTTTTTTGGTTGGTGTGTATAACAAGAAGAAAGACATCTTTGAAACGGTGGCCAAGATTGGTACTGGGATGAAGGATGATGAATGGATCGAGTTAAAAAAGAAGTGTGAAGCGATCAAGGTTATTGATAAGCCAGTCCAGGTCGAATGTGCAAAGGATTTATATCCGGACGTATGGGTTAATCCAGAGATTGTATGTCTGGTCCGTGCTGACGAGATTACTCGCTCGCCTATACATGCAGCTGGTAAGTCTGCCAATGAGCTGGGCTTAGCGCTACGCTTTCCGCGGTTCATGGGGTATCGTCCAGACAAGTCTTCCAATGAGGCAACAACGGTAACCGAGTTGAATCGTTTGTTTGAGGATCAAAAGATAAAGAAAAAATAACGGAGAAATATGAGATACATCAGGTTAATAGCATTAGTTTTTTTCGTATGCATGGGATCATCGGCGCAGGATCAATCCTATTATGCTTATACAAGCGCGAAATTGTGGAGTAGTTGGGCTTGGACGAGTGGATCTACCGTCAACTCGGGCAAGTACTTGTATGGTGTGTGCAAATGGGGTGGTAGTGGTTTGGGATCTTTTGGTGGGACGTGCTTGAGTTATTTTAATCCAGCGGCCTATGTTTCTTTACCTAAGTTTTTGGAAAGTCTTAATACTTACTTACATCCTGAAAATATTGATGAAGAGCTTATTAGTGCCGTTGAGGGCAAAGATGGAAAGCGGGTTAATGAATTGCTTTTACGTGGTGCTAAAGCAAAGTATCATCTTAAGCCACCGAGTGTATATGCAGCGGAAGCGGGGGACCTGTCAATTTTAACTTTTCTTGTAAATTCGGGTGCAGATCCTAATCAGCCTCATCCTGATAGTGGAGTAACTCCTCTTATGGTGGCTGCACAACGAGGTGATATTTCAATGATTGAATGGTTAAAGGCTCATGATGCTCAGCTCGATGCTTTTGACGCTGTTGGACGTTCAGCTTTATCTTATGCTATTGAGTCTCGTCAGACTGGTGTACTTTCTTTATTAGCATCGGAAGGTACTATAAATGCTCGGGATATACATGGCCGTCCACCGCTTGTTAATGCTGCAGGAGAAAAGGGTAGCAAGGTAGTACGGACGCTTTTACAATCTCCAGATATTGATGTTAATATAGGGACTCCTTTAGAAATATCTGCGCTATTACTGGCATTACAAGCTAGGCAAAAGAAGACTGCTCAGCTATTACATGATGCAGGTGCTCTGGTTGGTGAGGAAGAAAGAGCCGTTTTTGTAAGGAATGGATGGGAGAAAGATTTAAAACATTGGCGTCGTATGTGTGAGCCTCCAAAGCAAAAAGCAAACTATTCCGATGATCCCTTCCAAGGAATGCCTAAAGATACACGGTCACTTTGGAGAAGGGTTTTGTATCCACGGGATCTGTGGCCGCAAGTTCCATATCCTGATGATGATGAAGAACAGCATTCTGAAGAGGAAGTTCGTGATGATGAGGAAGGGGGCGATGAGGGTGATCTTGTGTTGCGACATTCAAAGCCTAAAAAGGTTGGCCATAATAACACCAGGCCTTGGTTGATGAGGTTTATTCCAAGGTTTTATGCTCCATATCATGTTTATGATGATGGTGATGGGCATCAAGGATATCCTGGGTTGGTTAGTGATGATGAGGATGAGTGCAAGGCTGTTGTAGGCGATAGCTTTGGTGAATGGAGTAAAAAATCCACTTTTTCAAACAGGCATGCTCAGGTCGTTGGATTAGGTTTGGCAGAGGAAGAGGACGAGCTCTAATCTTTCTTTTTGATTAATTGTGCAAAATGTTTTGCTACTTTTGCAGGGTCGTCAGCCTTACAAATGGCGCTACCAATGATGAGTCCAGCAGGTCGTCGTTGTAAAATTGTTTCTTCTAGATCATCAAGGTTATTACGAGGAGCGATAAAGATAGGTAGCTTAGTGTTTTCTCGGACAAGTTCCCATGTATCAATAAAGAAATCAGTTTGGTTTCCCAGGTCATCATGTGCCATATGATACATGATAGCATCCACGCCCAGGTTTTGTGCATCAAGGGCGGATTGTGCGTAGGAATCTGAATCTATTAAATCGAGCATAACCTTTTTATTTCCTGCAGTGTCGCCAGCCTGACATACGGACGCAATAACTTCATCGCTTGTGCCGGCCATGACGGTAACCCAGTCAGCACCGGCATTATAAAACAGGGTTGCAGTTTCATTACCACGATCAACTATCTTGGTATCAGCCAAAAGAGTTTTATTTGGAAAGGCGGTGCGGAATTGTTGTACTACGTTTGCTCCATGAGCGTCAATCAGGAGTGAACCAATTTCAAAAATATCGACATACGGTTCTATTTGTTTTGCTATATCCAGTGCTTTATCAATATCTTTCATATCAAAAGAAACTTGTAACTTCATAATTTTTACCTTTTTTATGGTTGCATCATTTGTGAGATGGCAAGCTTGTCTTGTTTGAATTTCGGATGTAATGGCTGGAAGAAAATTTTAAGGTTCATTACAAATAAAGCGTTTTTAACATCATCCAACTGAGGTTTAGCATAAATGGTAGGCAAGATAAACTGTGAGTTATCGTTAGTTAAAGTTATGCCTTGGGGGATATAGATGTTTTTAGGCTTTGCAAAGACCACAATAGAATGCAATGGAATAATTTTAGTTTTGGGTACGACACCTTTAGTTACTTGCCAGTAATATAGGCCTGTTTTAGGGTCCTCTTGGCGTTGAACCTTAAAGCGGGCAGCTTGTGCGTCATTGTCAATGGTCCAGTATCTAACATTAGTGGTCCCAGCCATGAGGTAGGGTTGAATTTCGTTAGTAATAAACAGATCAAAATTAGGTTTTTGGGTTTTTCGTGGGAAGATGATTTGTCCGTTTTGATTAGTGTGTGCTAGAAAACCACCATAGGTAGCAAAAACACCAATAGTTCCTAAATCTTTGATCATTGATTGAGCCATGTTCTTATAAATTTTTCCCGGGGCGAACATTGATGGCTGTATAGCTTGAGTTGGATGGACTTCCGGGTAATTTTCTACAAAAAATGTAACGACATGGTCAGATTTTTTAATAGCTGATAGGCTTGAAACACCTACTGCCAAAAAAAGCATGATTATTTTATTCATTTTATTCATTAAATACATCCCCCTTTGTATATTTCTCAATATAAAGCAATTGAATAACCTAAAGCAATGATTTAATCTAAACAATTGATATAAATGGGTGTATAATGATGATTAGTTCATGTTTTTATTTAAATAAGATTGATAAGCATTGGAAAAATTAAGTATTTCTCAGCTGTGGAAGAACTTACAGCAAAAATATTCTCTTTCGGATCATCAGATTCAGCAGTTCCAGCAATACGCCGACCTGCTCCAGGAATGGAATAGAAAATTTAACATTACGGCATTAACATCTTTGGAAGATATTATAACCTTGCATTTTGATGATTCATTAGCATTGTCAAAGCATTATGATATGGCGTCTTTAAAGTCTATTGCTGATGTTGGGACTGGTGGTGGATTTCCTATTATACCGCTAAAGATAGCGTTTCCTCACCTGCAGGTCGTTTTGATTGAGGTTTTGCATAAGCGGGTGACATTTTTAGAGCATGTTGCTTCTGTCTTATCATTAAGTGATGTGATAATGTATCCGTATGATTGGAAGATGTTTGTACGTAAGACTGATTTTCAGGTTGATATGGTTATTGCACGGGCTTCGTTACGGCCAGAAGAGTTGATTTTCATGTTCAAGCCTTCTAGTTTGTACAAAGACGCGGTCTTGGTATACTGGGCATCGGATAGTTGGGAAGTGAGCGATAAGGTAAAGCCCTTTATGACTCACGAGGTTGAGTATGAAGTTTTGTCCAAGAAAAGGAAGCTAGTTTTTTTTAAACGTGGTACGAATTAAGGAATTTGCGGCTTATGAAAAAAGGAATCATAGCAAGTTATATTTCAGGCATCTGTGATGTTAACGTTGGAGCGACTTATCCTGAAATTTTGAGGCTTTTTGCACCAGAATTTATTAGCGTTTTAATCCTGTTTTCATTGATCAATCTTTTAGACGCACGCTTTATTGCGTTATTGAGTTCTACATCGGTATATGCAACGCATGGCAGTAGTAATAACTTTTTACATTTTTTGGTCAAGATTGCTGAAGGTATGTCCTTAGTGATTACTATTACGGCAGGGCAATACAATGGTGCTCAGGAGTTTAAAAAAGCCGGGCATATTCTGACAGATTCGTTTTGGTTGATCGTGGTGCTAGGTTCGGTGATTTCGGGAGTTTTGTTTTTTGGTGCTCATGGTATTTATTATTACATTTTAAATGTTCCTGAACCTATGATTAAGCTGGGAGTTCCATTCTTAAAGATGCGAGCAATTAGTATTTTTTTCACGTTCCTTTATTTTGCATTTACAGCATTCTTACGTGGTATAAAAAACACTCAAACGCCTATGTGGGTCTTTTCTTTAGGTGCTGTGGTTTTCATCTTTTTTGATTATGCATTAATTTTTGGGAAGTTTGGATTTCCAGAGATGCAGCTTCAAGGATCGGCGTTAGCTGGTGTCATTCAATACAGCTTTATGTTTTTCTTACTTTTTTTCATTGTTTTGTTTGATCCAGCATATCGGAAATATAGTATTTCCTTGTTTAGATCGATTGCAGATATCAAAACGATTAAAAGGCTTGCCAACTTGAGTTGGCCTTTAATCTTGGATAAGGCGACTATGGCTGGTGCCTATATTTGGCTTTTAAAGATGATAACTCCTATGGGGACTACGGCGATTGCTAGTTTTAGTGTGATTAAGGATATTGAGCGGTTTGCGTTCTTGCCCGCTATTGCCTTTGCATCGATTATTACATTGCTTGCCAGTAACAACTTTGGGAGTGGGGATACTTTATCGGTTAAGTCGAACATTAAAAAAATTATATTCTTAGCCTCGATCATGGTATTTGGCTTATTGGTCATCTTTTCTCTTAATCCAAGTTTTTTCATTAGGATGTTTGACTTGAAGGGTGATTTTACAGCATTTGCCTCTCGAGCGTTACCTATTATTAGTGTTTTAGTCTTTTTTGATGTCTTGCAGCTCATACTAGCAGGTGCTATGCGTGGTGTTGGCAATGTAAGATTTGTCATGTGGGTGAGGTTCATTGTTTGTATTGGCTTGTTTGCACCCCTTTCATACGCGGTTTCTATAATGCCTATGCAAAACTTACTTTTCAAATTTATCATTATTTATGGTATGTTTTATATGTGTAGTGCCCTGATGAGTGTTTTATATATAAGAAAATTTCGCCGAGATTATTAAGGAACCTGTGTATGCGTATCACTCGTGAAGAAGTGTTAAAGATTGCTTCCATATCTAAAATAGAGATCCAACCTGATGAAATCGAAGAGGTGTTGAGTCACCTACAGTCAGTATTGGACTATGCAGCTCGAGTTTCTGAGGTTGCAGCTAATATTTATGAGCCATCAAATAAAAATTTAAATATTGTTCGTGAAGATGTGGTTTCTAAAACAGATGTAGAGCCAATCTTATCACAGGCACCAGAGCGTGAAGGAAACTTCTTTGAAGTGCCTTCAATCTTGAAGAACAACTAGGAAGAGGTATCATATGAAGAACTTAGCATTTGCTACTATTGTAGAGCTCAAGCAAAAATTAGAAAATAAAGAAATTACAGAATCCGAGTTGTTGAGTTTCTTTCTTAATAGATTAGAAAAACACAACCCAGAACTTAATGCAGCAATTGAGGTTTTTGATAAGGACTCGATTGATAAGCAGTCGCGTCAGCAAGGGACCTTGTCGGGAATTCCTGGGTTGATCAAGGATAATATTTCTCAAGAGAATCGCAAGTTAACAGCGGCTTCAAAAATTTTAGACGGATATACAGCAACGTATGATTCTACGGTTACATCTCGATTAAAACGGCAGGGTGCTTTATTGGCTGGTCGTGCAAACTTGGATGAGTTTGCTATGGGAAGTTCTACTGAGACGTCAGCGTTTGGTACGAGTAAAAATCCATGGAACTTGGAGTATGTTCCTGGAGGTTCTTCTGGAGGATCGGCTGTAGCGGTTGCTGCGGGGTTAGTACCGTGGGCATTGGGAACTGATACCGGTGGTTCTGTTCGACAACCAGCAGGTTTTTGTGGGATTATGGGATTGAAACCAACCTATGGTCTGGTTTCTCGTCATGGTGTGATTGCTTACGCCTCATCCTTGGATCAGGTTGGCATCTTTGCTCGATCTGCGCATGATACGGCGATCGTATTGTCAGCATTAGCTGGTCAGGATGTACGCGATTCATCAACACTATCGGTGCAAAAGAAGGATTATACTCAAACGTTGGATGGTTCGATTAAATCGGGCATGACGATTGGTCTTATTGAGTCGATGATCAATGCTGAGGGTGTTGATTCAGAGGTTCACGGTGTGATTAATCAGGCTGTTAAAGATTTTGAGAAGCTTGGTGTAACGGTTAAAAAGATTAGTTTACCGATCTTGGATTATGCTGCTTCAGCGTACTTTATTATTAGTAGGGCCGAGGCTGCATCGAACTTGGCACGCTTTGATGGTGTTCGATATGGATTACGTAAGCGTAAGACTGATGGTTTGGAAAAAATGTATAATCAAACTCGTCATGATGGGTTTGGGCTTGAAGTTCGCGATCGTATCCTGGTTGGAAACTTCGTGTTGTCGGCAGGGCATTCTGCTGATTTTTATCAGAATGCACAAATGGTTCAGCGTATGATTCGTAAGGACTTGGATCAGGCGTTTACGCAGGTTGATTTATTGCTTGCGCCAACACAACCTGCAGGAGCATTTAAGATTGGTGCTTATGATAAGCAAAACAAATTACAAATGGATTTACAGGATTACTTTACCTGCTTTGTTAACTTGTCTGGCAACCCGGGGATGTCTGTTCCTGGAGGGTTTACGGCTGACAAATTGCCAATTGGGTTTCAATTGGTGGGACCACACTTGTCTGAAGGTTTGATGCTACAAACGGCACACGCATATCAGCAGGTAACCGATTGGCATAAAAAGCATCCGGAACAGTTTGTTGAATCGGAGTAATTAAAAAGAGAGTAATTGTAGTAGATGGAAGCGAGAAGATGGCCAAAACAGGCAAGAAGTGTACCGTTATACTTTTATTAGCTTTGTTAACATTGTTTCAGATTACTCCTGCTTTTAAAACACCAAATTGTGATTACTATGTCGACCCCTTTGGCGATTCTCCGCGCGAAGGGGTACGCAACTTTACCTACAATATGTATCTCATTGTCAAAGAAGCATTTTCTTTAGATAGTATGATGGTCTTAACGGCCTTTACACCTATTTATTTATCAGCACGGATATTGGATGAAGAGGTTCATCGTGGCTTTTATGATCATGAGTGCCATAAGAACAAGGACTATCCGCACAAGTATCTTGAATGGGTGACTGATGGGAGCATGGTAGTTCCGATCATCCTTTTTTCTGGATTGATGCAATTTTCTTCTGATCCACGGGTTCGTTTGACTGGTGGGATTGCGTTTTCGGGGGTGGTGGTGACCCAGTTAATGAATCAGGTCATTAAGCATTTGATTGCCACACAGCCGTTACGTGCATCTATGCGTCCTTTAAACGAAGATTTTTGTCCACATAAGCGGGTTCATAATGGTTTTCCTTCGGGACATACGCTTGGATGTGTTTATATTGGGGTATTGTGTGGTTTGCAATTGGGTCCTAAATGGGCAATACCGGTAGGTGCGACCTGTGCTGTTATTGCGGGATTGACGATTCAATGTAATAAGCATTATTTATCTCAAGTGGTCGCTGGTGCAACAGTGGGAACTATCTTTGCGATATCCTCGAGTAAGATCATTAATGCCAAGATGGCTGGCCGGTTTTCATGGGCTAAAAATGTTGAGTTCGGGGTCGGAATCGATCAAAAGAGAAAAAGTCCATGTCTACAGGCTTCCTATAATTTCTAAAATATGCAGATTTGCTATACTATACGTATATACACAGATTATTTTTAGGAAAAAAACCCATGAATTACTGGCAAACTGACTTTTCAATAGGCAATATCAAAGTCCCTCGTTTTATAAGTGGCCCTTTGGATGGATATACTGATTCTCCATTCAGGCAGTTGACGCGTCACTACTCACCATCAGCGCTATTGTATTCTGAGATGCGTCATGTAGCATCAGTTTCCCATGATAATGGTGCAAAAAAGGCATTAAGGTTTGAAAACTTCGAGAAACCGTTCAGTTTTCAGACTTCAGCAAATTCTACTGATTTTATTGAAGAAGCGGTAGAGCGTTTATTGGCTCATGGCATTACTTCGGTTGATCTTAATGTTGGATGTCCGGCGCGAGCAGTAGTTGCGTCTGGTGCGGGCTCGGAGTTGATGGCGAATATGGAAACGTTAGAAAAGATAGTTAAGTTGTTTCGTAAGTTGTTACCGATTCCCTTTACAGTTAAGATGCGTGCTGGTTTTAAAAAGAAGAACGCGCTTGAGGTTGCTCGGATGTTGAGTGACAATGGTGTTGATGCGTTAGCTATTCATCCACGCTTACAATCGGCAAAGTTTTCTGGGTTGTTGGATTATGACTTGGTGGCGCAGATCAAAAAAGAGATTTCAATACCGCTAATTTTTTCTGGTGATGTAAGAACTATTGACGATGCACGCATGGTTTATGATAGAACTGGTGTGGATGGTTTTATGATTGGTCGTGGTATGCAGGGACAGCCATGGAAGTTAAAACAGTTACAAACTGAAGCTTTGGGACAAGAGTTTAAAATATCACAACAAGAAATTATCAGGTGTGCGTTGAAGCACTTGGACTTATTGACTAAGCATTATGGTGATCATGGCTTGTTTAACTTTAGAAAACATATTCCGTTTTATATTCATGATTTTGAAGAAGCGGCCGGTATTCGAAAAGAACTCATGGTAGTAGAATCATATGGCCAGCTAACTGAAAGTTTAAACCAGTTAATCTAAGAGAAATATGTGAGAGTAGGAATCAAGTTATTTCTTATTTTTTTCTTTATATGCTTAGGGACCTTCTTTGTCTTTCGTAGTTTTCGATTGCAAACTGGATACCTGGATCGCATGGGTTCCCAATGTATTCAGCCATTTTTACTCCTGCATCATAAATTTATTGCGCCCGTAGAGCAACGATATCGCTTCTGGAGAGAAAGCAAGCAAAATTTACAGCAATTGATACAAGAGAAAGAAAGTTTATTGCTCCAGTGCCAAAATTTGCAGGCCGAGAACATTGAACTTCAAGGCGCTTCATACTTAAACAAAAGCATTAAAGAGTTGCGAGAGTTTCGCGATAGATGTTACCCAAAAGATGGCAAAATCGTTCAGGTTGTGGTTAAAAACTTTTCGCCATCGGAGCATAGTTTTTTGATTGGAGCTGGTGAACGTGAGGGTGTGCGTCCTGATATGGTCGTGGTGCACAAAAACTGCTTGGTCGGTCGCGTGGTAGAGGTATTACCGTATTACAGTAAGGTTGCATTAATAACTGACAAGGGTTGTACGGTTGCGGGTTACTGTTTTAAAACACGGACAACTGGAATCTATAATGGAACCAGTAGCGATCGAGCACGATTCGATTTTGTAAATCACTTACAAAAAATCAAAGAGGGTGATCGTATCATTTCTAGTGGGCAAGGGGTGATCTATCCACAAGGTCTTGGGCTTGGTACGGTTGAGAAAGTTATTCCCAAAGGCGTGAGCTATGAAATAATAGTTAAGCCATTGGTTGACCTATCTGGCATTGATTACTGTATCTTAATGCAAAAATAGCTATACGTTGTTTTCTATTCCCTGCGCTTTGGCGTGGAAGAAGGTCCAAACAATTTCTAAAAAGCTATGGATGTATGATTGAGTTTCAAAATCTTCAATGCCAATGAGTTTTTTAAACACGCTTGGCTTTTTAGGTCTGACCCATTCGATTTCGGTTTCGATGTTGGCGAGTGACTTAATCTTGGCTACAGCTTCGCTGAGGTATCCGGTCTTGTTGATAAGACTCATACGTTGTGCGTCCTTGGCGGTAAATATTTTACCATCAGCCCACTCATGGCGTTTTTTTGTTATAAGACCACGGGCGCGAGCAACATCGCGAACAAACTGTTCATAGACTTCATCACTGATATGTTGAATAAGAGCATCCCCTTCATAGGATTCATCATCGCCATATGGATTAAGGATGGTTTTAAACTTTCCGGATTGATTGACTTTATGATGTACTTTGAAAAATTCCATTAGTTCTTTGTACTTAAATTGGCCAATATAACAACCAATGCTGCCGATGATAGCACCAGGCGGCGCAATGATAAAGTCTGTTGCACAGGCGATATAGTATCCTCCTGAGGCACAAATATTTTCAACGACGGTTACGATAGGTTTATTATACAGTTTTTTGAGTGCAATAATCTCTAAGAAAAGCGCTTGTGAGTGACCCACGGTGCCTCCAGGGCAGTCCATTTCTAGCAGTATTGCTTTAACAGAGTCATCCTTGAAGAGTGCTTCAAGATTCTTTTGGTAGGTTTGGCTTTCCGTTATCCCTCCCTTGATATAGATGCGCCCAACCTTTGTCTTAGGTTTAAGAGCTTCTTCATAATTTTTTTGTAGGGTTTTAATGAGCGGTGGTGCCATACTGAGGAAAAACATAATGGCAATAAGGGTAGATAGTATAGTGCTGATTTTTGGCATGTTGTTTTCCTCTTAATACCATGATACTTTATTAGAAATATTATACAGACAAAAACAATAAACAAAAGGTTAATATGAATAGATTAAGAACTTGCTTAGCTTTGATGCTTTTTTTAGGATCGTTATCGGTATTGGGAATGGATGGACCTAAAAAAAGGAGAAGAGGGAGTGATAATGTGCAAAATGTTATTAATTTAAGGTTTGCTGAAGCACAAAGGTTACTTTTGCTTCAGACAGAGAGAGTCCAGCTTGCACATAGTGACTTTCATGAAGCATTGAAGAACGAAAATGAAATGCGAAATAGGGGCAACCTTAGCGAACAGGCGGTATGGAGAGAGCGAATGAGAGTGTCTCTGGAAATGTTTGAAAAAGCACAAGAGCAAGAAGCTTTTGCTTCAAGGCAATTGTTAGATACTCAACGAGAGTGTGACCAATTGTCTGTCGATTGTGGGCTTGCTTTGAGCAAGAAACAGAAGTGAGCTTTTGATATGAATAAATTAAAGGGGATACTGATATGCTTGCTTGTTCTAGGTTCACATTCTCTATGGGGAGGTACCAAAAGAGAAAGAGACGAGGGTAATGACTGGAGGAGCGTTGAAATAGCACAACAGGCATTTGATCTGGCAAATCAGAGGGTCGAAGAACTCTTAAGATTAGGGAGTGAGATGGGTTATCGGGTCCAGATAACCTTAGTAGATCAGCCATTAGTGAGAGTTGAATATCAGGGACTATTAGCGGAAGCCATAGCGCTGCAAGAAATGGCTCAATTCGATCTCATGGAACATCAAGCATTGGCTGAAATAGAGCTGTCAGAAGCGAAGGTGAGACGAAAAGAGTAAAAAGTCTTTTGACTTTCCCATAAATTCCCTTTAAACTTTCTTATATCTATGTTTCATAGGTCCTTTTGAATATATAGGGGGCGATTAGCTCAGTTGGCTAGAGCACCAGTCTTACAAACTGGGGGTCACAGGTTCGAGTCCTGTATCGCCCACCATGAAATACTTGATTAGTGATTTTGCAGCAGTGTAAATAATCTGTCATAATAAAAGACATATATTCCTCGGTAGCTCAGTTGGTAGAGCACACGACTGTTAATCGTTAGGTCGCAGGTTCGAGTCCTGCCCGGGGAGCCATAATTTTGGTTGGGGGCTGTAGCTCAGTTGGTTAGAGCGTTCGCCTGTCACGCGAAAGGCCGCGAGTTCGAGTCTCGTCAGCCCCGCCATAGTTGACCATCAGAACAATTTACTATCAGATCGAAGGGCTTTTGTACGTCGTAGAGCACGTATTCGTCTTCGACTCTTACGTTCGATAGTAATAGGTTGATTAATTGCCTTCTTTCATCAACTTCAGAACTTTCAAATAATTCCTGAGCCTTGTTAGCCAGGGAAAGTACATACTTAGCGGTAGTAAAGTAGTTATCGTCAGATTCTTCTAACTGTTCGAGACGACTGTTAATAGTGATGAGCTGATCGTGTAGTGATTGGTAGAATTTGTCATAGTCGCTCTCAGTAATACTCCCTTTGAGTTTATCGAGGTATAAATTGTCTAGCATCTTGGTTAGGGATTTTTGCTCTTTGGTGAACTTGTCTAAATCTCGTTGATAAAAGTCGACCTTGTCCTGTTGGAGAGTATTTAGGTTTTCAACTATTTCATCCACGATTTTTGTGGGGATTGTCATTTTTTTAAATACTTGTCCAAGCTGTTTGGTAATTGTCTCCTCTCGGAGCCACTTAGCATTGTGTTTACCTTTGTATTGGGTGCAATGGTAGTAGATATAGCCTTTGTGTTGTTCAGGAGTGATGGATAGGTCACAGTGCCCACAGCGAAGTAGGCCACGATAGACATATGCTTTGCCTGCATATTTAACAGGTTTTTTATTAAACACTTCTTTGACTTGTTGTACCTTGTTAAAAAGATCCAGAGAGATTAGTGGGGGATAGCGATGTGAGTATTTTTTACCTTTTACAAGCATGACTCCATAATAAAAAGGGTTGTTCAGTATTTTTCCAAGAGTTCCTTTTGGCCACGAAACATTATGCTCAATTTTTAGTTTTTTTAGGAGTAGGTCCATTGAGAAGGTTCCTGTTGCATAGAGCTCAAATGTTTTTTTGATAATCTGTGCTTGGTATTCTTCTACAATGACATCTGTGGCACCATCATCCTTTTTAATGTTTTTATACCCAAACGGTGCTTTAGCTAGCCACTCGCCTTTACGAAGTTTTTGTTCTTGTGCGCGCTTAACGTTGTCACTGATGGCATCAGAATAGTATTTTGCCAATCCTAAGTTGATACTGAATTGAAATTTTTCAACAGCAGAGATTGTACTGTTAATGACTTGTCCATCGGATACGAAGTGTAATTCCAGTTCACCTTTGAGGGCTTTTTCATAAAGGGTAGATATTCGTGTATCAAAAATATTTCTTGTTATCCTGTCTACTTTGTCGCAGCAGATGGCTATTTTGTCAGTTTGACTCAAGATGAAATCAATAATGCGATCGAATTCTGTGCGGTCATTATAGTAGGCACTTTCATCAAAACTGCAGATTTCCATTATTGGAAAACCTTTGTTTTTGCAATATGCTTCTAGGCGAGCGATTTGTGCTGGAAGAGAATTGCCAGCTTCTTTTTGTTCTTCGGTACTAACACGAGCAATAAGGATGGCTTTCATTATACTTTCCAAAAGGTTAAAGATGACTTTTAATTATTTTACCAAAAATGACGTAGATTACTATTAATAATCCTAGGTGTTTTGAAGTATTGTTAGTTAAGAACCTATTAGAAAAAAATGATATTAATGTTATGCTGTTTTTTACGAAATGTTACTTTTAATTTGATAGGACAAAAACATGAAAAAGATTTTTTTCGGTTTGCTTTTAAGTTTCAGCGTTGCCCAAGCTAGTTTCAAGATGGATGTGGGGTATTCTTCACATAACCAAGATCAGGAGCAAAGCTTTAGCGACCAAATCATATTAGATGCAGATGGCAACGGTGTTTGTATAAATAGTGATACAAAGATAGGGATACATGCGATCGAGAATTCAAACAGTATCGAAATAACCGTGGAGATATGGGAGAGTGGGAATTTAGTATCCCATCCAGTTTTTAAAACTTCAATCAATCAGATGGCTAAAATTACCATAGAGAATGAGCAAAATGGATTTGAATTGATTATAACACCAAGCCTTACGGATTAAGAATTGCTTTTGGATAGCAAATCTATATTAATGGTTTTGATATAGCTTCTTGTTTTGGGATCGTAAATAGCTATTTTATTAAAAGAAATTTTTCTATTGGTGGAAGTGAGAATTCTTGATATTTCTTGTGATATTGCTTTTGTAATACGCTTTTTTATTTTTTCAACAATCTTATCAGCTTGAGACTTATCTTTTACAATTTCCTTTATTGCTTTAATACGCAAGTGGCCCAGGGAAAGATGTGGTAAATAAGGGAATTGTTCACTTTTGCTAATATCATATAAATCAACCCGATGAACTCGTTTGTATTCTTGGTTAGCTTTATGAGAAGCCTCTTTTATTTTTTTGTTAAGCTGTAAGAGTTCTTTTTTAGGGTCATCAATGAATATTACAAGATCGATTATTTCTCTATTAGGATCTCCAAAAAAGGTAACATGAGATCCTAGGGTTATATCTTTTACTGCGGATGCCTTGAGGTTTTCTAAAGCTGTAAATAAGATATTTTCTCCATTGCGATACATATCATAAATATAGTAAGCTGTTATTGCTTGTCGTTTTTTGGGAAAGAAAATTGCATACTTTTCTTGTGGGCTTACAATGAGTTCTGTTGTGCCTATTTCTTCCTGAAGGATTGTATCTGCAGCTTGTTTTATAGATATATGTAGTTCTTTAATAGCGCTTAGATCCAATGGGGCTTGAATAAAGAATGAAACATTAGGTGAAGTATTAGTTTTATTGTTATTTGTAAGACAGGCTGGAAGTAAGATTAATATGCAGGTAGTGGCAAACCATTTAATGTTCATAGTTTTCAATCCTAATACTTTCCAAAAGGTTAAGATAATTTTTAATTTAAGCTAACGATAACATCTTCAAGAATAGCTTTATATCCTTCTATGTTATTAACAATTTCCCATGCGCGCTGATAAGCTGGGGGAGAAAATTTTCGATAAGCTTCATCAATCATGTCTAATAGATCTTGACGATGAAGTTTGAGATATACCATTTTTTGTATTGCCATAAGGTGTATATGATCACGTACATGAGAATTTTCACAGCTATACTTTGTAAGTAACGCCGATCTTTTTATGTTTACATTATCGTCAATCCATATATGTAATAATTCATGAAAAACAAGATCTATAAAGGAATCTTCTCGACTTGTGATCCATGCATAGGGTTTGGGTTCGATAAACCGCCGAAGACCCAAAATTAAGAAACGTGAGCTTCCGTAGGATGCATCCTGCCCTAAGTAGATAATAGTGCTTCTTTTTGGTTTTTTAAACCCTCTCTTAAAGCAAGAAAAAACTTGGTTGAAGAGTAATGGGGCCCTTTGTTTCCAAGCTTCAGTTAAAATGGGAAGTTGTGTTGCTAATTCTTGCTTAAGTTCAGCATTTACAGTTTTGAAATTACACCCTTTAAATGGGTAGTCAATTTTTCTAAAAACCAGGTTGCCAACTATATCTATGAGGCGGCTTTGCCAGTTGTATTGAAATTCTAATTCTGGGAACTCTACATCAGATTGAATAGTGATACCCGCATTATCCATTACGATGAACAAAAGCCCTAAGGTGATTATTTTATACGTAGCTGTTTTCTGCATGTTAAGGAGCCTTAATTGTTTTCAGTATTAGATTTTTTCTAAATCATATCAGATAAGTAGATTTTTTCCTATTGCTTTAAATTTCATCAAGTGCTTTCGTATCACCTTAAATGGGCGGTGTAATCCCGGTAGATTGAGTTGATTGGCATCAGCAAGTAGCTTGGATGGTATTCGTTTATTGTTGAGCATGATCCTGAGTTCTCGTGCTGTTGTTACATCCAAAGCTTTCCTTAAACCGTACAAGGTTAAAAGGCGTTGAGGGCTCAGTTCTGGATTGTTAACAATTAAGGCAGCGAGCAACGCCTTGTCATTAGCCGCCTTATAGTCGAGTAATGCGGGACGCTTGCCTTCAAGTTCATCTAGGTAGAGTAATAAAACTTTTTTGGCGATAGCTGGTTTGAAAAGTTTTTTAAAAGTGAGGTCTGCTTTGATATTAAGCTTTTTGAATAGGTGCTTGAGCTTTTGTCGCTTGTTTAAGCGAACTTCCATCCGTAAAACTTCAAATCGCTTTCTCTTTTTAAAAAGATCAATCAGCTTGAGTTGCAAGATGCCATCCTTTTCTAAAGAGCGCTTACTGCTTACCTTGGCCTTTTCAAGATCTTTAATTTTGTCATAAAAAACAATTTCGTATGAATTGCAATGCCACTTAAAGCTATGACCCTCATTACGATAATCTGTTTGATTGGTGTCGAGTGACTGCTGTACATTGGCTTCTTTGATTTTGTTGATGTAGTGATATGGAATCGAACCATCAATTAAGGGAATGTTTTTCGAGTAGTGAATTGCAGATACGGGTGTGGAAGCCAGGATAGTAGGAGAAACAATAACGCCCATTATTTTTAAAGTAGAGACTAGCTTTTGGTTGAGTGCTTCAAAATCTTTATAACGAAGTTCTTCAAAGTTATTTCCAAAAACAAGCTTTGGTAAAGACAGTTCAATTTTGAGCATGGCTTCTGTGTGGCCGAGTGGGCTTATGCGTTGGGAAAGAGTAAGCCGAGGCTTGTAAACTCCCTGTAGTAATTCTTTTTTGGTAGGGTTTTGTTTGGATCGAATGCCATGACCTATAGTCTTAACTCGAGACAGAATCCATCGAGCAGATGGGACAAACCTATCTGGTTCTGTGACTTGATACATGTCGGGACTTAATGCTAGAACGATGGTGTCGATCATTGATGTATTACCTTTAAGTTATCCTTACCTACTACTAAGGATAAAGTAGATACTAATAAAAACAACATGGGCCTATATACTAACAGGCCCATGTTGTTTTTATCTAAGTTAATTTTTACCCTCTTTTTTGAGGTGCTTGATGTACGCGTACGTTTTTTTGACGCTTGCTTGTCTATGGTTATCAACAGTTCAACAAAGAAAACAAATTTCCTTTGCATTTCAAACGATAGGACTGGGGCACTCGTAGCGGTATTGCTTGCGCTAGAATTAGATTGCTTGAATGGGGTGATGCTGGGAAGCTACGCGTGATTTGGAGGTTGTCTTTAGTGTTAACTTAACCATTATATAACTTTTAAATTAAGGATTGGATATAATGAATTGAGAAAGATATTATGATTGAAAAAATCTTTTATTAACCAATAAAAGGAAACCAAGTGTCAATAAGGACTAGCAGTGCGTGAAGCATAGAATTAGTAGCAAAAGTCATACTGTTTCCTTTGGTTATAAGATTATTAGATTTCATTAAAAGAGATTATAGAGAGTTTAAGTGAAAGTTGCAACTTTCAAACAATTCTTGTTATTGGCCGAATGTTAAATTCTAGCTAAGTAGTGGAATTTAGCATTCCGCCAATTGTATGTATCATTCTCCGTAGTGTATATCTCTCTCAGCGATAGAAGAGAGTGTTCCAGAAATGACACCGCTGGCAGCAAGGACCAATGGTGTCATGACTAGCGCGACTCTTCGATCACTAGACCGGGCGAGATAACCTATGTATGCGCCTGCGGCACCACTTAGGAGTGTGCTTCTTGGAACAACTGACGAATACTTCTTTTTACTGTTATCGCTCATGATTAGTACGTCGCTTGGTTTTATTGTTGTATGTGCAAACGTAAAGCCAGCTGCAGCTCCCAGGGCACCATATATTTTCATCGGAACTTGATGGGGTTCAGGAGCATTTTTCAATATGGAAGATGGTAATCGACGGCGTAAATATAAAAATGGTATAGCTGCACCAATTACTGCACCTACGTATGCGTGACGAATAACTCGGCAATTATACTTTTGTTCTTGAAATTCTTTAGAGAAATTTCTCCACCATTTAGAAGGGATAACTGTTGAGCCGCCTACAAGTCCACCTGTCAAAGCTGTTGCGCCACATATTCTTGTTAAGTGTTTAAATTCCTTTGGAGTAAATGCATTTATATTGATGAATCCAAGTATCAAAATAAATAATTGAGACTTAAAAAATATTGGCATTGATGTTCCTTGTTTAAAATGACATTCAACAGTTTTGCTTGAAGTATATAGAAAAATAAAAGTAATGTACAAATGGGAAATTGATTAAAAAAATACACTTCAAGGTAGAGGGTCAAGTTTGCTAGTTAACCAAAAAAGGAGAGTTTGATGTTAACAAGAAATCGATCACTGTGGTTTATGTGGATATTATTGGGATGCACCAATACTCAAGCTTCTATAGAGTTCAGAAAGGCGCATAAGGGTGATCTTCCAGGATTGTTCCAAGTGGATCGTGAGGTTACTGATGAATATTTTAAACCCTTGTACCGGAATGCTTATTCCCACTTATGTATAGGCCAAGACCCAGATTTTTATCTGGATAAAGAATTAAAGGAAGACATAGCTTGGTTCGAAGAGTGTATTTCATTAGAGTCAAACTATTCATTATATGTGGCAGTAGATGGTATAACGCAGGATGTAGCAGGATTGATTATATCACATAAAGAAGATAAAACGACATTGCTTATAGATCTGTTACTTGTTTGCAAAAAATATCGCAATAAAGGAATAGGAAAGGAATTAGTACGATCAACAATAGGGGTATTCAAGGATGTACAGACATGTGTGGTTTATCCTTTTGGATGCTCAGAGAACCAAACTACATTAAACTTTTATAGGTCCGTAGGGTTTAAAGACTTGGGACCGGCTGATGTAGATAAAGAGGCTTATGGCATTCCATACATAGATTTATATCGGTATTTAAGGTTAGATTTATAAGCTTGGGCTTTATTTAAGTTGTTCAATGATATGGTCAATTGCTTTATTTTGGTCGAAGCTTAAATATTGCCAACCTTCTGGAAAATAGTGATTAAGAATTTTCAGATCAGTTTCACTGAGTTGATCGATTGGTTTACTTCTTTTTTCAATTCCTCGATACCAGAGAACCGTAGCATCGATTGATTTAGATTTGAATAATTGCTTTAAATCATTTATACGGTCTTTTAGATCATCAATAATAATAATTTGTTTTGGTTGGTAATTAATAGTTTCAAAAAATTTTAATAGAATGGGAGCTTTCGATGCATTTTTTTTGCCCATATAATTTTTATTTTTGATCCAATATAAAATTCCGTTTCCAAAGCCAAATCCTCGTTCTTCATTTTCCTGTGGATTTATGATGAGTTCTTTGTCGTAGACGGCATCTTTATTTATTGAAATATCTACTTGTGTAAGTTCTTTTTCGACAGATTCTTTTTCATTCCAACGGCGTGCTGTGTAAATTAGAATAGGAATACCCCGAGCCTTCAGGGTTTCAAGAATTGTAAGTGTTTTTTTTTCAACAGGGGTGGGAATGATATGATCGTCAATATACTTCTCTAGAAGATTGCCTATCATTTTCCAATCACCATCTTTTTCGATGTACTGACTAAATGCATTTTTTATAAGAGAATCGCTTGCATTAATTCCTGCACTATGAATCGCTTGTATTATAAATGAGTCATACTTTTGTAATGTAGAATCAATAATGTACTTTTTGAATGCCGCAGAAAAGTATCTACTTCCCCATTCAATACGATTGCCTGCATTGTCTTGAGAAATGGGCGCGATCAATGTTAAGTCGAGATCGAAAACGACAAGATCGGCTTTATCGGTGTATTTTAAAACCTCAGAGATAGAATTTATTTTGATGATATTTTGGTGCGAAAATTGTTGACGCAAAGTAATTACTGTGAGGAGTATTGCTATGAGAGCTCCGATACTAATGATTTGATAAAAACTAAAAAATGTTTTTTTCATTACAATGATTTCCTTGCATTTTTCAGAAAATTACCATTTTTAATTTAAGCCGTCTTATTTAGAATATGGATATCAATAAGCAAATGTACATACTAAGGCTTAATAACGAGGGCAAAACCATATGCTAATGCAGGAAGTGAGCTAATTATAAGAAATTTTGACCAATTAAAACATTTATTTTTAACTCGATATAAATATCCTTGAGTGCATCTTTCAATTCCAATTAACGTTGTGTTTCTTCTAGTATTAAAATAGTTTTGTAATTCATCATTATCTATATAAACCAGTCTTTTTTTACAGTTTTCTTTTTTTTGTAATTTGTAAGCTATATACCCTATATATACACTATGAAGTGTGATCATAGGAATAGAAAGGGAGGATAAAATACTGTCATGACTAGAGATTTTTGGCTGGATTTGGAGTATAGCAAAGAGATTTATAAGTAAAATTAAGTAATGTTTCATGTTTTTCTCAGAGGGGCTTTCAAATATAAACTAGTATGCAATGCCTCTATAAGTATCTCAAATAGAGATATTTTGTCAAGTTTGTATAGTTAGTGATAAAACGCAATCAGCGTTAAGTCAGCACTTCTTGATTAGTTTGAAAGGGGTGATATTATATGGTTATAGGGCTTTTTGGATAAAAGCTTAATACTGAATGTCAGAATTATTAGTGTTCAAATCATTAGATAACGAAGGTTTTAGGGGTTTATTATGAAAAAATCAATTTTTAGCATTCTAGCATGTTTAAGTCTTATTGGTTGTAATGGTACGACTGGTGTGTCTATTGTGGATTATAAACCAGAACATAAAGATGCAGTTATAGAGATTTCCTTTCAAGATTCAGAGCTGTTTTTTCCAGGATATCTAACCATTCCTGTTGCAATGCGAGATCAAGTTGATATTGCAAATAAGAAACAAATGGTTGCCGATTGTGACGAGCCTCTCAAGTATAAAAAGATTTTACTTTCAGCGGATGGTAAAGTAGTTGCATTTGCTATTTACTTTAAGGTTCGTGAGCAAAGCTTAGAGTCTGTACGAAAGACATTGGCTCAGCAGATGCCCGGTCAAGCGTTTACAGATGAACAGTTGTTAGCAATGAATTCAGACTGGAAAAAGACTGAGGATGAATGTGGGTATTTTGCATTATTGGAAAGTATTGCAGTATCTAAAGATTTTCGAGGAAAAGGTTATGGTAAAAAACTTATTAAAATAGTTTTTGAAGAGTGTGAACAGAAATGGCCTGACATTGTAAGTGTTATCAAGCTACATGTTAATGAAACTAACCCTGGTGCATTGAAGCTTTATGAATCAGAGGGATTTGTTCGCTCTCAAGCGCAACCAATGGCAGCAATGAAGGTTGCTCAATATGAAAAAAAATTAAAATAGTTCAGACATTGTTGTATGTAAAAGGCTTACTATGAGTTATAAAATTTTGTTACTTTTAACGATGGTAGTGCAATTACAGGCTATTGTGATTACCAATGAATCAGCGGATTTAATGTTAGTCAAAGTTGACAAATGGACGAATTGCATTGAAATCGTTGGTCTTTTTATACTTAAGCCTGGTGAATTCGTTGATGATTCTAATGTGGAACGCTATTCTATACGCTATTTACCTATCCCTACTGATATTGATAAAATAGATCTGTGTGATTTACTAGGATTGTTTTCGGATCAATTAGATCCAGAAAGATTGTACTCAGATGTAGATCTTATCAAGAATAAACTATCAAAAATGGTACAAGCAGATCAATCTATTCGGGTTCAGGTTGACCTTTCCAGCTCTGATGACTCAATACGTAAGAAAATGGTGAAGGTAGATCAAGAAAATACGGAAGCCTTAAAGAGGCTTTTAGTGGTTTATGGCTGGATAACTATATCAAAGTTTGGGAAACAAGCTGATCATGAGGCTTGGATGTTAGTACAGCATGCCGATCATGACATACCATTTCAAAAAAAAATCTTATCAAACCTAGAAGACTTATATCAACAAGATGAAACGAATCCAACTCATTATGCATATCTTTATGATAGGGTTGCCATGCATGAAGGACGCCCACAGCGCTATGGGACTCAAATGAATGTTGTTAATGGTGAATTAGTATTGCATGATATAGAAGAGAAGGAACAGGTTGATACACATAGATCTTCTGTTGGTCTTCCTTCTCTTGAGCAGTATATGGAGTTGGTGAATCAGTACATGAAGTAGATGAGGTCGTAATGAAGTTAGATAAGCTAATATATTTGATAATAAGTTTACTGATTATTGGATACATATCATGGAGTTTTTTTTATCCAGTAGGGGAGAGCTTACTGCCGGAACCAAGTGGTAGGTTTAAGGTGGGCCAAACTGAGCTCTATTTGACCGATTCGTCACGACAAGAGCGGGATTCTATAGGTCATAGACAATTAAAATTGCAGATATTTTATCCTGCAGAGGCGATAAGGGGCGAACGTAGTCCCTATATTGAAAAAGCTGCATTAGATATAGTTAAGCAAGATTTAAGTAAGTTTTCGGGATTGCCAATAGAGCAGTTCAACTATCTAGGATCATTACAGTCACATTCTTTTATTTCAGCTCCAATTGCTACAGATAGTAAAACCTATCCAGTTATTATCTTTTCTCCTGGATGGGGAATGCCAGTCAGTCTATACTTTAGTTTGTTGGGGGACTTGGCTAGTCATGGGTATATAGTTGTTGGAATACAGTATCCATATGTTACTAACCCTGTGCTGTTCCCAGATGGAAGAATTATCAAGGGACTGCAAAATTCAGATGCTGAGCAAAAGCAAAAAGAATTACAGATTTGGGTTAAAGATATTAGCTTTGTGATAGATGAATTGGATAGATTTAATCATAGTGACTTGGATAACCCTTTAAAAGGTAGATTGGCTATGTTGCGTATAGGATTATTGGGGCACTCATTTGGAGGATCAGTTTCTATTGAGGCATGTCAGCAAGATTGGCGATGTCGAAGTGTGGTGGATATTGAGGGCAAGCTTTATCAAACTACTGAGTCGGATAAGCCCGTTTTGTTTATTGTAGCTCCACATTCAGTCGAAGTGCTTCAGCCAATTAAAGATATAACTAAAACGTCTAAGAGCATAAGCTATATTGAGCTTGAAGGTGCTAAGCATGGATCTTTCACCGATCTTTACTTCATTGTTAAGTTTGACAAAGATAAGCTGCCATCACTGGAAGTGCTCAAAGGGATACAACAAACCCGAGGGTTATTATTAGGTTTTTTCAACGAGTATTTAGTAGACAAGTTGGGCCCCAATCTCATGGAGCAAAAATGATCATTCGTAAACCATTTTATTTTATGCGGCACGGATTAACGGACTGGAATTTTGAAGGACTGTGTCAGGGACAGGTAGATGTACCGCTTAATGATACTGGTGTACGACAGGCTTATGAAAATATTGTTCAGCAACATGAAATAACACATGTGTTTTATAGTCCTCTCAAAAGAGCCTCGCAGACTGCCGAGATTGTATCCAAATTCATATCAGCCACTAAAATAGAAATGATAGAGATTCAAGAATGTAATTTTGGTAATCGCCAAGGAAAGCCGTGGAAGCTAAATAGTTGGGCAGATCTTAAGACTTTGGATTATCCTATGGACTATGCAATTAAAAAATGCCAAACCACATTTAGATACACTGACGAGGAGATGGAAATTCTTTCCAAAGAATTGAGACGCTATTTTATACTCGGTAATAAGTGTAAGGGGTTGGGTATGTATAGCACTGATGTTGATAATCTATGGCACATGTTCATCCTATTTACAAAAGAATATGCTAAATTTGGAAACGATGTTTTTGGGCACTTTTTTCATCATGCTCCAGAAGACAATAGCAACTTAAGCGATGATGAAAAGCGACAAGCGCATAAAAAATTCGTCGATTTTATTACAGTGTATGAGGAGACCTTTCAAGAGCCAATTCATTCAATTTGGTTGTTAAATTCTTATCAGAAATTTACAGATTCAACAAAGCTTAAAGTGTAAGAAAGGAAATCATATGAAATTTCGTAAATTCAAACAACACAAGCTATGGCGAGACAATGCGGTTAATTTTATTGAGCAACGAGGATCCAAGGTTACTTGGACAAGACTCAATGATGAAGAATTTTCAGAGCAAATAAAACTAAAGCTTATGGAAGAGGCTGAAGAGGTTTGTGCTGCAAAAGACAAATTAGAGTTGATCGAAGAGCTAGCAGATGTTTTAGAAGTAATAGATTCTTTTTGTGAAGTTAATAAATTTACCTTGCAGGATGTTATGGATAAGCAGAAACAGAAGCATCAAGAGCGGGGTGGTTTTGAAGGACGCAAGTTTGTTAGTGTAGCCGAACACCCAGAAGGGGGATATGGCGAAAAATATTGTTTAGCTGCTCCTGAAAAATATCCAGAAATTATAGATTGAAGAGGAACTATGAAACATCCTATATTTGTTTTAAAGATAGGACTTATTATTGCAAATCTAGTCGCATTTGAATCATCAGCTCAGGAGATTAGGGAGAAGTTGTCATCGGCTACGTATATTTGTTGTATTGATGGCGGTGGAAGTAAAACCGAGATGCAGGTGATGGATAATCAAGGAAGGCTGGTGCCCATTTTCAAGCATGATGTGCCAGTAGAATCTGTGAAGGTGCCTGGTTCCAATATGTGTACAATTGGTGAAAAAGGAGTGCAACAAAGGCTTCAATCTCTATTCAATGGTATGAAGGTTGGAGATAAAAAGCTTCCTATAGATGATGTAAAAAAAGATATGATAATTTTTGCTGGTCTTGCTGGTCTTGCTGGGGGAGGAGCCTCAATGAATAACCTAGCTATTCGAAAAATATTACATGATATTGGTTTTTTACCCGATAATCTTTTTGTTTATTCAGATGGAGGCCTTATGTTTCAAGCCTTTAAACCAGGAGAGATTTTATTGATTTGCGGAACAGGATCTGCTTGTGTTGGCAAAGATGTTGATGGTAAGAGGATCGTTCGTGGGGGATTTGGAAGATTACTTGGTGATGAGGGAAGTGGTTATCACATTGGACTACAAGCAATTAAAAAGGCATTAGAAATTGACCAAGAAGAGGGTGAGCAAACGAGTTTAATTCCACTCATTAAAGAGCACTTAAGCGTTATGGAGCTAAAAAATGCGGTTACTCCATTACAGCAAGGAACTATAACACCAGATCAGGTTGCAAGCCTTGCACCATCTATTTTTTTGGAGGCCAAGAGGGGAGATGAATGTGCAAAGCAACTTGTGCATGCTGCCGCACAGGACCTTGGAATCCTGTTGAGTAAGATGGTACAAAGGGTAGGTTGTGAAAAACAGACAATTTATTTAACAGGCGGTATTTTTAAGGGCAACGAGCGTGATGCATTTATTCAGGCTATTTTTCGATCTGAGGCATTTAAAGAGACCTATGAACAAGCTAGACCAGAAGTAAAGTTACTTACAGATCGAAATCCAGCAGTAATTGCCGCATTGAAACTGCTTGAATCTGACAAGGGTAGTATATAGTTCAAGGGTACGAAAGTTAGATAGTTCTTAAAAAGAAAGCCTTTCAATGATAAATGAAGCACTCGTGAGCCGCTTGGTAGCCAGTCAGTTTCCACAATGGAAGGACTTACCCATTAGACGTGTTGTACCGAGTGGATGGGACAATCGAACTTTTCGACTAGGTGAGCGCATGCTTGTGCGTATGCCGAGTGCTACGGAATATGCAGTACAAATAGAAAAAGAACAGTTGTGGCTTCCACGATTGGCATCTTTACTACCACTTTCAATTCCAGAACCTTTAGCTCAGGGAGGGCCAGAGAAAGGTTATCCTTGGAGCTGGTCAATCTATCGTTGGCTTGAGGGACGCACAATTGCAGATGCATCAATAGCTAATCTGTATGACATTGCCATCAGCCTTTCAAATTTTCTTAATGTTCTACAGCGTATAGATACAAAAGGGGGACCTTTGCCGGGAACACATAACTTTTATCGTGGTGGATCATTAGCCATCTATGACGCTGAAACCAGGAAAGCTATAGCTCTTTTGAAGGATGATATCGATGTTGATGCTGCGCTCGAAATTTGGAAAACTGCGCTTAAAACCACTTGGCACGATTCACCAGTATGGATTCATGGTGATATCAGTCCTGGTAACCTATTGGTACAAGAGGGGCAATTGAGTTCCGTTATCGATTTTGGAGGTCTGGCTGTTGGTGATCCTGCCTGCGATTTAGCGATTGCCTGGACACTATTCGAAAGTGAAAGCCGAAAAACTTTTCGCTCAATGCTTTTGCTTGATGCTGGAACATGGGAGCGTGGTCGTGCCTGGGCTTTATGGAAGGCCTTGATAGTTGTAGCTGGGATTACCGATACAACTATCGTCGAAGCCGAACGATCTAGGCATACTATTGATGAGATACTTGCGGATCATAGACGCAGTGCTTAGGCTATGCAATTAGGAAGTAGTTTAACGATCAGCTGTTGCTTGATATAAAATGATTACAATGTGACACCTATAGGGTTTATATGGAGGTTGAAATCAATTTGTTTGTTCCTAAACGTGTCAACTAGGGGCCGCCAGTAAACTTACAATCCTGCTCTGGATTTACTTTTCATACAATAAGACTTCACGATATCTTTTTGTTGGATATGTTATACTATAATTAATTAAAATATATTTCATGAAAGGAAGCTTCTATGAAAACATCGATACTGGAAACTCTTGCTCCAAAATATGTTGTTGATAATAGTGGAGAAAAAACTGAAGTTTTATTGGATTTAAAAACATTCACAACTATGGTTGAAGAGTTAGAGGATTTGCATGATATCATGCAGGCAGAAAAAATCTTAGCTCGAGGACCAGAAGAAGAAGGAAGTACTCTTGACGAGCTAGAGAAGTCATTGAAAGAAGAGGATTAGTGTGGCACATGCCAATTTTGGTGCATATACAATAGTTTTTTCTAAGAGTGCAGAAAAATTTTTAAAAACATTGGATAAATCAGCAAGGCAACGTGTAATTACAAAAATCAAAGAGTTGCGTACAAATAGTGAAAATTTAGACATTAAAAAACTTAAGTCTCGCAGAGCTTTATATCGTTTAAGAGTAGGCAGATTTCGTGTGATTTATACCATTGAATCTGAACGCTTGGTTATTTACATAGTTGAAGTGGGGCATAGAAAAAACATTTATCAATCTTCAAGTTTTGCATAGTCTATAATTTAATATTTTTGTTTTTAAGTCTATTCCAAGCTCGATCTTTTTGTTCCTAAATGTGTCAGCTAGGGGCCGCCAGTAAGAAATAAATACGATTAAGGTTATAGTTTGCTTTAATGCATATCTGTTGAGACTTATTAAATATTATTGATACTATCGTTTTTTATTTGGTTGAACTGCAAGAGAAAATCCTACAGCATCTAAAAGAGAGACAATGCTAGTTAGCTTGGGATTGCCTTTTTCAGAAAGAATACGATAAAGGTTTTCACGACTCAAATTTGTTTTTTGAGCAAGCTCAGTCATTTGGCCTCCTTGAGCGTCATGAACGTTTTTGAGAGCAAGTAAAAACATGCGAGGATCATTATCAGCTAGTGCTTCATTAAGATAATGATAAGCTAGTTCTGGATCATGCAGGTTTTCTAATAATTTTTCTTGATAGCTTCTTAATTTTTTTTTCATAGTGATTCCTTATATTCAAACCAATACTGCTTTGCTTTGGCAATATCTTGTGTTTGTTTTTTTTATCTCCTCCTGTAAGCAATATTACAATCACTGATCCTTCTTTTCCAAAATAGATTCGATATCCAGGACCGTGGTCTATGCGCAATTCCCAGATACCATTAGCCCCTTGTAGACGTTTGGAATCTCCAAAATTACAAGTCTAACTCTATCAAGCCGTTTCATTACAATGGCTTTCATTCTTTTGTCGAGTCCATCTTCCCAATTAGAAAAAGGCTCTTTTCCTGTGTCTGTAGCGTAAATTACTATCTCAATTAACTTCATATCTATAGTGTAGCATAAAGGTCACACTTGTGCAAGATTAAGGACTTTTTTATAGGAGTAGGGCTTATTCTATAGCGGTATAAACTACCATCGAATTCAATTTGGTTGTTCCTAAACGTGTCAACTAGGGGCCGCCAGTACTTATAGCATATCTTTACTTTTCTAGGCGTATTCTTTTTTTATATTAGTTTTCGTAGTAGACTACAAATTAATATAATAGATTTATCACTTTGGAAAGGTGTTAAAATGAAAGAAACAAAAAGCCGTATTGTGGTAGATCCTAAAGTTATGGTTGGTAAGCCAGTCATCAAAGGAACTCGGTTGACAGTTCAACATGTTTTGGGTCTTTTGGCACAAGGTATGACGATGGAAGAGATAGTGCAAGAATATAGTAATCTTACCAAAGAAGATATTTTTGCATGTTTGACATTTGCACGAGATGCTCTTGAGGATACAACCTTTGCACCTTTGCCCGCGTAGGTAGGATATGAAGTTTCTCGTAGATGAATGTGTAGGGCCAAGTGTTGCTAGGTGGCTAGTTAACAATGGATATGATGCCATTTCGATCTATGATGATGGATTGGCTGGTATCGATGATAATTCGGTTTTAGAGAAGGCATTACTAGAAAATAGAATACTTATCACCAGCGATAAAGATTTTGGTGATATGGTTTTCAAAGATAAAAAACCGCATTGTGGTGTTACGTTGTTATGTCTTATTGACGAAAAACCAGCCAATAAAATTTTGGTACTAAAAAGAATTTTAAATAAGCACTCAGAAGACCTTTTTGAAAATTTTGTCGTTGTCACAGAAAAAACCATTCGCATTATAAAACCAACTTTTCCCTCAAACTAGTGAAAAGGCTTTGGCGTAGGGCTAAACTTAGTATGGAACTTAATTTGGTTGCTCCTAAACGTGTCAACTAGGGGCCGCCAGTTAAGTTAAATTCTCACAAAAGTTAATTTGCTTGTTTGTTTTTACTTTCTATTTTCTAAAAATATCCTTGGGGTCTTTATTCATAAGGGCAAAGAGGTGAGCAACGCTAGAAAGGCGTAAATTAGCTTCTCCCTTTTGAATTTTTGCCAATTGGGATGGGCTTGAAGCAAGAAGACGGGCGAGCTCATTGAACCCGATTTTATTTTTTTCCATATATTCATTGGTCATATCAGCAAGTATTTTTTGAAATGATTTAAGTATTTTAATCTCCCGTTGTGCTTGCTCCTTAATTTCTGCGATTTCTTGTTTGTTGAGCCGTTTATTGAGATAATCTTGAAAGCTTTTTGTTTTCATCAGTTATTCCTCCTTAAATTCTAATAAGCGTTTACGAGCAATTACAATATCTTTTTCTTGGGTTCTTTTGTTTCCTGTTGCAAGTATTATGATTACAAGCTCACCACAAAATCCATAATACACTCTAAGCCCAAACCGTCGTTCTCTTAACTCGAACAATCCTTTTCCTAGCGCTTTACTATGAGGTAGCTTAAGCTGGTTGCCTGCCAATTCAAGCATTGCGATTTCTTTAGCTAGAGATTTGAGTTGTCCTTTCGTAAGTTTGTCGAACCACTTTTCGATGGAACTAATGTCTTTTTCAGGAGTCCAATATTCGATTTTCCATTTCTTCATACTCAAGGACCTTTTTTATACTGTCGTTACTATATATAGTAATACTATATGCGGCAAAAGTCAATAGTTTAAACAGATAGTTTTAGAAGGGGTTCGCTTGGATGGTCTAGGGTAAATATGATTATTTTGTTCCTAAACGTGCCAATTAGGGGGCGCCAGTAATCCTTAGAACTTGTCTATTGTTGTTTAGCTTATGAAAATGTAGTAAAATAGCTACAATGTTAATTTTATATAGGTAGAAACTATGAAAAAAGATGCCATGGATATAGAGCCACGCTATATTGTAGATAGTACTGGTAAAAAGATAGAAGTTGTTTTAGATATTTCCACTTTTGAAAAAATGGTAGAAAAGCTAGAAGATTCATACTTTGGAGAGCAAGCCGAGCGTGCTTTGGAAGAGGGTGAGTTCATAGATTTTGATGAAGCAAACAAAAAAATATTAAAAAAATGATTTCTTATCCTTCATATCGACTAATCATCGAAAGAAGAGCACAAAAATTTCTTGAGAAGCTCGATACCTTAGAGCATAAGAAAGTCGTGTTCAAGATCAAAGATTTAGTTGCACCTACTCAACAAAGTTTAGATATAAAGAAGCTTCAAGGCTACAAGAACGTTTATAGATTGAGAATAGATGGTTATCGAGTAGTTTTTAGTGTCATTCAAGATAAGAAAATTCTTATCATCTTGGTTATCGGTCATAGAAAAGAAATCTATGATAAATTACAAAGAATTTCCTTTTAGAGTTGTGCATATTTAATATTTGAACATCAGTGTCGGAAATGCTTTATTTATACTGCTTAAACCAACAGCAAATTCGATTTGATTGTTCCTAAACGTGTCAACTAGGGGCCGCCAGTAAACTTACAATCCTGCTCTGGATTTACTTTTCATACAATAAGACTTGATTTAATGGCTGTTTAATGGCATAATAATGGCATAGGAATTAAAGAAAGGAGACCTAGTATGTTTAAGCCGAATTATATCATATCCTCTTTTATAGCCACCTGTTTAATGAAAATAGAGGCGTTAACGAAGGAGATTGAATCCCTACCTCTAACCCCAATGGTTTTAGCTACCTTGCGGGAGACGGCTGCTTTACAGTCGACGTATTACTCTACCAAGATTGAAGGTAATCGTCTGACCAAGAAGGAGGTCGAGGAGGTTCTTTTTAAGGGTGAACGGCTTCGAGGTAAAGAGCGTGATGAAAAGGAAATTCTTGGATATTACGAGGCACTTTCTTGGTTAGAGAATTTAGCACTGACCAAAAAGCATCTTGATGAAAAAATGATAAAAAAATTACATGCATTGATTATGGGTGGTGGTCGAAAAACTGTGACACCAACGGCATATAGAGATGGTCAAAATGTCATTAAAGATGGTGCAACAGGACGGATTGTTTATTTGCCACCAGAAGCAGCAGATGTTTCATCGTTGATAAAGGAGCTTATCCAATGGATCAATCATGCAGTTGAGACAGGGGTTCCTATACCATTGATTGCTGCGATATTTCACTATCAGTTTGCTACGATTCATCCATATTATGATGGTAATGGAAGAACTGCACGATTAATAACGACCTTTTTATTGCATAGATATGGTTATGATCTTAAAGGAATCTACTCCCTGGATGCTTATTATGCTGATAACCTAACAGATTATTATGGGTCACTTTCTGTAGGAAGTCATAACTATTATATGGGTCGTGCAGATGAAGATATAACTCCATGGATTTCATATTTCTGTATTGGAGTAGAAAAGAGCTTTGAACATGTGAAAGCACAAGCTCTGAAGGCAAGCAAAAAAGGAAGTAAAGACCAATCAAGGACCTTGAGAAAGCTCGATGCAAGACAACGTACAGTATTAACTATCTTTAAAGATCAAGAAGTTGTTACATCGCGTGATATAGCAACAATTCTACGAATCAAACCGCGAACAGCTCGTGCATTAGCTCAACAATGGGTGGAGGATGGATTTCTAAAAGTAGCGAGCTTATCTAAGAAGACGAGAAGCTATTCTTTGGCTCAGGTCTATAATTGTTTTGATTAAACATGTCAACTAGAGGGCAGTACTTAGGGTATGTCTTTATTTGAAGTAGAGTCGCTTTTTTAAACTTGGTCCTAGTGAAATAATTTTTGAGTGCTATTCTTATGTGAAAGTATAGTAAGTAAAAAATCGAAACTATCTATCTATGCATAACAAGCACTTTATTTTCATTGGTCTAGGCACATTCAGTATCGCATGCGTTATGCTATACGCTTCTCGTTCCCCCATTGATCGAGAAAACGTCACCAGCGCTCGAATTGGCTGGGTTGCCAAGTCCTAATAATCAAAGTGCTTGTACTGAAAAAAAGAACTTTGATGGTTCCATTACTTTCACCACACTTAGGAATAGGTTATTTTTATGAACGCTTTGCAATCTATTGATATGGGAAGTGAAGTCGTAACGCCACCGATTGTTCCTCCAAATTATTGGCGTTTTTGCTCGAACATTCCAATGCAACATTAGTAATTTAAGTCTTTGGGGTGGCTACCTTGCATTCAATTTTGCCTTCTAATTTAGTTAATGATTGAGATGCATTTTCAATCATTAGTTTTATTTTGTCAGGCTGATGCGCATTATGTACTGCAATATATTGGCTTACATCTTCTACCCAAGAACGTAAAAATAATGGGTCTGTTTCGATATAGACTTGAATATCGACTAACATAATTACATAAACTGTTATAAAAAATAATAATTTTTACCTATTTTTATACTATGAGTTCTTATTTAGGTAAACGCTAGCATGCTGAATTCTTGTAAAACAAGATTCTTAACAAAAGCTGGCAAGATTATTTTTGCAATTGAAGTTTAGGATTTTAAAGAATAGACAAAAATGTCGGTAGAAGAGTTTAATTCTACCGACATTTATTTAATTATGTATTGGGCTTGAAGTATGTATTAATACGAGCGACCACACTTTTTATAATTTTGGAGATATCCACAAATATTATTATCGCCAGTATTGTTTTCACAGTCCCTATTGCTTTCGCAGTGAACGCGATTATGTGAATACAATGATGTTGATTGTATGCCTGCTATTAAAACAAATAGCGATAACAACAGTAATTTTTTCATAACAACTATTTCCTTATTTTGCATTCCAAATGGACTTCACCTTTATTTTAAGAATAGCATTAATTAATTCCAAATAGCAATACACTGTCGACAGTGAGAGGATTAAGGTGTAAAGAAGTGATAGAAAAGGGTTGAATCAGCTGATATAATGGGTAGATAGGCTATAACAAATAATTGGCATCAAAATGGAAATTAAGGGAAAAGGCATGGAAGATAAATCTCCTCGTATTGGGATAGGGGTTATTGGGTATAATTCTAACAATCAGATTTTGTTAGGCAAGCGAAAAAACACTCATGGAGAGGGCGATTGGGCTGTTCCTGGAGGGCATTTAGAGTTTGGGGAAACACCAATAGAGTGTGCCATTCGGGAACTCAAAGAAGAAACGGGGCTGGATTTAGAGGATCCTCAAGAAATTATGTTTACAAATGACTTTTTTGATAAAGAAGATAAGCATTATGTTACTATTTTTGTACAGGGATTTGTCCAGGGAGAACCTAAACTGTTGGAACCTAACAGGTGTGAAAAATGGGATTGGTTTACTTTAGAGAGTCTACCTAGTCCATTATTTAAACCATTTAAGAGCTTTGTTGAAAAACTTAATAGCTAAGATATAAATACAACCAGTTAGATATTTTTAAAAAACTCTGCGTCTAACTATTTCTCATGAGTGATTTTGAGATCTATTTTTTAATAAAAAAGAACGAGCTACTTTAAGTGTCTCGTTCTTTTTTATTAAAAAATGCTATTTCTAGACAAAATAGGCTAGGATTCCGCCTGTTAAGCCGTATGCAACGAGTTCATAGCCGGTGGTCAGTACAAACCATTGGACCGATTTTTTCTCCCAAAGAACTCCGCCAAAGCTATTTGTGGCAACAAAGCCAAACCATATGGATATTCCTAAAAGAACGCCTGAGCCTATAGACTCGATTCCTAAGCGAGTAATCAGGCAGCTGAGCATGGCTGAGATAATGATCGAGGTTAAGATGCCCCCAAGGATAGCGACTTGTGCTTCTTTAGGTTTGATATCTTTTTTAGTTTTGCCAATGAGTTTCATCCACGTGGCGCCAAAAACAGATGGAGAATACCAGATCATTCCCAGTATCATACGTACTACTGTGGCTATTCCGATTCCAATAACAATTACATTTGTATACATTAAATATCCTTAAGGTAACTATTGAACAACTTTTTCCACTTTAGCATAAAAAATTCTTTTGGATAGTGTGACAAATTATATTTTGTACTTGCCAGAATATTTAAGAGGAGTATATTAACGGGAATTTATGCTTGTGAGATATGAAGGAGATTTAATGTTTAAATACCACTATAGATTGTTTCTAATCACTTTGCTTTTCACTTCTGTTGCTATTTTATCTGAAAATCAAGACGGTGTTCATAATTATCATCCCTATCACCGTGAGGCTGTATATAAGATAGCTTTATCCCATGTCCGGGGTTTGGTGTCATTTTTGGCATACAAGTGGCATAAATCAGGTGTTCCTGAAACCGCTTGTAACAATCAGGTTATGTGTTTTTTTGATGTTCCAAATCTTAATCAAGGAAAGAATCACAGTAAGGTTTATCTGAAGGAGGGTGTTCCCAAAGGGTTTATTAACTATAGCTTTAAGACTCCCTGGTATCGAGCTTTGTTAAATCAGCAGGATGGGGCAGTTGTAAAAGTCCATCACATGGCGGTTGATAATGAGCTAAGGGGGCAAGGTATTGGTACTCTGTTGATGGATCATGTGATTGAGGATTGCACCAATCTCTCCGCTAGTAAGGTTGAGCTTTGGTCAACCTTTAATAATGAAAGATTTTACCATAAGACTGGATTCAACCAAACTCATATTACAAGGCTAGCAGAGGTTAAATTTACTAAGCGTTTGCGTCCGCATCCTCTTTTAGAAGGTGCCTTATATGTTTTGAAGCGTTTTCATAAGTAATTCTTACCCCTATCGACGAGCTGAAAGCTGTTTGGTATACTGAGAAAAACCTATACAAACATGGAAAGTTCAAGGATTGGATACGATGGAAAAAGCTACAGGTAACATTTTATTATATTATAAGTATGTAGAAGTGGAGAGCCCAAAAGCTATTATGAAATGGCAACGTGAGCTTTGTGAAGAGCTTGAATTAACGGGACGTATTCTTATTGCTCATGAAGGCATCAATGGAACAGTTGGTGGCTCTATCGAATCTGCACAAGCTTATATAAAGGCTATGAATGAGCATCCATTGTTTGGTGGTATTGATTTTAAAATTAGCCCGGGAAGCTCTGAATATTTTCCACGCTTACGTATTGTGGTAAAAGAAGAAATTTGTGCTCTAGGGGTTAGCCCTGAAGAGCTGACTGTGGCTGATGGTGGTGTGCACCTTACTCCTGAACAAACTCATGAGCTGCTTTCAAATCAGCCTGATGATTTAGTTATTTTAGATACTCGTAATAACTATGAATCTGATATTGGTAAGTTTGATGATGCAATTATTCCTGACATTAAAAACTTTAGAGACTTTCCACAATATGTAGAAGATAATTTGGAGACATACAAAGATAAACCTGTATTAATGTATTGCACCGGTGGTGTTCGTTGTGAACGTGCTACTGCATACCTCAAACAAAAAGGTATCGCTAAAGAAGTTTATCAAATTGAAGGTGGCATTCAGCGATATGGTGAAAAATATCCCGATGGTTTTTTCCGTGGCAAGAATTATGTCTTTGATAGTCGAATATCCGTTAAGGTTAACGATGATGTTTTAGGTTCATGTTATATCTGTGAAAAGCCTAATGATGACTATTACAACTGTGTTAACGCGTTATGTAACCGCCACTTTATTGGCTGTAAAGATTGTATAGTAAAATACAATAACGCATGTAGCTCTCAATGCTTAACATTGGTGGAAAAAAAAGAAGTTAAAGAACGTTCTCCGTTCGTTAAACTTCCATAAATTAATCCATAGTTTTTATTATAATCAACTCAGATCTTTATTGCGACTTAATTATTTTGTTTATACATTTATAAACAAAATGCAGGTTTAATATTGTAAAAAGATGAAATTTATGTAGAATAGAAAACTCATGAAATGTTGTTCGGGGGTTTATTCCGTTTATTTTATTTTTACCATACATATTAGGAACCGTTATGCGTATTGTCTCATCCGGGTTGTTTGTTGTGTTGTCTGTTTTTTGTTTGAGTGCTCATGCTCAATCTGATATCGAGTTAAGAAAAAGTTTTGCTGGAGAGTCAACAGAGGTTATTCAGGAAGCTTTTAATCAAGAACAAGCTTGGGGCTTATGTACCAGTATTGATCTTCATGGTTGTAAAAATATCATGAATGAATCAGATGAATCTGAAGCTACAATTAAGCGTTTTGTTATTGAACTCTGTGAGTTGATTGCTATGAAACGTTATGGTGCACCCGCAATTAAGTGGTTTGGTACAGGTGGCGTTGAAGGGTATACTTTAACACAGCTTATTGAGACATCTTGTATTTCAGCACATTGGGCTGATGACAGAGTGTTTTTAGATATCTTTAGTTGTAAGTTCTATGATCCTTACACTGCAATTGAATTTATTAAAAAATTCTTTAAAGCAGAAGATGCGTCCATTAATATTTGGATTCGAGTTTAAGCCTTATATAAATTTTAAAAAAGAGGTCTGCTGTTTATTCAGGAGACCTCTTTTTTTGTTCCATTGAATTGCTTTGATTTTTTTTGATACGGTTATGTAAATTAAATAATTAAAACAAAAGTGGAATATAATGAAATCATTGTTGCATGAAACCCGTATTGATATCCCTAAAGAAGATCGTATTAAACTTATAGAGATACTCAATAAGACTCTTGCTAGCGCTTCGGACTTACAAGTTCAATTAAAACAGGCGCATTGGAATATTAAAGGCAAACAGTTTATTGCTGTTCATAAACTGCTGGATGAATTAGCAGAAGAGATTGAGGATCAAGTTGATGTTGTTGCTGAACGGGTTACCAGCCTGGGAGGAACCGCTTTAGGGACATTACAGCAAGCCGTGAAAAATACAGCACTGAATGAATATCCTGTAGATATTTTTGCGATAGAAGACCATATCGCTCATTTGTCTGATAACTTTGCCATACTTGGCAAGCTGACCCGCCAAGACATTAAAAAAAGTGATCAGATTGGTGATATGGCTACGAATGATCTGTATATTGACTTGGCCAGAGTGTTGGACAAAAGTCTTTGGTTTTTAGAAGCGCACTTGCAAAGCTGAATTCTACGAGTTTTTCTTGTACACTTCTCTTAATATATAGTTGTTATCAGGCCCCTGGCCTGTTGAAGCTGCTGACCATGCCTTGTCAGATGGCTGTTGGCATTCGGAAGTGTTTTTTGGGCCTACCGATACGAAGGTGCTACTTTTGACTAGTGGGCATTGGCATATAGCTTGTGGAGACCCATCAGCTTGGTACTGAACCTTGCATCGGATACCAAAACAGTTGGCCCAGGGGGTTTTGGTTTTAAAGAGGCATGCAGTGGCAGGAGCACTTAAGTCATGCTTAACATCGGGGGTGGTATTGGCTATGGAGTAGTTGGATACGACTGTTTTTAGTTGGCCATTTTGTGAGTAGGTTGGTTGAGTTTGCTTTAAGCTTTTAGGGCCAACCGAGATCCTTTGCCATGCAGGGTCGGTTTTTAAACCATATATAGGACAAATACAGATCGACATCTTCGGATTGTTAGGATCGATGGTGCACAAGGCTTTAGAACATAAAGCATATGGAACATTATCCATGGCATACAATTTCGATGACCCATTTTTTTGATACGCATAAACAGTTTGGTCACCAATGGACTGAGTGCCTAACAATTGAGGAGTCTTACCTAAAGAGGTACCACTCAGTATTAACAATATCGCTAAAATACCTTTGATAGCGTTAGGTTTCATATAATTTTTTTCGTTATTTACTGCGCTTAAGTTGTTCTTCTAGATTATATAAGTATTGAGAGTAGATTTTTTCTTGTAATGAAAGGTCTCTCCACTGCTCATCCAAGGGATTATGAATTTTCCATAAGTAGTTAACGTTATGGTGTTGTGGATTCGAACTACGTTGAAGGCGATCTACTAATGCTTTTTTATGCTCAAACCATTCATTTTTTTCTTGGCGGATACCGGTTAGCTTTTTGCTCACATCATCCCACTCTCGCTGTTGTTGTGCATACGTGAGTATTGGATAAGGATGATAGCTAGACAAGCTTCTTCCTGGATGCAGGACATTCCATGTATAAGGGCCCAATTTCTGACCCATATTTTTCGCCATCATACCATGACCTGATCCAACAACTAGTAATGTTGCTAGCAATATTAACACTTTTTTCATATCTCAATCTCCATAGTTAAACTTGTTCTTTATATATTAACAGGCTGGTGCTTTAAATAGCAATGATATGGCCTGGTTTGCTTAAAAAAGAATTGAAGGGTGGGGATTGCATCCATGTTGATTGAGCTATTGAATAAAATTAGCCTTTATTTTGTTTCGTATTATGCTTATCTATAAGTAAAAAGTATGAAATTTTATTAGAAAGGGTACTCTCATGAGATGGCTGTTTATGGTGCCATTTTTGTTATGTATGGGGTTGTTTGGTAGTGATACAATTGTAATGCCTGATGGGTTGCTGAGTGATTCAGGGTTGGACGCTCACTTTATAGCTGAATTTGCGTTGTTTATTGCGACGCTATTGTTTGGGACCTTGATTATCGGCAAGATTTGTAAGTATTTTTTCAGGTTGCCTGTTATTGCAGGGCAGATTATTGGTGGGATTATCCTAGGGCCATCATTATTAAATATCAGACAGTTGCCGGTGTTTGCGCATCCGGCAATTTTTACTGATATGCTTACAGGTCAGATGTATTCTTTTGTTTCATCTGATTTTTTTGTTCTTTTTGTTTTGATTATCTCAGCTACTGTAACAGTAGGTTATTTGCTATGGTCGGCTGGTTGTGAGACTAATTTGCAAAGTCTTGCTAAGGTTGGGCTTGTTGCGACTAATGCTGGGGTGTTGGGAGCGGTTATCCCTATTCTGATGATTGGTGGTCTTGCGTACTTTTTCTTAACCGCTGATGCTTCTGTAGCGCAAATGATCGGGTTGGGAATAATCTTTTCTGCTACCAGTGTTTCTATTCCTATCGCGATGTTGTTTGCTAGTCATAAGATGCATCTTCGCAGTTCTCAAGCAACCTTAGGTGCAGCCATTATTGATGATGTGATAGCGGTTATCCTCCTATCGGTTTTCTTGATTTGTATGCAGACAGGCATGTTTGGAGCTTTGCCGGTGGGTTATCACGCGCCAGAATCTAGCTTAGGGTTAGCTTTTGGACGGATGTTTTTTGCCTTTATCGCGCTTTTTAGTGTTGGGCTTTTCGTGTTGCCTTATGTGATAAAAAAGCTAAAAAATAGTAACTTTGTTCATCTTATTGGGCCAGCAGCCTTTATCTTTATGTTGTTGTTTTTCTCTTGTGCAGAGTTGATTGGCGGGTTGGCTGGGATAACTGGGGCGTATTTTGCAGGACTGTTCCATCGGATGGTTGATAGTCGCAACCATGCTGAAAAGGTGATGTCCCCATTTGTTAATAGCCTATTATTACCGCTTTTTTTAGGATCTATAGGATTGCAGGTTGATTTAAAGATTCTTTCATTTTCTTCATGGATAGTCGTATTGTGGCTTTTGATTGCTGCAATCGTATCTAAACTGGTAGCCACATATTGGGCTATTGGGATGAGTAACCTGACAATGTCCAAGGGGCAAAAGCACTGGACGTGGCTGGAAGGGTATATATTTGGGTCATCCATGATCCCTCGTGGTGAGGTTGGGCTAGTGGTAGCTTCAATATTGCGTGGCAGTAGTGTTATTGATTCCCAATTATATGTCATCTCTGTGGTTGTTATTATTTTGACTACCGTGGCTTCACCTATCATGCTCTCGATCGGGTTTTCTAAGCTTGATTTATTGGAGGTGTCTGAGGATGGTGGGGTTGTTACTGTCAACTTAGGAATGTTCCCAATAATAGGTACTAGTCAGCTTTTTAATATGATTGTTAATGTTCTTTCGGCTAATACCAAGTTTTCATCTGAGATTCGGTTTAGTGAAGGGCGTCGGATCTTGGATTTGAAGAAATATAAGGTTAAAATAGCCTATTCTCCAGGTGAAGGGGTCATTATGGAGGGTGATAAGATACAGATAGAACAAATCATAGATTTAGTGAAAAAGGCGATTAAAACTGACTTGAGCGAAATAAGCGTCTCTTAATCAGTAGATCCCCATTTACAAAAGGGTGATTTTAAGGGATAATTAGATATAATCGATAAAATAATACTTGGTTGTAAGGAAGACGAAAAATTATGAGAAAAGATATTCACCCAGAATTACATGAAATTACAGTAAATTGTACTTGTGGTGCAGAGATTAAAACTCGATCAACAAAAAAAGATATTCACTCTACATTGTGTTCATCGTGTCACCCATTCTATACGGGCACTCAAAAGTTTGTTGATACAGCTGGTCGTATTGAAAAATTCCAAAAGAAATTTGGGCCTAAGAAAGTTGCTCCTAAACCTGCAGCAAAAAAAGCAGAGCCTAAACAGGAAGAAGTCAAAAAAGACATTCTTGTGAAAACGACTAAAAAATAATGTTTGATCAATGGGATCAGGTTATTGAAAAGTATGATGAGTTAAATGAGAAGTTGTCTCAACCGGCAATTGATAAAAAAACACGTCAAACTTTACAAAAACAGCATTCACATTTATCAATACTGCTTGAAATGCACAAGCAGTTAGTCGAGATTGAATCATCACTTACAGATGTTCAAGAACAATTGGATAGTGGTGATGCAGAGATGCAGGAATTGTATCAAGAGGAGAGTACTGAGCTTAAAGAAAAAAAAGAAGAGCTTCTTACTCAAATCGATGACTATCTCTTTCCGCCTGATAAACTGGACAATCGTTCAGCCTTTATAGAAATTCGTGCTGGTGCCGGTGGGCAAGAAGCAGCATTATTTGTTGCTGACTTGTTACGCATGTATACAGCCTATGCCGATTTGAAGCGTTGGAATGTTTCAATCATTAGTGCAAGCGAAACCGATCTTAAAGGCTTTAAAGAAATTGTGATCCATATTAAAGGCAAGAATGTCTATGGGTTACTCAAGTATGAATCAGGCGTGCATCGAGTGCAACGGGTTCCCGATACAGAATCTGCTGGACGGGTCCATACTTCAACGGTAACGGTGGCAGTTTTGCCTGAAGCCGATGAGAAGGAAGATGTACAAATTAGTCCGTCCGACCTCAGAATTGACGTTTACAGAGCGAGTGGTGCTGGTGGGCAGCACGTTAACACGACTGACTCTGCGGTTCGAATTACACACTTACCAACGGGTGTGGTTGTATCATGTCAGGATGAGCGGTCCCAGCTCAAGAATAAATCAAAAGCGATGAAGGTTTTACAGTCTCGGATCCTTGCTGCTCAAAAAGAGAAGGAAGAGAGCGAGATGAGCCAACAGCGTAAAGAGTTGGTTGGAACTGGAATGCGTGCTGAAAAAGTTCGTACATACAATTATCCTCAAAACCGAGTGACAGATCATCAGGTTAATTTAACCTTGAAAAAACTTGATCAGGTTATGGAGGGTTCGATGGATGATATTGTTAACGCTTTACAAGAGCGTGATCGCACAGATCGTAAAAAGAAACCGCTCTCGTTTCTTAAAACAGATTAATTTATCTGTTCCTTTAAATTAAAAAAAATCAAGTCTATTTATTTTTTAGTAATGCTTTAAACTTTTTAAATAAGTCATCAACTATTCTTTAACTCAACCGATTTCTAGCGGTACAAAAAAAGGCCTGTCTATGCTTTTTTCTTATTTAATTGAACATAATCGTTATTTAAACTTTTTTGGTATAGCATTCATTTTATTGATTGCGTATGTGTTTTCTACAAACAAAAAGAAAATTGACTATCGACTTGTCGTTACTGCTTTAATCATGCAATTTGTTATCGGTGTCATTGCATTAAAAACGTGGATTGGTGCTACGGCTTTATACTATGTTTCCTCATTGGTTGAGCAGCTATATTTGTTTGCCGGAAAAGGGATTGAATTTCTTTTTGGACCATTAGGGGTGAATATGGCGCCATGGGGTGTGGTGTTTGCTATTCAAATTCTACCGATCATTGTCTTTTTTGGCGCATTAATGTCGCTCTTGTTTCATCTAGGCATCGTTCAATATTTAGTTGCTGGGATTAATTTTGTGGTTCGACCTTTACTGGGAACTTCGGGTGCAGAAACGTTGTGTGCGGTTGCTAATAGTTTCTTAGGCCAAACAGAAGCACCACTTCTTGTTCAACATTATTTAAAAGATATGACTCGTTCAGAATTGTTTGTGGTCATGGTAAGTGGAATGGCGACCATTAGCGGTTCAATTTTGGCTGTTTATTCTAAGTTGGGTGTTCCTACTGCCTCTATGTTGGCAGCGAGCGCTATGGCTATTCCTGCTTCGATTTTAATAGCAAAAATTATGATTCCTGAGACTGAACAAACAAAAACTGGTGGTGATACACCAATCGTGCTAGAGCGGAAGACTAAAAACATTTTTGATGCTATTTCAGCTGGAACTTCTGATGGATTGAGCTTAGCATTAAATGTTGGTGCGATGTTGATCGTGTTTATTTCGTTGATAGGTATGTTGGATGCGATATTATTGTATTTTTCAGTAGGGGTTAATGCCTTCTGTTCTTTAGTACATTTGGATTGGCAGATGCCTTTATTGAATTTAAAAATGATTTTTGCGATTTTGTTTAGACCGTTTGCTTATCTTCTTGGATTTAGTGGAGTTACTGCAGTTAAGGTAGCCGAGCTTTTAGGAACCAAGGTGAGTATTAATGAGTTTGTAGCATTTTTGGAAATGGTTCCGATGAACTTATCAGCACGTGCGGAAACGATTGTTACGTATGCCTTGTGTGGTTTTGCTAACTTTTCATGTATTGGAATTCAAATTGGTGGGATTGGGGTTTTAGTTCCTGAGAAACGACAGTGGCTGACTGAGCTTGGTCTTAAAACCGTACTTGCAAGCTCTCTTGCAAATCTGTCTTCAGCAATGATAGCGTCTCTCCTTATTTAGTATTTACCAAATACTAAAAACCTGAGATCCTTGGATTCTTTCTTGTATTGCTACAGTGTTTTTTTGTATCCTCTTTCTTTATAGAAGGGGGCTGTAAGGATGAAAAAGACTGCATTATTTATTCTATTATTATCGACATTGAGTTTAACCGGCGCCTGGGATCAGTGGAAGAGAAACGATTTAGCTGTTGCTATGGCAGCTAATAGAGTGGTGGATGATAGCTCCTCAGTATATTCTTCTGACGATGAAGAGGACTCGACCGTTTTAGAACTTTTATGTGGTTCTAAGCGAACACTATTTGAGTTTGATCCTCATGAAACGGTATCGTTAACCGAGCGTTTTAAGTTACCTGGGCAGAAAAATGTTGCCATTGTTGATTTTGAAGTACTAGGGCGCCCTAAAAGTTTAAGGGGATTGAATCCGGTTTCTGAAAAAGCTCGCAAAAAATTTAATTCTCATATGGGAAGAAATTGTACCCGTCATAGAAATGTTCCTGTATTTGGCGATCCTGAAGAAGTCCATGTACGTTCTGAACGGGTAGCGATGCCTGATGCATCACAATTATCTTTAGACCCAGGCTTGTTAGAGGAGTTGCAACAAGATGCTTCTAACAGGGTTATGCCTCGTGATCAATTATCTGTTGTTGCCATTGTTCACACTACAGGACGCCGTAGTCGTATTGATACTGAGATGCAAAGGCTCATGAATGGTGAGTTTATTCAAACTTTATGGTTTGTTCGGGCCGTTGGTGCAGGTGGTTCGGGTTTAAGAATCAGTTTTCCTAATGGCAGGGGTAATGGTGGTCCGGTTCATCTGATGAGTCAAGGAAAATCTATCTTGGAGCAGCCAGGGCTGGAAGAGTTTTATTTTAAAATGCTAAAACAAGTTGTAGATGGAATTGAAGGTGACAAGAGCTCAGCTGATGCCAGGGCGTTGCTTCGTGAGTTTCGACTTAATCGTCAATTTACAACATTGAAACTTCCATTAGGGGGTCATAGTTATTTTCAGCTCAATGGTGTTTTGGAAGAACGACCAGAAGCTGAAGGTGGAGGCGCAATCGTGAATACTAGTCTTGAAGAGTTGGTTTTAGTACCAAAAAAAGAAACCAAGCCCACTGTATTACTATGGGCTTGGCATAAACTATGGGGAAAGGCTTAAGCTTGTTGAGCTCGAGCTTTATTGTTTTTGTACATTACTGTACCAACGGCTCCGGCTGCTGCTATAGCAACACCACCGATGACATAGTTTTTACTTACAGCTTTTTTGAGTGTTATGGCTGCATAAACAGTAGAACCATAAACAAGTCCACCAACGATACAGTCACGTCGTGTGAGGTATTTAACACACTTGATTGCAGCAGTCTTATAGTTAGACTTACAAACACCATATAATGATTTTGCAATCAAAGATGCTTCGTCAGTAATATTTCCTACAAAAGAAAATACACTTTCTTCTGATTCTTCGGAAGCTTTTTCAGCAGAGTCAGATGTTTCGGTTCCAACTTCTCCATCAATACTAGTGAGCATGCTCGCATCAAGAACTTCAGCTACAGGTGCACTAGGTTGAGGTGTTTCGTTGTCATACGGCAAAAGGTATGACTCATTTGAATCACCGCCAGCATATAGACTCACTGTTGCGATTGAGATAAGAGCTGCAAGCCCTAATATAATTTTTTTCATAATAAAAAACCTCCATAATAAAACAATTGATGCTTATTTAACTTAATACAAGTATAAAATAAACCACGATAATTGCAAAAGGTGGGCCTGTATCGCGCCCGCGGGGTTTTCTATTTGAAACAATGTGTCTGTGGGGTCTTTGGCGATTTCTTATATGATTGACTGGATCCGCTGATTGGATTTATTGGGCAGCTTTAGCATCAATGAGCAGTTTTGCAATTTCAGCATGACTCCCTTTTTCGCAAGCTGCTCGTTTTAATCCTGTAACAGAAAAACCATCAAGATTAGCTTTAGCATCAATGAGCAGTTTTACAATTTCGGTATGACCTTCGCCAGCTGCCTCTATTAATGCTGTATAGCCAAACTCATTATCTTTAATATTAAGATCAGCACCGGCATCAATCAGTAGTTTTACAGTTTCAGTATGACCATTTTTAGCTGCCCGCATCAATGCTGTATAACCTAAGATACCATTTTCTTTAATATTAAGATCAGCACCGGCATCAATCAGTAGTTTTACAGTTTCGGTCTGACCATTTTTAGCTGCCCATATCAGTGCTGTAGCACCAATGTTATTAATAAGTAAAATATTAAGATCAGCACCGGCATTAATAAGTAGTTTTACAGTTTTGGTATGACCTTCGCAAGCTGCCCACATCAGTGCTGCACCAGACGCACCATCAAGCCTAGCTTTGGCCTCAATAAGCAGTTTTGCAATTTCAGTATGACCATTTTTAGCTGCCAGAACCAACGCTGTACCAGACACACCATCAAGATTAATAAGTACAAAATCAAGCCTAGCTTTGGCCTCAATAAGCAGTTTTACAATTTCGGTATGACCATTTTTAGCTGCCCGCATTAATGCTGTATGTCCAAAAGTTTCAGTTTTATTAAGATCAGCACCGGCATTAATAAGTAGTTTTACAATTTCGGTATGACCATTTTGAGCGGCCAATATTAATGCTGTAAGGTTATTATTATATGTTGCACCATTATTAAGATCAGCACCGGCCTCAATCAGTAGTTTTACAATTTCAGTATTACCCTTTTTAGCAGCTTCTATAAGATCATTCTGGTTATTGAAGTCAGCCTGTGGACACACTGTTGTAATTGAGACAAGAGCGACAATACCTAATATAATTTTTTTCATGAAACCTTTGTAATAAAACATTAATGCAATTTAAACTCAATATAATTATAGAAGAAATAGCAGTAATTGTAAGTTGTTTAGCGGTTTATTTGACACTGTTGTTGTGCGTGAGTGAGAATTTCTACCGTATTATTATGGATGATTTTGAGGCCTACGCTTTGGTATTCAAGAATTTTTGTTGGCCTAGATACCCAGTTGAGGATATGGTTTTCGCGGAATATCAGACCTGCATCAGCTGCACTCATGTATTGAAATAACTCATCATGGGGAACATGAGTTATATGGTAGTCCGTAGGTTTTAAGTTTGCCGTATCACAGAATTCTTGGAAGACTTTTGCGTCTTGAGAAAGTATTAATAAGTAGCTTTTTGAATTGTTTTTTAGTTCTTTAGTAAAAAATTGAATGATTTTTTCTGGACATTGCCAGGTTTTACCCGAGCCAGCATAACAATAAACATATCGATCATGTGGGACATTTAACTGTTCTCGAATTTGTTTGTGCCACATTTGTATTTTGGTTGCTGCTACTATCGGAGGTATATCTTGAGAGGCAATAGAAATGAACTTAGTATCTATCTTGTAGATATCAATAAAATGTTGCTTCATGGCTTTGCTTACAACTTCTATGGTTGTAGGCTGTGACATTGCCGGGATGAGCTTTTGATAGGTTTTACGCTCAAGAGCTTTAAATTGTCGATAGCGAACCCATGTAATAGGGAGCTGCCATAGTTTAGAGCGATTGGCATACCAATATTCTTCAGCAAGAAGACCACGTGCTTGAATAGTAATGTGTGAACAATCTGGACTAATTCCCCTTAATGCTATCCATCCAGCCAGGGCGCCGCGCGCAGTTATGGTATAGTTGGAGAGATTTTGTAGGTTATGTTGGAGTGTTAAGATACATACGCGCAGAGTGAACCGTCCCCAAAAGTGTGGTCGATAAAAGAGTTTTATTTTCAGTCTTTCATGGATGTTTTTAGTTTTCTTTTTTTCTTCCCGATGGAGGATATTGCTTTCAAAACTGAATAGTATAATATTGAGCGCGGGGTTTTGGTCTAATTTTTTTAAGATTGGTGCTAGAACCAGTCCTTCAAAAACAGAATTGGTAATACTATCAGTGATAATATAGATTTGGGTTTGTTCTGGCATATCACTCTCTTTTTAACCTTTTTTAGTGTAGATGGATATATCCAAAGTATAACAATGGAAATCTACTTTCTCAAATTTGTGGTTAAAGGAGTGTTAACAATGGACTTCTTTGCCTATCAATCTTCCTGGCTCATAATCTGAGCATGACTCTAGGAGATAATCAAATCGCTTAGAAAAGTGTAGGTATTTTTGATGACAAAACTCGTTCTTTTTTTTGCCATGATAAAAAGAGAAGTTTTCTCGATTTTTATTCTGGGCTGAATAAGTAAAGTTGTAAGAGCCTTCTCCTAGGACCTTTAATCCACAAAAGAGAATGAACTTGTGATGCATGATTCCGCTCTTGATATTATAGATATGAACATGAGCATCACGATGTATTGATTCTATACCCCGTGCAGGACATGTTGGATCTACAATAATATCTACGATGATATTTCGTTTTTGAATGGCATCCTGAAGAGCTTTAAGGATTACTGTGTCAGCAAGATAATACATAGCAATCTTAATATGTTTTTTTTCTTTTCCAATAAAATCTACTAATGCGTTGCGGATATTATCGTTAGGTGAAAATAGATCTACAGCCGGTTGATTATTGAATAATTGCTCAATATCAAAGCGATTGGATTGTTGATGAGCTGAAAGGAAAATAACGAGACAAATGACAATAACGATTGCGTAGGGTAGTGAATATTTCATAGTGCCTTACTACTTCTATACTATTTTAAATATGCTAAAGCCTTAGTATAGAATTCTTTATGGGAAGATTCAAGTTGTGAGAGGAAAGTATTAAGGTGGTGACTGTTGGGAATTTCTGAAAAGAGGTCAATCGTTTTAAATAGTAACTTGCTCTTGGCTTTTTCATCATATGCTGGATTTGATAAGTGGGTCATGAGGTTGAGTTGTGCGACCAGGGCTTCTTCCTCTAGGGTAACCAAGTGTTCAAACTGCTGTAACATCATCTCAGCATGATCAAGTTCTTGATTATGAGTTAGTAAGCGAATTAATTTTTTGAAAAAGTATCTACTTTTTTCTTCATTATTTAACTGTTGATACAATGAAATGATTTTTTCATGGAAAGGAACGGACTCCTGATAGATTGAAAGGAGGTGTTCATAGATGGTGGCAGCCTGAAAGAATTTTTTGTCTTGAACATATAATGCAGCAGACTTTCTATAGCATTCTATGGCTTCTGGATCTTCAAACGATAGGAGCATGTCTCCTTGTAGTTGATAGGCCAAAGCTTGATTATTGATGGAGTGCATGAGCAGTCTAAACATGCCCAGAGCACGTTCTTTTTCTCCACGAGTTACAAACTCTGCGAGTTTAAACCAGGCGACATTGTATTTTTCAGTAGGACTAGGCTTCATCGGGGTCCTTTGATTATTCAATGGTCTCTTTTTTTTAATACCATAATATATTTGAATGAATAATAAAAGGATTGCAAGAAAATGGTGCCGAGAGAGGGAATTGAACCCCCGACACGGAGCTCTTCAGGCTCCTGCTCTACCACTGAGCTACCTCGGCATATTGACAGAATCTTTAGGAAAAATCTCCGAAAAACTCAATTGGAATACATTAATAAGTGTATAAATGGCTCTGGGCTTTGTCAATGGCGAATTTCTATCAATTGCAAACCTTTTCAGCTTTGATATTATAGAGATGAAGATAAAGAGTTGAAACTATCTAAATTAAGGCACTTTTGTGAGCACCATAAAGCAACAGATTGCAGAGGTAACCAGTTCATTCAATGAGCGCTTATCTACAGTACAAGATATAGAGCTTCTTGAGAAGATCCGTGTTGATTTCTTGGGAAGAAAGGGAAAACTTACTGAGCTTATGCAAGCTCTCAAAGCGCTTTCTCCTGATGAGAAGCGTGAGGTTGGACCTCTATTGAATAAGTTAAAACAGGATCTTGAGGCCCAATATCTTACGAAGAAAAACGATCTTGATGCTAGCCGTCACCAACAGGATGCGCTTCAAAAGAGTAGCTTTGATGTTTCAGCTTATCGGCCAAACCAGGAAGCTGGAAGCTTGCATCCTTATACTCATATTACCCAAATCATTGAAAATGTTTTCATGACTATGGGTTATGATATTGCTGATGGACCTGAGATGGAAAAGGATTTTTATAATTTTGAGGCTCTTAATATTCCTCAAGATCATCCGGCTCGAGATATGCAGGATACCATTTGGTTAAAGATGCCAGAACGATTGATGCGTACTCATACTTCATCAGTACAGATTCATACTATGGAAAAAACCAAGCCGCCTCTGGCTATTGTTGCTCCAGGAAGAGCGTATAGGTTTGAGGCTACTGATGCTTCTCATGATTATGTGTTTAAGCAATGTGAAGGGCTGTTGGTTGGGAAAGATATTTCCATGGCTAATTTACTAGCGACAACCAAAACTTTTTTACAGGCCATCTTTGAAAAGGAAGAGATTGAGTTAAGGGTTCGTCCTGGGTACTTTCCTTTTGTTGAGCCAGGTATCGAGATTGATATACGGTGTATCTTTTGTAAGAGTGGCTGTTCTACCTGTAAGCAAAGTCGTTGGATTGAAAGCATGGGCGCCGGGCTTGTTAACCCTAATGTTTTAAAGCATTGCGGTATTGATTCTACTCAATATTCTGGATTTGCATTTGGCTTTGGACTTACTCGTTTAGCTATGCTAAAGTATGGCATCAACGACATTCGAATGCTGCATAACAATAGTGTTGAGTTTTTAGAGCAATTCTCGTAAACAACTTTTATGCAAAAAGGAATTTGATGAGTGTATCTAAGGTGATTGTCCCCTGTGCAGGATTGGGTACCCGTTTTCTTCCGTGGACCAAATCAATTCCCAAAGAAATGATTCCGTTATTGGATAAGCCGGCTATACATTACATCGTTGAAGAAGCGGTTAAGGCGGCTATGAAGCATATGGTGATTATCACCAATACGCATAAACCAGCTCTTACCAATTATTTTGATGCCGATGTTGCTCTAGAGATGGCACTCAAGGAAAAAGGAAAAGAAGAGCTTCTATCCTCTATTGAAAACTTACGGACTAAACTTCAACTTACATATGTAAATCAATCTGAGCCTTTAGGACTAGGTCATGCTGTTGGGTGTGCCAAGCATATAGTAGGGAAAGAGTATTTTGGGGTTATGCTTCCTGATGATATCATAATAAACCAGCGTGGAGCTCTTGATCAATTATTACGAGTTGCTCGACAGGAGGGTGGCAGTGTAATTGCGGTGCAAGAGGTGCCATTGGATTGTGTATCAGCCTATGGTGTTATTGGTATTAAAAAACAAATTACTAATCACTTGTTCCAAGTGTCAAACTTAGTTGAGAAACCTAAACAAGTAGATGCTCCATCCCAACTAGCCATTGTTGGAAGGTATGTTCTTTCGCATAAAATTTTCCCCGCACTGGAAGAGATGGGAACCTATGCTACTGGTGAGATTCAGTTGACTGATGCTATTTCTACAATGATGCATAAGGGTGAAAAAGTATATGCCTTTAAGGTCGAAGGTACGCGTTATGATACTGGTAATGTTTTGGGCTGGCTCAAAACTGTAGTTGGCATGGCATTGCAGCATCCTGAATATGGAGATGAGATAAAAAGCTTTTTAGAGGACTCACAAGGAACCAATTCCTTTTTATATAATCCGAGCAAAACTATCAGTCATCTTTCTAGTGAATAATTTTTTCATAGTTATAACCTTTGTCTTTTATCAGGTGGTGATTCTAGTGAGTTACTCAGCATCATTAATAGGGCATTACTTGGTACTCGTTCTCTTGAATTGGTTCTTGTAGGTTCTGCTAAAGCACCTTTTTGAGCAGCTGCATAGTTACAACTCTGCCAGTTCCATTGGTACGGTTTTTCTCTAGTATGAGCTTTTTTATGTTTTGTTAAATTACTTTTTTGAGTAGCTGCATAGTTACATCCCGGCCAGTCGCATTTATACGGTTTTTCTCCCGTATGGGTTCTCATATGTGTTGTTAAAGCACCTTTTCGAGCAGCTGCATAGTTACATCCCGGCCAGTCGCATTTATACAGTTTTTCTCTAGGATGAGCTTTTTTATGTTCTGTTAAAGCATTTTTTCGAGCAGCTGCATAGTTACATGACTCCCAGTCGCATTTATGAGGTTTTTCTGGAGGAAATATTTGTTGTCTGTTAGGAGAGATATGCAAGAACGTGGGGTCAAGTAATTCATTATAAGATTCTAAACTTTTAGGATCGCTAGCCTCATCTCCAAAGTAAGTATTCCAAAGATTGGAGATAGAATTAAGTTTATCTGTTTCGGCATCTTGGTATACGCCTTGTTTTTCAACACCTTCAAAAGTATCTGCTTGTGGTGGATTTAAAAGATAAAAATCTTCTGCCCCACATACTGATAATGAAAAGAAAAGCAACATGTAATTTAGTAACTTCTTCACTCTTAACTCCTATCAAAACCAACAAAACCTGCAAAATCTCTATTTGAAACAAATGTACCATATGTGTAGTGATAAAAGCAATAGCTCGCTTGCTTTTGTCATACAACAAGGCAATTGGTTCTGGTTGATTGATTTGGTGATATAGGAACTTAAAATCACTTAAACCATAAATAATATTGCAATTTGGTATAAAAATAACTTATTATATGATTGGAAGTGTGGAATATTAATAAATTGGGGGTTAGGGAAATGAAGAGGTTAATTTTAATTCTATTAAGTTGTAGTATACTGGTATCAATGGAGGCGCATTATATCTTGCCACAGCTGGATATGCAGGAAGACTTTGCTTTAAAACCTTATAAATTGCCAGTGTAAATATGAAAAAGATAATACTATTTGTGTTCAGTTGTTTAATAATGGGTCAACTATATAGCGCTCCAGGATGTATGGCTGTTACGTTTCCTGAGAGGGATAGTAAAAAGTTTTACACTATGGCTGCCCATTACGTTGTGTGCCCTTGTCCGTGTAATAAGATGGAATCAGGAACAGGGCTTTGTAATGCTTGTCAGCATGAGGGGGTTATGACGCGAGGACAAGTGTATCGACGGGCGCGAATGGGTAAAACTCCGAACTATGCCGCTCACTTACTCCATAAGAAATGTAATCACTGATTCTGAATTTAACGAAATGGAATCTATCTTGTGGTCAAGTAGAAACTGACGTATCTCAGGAAAGTCTGATGGTGCTTGTCCGCATATTCCAATTGGTTTTTTGGCTTGATGAGATCCGCTTATAGCGAGCTCTAACATGTTGATGACTGCTGGATCGAGTTCATTAAAGAGTGGTGCTACCAATGCAGAATCACGGTCGACAGCCAGCGCAAACTGGGTTAAATCATTAGAGCCAATGGAAAAACCGTCAAAAAGTGCGGCAAACTCTTTTACCAGGACAACGTTTGAGGGAATCTCACACATCATTAAGATATCTAATTTCTTGTTGGACTGGAGCCCTTCCTCTTTTAATATCGATAATACTTGAGTTGCTTCATCCAGGGTTCGTACAAACGGAATGAGCAGCTTGATGTTCTCGAGGCCCATAGTTGATAAGATTTTTTGTATGGCTTGGCATTCCATTCTAAAGGCTGGTTCATACAAATCGCTATAATATCTTGAGGCACCACGCAATCCCAGCATTGGATTTTCTTCCTTAGGTTCAAAATAATGACCTGCAATGAGGTTGCGATACTCATTGCTTTTAAGATCAGAGAACCTAACGACGACTGGTCGCGGATGGAAGGCTGCCGCTATTGTAGCGACTTCTTGCGCTAGAATATTGATAAAGTAATCAATGCCTGAAGAATAACCACGAATGGCCTTCTTGATCATTTCTTTATCTTTTTTATCCGTTACCCTCTCAGGAAATAATAATGCCATAGGATGGATTTTAATTGAGTTTGCAAAGATAAATTCAATGCGGGCCAGACCAACTCCATCAACAGGTAGAAATGAGCTGGTTAGAGCGCGGGTTGGATCAGAAATGTTTAAAAGGACTTTGCACGGAGGTTTTTTTACAGTATCAAAATTCAGCTTATGGACTTCAAAAGGGATCTTGCCTTTATAAACAATACCAACTTGGCCTTGAGAGCAATCCAGGGTGATAAGATCACCAGTTTTAATGGTTTTTGTTGCATGATGGGTACCTACAATGGCAGGAATACCAAGCTCGCGGCTGACAATTGCAGCATGGCAGGTGCGTCCGCCAATATTAGTTATAATTCCTGCAGCTTTTTTCATAATAGGAACCCAGTCGGGATCGGTCATGTTGGTTATAAGGATCTCATTCTCTTGGACATCAATAATCTGGTCTACATTGTTAATGACGCGGGCCTTTCCGCTTACAATTGCTTGTCCAATGCTTTTCCCTTCGATTATTATTTTGTCTTTGAGCTCATTGGAGTCTTTTTGTAATGAATATCTCAATAAGAAAGTTTCGAGTGGATTTTTTTGAGAATGAATGGTTTCTGGTCGGGCTTGTAGAATATAAAGTTGATTGTCATTAGAATCAATAGCCCATTCTATATCCATAGGCTTACTATAATGCTTTTCGATAACAATGCTTTGTCGTGCAAGTTCTAATGCTGTTTCATCCGATAAACTAAAATTATCAAGCTCAAGTTTTGTGGTGGATACGAGCTGAGTAGGATTTTTTTGATTATCGCTATAAATTAATTTTTTCTTTTTATCGCCGAGTTGTTTACGTATGAGAGCATTATGTCCTTCTTGTAGTGTTGGCTTAAAAATGTAATAACTATCAGGGTTGACCTCGCCTTTCACTACTGTTTCTCCTAGGCCCCACGCGCTATTAATCATAACAACATTTTTAAATCCGCTTTCAGTGTCTAAAGTAAAGGCTACACCAGCAGCCTTAGCAGCAACCATTTTTTGGATACCAACAGAGAGCGCTACTTCAAAATGATCAAAGCCTTGCTCGATACGATAGGCAATTGCACGTGGTGTAAACAAAGAAGAAATACATTTTTTATACGTGGTAAGAATATTTTCTATTCCTTCTATATTGAGGAAGCTATCTTGTTGTCCTGCAAATGATGCATTGGGCAAGTCCTCAGCTGTCGCAGATGAGCGTAATGCGACTGAACACGCATCAGTTTTATATTGTTGAGACAATTCTTGATAAGCTAAGCTTATTTCTTGCTCAAGATCTTCTGGGATTGATGCTTGTTCAATTAACATGCGAATTTTATCACTTATTGTGGTGAGGGTTTTAACATCTTGATGGTTTTTTATTTCCGAAACCAGTTTTTTTAAGTTGCTTTCAAGGTTGTTGCTTTTTATAAAATGCCAGTAGGATGCAGCAGTTGTTGCAAAGCCGTTAGGTACATAAATCATACTATCGGACAGCTTATTAATCATCTGTCCAAGCGATGCATTCTTGCCGCCAACAAGGTTAATATCGTCTATAGATATTTGGGAAAATTTTTTTATAAATTTCATTCGTTTATTTCGCCCTAATCAATTATTTCTTTTCTTGAGTTGATTTGTAATTTTGCTCTTTTTTTTATACTCTAGAGAAGAAAATGATTTCATGAATTTAAAGATTATTCTGAGTGTACAGAGTTATTTCTGGTATTGCTATATAACGAAAAATTCAGACGTAAAAATTGTTGTTCAAATATGCAACATAGAGGAAGCAAGTGTACAGGAAACAAATTTCACCAGTGCAGATTTTCATTGCGGGCTTAGCAATATTTGCAATGCTGTTTGGTGGAGGCAATTTAATATATCCCATTAAAGCTGGTTTATTAGGTGGTAAGAATTTTATTCCATCTATGATTGGATTTCTTTTAACGTCGGTTTGCTTGCCGTTTATGGGATTGTTAGCGATTATTCTTTTTGATGGTGATTATCGTTCATTTTTTTATCGAATTGGTCGTATCCCAGGGTCCCTGTTAATCTTAATGTGCATGTTGGTCATAGGGCCCATTATAGCTATGCCTCGTATCCTAACTGTATCGCATGCGATGTTAAGTCCTTTGCTCCCTGCAAACTCTTTTGTTGTATACGCTATAGTTTTTTTATTGATCACCTTTGCGGGTGCTTTTAAAGAAAACAAAATTATTGCATTGTTTGGATACTTTGTAGCACCAGTTTTATTGGCAAGCCTTGGAATAATTGTTGTTAAAGGGTGGTACTTTGTAGATCCTATTACTATTAACCCAATGAGCGGTTTGGCTGCATTTCGAACTAATATACGCTTTGGTCTGAGTACATTAGATTTATTTGGAACTATTTTCTTTGGTTCTCTTATCGTGAGTATTTTTAAACAAAATTTGAAGCGAGCAACCTATATTCGAGCAAATACTTTAATGTCGATGGTGTTATATGCAGGATTGATTGGATTTGCGTTATTGGGGATAGTGTATGTAGGTATGGCCTCGTTGGGGCTTATGCATGGTATGGGACTTGAGCATATTAATCGCCCATTATTATTTAGTGAAGTAGCTTTAACAGTGTTGGGGAAAAGTGGGGCATTCATTATTGTTGCAGCCATCTTGATGGCTTGTATTTCTACCGCTATAGCGTTGTCTGCAGTGGTAGTAGAATATCTACAACGGGATGTTGGTCGTAATAAAATTTCTTATATTCCTGCTCTAGTATTTGTTTTGTTATTAACCTTTTTCTTTTCCTTGTTAGGATATGATTGGATTTTAAAAATATCGGTGATGACTGTCGAAGCGATTGGTGTTCCCATTGTTATTACTATCACTTTTGCTAACATTGCATACAAGCTTGCAGGATTTCGACCAATTAAGACACCGGTTGCGATTGTAGCATTGTATACGACCTTTATGTTTGTTTGGAAATTACTCGTTTAGATTCAATAGAAAAAAGTAGGAGTACATATGAAGTATTTATCTAAAATGTTATTCGGATTCAGTTTAGTTTTGCTATCTGGGTGTGTTATGCAAAAAGACTCAGCTGATCAAAGTATACAATTGGATGCACGGCAAGTTTATGATAATTCACGGTTTGAGTATGAGCGTGAGTTAGTTTTGTTTAGGGAGCTGAATGAAACAAAAGATCCCGTAGCTGCACAAACAATTGAGAAGAAAATTAAAGATGAAGTATTGTTAAAGAACGAACAATACAACGAAGAGCATAAACAGCAATGGTTTGGTAAGCGTTGGGTGCATTCTAATAGTTACGAAAATTTTCCATTTATTCAATATAAAAAACATTTAGATCTGTATATTAAAAAATTAGACTCAGTTCGTGATAAGATGTATTGGAAGTCTGAGGGCGTTGGTTATTTAATATCTCAACTTGTTAAAGAACTAGAGTCAGTAAGGCGTTATATTGTAACTAACCCTAACTATCAGCGTGAACACCGCATGATTGAGCAGCAAAAACTTCAGGCCAAAGTGGTTCAAAATGAAAAAATATTAAAGAAGGCCAACAAGTCTCACAAGGCTGATTCTAAAAAGTAACGATGGTACTTATTGCCAGAAATCCTGAGGATCAGTAGTCGCATGATAGGTACCACCTTGTGCTTGAGCTTGCTCTGTTCGGTATTGTTCTAGAGGGTTTTCGCTTTCAAAGTGTGCTTTTTCTTCGGTTTTCTTTTGAGCTTCAGTATAAAATGCTTTGTTGGGCTTGATAGGCGATCCTTTTTTAGGCTTAGCCTATTTATCAATCTCACGAGCTTTTCGGATATACTCTTTTGGATGTGCTTCTTCCATAGGACAAACTCCGTTACTGAGGTTTACATCAAAAGTATGAGACATTCCTGGCGTTGACTTAGAGAGGTTGATTTTCAGGCAGCATTCTTCAGCTTCACACATTTGTTGAGTTGGTAAAAGGTCTTGTGGATACTCGGTGATTTTCATAAGGTTGCCCTCAAACTCTAGCTTTTCAGCTTTTTGTTTACCTACATATAAGGTAAGGGTGCCATTGATAAGAGGTGTTTGATCTTCAACGGTTGTTTTGATAAATTCTTCGTCTTTCAGAGTTACCTCCTTACTGCTACCTTCTACGGTTCCTACAAATGTTGCATGTTGATCATTTTCGATTTGCATGGGGAAGATATAATACTTGACTGGAGCTTTTGATACTTGATCTTCAAAGCCGCCAGTAAATGATGGTACGGTAGCATCATCAAAGAACTCGGTAGACTGCTTGGTTTTCTTTTGTGGTATTTTTTGTATAAATGGTTGTGAGGAGGCTGGTGCACCATCGGCTAAATTACCTGAATAAAAATTATCACCAGTCGAACCTTCATATTGTTGATCGGCCTGTATTGAGCTTCCAAGTATGCAACCAAGTAGTAAAATAAGTATCTTTTTCATTAATAACCTTCCCATTTCCCCTTTATAACCTTACCTACTATTATAAATAAACAGACAAAGCGAAAGATATGGTTTAAGTATCTTTCGCTTTGTATTGCTTAAATTTAGGTGTTTTAGGCTACTTCTTTTTCTTAGCAGGAGCTTTTTTCTTCCTAGTAATAGCTTTTTTCTTTTTTTGAGGAGGGTTTTTTTTATGATGCTGGAAGATAACGCATATGATGAGTAGGGCAAGCATGATGAGCAACGCTATAAATTTCGGTAATGCTTGAACATAAATCCAGGTTTGTATGTAGCCACTGATTGCAGTAAATATTGCGGCAAAAATAAAACCAAGGCTGAGAGATGATATGGTGAGGAACATTCCAAGTACTACGCATATCAGAGCACTAATCAGAGAAACGTAAAAATATTTATTGCTCCATGACTTATATTCTACTTCATATGTTTTTTTTGCTTGGATGTATTCAGTAGAATCGTCATATCGTGAGTTGGTTCGCGATTCGGTAGGGTAATCACTACGAAATGGATGGGCAGGTTGTTTCATAATAATGTTGCCACCCAGGTGGACGAGTGTTGGAATAGAGATAGCGATTAGCAATGCTATGCCCAGGTTGCTTATCGCGTGAAATATTTTTTCCACGAAATTCTCCGTAAGGTTATTGGTTTCAATTTACCTTACGGATTATAAATCAGAGTAGTTTTTGGAGTCAATAGAAGTATTGACTTATCAGTGCGTTATTTTCTATTATTAATACAAATGGAGGATTTGTGATGAAAAAATTGTTTATATGGGTTTTTTGTGGGTTGCTTATGCAGCCAACAGTTTATGGAATGTCTCTTGATCTTTCGGGAGAAAAATTCAATGATGAGAGAGAAGAATCCTTGGATAGTAAGTCAGATGAGGAATTGGCTCAGATAACACACTTGAATTTAGCGCGTAATCATTTAACGAAGATTCCGGCAATACTAAAAAGAATGCCTAATTTGGGGGAGCTTGATTTTAAATTTAATGACATAAGTTCATTTGAGGGGTTGCCTAAGCTTGATAAATTAAGAAAGCTGGACTTGTATAGCAATGACATAAGTTCATTTGAAGGTTTACCAAGTCTTCCAAATTTAGAAGAACTGAATCTAAACATGAATCGTATAAGTTCGTTTGAAGGTTTGCCTAAGCTTGATAAGTTGAAAAAGCTTGATGTTGATTCTTACCCCAGTAAAAGTAATCTTAATTCCCTTAAGGGATTACCACAACTTGATGCGCTGGAGTGGCTTAATTTACCCGGCTATGCGGCCCATACTATGGATCTAACGCTACCGAAAGAATTTAGAGATATTGTGAGATATGGTGGTAACAAATTTTATCAAACTAATTTCTCAACGCTTTGGAGAGACTTGAAATCACCTTCTTGGCGGGTATTATCTCGACATGTCGAGGGGATAAAGCACACAGCAAAAAGCATAAAAGAGCTGCTCTCTTAGTTTTCTTTTTTCATGATGGTATAGAAGGCTTCTTTCGGCATTTCCACGGTGCCGATTTGTTTCATCTTTTTCTTACCTTCTTTTTGCTTCTCTAAGAGTTTGCGTTTTCGGGTAATATCACCACCGTAGCATTTGGCGATAACGTTTTTACGTAAAGGAGAAAGTCGTTCTCTAGCAATTACTTTTGCGCCGATGGCAGCCTGGATGATTACCTCTATCAACTGGCGTGGGATGATTTTGCGCAGTTTTCCTACAAGATCACGGCCAATACGGTATGCAAATTCGTTGTGTACAACAATAGAGAGTGCATCGACAGCGGTTCCATTAAGGAGGATATCCATTTTTACCAAGTCGGATGGAGCATAGCCGCCTTCTTCATAATCAAAGCTGGCAAAGCCGGAGCTGTATGATTTGAGTTGGTCATAAAAATCGGTTGCAACTTCATTTAATGGGAGTTGATACTTGATGATAACTCGATCTTCATCGATAAAGTTCATTTCGGTTTGAATGCCGCGCTTTTGTTCGCAAAGAGCGATTGTGTTACCGAGGTATTTTTTTGGAACAATGATTGTTGCATGAATAATAGGTTCTTGAATTTGTTGTATGACTTGGCGTTCTGGGAAATCCGCAGGGTTTTCAAGATCAAGCACTTTGCCATTATTCAGGGTTACTTTGTAGAGAACGCTGGGAGCGGTTACAATGATGCTCATATTGTATTCTTGTTCTAAACGCTCTTTAAACACATCCATGTGTAAGAGCCCTAGGAACCCACAGCGGAACCCAAGGCCCAATGCTGCTGATGTTTTCTTTTCTACGGTAACACTGGCATCATTGAGGATAAGTTTTTCAACAGCGTCAGCTAAGAGTGGGAACTCTGTTGTATCAACAGGATATATACCGGCAAATACCATAGGCTTTGCTGGTTTGAATCCAGGGAATGCTTCTACTGGCTGTGCTGTATTATATATTGTATCACCAACTTGCGCTTCTTTAACCGTCTTCATTCCGGTTATAATGTAGCCTACTTGTCCGGCATAGAGAGCTCCGGTTGGCGTCTCTTCGGGATACATAAGTCCAATTTCTAAAACTTCATATTTTTTCTCTGCTTGTGCAAGAGCGATTATATCGCCTTTTTTGAGCATGCCGTCTTTGATTGCGACCAAACATACAACGCCGCGATAATCGTCGTACCATGAGTCAAACAGGAGTGCCTTAAGTGGTTCGTCCGGGTTGGCTTCAGGTGCAGGAATGTTATCTACAATGTTGTCTAATATTTCTTGGATTCCGATACCTGACTTGGCGGATGCAAGTATGATATCATCTTCTGGAAAATCAAAAAGGTTTTCGAGTTGTTTTGTAACTCGTTCTGGATCAGCAATGGCCATATCGATTTTATTAATAACAGGGAGGATGGTGAGATCTTGTTCAAAGGCTAGATAAAAGTTTGCCATGGTCTGCGCTTGTACACCTTGAGCGGCATCAACCAATAGGAGTGCTCCTTGGCATGCATAGAGTGACCGTGAAACTTCATAACTGAAATCTACATGGCCTGGTGTATCAATAAGGTTTAACAAATAGGTCGTTCCATCTTTTTCATAGAACATAGAGGCACTATTAGCCTTAACGGTAATACCACGTTCCTTCTCAACTTGAAGTTTGTCGAGAAATTGTACTGCCTTAGTCCGTGTGCTGAGGGTGCCTGTATATTCCAGTAAACGATCTGCCAATGTAGATTTGCCATGATCAATATGAGCAATGATAGAAAAGTTTCTAATGTTTTCTGGGGGAAATTGTGATAGATCTCTTTTTTTTATATCCATACCTGTGCTAAGAAAATATAGTCCTTTGTAATAAGTGTTTCTCTTAAGTTTAGATGATGCTATCAGTTTTGTAAATTTTCATCCTGGAAATACCCATTTTCATGGAATAAGCAGCGTTTTCTAGCTTGTGAAAAAGTATGATTTGAGGTATAATATATAATAATATTAGTAGGTTAATAGATAAGTAAAAATTTAAATTTTCAAGGGGAAGTTGTTCATGAGTAACGACACAAATCAAGATAAGTCCTCTTTGCCTAAGCACATATCTCCAGTCTTGTTAGAAGATGAGTTAAAAGCATCATTTCTCGATTATGCCATGTCTGTGGTTGTTAGTCGGGCTATTCCAGATGTACGTGATGGGTTAAAGCCAGTTCATAGACGAGTTTTATATACTATGTATCAATTGGGATATTGGCATAATAAGCCATATCACAAATCTGTACGTGTAGTTGGTGAAGTACTTGGTAAGTACCACCCGCATGGTGATCAGGCGGTATATAATACAATGGTAGGTATGGTTCAAGAATTTTCCAAGCGGTATCCGCTTTTGGATGGGCAAGGTAACTGGGGTTCTATTGATGGAGATAACCCTGCTGCTATGCGTTATACTGAAATTCGTATGCAAAAAATTACAGCTCAAATTTTAGCTGATTTAGACAAAGAAACAGTTGCATTTGTTCCTAACTTTGATGATTCTACGGTTGAGCCGGTTATTTTACCGAGTCGCTTGCCGAACTTGTTGATCAATGGAACATCTGGTATTGCGGTTGGTATGGCGACTTCGATGCCACCACACAACTTGGGTGAAGTAGTTGATGCATGTTTGGCCATGTTAAAAAATCCAGAAATGAGTGAAGAAGAGTTATTTAGCTTAGTGCCGGCACCAGATTTTCCAACAGGTGGAATCATTTGTGGACGTGCTGGTATTGTCAAAGCCTATCGCACCGGTCGTGGTAATTTAATATTGCGTGGTGTGGTTGATGTTGAAGAGAGCAAGAAGGGTAACGCTATTATTGTCAGTGAGTTGCCGTACTTGGTAAACAAGTCTGACTTAGTTATTAAGATTGCTGACCTGGTAAAAGATAAAGTTATTGACGGAATTTCTAATATTCGTGATGAATCGAATAAGAAGGGTATCCGTCTTGTTATTGATGTTAAGCGGGGAGAGATTCCTGAGGTTGTACTGAATCAGTTGTATAAATATACATCACTACAAAGTTCCGTATCGATATTGATGTTGGCGTTATTGGACAAGAAGCCAACGATCTTTACGCTTCGTACTTTGATTGAGCAGTTCTTACTTCATAGAGAAGAGATTGTTCATAAGCGTACTTCTTATGACTTGAAAAAGTCTCTTGAGCGTGAGCACATTCTGACTGGTTTTATTCTTGCATTAGAGAATATTGATGAAGCTATTAAGTTGATTAAGACATCACCTGATGCTCAAACAGCTATTACTCAGTTACATGAGCGTTTTGGTTTATCGGAGATTCAAGGTAAAGCTATCTTGGAAATGCGATTACAGCGCTTGACTGGTTTAGAGCAAGAAAAAATTCACGAAGAGATGGAAGAGCTCAAAAAGCGTATACTTTATCTTCGTTCAGTGCTTGAAAACAAAGAAATTTTGCATAAAGAAATCATTGAAGAGTTTGAAGAGATTCGAGCTAACTATTCAGATGAGCGTAGAAGTCGTGTTGAGGGCGCTGTTGATGCGTTGTCAGAGGCTGACTTGATTCCTGATGAAGAGGTTGTGGTGACCTTGACTAAAAAGGGTTATATCAAGCGGGTTGCCTTGGATACCTATGGTGTACAGCACCGTGGTGGTAAGGGTAAGAAGGGAATGGTTTCTCTTGAAGGATCTGATGATGTGGTTCAGGATCTGTTTGTAACCAAAAATCATGACGAGTTGCTCTTCTTTACTAACTTTGGCCGTGTCTATAGCTTAAATGTATTTGAGGTACCTGAAGGTTCCCGTATTGCTAAAGGGCGTGCGGTTATTAATCTGTTACCATTGGTTGCAGGAGAGCAGGTAGTGAAACTTCTTTGTACTCGTGACATGGAAGGTAAAAACATTGTCATGCTTACCAAGAATGGGATTATTAAGCGTACTAATGCTATGGCGTTCTCGAAAATTCGTGCTACAGGGATCCGTGCCGTTGGCTTGCGTGATGGCGATGAGCTTGTCTTTACACAGATTAGTTCTGGAGAAGACTCCATTGTTATTGCGACAGCATTTGGTCAGGGTATTCGTTTTAAAGAAAGTGAAGTTCGCCAGATGGGTCGTCAGGCTGCCGGTGTTATGGGTATTCGCTTGCGTGAAGGTGATCATGTTGTTGGTATGGAGATCATTAACGGAGATGATAAGCAGTTACTGTTTGCCACACGACGTGGTTATGGTAAGTGTGTTAAGGTAGCTGACTTTAGGGTTGCTCACCGTGGTGGTGTTGGTGTAAGGACTATTCCTGCCGATACCCGTAATGGCGAAGTGATTGGTCTGGTTACTGTGGGTGATTCTTCCAACCTACTCTTGATCGATGCTGCAGGTAAGATTATCCGATTGCCTCGTAATGAGATTCGTACTATGGGTCGTCAAGCTAAGGGTGTTCGCTTGATTAGGCTTGAAAAGGGCCAAAATCTTGTATCGATAGCTGAATTTGATGGTGAATCAGCTCCTGATGAGCCTAAGGAAGCAGCTACAGAAGCGCCAAAAGAAGTGGCTAAAGAAACCAAATAGCTGTTAAGCAAAATCTTTATGGGGAGTTACTGGTAAAATAGTAGCTCCCTTTTTAGTAGTTTTGGTCTAATATTGAGACCTAGAGGACCTATCAAGGGATTGATAGGTTTTAGAGGTTATAGGTGACAAAAATTTACATTTTCAAGTAAATCTGTATAATAAAAAGCGTAATCAACAATCAAAAACAATACGTATTTCCTATGCGATATAGGATGCAAAAGAATATTTAAGGATTATAATGCCAGTACCCAAGCGTAAAAACTCTCGCCAACGTCGCGATAAGCGTTTTGCAAACAAAGGTCTCACCGTTCAAAGCATTACTGAATGTCTCAACTGTAAAGAAGCGCTTATGCCTCACTCAGCGTGTAAAGCATGTGGTTTTTACAAAGGGAAAAAAGTTTTAGTTTCTAAGGAAGATCGTAGTATTAAACGAGATGAAAATAAAAAGCAACAAGAAGCAAAGATGGCAAAAGCAGCACCAGCTGATGCACCAGTACCAGCCGATGTTGATGCAGAGAAGAAATAAAAATTTCTTGTAGTTGAATAGTGATTATTTTATAAATTTTTCAAATTTCAGTCTATGGAGCATTACGATGAATAAGGCGAACAGTTTTGTAGGTAACGCAAAAAATTATGTAAACCAAAGTCGCTATACTCAGTTAAGCGCGGTTTTACTAGTTGTAGTAGGTTTAAGTTGTATCGGGTACTATAGTTACTCTTGGCGCTCTGCAGCAAAACAGCGTGAAGCTGAGCGAGCATTTTTCGATTCATTTGAAGGCTATCGTAAAGCACGATCACTCGAATTTAGACCTGACGCTCAGGACCACTTAGAAGAGTTGTGGGATCAGGTTGATATGGATTTCCAGAACGCCTATGATCAAAACAAAAGTTCTTCATTGGCTCCATACTTTATCATGTTTAAAGCACAAGCATTAGTATCTCAAGGTGAAGTGGTAAAAGGCTTAGAGTTAATGCGTACTGTTATTAAAGATACTAAGAATGTATCCTTCCAGTATTTATATAAAACAACAGCCGCATTAGTTGAGCTTGATAATGCTAAGACTGAAAAAGAAGGTTTAACTAACCTTCAGACTCTCAGCACTGATAAGAATAACCCATTTACAGACATGGCTCTTTATTACCTAGGCGAGTTTTATGCCGCACAGGGTGATATTCAAAAGGCACAAGCTGCATGGGATACTATTATCAAGGCGGAACCAGTTAAACTTCCTGACTATCTTACGCCTTCACCATGGATTGCTTTGGCTAAGATGCGTCGTGGCGATCGATAATAGGTTCTTGAATGGCAACAACTTCTAAAGATGTTCGGGTTCGGTTTGCGCCATCCCCAACAGGAAACTTACATATTGGTGGCTTGCGTGCAGCTATTTTTAATTGGCTGTTTGCTAAGCATAATGATGGAACCTTTCTTATTCGTATTGAAGATACTGACAAGGAGCGTTCTACTCAGGAATATGTCAATTCAATTATTGATGCTTTGGCGTGGATGCAAATCAAGAGCGATGAGCCCTTACACATCCAATCTGAGTTTGAACAAAAACATCGTGAATTTCTTCAAAAGTTAATTGCTGAGAACAAAGCTTATAAGTGCTTTTGTTCTGCAGAAGAGTTAACGCAGCGGCT
>JABJKG010000011.1 GCA_018660415.1 bacterium | reverse complement strand
TTCATTGAATACTGGTGACATCTTGTCACAAGCAAGAGTGACAACATTCCATACAGAAGCCATCGGTCGATTATTTGTTGGCGGGAATAAGGAAAATACAAGAAAAAGAACAAGCAGCTTTGTGGGTTTATTGATACGCATACTGGTTACCTTGGGTTTAAGTTATAAAAATCGTTTACTAGTATCTCCTAATTTGGAACCCAAAACTCACAAAATTTAACCTTGGTCATTCACCCATATATTCCATGCACTATCAAAGTGAAACATATTATTGCGGGTTACTCTACCTTGAACTTCTCCACCTGGAGAAAGTTTACCTTCCCACCATTTCTTTTTGTCTTCTTCCTCAGTACTTAATTTTTTTCTTCTTGCCTCTATAACCCGACCTAGATCTTCATAAGTATATTCAGCCGGATTAACTCCAAGCTCATGCATTACGGAACGAACTAATACTTTCAACGCACGAATATCAAAACCTTCTGTTCTTCCCGATATAAATGCCACTTGATCCTCAGAAAGCTCATGTATATCTAGTCTTCCTTGGCTATAAAATGTCCTTATCAAACCTGTACGTTTATCTATTAAAGGATTGTAATACTCCCCCTTATCATCTTCCAATCGTTCGGAAAACTCTGCTTCTAGCTTATCTGCTTTATTGGTCGTAAACGCAAGCTGAACTTTACCACGCAACTCTCCATACTCATCATCCAAAACTTCTTCAAAAAATTTAAAAACATAAGGCGGCATTTTATGCAATTCTTCAAATAAAACTATTGGAATTGGTCCATCTTGAGTTTCCTCAATAGCCCCTTGTATATGAGCACGCATTTTGTTTATATTTTGTTCAGCTGTAGGTTCATCTAAGTTCTTGCTGGTAAACACAAAAACTTCGGATCCTGATTCCCGCGCAGCTTCAAATATTTGAAGCGTTTTACCATTCCCAGTCGTCCCCCACAAACCAACAGGACTCAAGTCTTCTTCAACTTCTTCCTTCTGTTCATCTGATTCCTGGTACACGGAACTACGTTTTTTTTCCCATGCTTGATTATTTTTCAACAATGCATCACGCATAGCACACATTCTCTCTGGACACTCTCCAACCATGCGTTCAAAGCTGCAAGATGCATCTATTTTTACAAATCCACTCAAGATTATTAACAAAGCAAAAAGGCTGTTTGCATTCATTGCTCATCTTTCTCATCTTTTAATATTATCAAATATCGTGTTAAAAAAATGCCTCCAACCAAGCAAGAAGTAGCTACACCACCTATTATAATACTAGTCATAAGCTGGCTTGTTCTCTGAGTCTTTTTTTTTTCCACAGGGTTACCATCTCGCTCACCATAAACAAAGTTCCCTTCAATTCTAAAATAATTACCTACTCGCGTACGAATATCACGACATAATCGTTTGCGTGAGTCTTCAATAGCGTAAACTAAAACAAAGCTTCTGTTATCTTCACCAGCAAGCTCTTCACAATTCTGAAAAAAACCTAATGCTAAAAAATCTTCCCTATCATTAGTTGGAATTCCCGTATGATGAATATAAATAATAGAAGGTTTTCCGGTCTTATTATAAGAGTTTTTTGCTTGTTGTATAGCCGCCTTTCCTCTTTGGTCTAAAGTGCGAAAATCTCCTCGAAAATCAAAATCTATAATTAAGGGACAATCAATCTCCTTGGCAAGTTGGTGCACAAATGAAGAAACAACCTCATAAGGGGTCTCAGAAAACATGCATCGATTAAACCAACAGTGGGGTTCAGTTCCCGTTAACCACTTACGCAACCCTAGAACACTTTTACTGCCTTGATAATCACCGATCGTTACAACAGGTACAAGATGCGGCTGCTGCTGCGTTTCTCCCTTAAACCGTGCTGCTATATCATTGAATATAGAAACTGCAGCACTCATTGGTTGAGAAGAAGTTGCTACCAACATAGTAGTCATGAATAAAACCATATGAATGTATTTTTTATATATCATTTAAAAATTAACCTCGGTATAAATAGCGACCATATTAGGTTTTTCCGTTTCAATATTATTTAGATCACAATGGTAAATGTTTTTCACCAAATGTAAAGTTTATCTTTATATAAAAACCAATTTTCATAAAATACAACTGTTTTAATATTTGATTTTTATTTTAGGTGATGTACCATTTTCAACAACTTTAATAGCTATTAAAAGTAATCTATGATGATACTAAAAGATTATTAACAAAGCAAAAAGGCTGTTTGTATTCATTGCTCATCTGTCTCATCTTTTAATATTATCAAATATGTTGCTAAAAAAAATCCTGCTACAATGCCAGTTACTACACTACCTATTATAATACTATTCATAAGATGACTTGTTTCCTGTATTTTTTTTTTTCCCACAAGACTACCGTCTCGCTCGTCATAAACCAAATTTCCTTCAATTCTTAAATAATTACCCACCCGATTGCGAATATCTCGACATAATCGTGTACATGAATCTTCAATAGCGTAAACTAAAACAAAACTTCTGTTATCTTCACCTGCAAGCTCTTCACAATTTTGAAAAAACCCTAAAGCTAAAAAATCTTCCCTATCATTCGTTGGAATTCCCGTATGATGAATATAAATAATAGAAGGTTTTCCGGTTTGATTATAGGAGTCTATTGCCTGTTGTATAGCAGCCTTTCCTCTTTGATCTAATGTGCGAAAATCTCCTCGAAAATCAAAATCTATAATTAAGGGACACTCAACCTCCTTGGCCAGTTGATGCACAAATGAAGAAACAACTTCATAGGGTGCCTCAGAAAACATACATCGATTAAACCAACAATGAGGGACTGTTCCCGATAACCACTGACATAATCCTAAAACACTTTTACTTCCTTGATAATCACCAATCGTTACAACCGGTGCAATATACTGTTGCTGCTGTTCTCCCTTAAACCGAGCTGCTAGATCATTAAGTATAGAAACCGCAGCACTCATTGGCTGAGAAGAAGTAGAGAAAAATACAATAGCTATAAATAAAACCATATGAATATATTTTTTATATATCATCATTAAAAATTAACCTCGTTATAAGTTGCGACCATATTAAGTTTTTCTATAGATTTTCCATTTCAATATTATTTAGATCACAATGGTAAATGTTTTTCACCAAATGTAAAGTTTATCCTTATATAAAAAACCAATTTTCATAAAATACAACTGTTTTAAAATTTGATTTTTATTTTAGATGATGTACCATTTTCAACAACTTTAATAGTTATTAAAAGTAATCTATGGTGATACTAAAAGGAAAAAATGACAAACAAACTTTTGATATACTTCGTCACTCTTGTCAATCTCACTGGTTTAATTTCTGCCAAGAGAGAAGAATGTCGCATTAAGGACCTTCATGGTGTATTTCCAGCAAGTATGTGTAAAGCATTTAAAGAAATGAAACAACAAAAAAAAGTCTCATCCCCTGATGATTACCAACCAACACATGATCCAGATGCGCCCGAACGTTTATATAGTAACTTGTTACTCGTTGGAGATATTGGTGCAGGTAAAAGTATTGCGGCAGAAAAAGCTGCTGATGAAGCCGGACTTAAAAAAATAGTCATTAGTGCTCCCAGCTTTATAACTAAATATATGAATGCAGGCGCAGCAAACATCAATCGCCTTAGATCCCAAGCTATCGATGCCTACAATGAAAGTGGACATATCGTCATTATTATTAATGAAATCGACGCAATTGTACGAAATAATAAATTGGATCCTGGATCGCTTACCTACAAAACCTATCGAAACGCATCACAAGAACTATCAAGCTTGCTAGCAGATTTTAAAAATGATCCTCGTTTTTCAATTATTATGACAACCAATATCCTTGAAGATGAAGACGATCTCGATCCTCAATTCATGAGCGAAATAGGGCAAGAAGTAGTTTTTACTCGACCAAATGCTCTCGACCGAGAAGAATTTATACGGGGCCGCATCCAAAGTATGGATCTTGATTTTTTTGAACTATTTATAACAGAATATTCTACCTCACCGGCAATCCATAAGTCATACTCTGAAGGGAAAATCGATCAAGCATTGAGTTTTAAGGAAAAAAGCCCTTGGTTTAAATGGCTCTTTAGACGATCAAACTATCTTCCCAATCAACAGTTCCAACAAGACCAACGCACCTACTGGGCACTCTCACACCCTGAAATCTACAAGTCCTATATGGGAGAACCCCTAGATCTAGACCAAATAACTAATGAACAAAGACAAATGCACCAAAGCTGTCGGCGTTATGCAGTTCAAGGGCCACGCTTTGACTCTATATCTAAAGCCATTCGTATACGCCTGCTAGAACAGTTAAAAAAACAAACCGATGGTTCACTAACAACCAATCTTTCCGAACAAGAACATGAAAACTTAATGCGCACTGAGTTTAATGAGAAAACGATTAGCTTCCTTGTGGGAGATACCAATGATTTTTCCTATCGTGACCTAGATGAATTTTTTAAAAACATGGAAAGAGAAAAGGTTGCCAATATAACCGAAGCACTAGCTCTCCTTCTTGCAATGCGCCGAGATCTAAATCAAGAAAATAATGCAGAAGTACTAAAAAAACACTTGAAACAAATTGAAGAACAAATAAAACAATATGAAGAGAAAATTTCAAATCGACAAACAGAGATAGATGCTGAACGCAAAAAAAGAATGCCCTTGTACATATTAAGGGATGTTTTAAAAATTTCGCAAGCATTATCCGCTATTTTCAACAGGGAAGGATAAAATAATGAATCAACTTGTTCATCAATGCTTGTTTTTTTTAGGTTGCATGGTCATATTTTACACTTTTCCTGAATGCCGGGTTAAAGATCTTTATGGAACTTTTCCTTCAAAATTCTGTAGCGCCTTTGAAGAAATGAAACGTCAAAAAAGAGTTAAAGAAACTCATGACGATTATCAACCAATACGAGACCCCCAATCTAAACGTCTTTATAGCCGAATAGTGCTCAGTGGTGAAAGTGGAACTAGTAAGCGCATCGCAGTAAAAGCAAAAGCTGAGGAAATTGGGGCTCATATTATTATTCGCAATGCCTCAAGCCTGCTAACTGAATATTTGGGTTCTCAAGAAATAACCAATCTCAAAGAGCAAGCACTTAATTTACATGCAGAAGATGGAAAACATGTAGTCGTTCTCATTGTTGGCGTTGAAGCTATCATCGCAAACACCACACTGGATCCTAGTTCAACAGCATATACATCTTTTCATAACGCATCTCAAGAACTTTGGTCACTCTTAACAGACTTTGAAGACGACCCTCGACTTTCATTTGTTATGACTGCCGAAAATCTTGATGATGCCGATCCCCAATTTTTAAGCAGAGTCCGAGGAAGAACCACAAACTTCAGCAAGCCTGACGCCAAAAGCCGAAAAGAATTTCTACAAAATATGGTACGCCAGAGAGAAGTCGATCCCTTTGAATTGTTTGTTGAAGAGATGAGCACATCGCCAATTATGCACCAAGCATATGTAAAAAAAGAATTAGGACAAGCACTTAATTTTAAGTTAAAAAAATCCTGGATGGGATTGGGAACAGCTTATATTGCCAATCAAAGCTATCAAGAAACACACCAGACTTATTCCATGGCAGTATCAGAAAGTGAATCTGCTGAAAATTTCAAGAGAAAAATTAAGGGCTCTCAAAATCTAAGACTTATAAACTACAGTTATGCAGAATTGAAAACTATGCACTCAAGCCTAGAGAAAGATCCACAACAGAATAATATAAGTAAAATAATAAAAATCGCATTATTGCACAAACTTGGGCAATTCAGCGAAAATATACACTCAAGTAACTTTTCTGAAGACGAAAAAATAAAAATAATACACCATGATTTCAATGAGGCAATATTAAGTCACTTAGTCGCCGAAACTCAGGGCTTTTCCTATCAAGACTTAACAACCATGTCTGAAAATATTGCACGAAACGAAGAGATCTCCTTTTCAGAGTTATCCTATATTTGTATGCTAAAAAGAATGAGTGTTCAAGCAAAAGAACAACAGCAAAATCAGGAAAAACTAGAAAAGTCTAAAGCTGATGAAAATAAAGTTAAACGCTTGTCTACTTTAATAGAACACTATAAACGACAGGGTAAAGAACTACACAATATTATATGGGATCTTCACTAGATCCCAAGTTCTAAATCAACTCTTTCAAAACTTGAAAACATAAAAATATTCGCTTCGCAATACTATTAGTCCACGTTAATAATTTAAAAAAAAACTAGCAAGCCTAAAAGATTATTTTTAAACTAAATTTTTTATGCTTATCAAAGTTAAGTCATTGGATAAAATTGTTAATACTTGTAAAGCTGCAAGCCTGAAGGCTCTCTGGTATCAACCATAAATCCATATTTTTTAAAAAATGCTAAAGCTTTTTCATTACCGGGTGCAAGTCCTAGCATAATAGGACAAGTCAAATCTTTTTCACGTATACGAGCTTCAGCATCTGCCAAAAGTTCACCCCCATACCCTTGACGAGACTCGGAAACAGCTAGTTGAAGGACGGTAGCGATGTAGCAATTTTCTGATGAACTTGGATAAGGAAGGGTACTAATTGCAAATCCTTTTGGAACGCCTCCCACCTCTAAAACCCTAAAGTTTATATACCCCTTGGTCACAGCATCAGACTCACTCCACTTTTTAACCTGAGAGCAACCAGGACCATCTTCTCCTAGAAGGTTCCAGTGTGATTTGGCAATTCTTTTAACAAAAAGCCAATGCCGATCTCGTTCAAAACCACTTATTTGTATATCACTACCAGAGTGTGCAGATTGCATCATACTTAACAAAATTATAAAAAAACTGTCTGTTTTTTACTAATCATTTGTTAAGCCTTTTTGCATCGCAATACTTTGATGTATATCGTTGTCTCTCAAAAGTTGAACCATTGTCATGTCAACTTTATATCCGCCCTTAACATACAACCTAAATGCACTAGTATTAGACTTTGACAAAATAAGACTTACTTTGCTTCCCCCCATACTTTTAATTTTGCTTTCAGCATCACTAAGCAAAAGAGATCCAAGCCCTTGGTGACGATTTTCTTGAGATACTGCTAAGTGGTGTATACACCCTTCTTTTGGATCCCTCACATTTGCTGAAGGTTTAAAACCAAATAAGAACCCCTTGGGGGTCCCATTTTCTTCTACTACTGAACAAAATGCTTTTTTTTGTCCTTGCGCTAACATGTGCCTGAACTTGACACACTGAGGATCTTCTTGCAGTGCTTCGTGATTGCTTCGACACATTTCAAGTATCGATGCCATATGTTGTGGATCAAATCCATCAACTATCTTTCGGCCTGAAAGCTCCACATTTCTAGAGCCGCCCTTTCTATCAACCATATCTAGAACTGAAAATGCACCTTGAACAGTACCAAGAAGTAGAAGTACAAATAATATATTTCTTGTATTTACCACCATTGAATCCTTTTCTATTTGTGTTATATTATAAATAGTCATAACATAACACAAACTATAGTCAAATCCCTTCACATAGCACATTTTGACCCCAACCAACGCTTTCTCCTTGAGTTAAATTACTATAATTAACACCAAGTATTAATTTATTTTTAAGTCGAAAATTATATGAAAAAATTATTAGCCATTATTTGTTTAAGTTTGACTGAACCTATGCTTGGAGGTGACAATCCATCAATCCAACCCTTAGCAACTTTTAAGCAGCTGCCCGATACTGCACTAACAATTATTGGCTCAAAGTTAAGACCACCTGAATTATTGAATTTTCTTCCTATAATTTCACATCCAGAGGATCGAAAATACGTCGCTGAAGACTACTTACATAGTCATCCACAAAGCAATATTTTACTGGATGCTTTAAAAAAAAATAAAGTTAGAGCAATTTCTGCATTTGCCGGAGCACTTGACAATGGTGCTCCCTTTTGGCCCTATCAACGAGACAAACAAGGCAACACACCTTTAATCCTGGCAGCACAACGTGGATACGCTTCAACAGTACAAACATTACTACACCGTAGAGAAAAAATTAATAGACGTAACTATATAGGTAATACAGCGCTAATGTCCGCTATTATAAGTGGGCATCCCAACATAGCAGAACTACTCATCCAGGAGGGGGCAAGTGTTAACGGTCTCAATAATGCAGGATTATCTGCAGTCAAACTTGCCATGCAAAGACCCTCAATAATCTCTTCATTAATACATCTATTTTGGAATGGTAATAGCGAAATAAGAGATAAATATAACAACTTGGTAAATCTTTTACTTTCCAGGAATACCGACCCCAAGCTACAATTTAAAAATTCAAACTCACCTCTATTTGTTGCTGCAAAGAGTGGAAACACAGCAGCCGTTACAGAATGCCTCAACAATAAAGGTAATCCTGATGTGCAAGATCAGTATGGCTGCACACCATTACTTTGGGCAGCCCAACAGAGACGCTTAGCAGCCGTCACTGAACTACTCAGATATCAAGCTGATCCTAATATTCAAAACAAAAATGGAGACACACCATTATTTGGTGTAGCCTTTCACGGAGACACAGCAATCACAACAGAACTACTTTGGCACGAAGCTGATCCTGATATTCAAAACAAAAATGGAAACACACCATTACTTTGGGCAGCCCAACAGGGACACTTAGCAGTAGTCAAAGAACTACTCAGATATCAAGCTGATCCTAATATTGCAAGCAATAAGGGCTATACACCATTACTTTGGGCAGCCAGGCGGGGAGACTTAGCAGTAGTCACAGAACTACTCAGATATCAAGCTGATCCTAATATTGCAAGCAATAATGGCTATACACCATTACTTTGGGCAGCCAGGCGGGGAGACTTAGCGGCCATCACTGAACTACTTTGGCACGAAGCTAATCCTAATATTGCAACTAATGATTATGGCTATACACCATTACTTGAGGCAACAGGGCGGGGAGACTTAGCGGCCATCACTGAACTACTTTGGCACGAAGCTGATCCTAATATTACAACTGATAATGGCTGTACACCATTGCTTGGGGCAACAGAGCGGGGAGACTTAGCGGC
>JABJKG010000002.1 GCA_018660415.1 bacterium | reverse complement strand
TCCCTAAACCTAACCCAGTAGTATGAAGAGTCTGGAGCTATATCAATATGCCTAACATCAGTCAGCCCTTCTCCTATTAAAACTCCATTCCGACCATACATCTGCGCTCTATTATCATCCCTAAACCTAACCCAGTAGTATGAAGAGTCTGGTGCTATATTAATCCACGCAACATCAGTCAGCTCTTCTCCTATTAAAACTCCATCCCGACCATACATCTGCACTCTCCCATCCCTAAAGTGAACCCAGTAGTATGAAGAGTCTGGTGCTATAAAAACATTCCAAACATCAGTCAGCCCTTCTCCTATTAAAGCTCCATCCCGACCATACATTTGCGCTCCATTATCATCCCTAAAGTGAACCCAGTAGTATGAAGAGTCTGGTGCTATAGTAATAGTCCCAACATCAGTCAGCCCTTCTCCTATTAAAACTCCATCCCGACCATACATCTGCGCTCTATTATCATCCATAAACTGAACCCAGTAGTATGAAGAGTCTGGTGCTATATCAACCCACGCAACATCAGTCAGCTCTTCTCCTATTAAAACTCCATCCCGACCATACATCTGCACTCTCCCATCCCTAAACCTAACCCAGTAGTATGAAGAGTCTGGTGCTATATCAACCCACGCAACATCAGTCAGCTCTTCTCCTATTGGTAAAGGAGAAACAAATCTATTAATCAAACTATAATCAGGCTTATCATTTTCCATTCTAAAAATAGTACTAAATGTAGTATCCAACAGACTTCCTAATGAATTTAACTCTCCAGTGCCCCACCAATTTGCAGCTTCTTTATTTGTTAAAAGCTGTCCAAATGCCGTATTTAACAGCGGTCTAATATTTAAATGATCAGCAATTTTAATCAGCTCTATCAGCTGAGGTCGTCCTAAATTTACTGGTAATTTATATTGACTATTCGCAAGCTCTACAACTTTTGTTACAAGCGCGAATGTTTGATTTGGAACAGGAACCCTAACCTCAGTATCACCCTCATCAACCAAGTTGCTATTAATCATTTCACTCTTAAGAACATCATGCTCTATCCGAGCTATCTCTTGATCGCTAACATCAGTCAAGACAACTTCCACAGCCTGTATTGAACCTACGGCTACAAATAATGCTAAAAATATAAACAACCTCTTCATAACCATCCTATCCTTAAAACAATATAAAACATTCCAACTTTTCCTTATATTAAGCATAACACCTGCAAAGCACCTAAACCAACAGTTTAACTATCAAGGCCAGCACCGACACCAAACATTATTAAAGTGGTTACAAATTTAGCTAAAAACCCCAAAAGAACCATTGCTTTATACTGTTTTTAAAGCATTGTTAGGTGAGGCAATTATTTTAGGCTAGATAGTAGAGAGGATTAACCTGTTTTCCGTGACTATGGACCTCAAAGTGAAGATGGGAGGCATCGCGGCCTGATTTACGAACATATCCAGTAGCGCCTACCGTCCCTATAAGCTGACCACGTCGAACGATTTGCCCTTTTTTCACCCGTATTTTTTGGAGATGGGCGTACCGGGTCTTGTATTTATCGTTGTGGAGGATGACTATGGTATTGCCGTAGCCTTTTACCAAGCCTGCTTCAATAACGCGGCCTGATGAGACGGCCTTGATAGGGGTTCCCCGTAAGGCAGCCATATCAATCCCGCGATGAAATCCCCAGGATCCGTCACTACGCTTCCTTTTGCCAAAGAATGAGCTAATCCAAAAATGCTCTCTATCTAATGGCCAAGACAGAACAATGTCTCTAATAAGCGGGCGCCGTCTACGAACCCGAGGCTGTCGTCTCGACTGCTTTTTAGTTGCTCTCACTTTCTTACGAGATGGAGTAGACATGCGCTGAGTATGATCAGCATAGGACTCATAAATACGATCAATTTCATCCATGTCGATATTAAGGTCTTTTTCTTGAATATAATTAAGAAGTGATTGCTTTAAATAGGTCGGACGTCGATCAACAATGAGGAACTCACTAGAATCAACAGGGTCAAGACTGTTTAATGATTTTTTTTTTTCATCTGCCGATTCACTCTCAGCAGATTCTTCTTGTTCACTATTTGACGCTATATCGTCAATAATTCGCTTCAAGGTAATCAAATAGCTTCGATACTCTTCCTGCAATGCAAACAATTCATCAGTTGATTCTTTGAGGACTCTATACTCCCTCCAAAAAATCAAGCTGCTGATGCCAAAGACAACAACAAACAATAACCATAAAAATTTAACATTATTTATTTTCATAATTTTTTACTGTGAATATCCAACTTGTACTAATGAACCTTCAGGAACCCACCCTTTTCCCGTATGAGCATGTAACAAACACCAACCATCTCGTTGCTGAGTTATAACACCTTGATCACAACACCGTAACTGCACACGAGAGGCAAACGTGTTATTTGGACCCGATAGTAAATTCACTACCGGCTCGGTAATTATTCCTCTACGTACATTATTGAGCTTATAGAGAGTCACCATAGGAATCAAGAGTAAGAACCAACAAATAACTCCTAATATTAACCATGGCCGTTTTTTAGGACCCCACACTACAACCACTAAACACAAAAATATAAACAAACTCAAGCTTAACACACACCACAACCAAAATGGTAATAGCCCAAAAGCTGGCTGTCCTGTATCTAGTAAAAATAAACTTGTTGGTAGCCCGGGCGCTTCATCCATCTCCTCTAATACATGAGTAAGATTTTTAGCAGCCGCCTTCATCAACTTGGTGTCATTATTAAAATAAGCTTGATGGTATGCAACCAACCATGAGGCACAAGCAAGATCAAGCTTCTCTTCATGATACGCACACAAGCCCATATTAAACCAATCTGCTGAGGACTTATCCTGATCTTTATACAATGTTAATGCTGGCAAGTATTCACCCTGCTGCACCAAGTCTATAGGTTGATCCACTGAGCAAGCATTAAATACTATCATCCCTACTAAAATAAAAAGTTTTTTCATTTTGATGCCCTAAACAAATCTATCCAATATCGACTTTGGAGTAATAAATGCTGAACTACTGATTTTTGAGCAAAATGTTCTTTACGGTTATTGTACGCTGCTTGTGAAATTTCAGAATAAAACAAATGCCATTCCTCCATCTGTCGTTCATTCAAATTTTTACTCTCCAAAAACGCTTCAATATCATCTGAACTTATTTCATTAGGACTCTTCATTAACAACGCACTCATCAACTCCACAAACAAACTGTGCAGCCCTTTTACTTCACGCTCACGATTGGCATACTTGAGCGTGCTATTAGCCTTATAAAATGCAATGTTTTTCCGTATAACCAGATAGTTTTTTTCATAATAATAGTTACTATAAATCCATACAAAATATGTAATCATCAAAAGAATTACTAAGATGAGTGATAAAATATACCAAAATAAAACCCTATTCACTGAAAACATTTTATTACGTACCGATGTTTGATTAGTAATAAAACCTTCTAAAGCAGACCCCTGACCGTCCTCTGAATGTGACCCGACCTGTGGAAGTGGACCGGGAGCTATAGTAAGAGAAATCGCTTTAGTTTTTTTAGTTTGATATTGCTCGGTCTGTGTATTAAAAAATCTAAACGTTTGTGCTGGGATAATCCATTTACCGGGCTTTAAACCTTGTACAATATATTCAAATGTTTTTACCTGATTATAGTTGCCCTTTTTCATCGGCTGTAATGATGTATTAGAATGATATTGCTTGAGCTCAGCCGGCATATTTTGTAACACCAAATCAACATTATTCATATCAACAGTACCTACTAACTTCACCTTCAATACAATAGCATCACCCTGTTGTGCTTCCTGTTGATTAACCGATGTGGTAAACGTTGAGACAGCTCCAACATGCTTGGTTGGGTTCTTGGTATACGGAAGCTCTCCAACCATAATATCAAGTGCGTTAGAGACCATCTGTTTTGTAACTGCCTGTTGGCCACCAAACATTTGGAGCATGGCTTCCATTTGGTTCCGTGCTTGTTGTGATACAGAATAATTACATATCGCTGCAGGAATAATAACACTTCCCGCATTTTGTGGATAAAGTGTCATTTCAATCTCATGATAATCCCACTCCTTACCATTCAAGGTAGTCTTTCCACTTGTAGGACCAATCGGGTTGCTCACAGAAAAACCTTTGGTTTCTGGAAGTTGTGGCTGCACTTGCTGTACATCACCACGGGCATAGATCCGCATTTTAAGCATAACCGGTTCATAGGTATAACACTGCTCCTTATTAGTACTCATACTAATCAAGGCTTCAGCCTCATCTGGTTGCTCTTTTTTCTTACTTTCCTGCTCGCGTACCACGGTTATAGTAAATGCTTTACTACGCAGCATACGGCCATGATGATTGATCTCAATTGGCCCCAGTTCATACGTTCCCGGTTTATCGATCCGTACCTGATAGGAATAACGATTGATCGCTGTGATAATTCCATTAATCATCTGTACTGATGTTTGTACCCCACCAGCGGTATAGAAAAATTTATTAAGCTGTTTTATTTCTGGTTTTTCAGCAACGTTTTCATTTCCCGTTACAGTAACTTCCAAAATAAATGGCACTCCGGCACCGACCTTCTTAAGCGGAGATCCATTCAAGTCAAAGTAACCAACCGTAAATGAAATACTCCCTAATGCAGGAAATATAACGAGCGCAAACAAAAATAAAACAGCACGAAATCGATTACCAATTTTTTTGTCCATGCCCCTCCTTCATCTTGTCTTGAAGCTGTGCACGCATAAACATTTTATTGCCCGCTTTATCTTCTTTGTCCAATTGCTCTAACATCTCTTGCATGTACGTATTGAGCTTATTTTCTGGCTTTTTTTGCTCGGTACCAGTATGGTGTGACTGTTGAGCATTTTGTTTATCCTTTAAATCTTGTTGGGATTGATCATGACTGACGGATGGTGGCTTTTGTTCCCCTTGGCTATCTTGATCGGGGTTCGGTATGCCCCCTCCTTTTTTCTGCGCATCGCTATTTGCGGGATCGCTCTTGTTGTCTCGCCCGTTCTGTTTCCCGTCATCCTTGCCGTCATGTTTTTGCGAGTCTTGTTTTGGGTCTCGGTTGCCGGATGCGTCCTGTTCTTTCTGGTCGCCTTGTGATGAAGGTTTAGAGTTATGAGAATCCTTCCCATCATCGCCCTTACCGTTCTTGGATTGATCCTGTTGCCCTTTGTCTTGATCCTTGCCATCCCCATCCTTTTTCGACTGATCGGACTGATTTTTCTCTTGATCTTTTTGCTGCTCCTGCTTTTGCTGATCGTCCCCGTTACTATCTTTTTTATCCTTCTTATCCCGATCATTCTCGTTTTTATTGTCTTGCTGGCTCTGCTGCTTTAAATACTCTTCCAGCTTTTCAATATTGTGTTGTACATGCTCGTTGTCAGGGTTGATCTTTACCGCATCCTTATATGCCGATAACGCTTCCTTTGCTTGCTTGTTTTTCACATGCGCATTACCAAGGTTAATATAAGCCTTTTCTAATAATGACTTATCCTTACTTACTTGAATAACCCGAGAAAAAGAATCAATGGCCCGTTGCCAATTCCCCTTATCAAGAGCAATAACACCCGTATTGAAATTCATCAACGCATGATCAGGATGTTCAACCAACAACTCCTCTAAACGCGACGCAGCCTGGTCATATTGATTACCATTCAATGCCTCACGAGCTTTATAGTCTTGATACTGTTCATAAAATGACAGATCACCTAAGCATGTATTGGCTATCAATAAGCAAACAAGCATAACTTTAATATTCTTCATAATATCCATTCCAATAAAAAACATATAAAGCTCACACCAACAAACCATGAGTATTGCTCTTGTTTATTAGACATCCGTTTATTACCAAATTTTTCTTTTTCAAAGCGTTGAAGCTTGGCATGGATCTTATCAATATCATCATCGGTTTGAGTCGGTGCTACATAGATACCACCCACTTGTGATACTAAGTTCTTTAATAAGCTTTCGTTCAAGCGAGAGATCACAATAGAATCTTGATCATCTTTCAAAACACCAGCCTTATCACCTTGCTCATTATAAACCGGTATGGGCGCTCCGGTAGTAGTTCCCAACCCTTCGGCAAAAATAAATAAGCCTTGGTCTTGTGCTTGCTTACGCACCCCAGCAAGATCATGAGAAAAATCTTCGCCATCGGTAAAGATGACTGCCAACTTACTCTTCTTGGTTCCAGCATGTTCAAACTGGTCTAAAACTTTTTGTAGTGCACTATCAAGTGCAGTCGTTCCAGCTCCAACCGTTTCATGACTAATCTGATCTAAAAATAGCTTAAAGGCATCAATGTCTTGCGTAAGAGGACATTGCACAATCGGACGTCCCGCAAATATTACTAACGCAACACGATCGGTTCCAAGCTTATCAACTAACCGCTTGATCTTCTCTTTTGCAAACTCTAAACGACTCGGCTTGGCATCCTCAGCTAACATACTTTTAGACACATCTAATAATATAAAAAGGTCACGTCCTTTTTGCTGTGTCAAACCTTCCTTCTTACCCCATTGCGGCTGCAAGAATGCAAGACTTAATGACATCACCCCAATACAAAATAAAATGAGCTTAATAAGCCTACGATTATTAGAATAATGTAATAAGAATTTACTATCACCAAAACTTAATCCAGCCTTACGCATTAAAATTGTAACGCGTCCATAGACGACAATACGCATGATACTAAACAAGACAGCGAGAATCACTACCCAACTATTAGACATAGCTGCCCATGAAATACCAAACATATCCATGTTAAATGACCCTCCATAGCAAGCTCGAAAGTAATGCGTATAATCCTATTAATAACAGAGCTATCCACAGTCCTATCATGAAAGTATCCTGATAGCGTGTATAGATATTAGTTTCACGCTTAGTCTTTTCCAACTTATCAATAACCGCATAGATAGAACGCATCTCTTTTTGATTCTTGGCCCTGAATGATTTGCCCTTAGTTTCAAATGAAATCTGCTCGAGGAGTGCGGTATTAAGTGGCGGGTATGCCAACTGATAACCAATCATAGGATTATACATATAGCCACCCTGCTTACCACCGATACCAATGGTATATATTTTCACATTTAACTTTTTAGCAATATCAAGCGCTGCATGCGCTTGTATATCATGATGACTCGGAACCCCATCAGTTAATAAAATAATAATCTTAGTCTTGGCCGATGAATCTTTAAGTCGATTCAAGCTCGTCACCAATGATTTTGCTATCACAGTACCATTAGGATCCACCGTATTGCCAACTTTCAAATCATTAACAATCTCAACAAGAATTTTCTTATCAAGCGTCAACGGCGCCCTGGATATTGAATTTTGACCAAACGCAACCAGCCCAATGGAATCATCTTCTCGCTGTTGAATAAAACGAACAGCTTCCTCTTTGGCAATCTCAACACGGGACTTACGAGTCGTAAGATCATCAAGCGCTTCCATGCTACCCGATAAATCCAAAACCAACATGATATCAATTCCTTCAACAGGTACTTTTGAGCGCTTGTCGGCCAACTGCGGTTTGAGCATTAAAAATGATAGGACTAATAAAAGTAAAAACCGTAAAAGAAAAAAGATGCGGCTAGGAAGCCAAGAGCCATGAACACCCATCTGCTTCATGACAGCAATAAGGGTGTATTGGTACATTACCGGTTTATAAAAAAACCAGCGGTATAAAAGAACCCCAACGAATGTTGGGATTATAAAATATAGCAACTTTATTTGTGCAAAATGCAAATCAAAAAACATGCTTTATCTAATTTTTTATATCAGTTATTTATTTTTTTAACGACCTCAGCGTATCACAAAATATGAGATATCACGAGATAGAAAAAAATTTAAACGTTCGAGCCCAACGTGACATCATAAGAAATTCTAGTCTTAGCCTTATTAGTCTTTTTTACAAAAAGATTAAATGTAGACTTATAATTTTTCTTACGAACAAAAATGAATACGGTTTTTTGAGTCCCTGGCATAACCTTGTACGACTCTTCACCAATGATCGACCATAATTCTCGCTGTTCATCTTTTTTAGCCTCAATGCCATTTTGTGCTGCCTTACCCGCATGATATGGTACTGCTATAACAGAAAAGGCAATAGCTTCAGCTATCATAGCACCAAGCACATTTCCTGATATCAAGAGTAAGCCACCAACAAGGCCAAAAAGAAGTCCAAATGGTAAAAGCGCTCCGGAAACATAACACCCTACACAAAATGGAAGGTAAGAAGGAATAAAAAACTTTTTAGACAAAACACGGATAGGAACCTGCTGTAGTCCAGCACTACCCTTAGAAAATGTTACAGCCTTATTAGAATAGTTAGTAATCGCAACCCGCAACGGAATAATAGATGCGGGTGATTTTCTATTTTTAAATTTACGACCAAACTCTCTTTTGCATTCTCTTGAAGACATCTCATGCACCCGCACCGATACTTTGTCATGCATCTCTCGGTATTGCCCTGGATATATAGAATTATTTTTAGGAGTCAGGTTAAACCACTTTGCAGACACATCTACAACACCCATAGATCCGATAATCAAAAAAGCAAGAACGCTTATTTTTAATCTCATGAAAACCCCTCAAATAGTTGATGCAGTTAACTCTTTAGTAGAATACAACTATACAAACAAACTTAAAACCCGTCAATAACTTACAAAAGAAAAACCCCGAATTACATTGTGTAATTCGGGGTTTTAACTTGTGATTCAATCGAAATTATAAAGCTACTTTATAATCGAGAGTTCTCTTTACAGAACCAGTAGTTTTTACGCTCATATCAAACTCAGCGCGGTAACCATCTTCATCAACAAATATTAATGCACTAACACTGTCACCAGCATCAACAGTAATAACGTCTGAAGACTTACGCTCTATGTCTTGATCAACGTTAGCGTTTCCACCCTTAGACATAACACCGTATACTACACCAGTGATAAGACCTCCAGGCAAGAATAGAGCAGATGCTACACTTCGAGCACCAGTCTTATAATGAAGTGCCTTTGAAACGGTTTCATTATCTAGTAATGGTAAAACAATATCTTTCTTCTTAAGCAATACACTGTTGTTAGAGTTGTTTCTAACAGTAACCTGCATTGGGATAATTTCATTCTTAGAGCTATCAAAGCTTCTACCATCAAAAACATACTTACAATCTTCAGTTGTTAACTTTCTTACTAACACCGTTACATCTTCTTTGGTGTCTGCAAAGTGAGCATTTGAAGAATTTAAGCCAGTCATAGCTTTTCTGTTGTATGTAGGACGGAACGCACATGATGGAAGCAAAACAGCTCCAACTAATACTAATCCGAATACATACTTGATGTTAAACAATTTAGACATATTTAATCCTCTTATTTATTCAATAACACAACATTTCTTTAACTTATTACCTTCAATAATAGCAATTGAACACTTTTGGTCAACAGCCCCCACCTAAAAACGCCTATTTAAAGATGTTTTTACAAGATAACTCTATAATCCAATGAGCTACGCGCACTATTCAACCAAATACAGGGTAAAACAACCTCGATTTATACACTCACTGTAAAATAGGTCTTTTTCTTGGATACCGCGTCCTGAACTGCCATTTTGAATGTTTTAGGAAGGTTCTTTTTGCGAACGTAAAAGGTAAACTCAGCACTTTCTCCAGGTTCCAGATTTATACACATTAAAGATTCATAAGAAATCACTGATTTTTTAACTAAAGACTTAGATTTTTTATAAATGGGTATAAAAGGCAATGAAACCAAAGCAGTCATTATAGCTATTTCTAGTGCCAACATAACAAATATTTGAGGACCAAAAGAGTACAACAGTACTCCACTAGCAGGATTTCCGAAAAGTGCTCCGAAAGCAATTACTTCAGCAATGATCAATGTTGATAAAAAAAATAACCAACCGCCATAAGCAATGATACGTGACTGCAATTCCAGCTTGTTTTTAATCAGCCTTGGCAAAACAAGCTTAAGGCCAATGTCACTTTTACGGAACTTAATATCTCGTTTTGAGTTATTAGTAATAGTGCACGTTACAGGAATAATAGAGGAAGGCTTTTTTCGACTTTTGAATGCACCTGAAGACAGTTTTTTCTGTGATTCTTTGGGTGATAACTCTTTTATAGCCAAAGTAACACCATCCTTCTCTTCCTGATAAGAAAGATAGGTCGGCTTTTTAGCCTGAAGTGGATTAGCTATAAATATAGTAAAGATAAATAAATAATTAAAAAACTTGGTCATGATTTCCTTCGTGTTGTCTATACATTTTTGCTGCACAGCCACCCCCACATGAATAATTCCTTTTAGTAATTATTATACTCTACAAACAGAATGGGTCAACCATTCAGCCTTGCATTATCCTTATTTTTGCTATATCTTCCTCATACATACTCAAGCAATAGATTACAATATAAACAAAGCGCTTGAGCATAAGGCTGTTATTAATATAACCCAACCTTATTTGACTTTTTGAAAATAAATGAATTATTATAAAATATAGAATCAAAGAATTTACGACCAGATTTCAGTATTTTAATGGATGGTGAGACTGCACGTAATACAGTAGTCGAGGATAAAGAGGATTATGAAGAAATTATTAATTGTAGAGTCGCCTGCAAAAATCAAAACTATATCTAAGTTTCTGGGCCGAGACTTTAAAATTATGTCTACAGTAGGACATATTAAAGATTTGCCGAGTAAATCAATTGGGGTCAACCTAGGACCGCCAATTACCCTTGAATATGTAGTTCTTGATAATAAGCAAAAAGTTATCGCTGATATTTGTAAACAAGCCAGCGTTAGTGATGAAATTTACTTAGCTCCCGATCCTGATCGTGAGGGAGAGATTATTGCATGGCATATTGAACAAGAGATCCTTAAGGTTGCACCCAAGAAGGCCAAAGTACATCGTATTACGTTTAACGAAATTACTAAGATTGCTATCCTTGAATCCTTGAACCATCTATCACAAGTTGATATGGAGAAAGTAAACGCTCAACAGGCTCGTCGAGTCCTAGATCGTTGGGTGGGTTACGAAGTCTCCCCAATTTTATGGCAAAAAATTATGAAGGGCCTTTCAGCTGGCCGTGTGCAATCTGTAGCACTCAAGCTGATCTGTGATCGCGAAGCTTCCATCCGTGAATTTAAACCAGAAGAATACTGGTCCATCCATGGCGACTTTGAACAAGGTAAAGCAAAAATATCTGCCGACCTTGCACAAATTAATAAAAAAGCTTTTAAAATAACTAGTAAAAAAGAAGCTGATAAAATTATTGGCGAAATTAAAAAGTCCGACTTTACCGTCGACTCAATACAAGATAAAAAACGTGCTAAAAAACCATTAGCGCCATTTATGACCAGTACATTACAGCAAGCCGCCTACAACCGACTCGGATTCTCGGTAAAAAGGACAATGACGATTGCCCAAAAATTATATGAAGGTTTACCATTACAAGATAAAAGCACACCGGTAGCTTTGATTACCTATATGCGTACTGACTCGCTCCGTATCTCAGATACAGCACTGACACAAGCGCGTGCACACATTAAAAAAGAATACGGTAATGATTATTTACCAGCATCTGCCAACTTTTATGCAAAAGGCAAAAAGAGTGAAGCCAAGGCTCAAGATGCTCACGAAGCGGTACGGCCTATTGATAGTTCATTAACACCTGATAAAGTAAGTCGATTCTTACCACCTGATGCTGCAAAATTATATAAACTCATCTGGCAACGCTTTGTTGCATGTCAAATGAACCCAGCACAGTACGCGCAACGACAAGTTAATATTATGAGCCCCAAGTTCCTATTTCGTGTTACTGGTTCAACATTGATCTTTGATGGTTTTTTAAAAGTGTATAACGTAGAAGAAGATGAAAAAGAACAAAAAGCAAAAATTCCTAAAGAACTTGAAGCTAAAAAATCTATAGATAACAAAAAAACTGATGGTAAGCAGCATTTTACACAGCCACCACCACGATTTACAGAAGCGTCATTAGTTAAAGAGCTAGAAAAAGAAGGCATTGGACGTCCAAGTACGTATGCCACAATTTTAAGCACCATCCAAGCCCGGAACTATACCGCGCTTGATACTAAAAAACGCTTTCTACCAACAGAGCTTGGTATGCAAGTTACAAAAATATTGGTAGAAAACCTGCCACACATTATCAATGAAAAATTTACTGCACGCATGGAAGAAGAACTGGATAAAGTAGAACATGGTGAAAAAGACCGCGATCAACTTCTTAGCACCTTCTATAAGAGTTTCTCTGAAGACCTGGTCGCCTTTAAAGGAACCAGTAAAACTAAAAAACCTTTAGAGCCTACCGATCTTGATTGCCCCGAATGTAAGAAAGAAAAACTGGTCATTCGATTTGGTAAGGCGGGAGAATTCCTTGGATGTCCTGCATATCCTGATTGTGCCTTTACCAGTAACTTCGAACGAGAAGAGGATGGCTCTATCAAACTCATCGAGGCTGAAAAGCCTAAGATGCTTGATATGAAATGTCCTAAGTGTAGTAAGCCTATGCGGGAAATGGTTGGCCGATTCGGGCCGTTTATTTCATGTTCTGGATATCCTGGATGTAAGTACATCCATCAAGAAACAGCTAAGTTCCCATGTCCGGATGATGGTGGTGAAGTTGGCAAGCGTACCTGGAAGGGTAAAACGTTTTGGGGCTGTAAAAACTATCCCAAGTGTAAGTTTGTTGTATTTAGCGACATCGAAGAAAAATCATGTAAAACATGTAAGTCACCATACTTCCTCAAGCGTGTAGATAAAGAAGGTAACACCCTCTTAAGCTGTCCTGTTTGCGATAAAGACTCTGCTGCTGTCAAGGCTGCTGCACCAAAAGCACCTAAGGCTAAAACAACAACACGTAAAGCTCCTGTTAAAAAGGCAGCTACTCGCAAAGCTCCAGCTAAGAAAGCAACTGCACGGAAATCTCCTGCAAAAAAAGCCGCTACGCGCAAAACTACCGCTAAGAAAAAGTAAAAAAATAAAGCCTCTAATTAAAGAGGCTTTAACAAATTACTAAGAATGTTATTGTGTATTAACGAAGCGCTGAACCGTTTGGTACTTGTGCGCCCGGGCTAATAAATGAAAGCCCGCCATCTTCTTTTTCAGCAAACAACATCATTCCCTGGGATTCCATGCCCATGATCTTACGGGGCTTAAGGTTAACCACAAAGACAGCCTGCTTACCAACTAAAGCTTCAGGCTCATAAAACTTCTTAACACCGGCAAAAATTTGTCGAACGCCCTTGTCTCCGCAATTGACTTGCAACTTCAATAGCTTATCAGAACCTTCAACCGCTTCGGCTGACTCAATCGTTCCAACAACCAAGTTAACCTTCATAAAGTCTTTAATATCAATGATGCCAGACTCTTTAACTTCTTCTTTTTTCTCAACAACTTTAACTTCTTCTGACACTTTTTTTCTTTCTATTTTTTTAAATAATACTGGAACCTGTTCCAAGGTAAAAGACTTATCCCAAGCGCCTCTAAGACTAGCAAGAGAATTTTTTTCAATTGAAAATTCTACACCGATAGCACTCAACAGTGCTTGCATCTTATCCGGCATCACCGGCCAATACATAACACCAATAACGTAAAGGCTGTGCGCTGTTGCTGAAATAACCTCGGCAAACTTAGTAGGATCAGACTTAACTAACTTCCATGGCTCTTGTGCATGAAAATAAGCGTTAACTGCCGCTACAAATCTTTTCACCTCAGCATAAGCCATGTGTAAAGAATACGTATCCAAGTAATCCTGAACATCCTTAACCATCTTTTGTGCATCAGCTTGCAATTTTAATGAAGCTTCAGACCAGTCAGCTGGCACTGATACCAAATCAAGACCACCACGCTTGGCTAAAGTAACCATACGATTGAGCAGGTTACCCATCTCATTGGCCAAGTCAGAATTGATCCGCCCTTCCAAGTCCTGCAGACTAAATGGAGAGTCCTGAGTAATAGCCATCTGTGTGGTTAAAAAATAACGCACAGCGTCAGGACCATACTCTTGATATAAAAATCTAGGATCCATTACATTACCTAATGATTTGGACATCTTTTGATCACCCACCTTGATCCAACCGTGCACCAATAAATGTTCCGGCAATGGCAAATCAGAGGCCATTAAGAATGCTGGCCAAATCACCGCATGAAATCTAACAATATCCTTACCCATCACTTGGACATTGGCGGGCCACCATTTTTCAAACTCAGCCTGCTTGCCTTCCTGCAAGTAGCCAATCGCTGTAATATAATTATTAAGCGCATCAGCCCATACATAAGCTACATGTTGCTCATCTCCTGGAAATGGGATTCCCCACTTAACCGTCGTTCGCGACATACATAAATCTTTAAGGCCAGACTCGACAAAGCTGACAACTTCATTCCCTCGCTCCTGAGGGAAAATAAAGTCAGGATGCGATTTATAAAAATCTAATAATCTATCTTGATACTTGGAAAGCTTGAAAAAGTAGCACTCTTCTTCAATGTACTGAGTTCCCCGGCTACAACTTGGACAGGCTGGCCCGTCCTGGCTCTTATCTTCTGGTGCGCCCTCAGTTTCCTTGTCTGATAGAAAGGTCTCACACGGAGTACAATACCAGCCGTTATAGCTGGATTTATATATATCACCCTTATCAATCAACTTTTGTAGCCACTGCTGGATCGCTTTAACATGATACTCATCAGTAGTCCGAATAAAGTGAGAATAATCTATCTCAAACTCTTTCCACGTATCCTTATATGCATCAATAAAGCTATCGGTAAACTCTTTAGGACTCTTTCCAGCCTTATCTGCTGCCATTGCGATTTTTTGACCATGCTCATCAGTCCCAGTCAAAAAAAAGGTCTCTTTCCCTTGAATCTGTTGCCACCGATTAATAACATCGGCAAGAACCGTTGTATACAAGGTCCCTAGGTGCGGCTTTGCTGTAACATAATATATTGGCGTAGTAACATAAAATTTATTCACTAATGATTCCTAATTTTATAATTCAAGATTGAATAGTATTGTATATTAGTTTATCGACAAAAAGAACTTTATTCAAAGTAGAGAAAGATTTTGATAAAAAACCTTTAAATAGACATTACCACCGATCCCCTTACACTAATATCATTAGTTTTCCTTAATAAACCTACAAACCTGGAGATTCCATGCCAAAACTAACATCCAAGAACATCTTACCTCTCGCAGCTCTTATTATTACAATGGGCTATAGCCCTTCACTTATTTCAAAAGAAAGAAAACAGTCTCCATTGGAAAGACTTAAAGCAATGGGTACTGAAGTAAAAAATAAGGTTACCGAAGGTGCCGAGAATGCGAAACAAGCTGTATTAGATGAGGCTGCAGATGCGGCAATAGACGCTATTGAAGCTGACCCTGCCAACTTCGCAGCGCTTCCTGTAGCAGTTCGCACACGAATGATCGAACGCCACCCGGATAGATTTACACAGGTTGCTGTTGAACATCCTGCAATTATGAAACATTTTCCTGCCCGTAAAGTAGCTAAAAGTGCTGCCTCTGCAGGCGCACATGTAGCGTTGGACCTAGTGGATCAGGGTTATGAAGCTCTTCGTGCAACTTTAAAAAAAAACAATCCCAAGGAAGCTCCAAGGCCTGAATGCCCAATCGAAAAAGAAACTGAAGCTTAAAAAATCGTATACCAGTGGCCTTTTTTGGGAGAGGTCTCTTGGGTTAATTGACCCTTTGTAACATTTTTGATACCTTTATGGTATATATCAATTATATGAGAGGATCTTCTATGTACAATTCCAAGCTGGTTTTAACAAACAGCGTTCTGTTTATATCTACCTCTGTACTGTCACGTCCTCATCATCATCATTCTCATTAAAGGTTAAGCCTTAATGGATTAATCTATTCCCTTTTTCATTGACCTTATTACTGGTCGTTTTTTACTATAATTTTATGTTTTGAATTTTTTGGAGAGTCTGATGATGAATTTTTATTTTGTATCAATTTTTACCGTTTTAACTATCGTTTACCTTTACCTTGGCTATGTTGCATCTAAAAGAATTAGCACGCTTAAGGATTACTTTTTAGCCGGCAAGAACCTGGGATTAATGTCATTAGTTGCAACCCTGGTCGCAACACAGCTTGGTAGCGGAACCTTACTTGGTATTGCACAAAAATCATATGAAGTTGGATTTTACGGTATCATATACGCACTTGGTATCAGCCTTGGGTTTATTATCTTGAGCATGGGCTTTGCTTCACGTATGCAATCACTCAATGTTGCCACCACCGCAGAACTTTTTGAAACCCGATACGGCAGCGTTACCCTCAAACAAATCGCGTCCATACTATCGATCATAACACTCTGTGGAATCCTTATTGGACAGATTGTAGCTTCACGAGAATTTATTTTTGGAGTCTTTCAGTCACAATCCATGGGCACCGAGGCTATCTTCTTACTGTTCTGGGTGTTCATTATCGCATACACCATCCTAGGCGGTCTGGAAGCTGTTGTTATCACTGACGTATTTCAATTGTATTATATTATTATTGTTTTTTCTGGCATCTTTGTTTACGCATTATGGCAAGATCCTGTTAGCTTTTTCTCATCATCAAACATGATGAATGTTCAAGCCAAGTTTAATATTACCTATTCTGAACTTGCTACCTTTTTACCAACACTAATTGCACCAGCTCTCTTTAGCTTGATCGAACAAGATTTGGCACAGCGATTTTTTTCTGCTCGCACCAAATCAATTGCTGCAAGCTCTGCCATCATCTCCAGTGTCTTTATGATCCTGTTTGCCGTCATTCCAATCTACTTTGGTATGCAAGCAAAATTGCTCAAATTAACAATCCCTGCAGGAAGTAACCCGCTCATTCCAAGCTTACAATACTATGCTGGCAATTTCTTTTTTGCATTGCTTATTTGTGGCCTTATTGCTGCCATTACATCTACAGCAGATTCCTTGCTCTGTGCTGTTTCATCAAACGTTGCTCAAGATTTCAAACTATCGTTCATGGGTAACAAACAATCAATCTTACGCTCACAATGGATCACCCTTGTTGTTGGAGTAAGCATGCTACTACTTTCATACTTTATCAATGCAGGAATTATAGACATCCTCATTAGTAGTTATAGTATTTCTATCAGCACGCTATTTGTACCACTAGTGATTTGTTACTTTAAAAGCGATGTAAAAAAATCAGCCGCATGGGCGAGTGTTATAACCGGTGGTTTAAGCCAAATATTTTTCTGGTTCTATCCAATATTCCTGGCAGAATTTTATATTCTCGGCTTTGCATTGATAGCATTTATCATTGGTAGCTACTCAGAAAAAAACAATAAAACAGCTCCTATAAACCAATCATAAAAGACCTTTAACATATTCTGTCATTTGACCTTTTAGGACAACTTGATATCATTTAACTATGTTAATTATCCACACTATCAAGAGGGACAAACATGAAAAATCTTATTATAGCAGTAGCTCTAATTACAACTTTTCCTCTCATGGGGCATACCACTGAGACCAACGAATTGGTTAAAGGTCTGATTGCGCCACAATGGCTCAATCAAGTAGAGGCCTTTGGTAAACAGTTGAATATTACCGACCAAGAACTTCTTATAGAAACCAAGCTATTAGTTATAGATAACTTAGAAAAAAACTTAGATATTCTTGTTGAAGGTTATTTAAAAATATTTTCTGTTGAAGAACTCAAAGCAATGAGTGAATTTTTCCAAAGTGAAGTTGGAAAAAAATACACCAACAAAAGTATAGACCTTGCTAGTGATGCAGCAGTTATGCAAGTCGCAACATCTGTAATGACAGAAGTCATGCAAAAGCTCCAAACAACGGGAGCACAGCCTGAAGTCATTAAAGCATCGCCATCAATAGCTTCCATTACTACTCAAGAAGAACTTGATGAACTTACTCAAGATAACCCTCTCGTTGTTGTTAAATTCTATGCTGATTGGTGTGGACCTTGCAAAGCTCTTAACGGTCTTTACAATGATCTGTATAACGAACATTCATCAATTAAGTTTGTTTCTGTTAACATTGATAACGCTCGAGAACTTGCAGTCAACTATAAAGTTCAAGGCATTCCAGCAGTTGTTCTTATCAAGGACGGAACAGTCGTTGATGAGATAGTTGGATGCAAACCAGAAGAATTAAAAAAATCTGTTGCACTCCTAAAGTAATCTACATCTTAGAACGCAACAGAAAAGACCCACTTTAAACTGTGGGTCTTTTTATTTTTCTACTCATAACAAAACACTCTTAAAACATTACCAGATTGGTAGTTATTCATAAAAAACAGCACAAAAAACCCTATAAACCAATCATAAATCCCTATAACATAATTCACCATTTGACCTATTTATGGCACTTGTTATCATTTAAATAAACAGTTGTTTTTATTGTAAAGGAACACCAAAAATGAACAATATAGTAAGAAACTATATTCAATCACACTGGATCAATCAAGTCGAACATATAGCCAAACATTTCAACATTACAGATATTAAATTTATTGCAGAAATGAAATCTCTCATTGAAGAGAATATAGATAAAAATTTGGATATCTTTGTAGACAGCTACCTAAAGGTATTTTCTTCTACAGAGCTCCAAGAAATTAGTGAATTTTTTGAAAGTGCTGTTGGAAAAAAGTTTATTGATAAAAGCGCAGAAGTTGCTACCAATCCAGCAGTCACGAAAATTACAATACCTATGATGACTGAGGTGGTACAAAAGTTCAAAGAAGCTGCACCACAACCTGAAAACTGTAGAAACATCTAAAAAATAAGTTCTATACTGATTCGTATGGATCGTGTAAAACCCTTAACGGTCTTTACAATGAGCTTTATAATGAACATTCATCACTTAAGTTTGTTTCTGTTAACATTGATAACGCTCAAGAACTTGCGGTCAACTATAAAGTTCAAGGTATTCCAGCCGTTGTTCTTATAAAGGACGAAACAGTAGTTGATGAGATAGTTGGATACAAGCCAGAAGAATTAAAAAAATCTGTTGCAAACTTAAAGTAATCTACATCTTAGAACGCAACAGAAAAGACCCACTTTAAAGTGGGTCTTTTTATTTTTTTTGACCATACAACAGTCGGTTCAGCTTCACTCGTAATTGATCGGTATACGACAATTCTGCACCTAAAGAAACTAACGCATCAACCAGCTTTGGATTATAGTCATATGCCATCATAGCTTGATACAATGGACTTCCTTTCTTCTCGCTACCCCATCGCACAAGGTTAACCTGGGCCTTTTCTGGGTCTGCACCTAATGCAATTAGGGTCTCAATTAGCTCTAGGTTCGGATTGTCAGTATGAATTGCCTCGTATAATGGAGTATTTAAGTATGTTTCTATCTTCTCATCAATACCGGCCTTTTCTGGGTCTGCACCTAGTGAAATTAAGGTCTTAATTAGATCTGGATCCGGCCTAAAGCCATGAATAGCATTATACAGTGGAGTGTTTGAGTTTTCGTATTTCTTCTCATCAATACCGGCTTTTTCTGGATCTGCACCTAGTGCAATTAAGGTCTTAATTAGATCTGGGTTCGGATTGTCAGTATGAATAGCATTATACAGTGGAGTGTTTGCAAGGTATTCTGTATTAACTTCGGCATCTGCTGGATCTGCACCCCGCGATATTAACGTGTTGATTAGTTCAGGCGTTGAAACAAAATTATGAACGGCATAATACAGTGGGGACCTTCCCTTTTCCTGAACTTCTATGAGACTCGCCTCTTTGTCAAGAAAGCTCTTTACCCCTTCACTATCACCGTTACGTATCGCACCTATAAATAAATCTGCTTTTGTAATTCCTTTATCTGCATAAAGTTTTACTAACTTATCGAAAGAAGACCCAGGAACCACACTTAAAACTTTAAATGTTTTATTCATAAAATATGAATCATTCAATGGAAGTGTTTTAGCTAGAGCCAACACTTGATCTTTAATATGTCGCCAGTCTTTTTTATTGGCAACCTTACCCACAAGATATTCAATAGCACTAAGTTTACGATTGGGATCATCTAAGTCTTGAGCATAAATAAAATGTGATGCATCCGAAAGAGTTTCAACTCGCTTAAGAGGAAACAATTCTTGAATACTGGGGTCAACAAAAAAAGATCTATTATCGCTTGAACTGTTTTTATATAGACAATATGCATGGTCTTTATCCATAGATAAGCTTGCTTGCTTCTCATCAACAAAAATTTCACCTTTTGAGTTTATTTTAATAGAGTGTTCAGGAGTAGATAGTAATCTTCCCAACTCCTCAAGAGACTTAACATTTGTATTGAGTAAATAATTAATTACATGCAATATGTTTTCTTCATTTCCATAAAGCTCAACATCCCCTAAATTATACTGAGCTCCAGGGATATTTGCTAATACCTCAGCCCACTTATCTTTAGAAGCTTGATTTACATGATCTGGATTAATTTGCATCTTATTATAAAAATCTATTAACTGTTTATTGGGTTGAATATTCGAAGGAAGAACATTAAGATCAAATCTCCCCTCCTTAAAAAGAATCAAGTTAAATAAATTATTAAGACTTGCTTCTACACAATCTGGAAAAACCTTCTCTCCCACTTTAACCTGGCCCGTAGGAACTTCTGACAAAGTGCATTCTGACTCTTTTCCAAATATCATTATCTCCGGATCTACCTTTCTAGCCGCTAAAGGATCTGGATCTTCAAGTGCCCTGTGATAAATACCAAGTTCCTTCTTCCCAAACGGATCATCCACAGCAAGTGCTGCGTGCAATCCAACTTCTGGACGTATCTTGTGAAGCTGAGCTGCATATGCGGTTAATACTTTCGGTTCCATACTGGAAGCATGTAAGTGACTCATGATTAACCGTTGAACGGTGCCCGGTTTATAAAAACCCAAAGCTTCTTCTTTTTTAGCTTGCACAACAGCATCCAAAAATTCATTAGATTTCTTTTCAATACTACGAAGCTCTTTGGCATACTGTTGAGGCTTAGCTGATTGTAAAGCTAGTTTCTCTTTCGTTTGTGCATAAGAGTCCTTAATCGTCTTTACAAATGATTTACGCTCTTTTGGAGTAATAGTCCCATCATGTAACGTATTTAGAAGTTTGGCATGTAAGTCCTTTCTTGCAATCCACTGAGCAGGACTTCCAATCTGTTGAGAAACACGAAGTTCGCCAGTAGGAAGCTGATGAAATAACCCGTAACGAGGATTTTTCAGTAGCTGAGTCATTGCCTGCTTATCTGGACCCGTATTATACAGATTCCTCACCCATCTAGATTTCCACATGCTCACACCCTGTATAGGCGAAAAAAGCTTATACTGAGGTTTGAGATATTGAAATGCACCCCGAAAATAACGGGCAGGCACCGGCTGAATAGTATAAACCAATACTATCCCAACCAATCCTATTAATAGCTTCAACCTCTTCATATAACCATTCCACTTAATTCACGTATCAAACCACCTATATATATAATGACAGATTGAATAATGAAAAATCAATAGATTTACGCAGAAAAGGTCTACAAATAGGGGTTTTTGGCCAAAACCATTGCTATTTGGCACGCAAGACAAGTATGATGGGAGAATGTGGTATTATATAAAAAATTTATTATTTGGAGCTCTATAATGAAAAATAAATTAATCTTGGCAGTCGCCATTCTTACACTGGGAACATCAGGACTTTCTGCAGAACAAAACGGCTTTAAACTTATTATGCAACTCTCAAACAACCTCAATACTTTAATACAACGAGATTTTCCTGATCACCCTCACGCAGAAGAGCTATCTCGTCCAAACAATTCAATAAGACAAAGTACCTGCATGGCTAAGTGCTTACTAGAAAAGGGTGCTCAAGCGCCAACAGAATTTGTATTTGATGGGTTAGTTTACAATGTAGATTATATTCGAGAAACTTTCCTGCATACCCTCAATGAAGCTGATTTTCTCCTAGGTCATATAACTACAACAGCATATTTAACAATAATCCAAGAATATATACACGCCGCCGGTCAAACCCTTGCAAACAGTGAAATATTCAATGAGTGTAAAGAACCATGTAATTGGCACCATCGGACAGAGTCAATGAATGGGCTTTTTGATCCATTTATTGATCCACTTATAATGTAGGTATTATAATGTAATTGGCAAAGTATAAAAAAAGAGACGTGCTGTTAAAAGCACGTCTCTTTTTTAGTGTTTTTTATAAAGCTCTTAGGCGCGCTTTCTCAAGCCAGCCTTAAGGACCTTCTTTCTCAAACGAATGCCTTCAGGAGTAACTTCAATCAGCTCGTCTGGACGAATCCATTCCATGCATGTTTCTAAAGTCATTGCACGAACCTTGCCAACCTGAGCTGCATCATCAGCACCTGATGAACGCATATTTGTAAGCTTTTTGGTCTTACATGGGTTCACATCAAGATCAGCTTCACGGCTGTTTTCACCAATGATCATTCCTTCATATACTTCTTGACCTGGAGCGATAAAGAACTCACCACGAGAACCAAGGTTATCAAGAGCATACGTTGTAACTTTTCCAGGTTCCATTGAAACAATCGCACCCTTATTTCGTGTTGGAATATCACCCTTATATGGTTCATAGCCAAGGAAGCTCACATTTAAAATTCCTGTACCACGAGTATCAGTTAAGAACTGGTTTCTAAATCCGATAAGCGCCCGTGATGGGATCTTAAACTCAAGCTTAACACGACCATCACCACTTGGGGTCATATTTGTAAGTTCAGCTTTACGAGTTCCAAGGTTCTCCATAAGAACACCTTGGTGCTCTTCTTGAACATCAAGAATCAAGTTTTCCATTGGCTCATGCTTAGTACCATCAATAGTCTTAAAAATCACTTCAGGAGCTGATAGTTGAAGCTCAAACCCTTCACGACGCATGTTTTCAACTAAAATTCCAAGGTGTAACTGTCCACGACCTGAAAGCTTAAATGACTCCGGTGAATCAGTTGGCTCTACACGAAGAGCAACATTGGTTTCAAGCTCTTTTTCAAGACGTTCTTTAATCTGACGAGAGGTAAGTAATTTCCCTTCACGTCCATTAAATGGAGAATTGTTAACTGAAAGGTACATAACCAAGGTCGGCTCATCAATAGCAACATAGTCGCACGGAAGCGGATTTCCAACTTCACAGAGTGTCGTATTGATCTTAACTGGTTCATTAAACCCAGTTACTGCAATAACATCGCCAAACTCAGCCTTATCAACTTCAATCTTATTAAGACCTTCAAACTTATAAATTTTTGTAATCTTGGACGGCTTACTTACTTCATCGTCGATACAACAGACAAACTGCTGCCCAACAGTAAGCTCACCACTGAACATACGTCCAATAGCAATCAATCCAAGGTAGTCTGAAGAATCGAGACTGGTTGTAAGGAACTGTAAGCCTTTATCTGTTTTTTCTTCTGGAGCAGGAATATATTTCATAATCGCTTCAAAAAGTGGAATCATGTTACCTGAACGCTCTGTAGAATCTGTTGTTACATAGCCATCTTTCGATGAACCATATAAAACTGGGAAGTCTAAGTGATCATCATGATGTGCAAGATCTAAGAATAAGTCATGGATTTGTTCTTCTGTTGCTTCAATTTGAGCATCTTTTCTATCAATCTTATTAATTACTACAATAGGTCTCAAATGCAAGTTCAATGCTTTTTGAAGCACAAACCGAGTCCCAGGAAGCACACCTTCCGCAGCATCAACAAGTAAAATAAATCCTTCAACCATCTGTAAAGTACGTTCAACCTCTCCACCAAAGTCCGCGTGACCCGGTGTATCAACAATATTGATAGAGTTTCCGTTATACCTCAGGCCCGTATTTTTAGCCAAGATGGTAATTCCACGTTCTTTTTCAATATCGTTAGAATCCATGATACGATCTTCGACTTCTTTCAAAGTACCAGACTGCTTTAATAATTCATCAACCAATGTGGTTTTGCCATGATCAACGTGCGCAATAATAGCAATATTTCTTAAATCTGAACGTTTCTTCTTATTCATTTTACCTTGTTTCGAAAAATAGAGTTTGATTTTCCCAAAAGACTGCCTGCTATAGGCCTTTTATTATATATATATAGGATAGGTTATATATTGAATTTTGTAAAATTACCAATAGCAAAGTAAGGGGTTTAACAACTTTATACTCCCAATTTTACCCTTTTTTTACAAGTTAATGCGCAAACAGACTTAATTTTCCGACTTAGAAGCAGTTTTTTCTCAATATGATGCCATTTTCAACTCAACCCAAACATGCTACAATAAAGGTATAAATCACTTTTTAAACAGAAATATCACTTCTATGTTCTCACTTATATATCCATTTGCCATACTAGCAAGTGCAATCACTACCAATAAAATGATATTGCGGGATCTTCCTGCTATCTTCTTTGTAGGAATTCGCATGATCCCAGCCGGGATACTCTTGCTTGGATATGTTTTGATCAAACATCGCGATGAAAACCTCGTTAAAAAAATCCAACAACACTACAAACCATTTGCTATCGCGACCCTGTTTACTACCTTTTTTCCCGCCTTATGCAAAGCCTATGCACTAAAGCACACCTTATCATCAAAGGTAGCCTTGATTGGAAGCTTGGATCCTTTTATTACCGCTATATATGTATACTTCATTTTTGGAGAAAAACTCACTTGGAATAAGCTTATAGGGATTACGCTCGGATTTGTGGGAAGTATTATTCTCATGAAGTACCACTCAAGCCAAGTTAAATCTATTGAGGTCTTTGGGTTCCTGTCATTAGCAGAACTGGCAGCTCTTGGATCGGTAGTGTTAAGCCGCTTTGGTTGGATCTATGTACAAAAGCTACTACGAACCAAGCAGTTCTCTCCCACAGAAATCACTGGAGTTACGATGCTAGTCGGTGGCGCCTTAGCGTTATCTACAGCACTGGTCTTTGGTGAAGGAACCCCCGCCAATATCAACCTATCACCAAAACTTCTTCTATTATTAAGCTATACCATCTTTATTGGCAACGTGATCGGTTATAACCTCTATGCTCGATTGCTCAAACATCACAGCTCTACCTTTGTAGCACTGGCTGGATTTACAACTCCACTCTTTGTATACCTGTATGGCTGGCTCATCTTAGGAGAACCACTCTATCACAGCTTCTTTGTGTCCGCCGGAATCACGTTTATCGGCCTTCTTATTTTTTACCGCTCAGAGATCAAAACAGCCTTACATCAACAGGCATAAAATCAGACCCGCCCTTTGTAATTAATTACACATTGTATATAATGTAAAACAATACTATACATAATGAACAAAGGATTTAATGGAAATTCTGAAAAAATTAATATTATTACTGTTATTGCTATCAACAACTTCCACTTCTCCTTTGACAGAGCAAACCCAAGAGAGGATCTTACAAGGCATAGTAATGGGTGCATCTCCAGCCATTCTAACTTATACTGCATGGTCTTATCTAAAAAATGGTGATTTTTCCCCAACAACTGGTAAAATGGTAGTCGTCGGACTCATGGGGATGACCGGAGCGACTCTAGGTGGGTTAACAAAATTAGCCACCAGCTCAGACGCTCTCTTTCAAGCTGCAAGGTTTTCTACCTTATTCACTGACCCTCTATTGATTAATGAGGAGTTAAGTGAAGAAGATTTAATTGAAAAAGCAAAAACAAACATACCAACCCTCCCACTTATGGGTGCCGATACTTTATTAGAAGCAAATATGACTACTTTAATGGGCTCATCACTCCTCTTTTTCCTTTGCCAACAACAAGATCAAGGATTAGAAGCAAAATGTGATCGAGAAATGTTCAATATAATGAGGAAGCGCAACAGAGCATCTCGTTATAGAGAGATATTTCAACAAAATCAAGAATTTCAAAGGGAGCTAGCATCAAACCTCCATCAAAGAACCCCTAGGCCTGATGAAGAAGAGACGTCTCTTTCAACCCTATGGAATACCTATGTCGCCTCAAATCGCGACCTCCAGCATCTTCATGGATATAACAGGAATCTTAATAATTAGATTCTAACGTGCATCATAAAAATAAGATCATTTAGAATTAAAGAACTGATTATTATGAGAAAACTTAAACCTATTTTATTTTTATTACCGATACATCCCTTTATTCAATAACAAAAAATGTTTATTTAACTGTTAGAAACTCATTATGACAACCTTTTCCTCACCTATAATACCGCACAAACATTACAAATAGAAATAGCCCTCAGTGCCGGTATTGCATTATTGTCGACGTGGTATATACTTAAAAAACGTTGAAGATCATTTATAACTAAAGGTTCTCTATGAAAAAGTTAATACTCCTTGCACTTCTCTTACCAACCGTAAGTGCAGTTCATCCAACTCTAGAATCTAAAGCACAAATACTCAAAGCAACTTCTGTTGGTTTTTCAATACCAGCACTTATTACAGTAGTAGCAGCCTACATCGCAGAAAAACAAGCGGAAGATCCTAAGCCAATACTTGCAATCGGTGGAGCCGTCAGTGTTGGAGTCGCATTATTATCTGGTTTTATTTCGAGCTTCTTTACACCTGATGCTAATTTTAACAGTGCAAAAAGCATCCTAAACAACTTAGACCATCAACTTATAGACGCCTGCAAAAATGTACACCATAATACTGATGGTTTTTTTCGGTGTATAAAAAAGAGTTATTTTGATAGTGCATACCCACTACGAAAAGCGTTTAATACATTAACTAGTTATCATACCCAATTACAACAGGCAGAATCTTTTTTGCATAAAGCTAAGCACAATCGAGAGTTTGCTCGTGAATGCTATCAGCTCCTTGATGAAATTCCAGCAGTGAAATTCTACATCCAAGAAGCAAATATTGCGCTCAAAGAACACCCGAATTGGGTTTCTGAAAATAAAGCTTATGCAGAAGAACAAGCCCGATTAGAACGAGAACGTATTGCTTGGGCTCAAGTTCATGCTCAACAACAAACTGCATGGGCACAACAAAATCTTGCATACGAAGCACATCAAGCAAATAAACGTCCACCAGTACATAATATATTTGTAAATAACAATCGTTAATTAACCATTTATAATACTTAAGTCAGGAAAAAATATAATGAAAAAACTCATTTTATTGTCCCTTGTATCCATAGCAACCATTACCTATGCACATGATCAAGAGCTGTCACCGGTGGAATCTAATGTACAATGGATCATTGACCAAACATTTACCAATTCTGTGGTAGCTAACCTAAAAAAGATTATGGCATCGCAACCTGACTTAGCAATGCAAATGGCTACTGATCCGAGAGCAAAGCAACTTGCAGAAAGATTTTTAGATCAAACAGTACAGTTATTTAGAATGCATTTTAAAGATTTTACAACAATCTATCTTGATCATTTCACTGAAGAAGAAATTCAAGAAATCGTCAACTACTATAAAAGCTCTCTAGGAAAAAAGATGCTTGATAGCATGGGACCAATGATGCTAAGAGTATCAGAGTTAATGCAACCCAAGATTGCTCTTTTGAGCACTCAATTTGAAAGCGAGTTAGCAAAACTAGACATTACAATTGAAGAATCTTATAACGAATACGAATAGTTCTTAAACATAATATGAAAGGTTCACTATGAACAACAAACTACTTCTCGTTACACTACTTACCGTATCTTCTTTCACCTTCGCTGATGCTAAATTAAGCAAGGTTGAAGAAAACGTTGCATGGATGATCGAACAAACACTCAGTAAAGAAACTTGTGACGGCATCTCTAACATGTTTGACAATAGCCCAATGTTTGCAAGTCTTACAGAAGAGCAAATCAAAACTGTTAAAGCAATTTCCAAAAAGTCTATGGAAAAAGTCAGCCAGTGGTTCAAGGATAACACTGCAGCTCTTACAAAGGTTTACCTAAAGCAATTTACTGCTGATGAAATCCAAGGACTGGTTGATTTCTATCAAACCGATCTTGGTAAGAAGCTTCTTGAAAAGATGGGTCCACTTATGGCTGATATCGGACAAATGTATCAACCAGTTATGATGGAATGCATGACTGACATGCAAACTGAAATGATGAAAGTAATGCCTCAGCCACAAGCTCCGGCACAAAAATAGTTCACTATTTACCCTATATAAGAAAACCTCCTGGTAACCCAGGAGGTTTTTTTATTGCATTTGGTTGATGAAATATCATACACTCGGTTGACAGTATTTTTTATCAAATGAAAGGAAATTAAAATGAAGAGAATACTACTCCTTGTTTTATTGATGCCTACCCTTCAACATGCAGAGAATGCACAGCCAAAAAGAAAACTTACTACTCGGACAAAAGTGCAAACCATGCTTGGACTTGGAGCGGCAGCAGTAGCTGGGTATATGTTATATGAATGGTATATGTGTCATCAAGAGGGTGAAGTATTAGGTAGACTGGACCACAAGTTCCTCGACAAACCCAAAAAAGATGAAATCATCAAGTACCTCACGTCATCTTTGACTGCAGGAATAATCGGACAATATTTTTCATATAAAGCTTCACCGGATGGTAAAGTCAACCGTGCAAAAAAAGAAATAAGCACAGTAAGTCCACACTTACTAGAGGTATGTAAGGAAGCTGGAGATCCAATTGTTTTTTACAAACGAATCAACCAGTTCTTCTTCTACAGTCATTTCCCTCTATTTACCGCGTTTGCTCAACTTGATGTCTATGACCAAGCTCTCATTCGAGCAGAAAAGCTATTAATTTCTGCTAGTGGAAACGGTCAAGCTGCTGAAGAATGCTTTGAACTACTCAGTGAATTACGAGCAAATCGCAAGCTTTTAATCGATGCTATGGTAACACTCAAAAAACACCCTGAATGGGCTGAACAAATGAACAGCCGTAATCTCCATGCAGCAGCACGCAGTGAATGCACTCGAGAATTTTGCGCATAAAGTCTTTATTAAAAGGCCTCAGTTAAACCTGAGGCCTTACTTTTTAATCATTTTCTAATAATCCTTATCCATAGCCAATATTGCTCTATCACATGTAAACTCAACCACTCCACATTTCCTATTCATAAACTGAGAATCTGCTGTTTCAGCCTACATTTATAGACCTCGTACCCCGAATATGCTATTATTAGATGTAACCAATCCCATATTTGTTTTGAATGGAGGAGCACTACTCAATGATAAGTCGTGTTATACAACGTTTTTTCCCAGATCTTAATGACCACGAAACTAAAAAATTCGGGCTCTTGTCGTTGAGCTTTTTCACAATCATCGGTGTATATTGGCTTATGAGGCTCTTAAAAGACACGGTTATGTACAAGATTGCCTTCCCAGTTGAGCTGGGTTGGGCATGCGGCCATGGTCGAATGATGCAGCCATTGGCTAAATCATTATCGCCACTCATGATCATTGTTGTCATTCTTATTTACTCAAAGTTAATCGATCGCTATAAAAAACAAACCCTCTTTTATATCATTTGCACCGGGTATGCTATCTTTTTTGCAGCCATTGGGATCCTATTAGGTATCAAATTAACCATGGGCAGTGCCTGCCTTGGAAAAACTGTATTGGCATCTACTGGCTGGCTGGTTTACCTCGGCACTGAAAGCTTTGGTTCTCTCATTATTACCCTGTTCTGGTCTTTTGTTGTCAGTATCTCTACCAATGATGAAGCAAAAAAGGGCTTCCCATTGATCATTGCGGGCGGACAACTCGGGGCGATCATAGGATCCGCATTAAACCTGTTTACAGAACAACTAGGCGGAACTTGGATTCTTTTTATAATCGCAGCACTAGCAATCAGTATTATTATCCCACTTATTCGTCACTTTATGAAAGTTATCCCAGAAAACGAATTGATCGGCAATGTCAAAGCTCATAAATCAGAAGATCGTAAAGAAGGGTTTATTGAAGGGTTTATGACCGGCATTCAACTATTATTTACCGAACCATACCTCGTGGGAATATTAACCATCTCTACTATTTATGATATAGCAAGCCAGATCATGGATTACCAAATGCACTCACTAGCAGACGTTAGCCCATTCTTCCATGGTGAAGTTGGCTTCTCACAATTTCAAGGAATATACGGAATTACGACCAATTCCTTGTCATTCTTGATCGCTTTACTTGGAACTGGGTTCCTGTTTAGGAAATTTGGAGTTCGTCGCTGTCTGTTGATTTATCCTCTTGTTTTTGCAGCAATAGTCTTAAGCTTCCTAGGTCTTTATACCAACTTTGATTTATCCATACATCAACTACTTTTCATGTCGCTCGGAGCTATGATTATTATTAAGACAGTCAGCTTTACGATTAATAATCCAGCTAAAGACATTCTTTATATTCCTACCAGCCGAGACGCACGATTCAAAACTAAAGGTTGGATCGACATGTTCGGAAGTCGAACAACCAAGATGTTTGGATCACGAATCACAGACTTCCTCAAGTATAACTTTAGCGATCTGATTGTCTACGGCAGCTTGATCAGCCTTGGTGTTATAGGGTTCTGGATTATTGCAGCAATACTGGTTGGTAAGAAAAATGAAAAGCTGGTTGCTACTGGCGAGATTATTGAATAATACTCAGTCTTAGGCAGCCTTAACGGTTAGCCAGATCCTGTTTAAGTCTTTGGTTGAAATCACATTCTCAAAGAATCTAAAACTCTTAAAGCTATCTAGTGCAGATAGATCTTCCATGCCTTGCATGTGAGAGTTATCACGCTCTTGCAAAAGATCTTTACGAGCTGCAAAAAAGCCCTGACGCTCAGCGTTAATACTAAGAACCTTCTTTTGATACAAGAAATTAATGAACTGATAAACCAATTCATTATCACCACTATCCTTAGGAATAGCTACATTGTCGATTACCATAAATGGATTTTTAGGTAACAAGAATCCAAGGTTATCAAACAGTCCACTCCGCACTCCGGCCCAAACTTGAAAGCTTGGAATCAAGGCTACAGGGCTTGACTTAGAATAAAGTAAAAACTCTCCCCGCAGATCTGAATAGGATTCTACCCAAGCTTTTTGCTTGAGGAGTAAGTCCTTAACCTGTTCCAGCTTTGCATCATCTAAATTATGAATATTTCCAAACAAGTACTGTGCTGCTATCAAGATTACCTCGCGCGGGTCGTTTGTCATACCTACATGTCCTGGAGAAACCTTTTTATCAAAAAGTAAGGCCCACGAACGAGTTGGTGGCTGTTTAAAAAAGCCTTTATCGTATCCAATACCCATAACATCCCAGTAATACGGTATCGAATATTCATTATTAGGATCATAGTAATGACCTAATAGGCGCGGATCAAGTTCGTTCCAAAAATCTAACTTGCTCTTATCAAGCTTTTTTAGCATCCCCTTTTTAACCAAAAGATCAACACTCGAGTCGGTAGGAATAACAAGGTCATAGGTTTTAGACTTAGTAAGCTCCATCTTAGATAATAGCTCTTCATTGTTTTCATAGAAGTTGATATAAACCTTAATTCCAGTAGCACTCTCAAACTCTTTAACACTTCCTTCATCAATATAGTCAGCCCAAGTGGCCACACTGATCGATTTCTTAGGAGTAAAAAAAAGATTCTGAATCGGAGAAAAATATACAAACGCTGCAATTAAGACAAGCCAAAATACAACGAAAGCAATGCGAATAACAATTCTGTAAAACATATTATTAGTCATCATTAGAACATTCCTCCCGATGATTTCTTGCTTACATAAGAGTATATAAGCACTAACAACGTACTAACGCCAAGCATAAACATTGATAATGCATTCACTACAGGAGAAACCCCTGATCGAATCAATGCAAAAATATATAAAGACAAAGTTTGAGATGTCGGACCAGCACAAAAGAAAGCGATCAGAAAATCATCCAAGCTTATAATAAATACTAACAATGCCGCTGAAACTAATGCCGGATATAAAAAGGGTAGGATTACTTTAAAAAATGTTTGTACGGTTGAAGCACCAAGATCAGCACTCGCTTCCAAAAGACTTTTGTCTAACTCGGAATAACGAGCATGGATCATCGGTACAACAAAGCCTAGCCCTAATAACGTATGTCCAACGATAAGAGCACTTAAGCCCAAAGGTATAACTAACCATGAAAAAATTGCTAGCAATCCAACAGCGATAATGATCTCAGGAACCATCGCTGAAAGATAAAAAATTGAAAAAAACTTGTCTAACCGTTTGCCCAAGCTATATACAACCATCAGCCCAAAGGTAAGACTAAGCACCACTGATGCAACAGCTACAATTAAAGAATTTTTTAATGCAAACCATAGCTCTTGTGCTTCAAACAATTGTGAGTACCACTTAGTTGTAAAGCTAATCCAAAAATAACCGATCTCACTATCATTGAAGGAAAAAATCAACATGATCGCTATCGGAATATACAAAAATAAATACATCGCCAATACAAAGCCGGGCAGTAAAATATGTTTAAATCGTCTTACCATTACTGCGCCCTTGTTGTTTTATAGTACACATACTCAAACATCAGAAACGCTATTAATAACGCCCCACTCAGGACTACGCCACTTAAGGTCGTAAACGCAGCACCAACAGCTAGATTTTGGTCTAATAAAAAGTAATTAGAGATTAAGGTTCCTACAAAAAATAGCTTGCCACCACCCATCAATGTTGGAATCAAAAACTCTCCAAATGACAAAATAAATACTAGAAAAAATCCAATGCGAGCACCCGATAATGTTAATGGAAACGTAATCCGCATAAATGTTTGCGACACTGTCGCACCCAAGTCTGCAGACGATTCAATCAATGAGTAATTAAGTTTTTCAAAAATAATATATAACGGCAAAACCATGAACGGGAGATAACTATGGAACATAACTAACCCAATGGCAAAAAGTGAGTTAGCAAGATACAACGGTTCATTAATGATATGAAATCTTAATAAAATATCATTTAAAATACCATTACGCTCCAATACAAAAAACCAGCTATAAACATGTAATAGAAAGTTAACCCAAAATGGAAGTGTTAAAAAAAAGAGTAGTAAATCTTTTGCACGATGAGCACGAAAAGCTAAAAAATAAGCAATCGGATACGCAAAAGCCAAGCATAAGAATGAATTAACAGAGGCTAACAACAATGACCGAAAGATAACTTTGAAATGAGAGATATCACAAATGTTCCAATAATGAACCAAGGAAATGCCATAGCTCTTACTATAAAAACTTATGCACGCTAACAGCAATAACGGAAGCCAGAGAAAAACAACCTGCCAAATAATCGCAGGAATACTTAAGAAAAAATGCATTTCTTGTAAGACAATTTTTTTCATGAGTTCTCCCTACCTATCTTAAAAAAATTAACGTTCTAAAATAAGTGCATCCTCTTTTTTCCAATATAAATTCACCATGTCATCATAGTTGATAACTTCTTTAGGAAAATGCTCATCATTCTGCTCAAAGACCTGGATCTTGAACTTCCCATTCACAGAAATTATATACTGAGTTGAACGTCCATGATAAATAATCGCCGTTACTTCTCCACGAACCATATTAGAAAAACCAGACATCCCTTTTTTCGTGATATAAATTTTCTCAGGACGAAGACTCATGACAACAGAAGCATTGTCGTGGACCCATGATTTTTGCGTATCAGCCGCCACTCCAAAAGAACCAAGACCATCAACATCAATATTCCAGTCGCTCCCCTGTTGCTTGAGAGCGCCCTTAACCAAGTTAGTCGATCCAACAAAGCTCGCTACAAACGAAGACTTGGGAAACTCATACACCTCTTTAGGGGTACCAATCTGTTCAATCTGACCATCAAGATTCATAATCGCCATTTGATCTGCTACCGTTAACGCCTCATTTTGATCATGCGTGACATAAATAAAGGTCGTCTTGAGCGTATCCTGCAGATCAATCAATTCTACTAACATTTTTTCTTTTAAGTTCTGATCTAAGGCAGCTAAAGGTTCATCCAATAACAAAACACGGGGTTCGTTAATAATAGAGCGAGCTAATGCCACCCGTTGTTGCTGACCACCAGATAACTGTGCAATAGCTTTATGAGCATGCTTATCTAAATTAACCGTCTTTAAAACTCTCATGACCCGCTCTTCAATATGGTCTTTTGGTAGTGATTGCACAGTCAAACTATAAGCTACATTGCCGAACACGTTTAAATGCGGAAAAAGTGCATAGTTTTGAAATACTGTATTAACTCGTCGCTTATTACTGGAAAGCGACGTTATATTTTGACCTTCAATGTAAATGCTTCCACTATCAACCTGCTCAAAACCAGCAATTAATCGTAGGATGGTAGTTTTTCCACAACCACTAGGACCTAACAAAGCAAAAAATTTACCTGAAGGAATCTCAAGGTTCAAATTTTGTAATACAATTTCATTACCATACATTTTGGTAACGTTTTCTAAACGAATACCGCTCATTATTCTTTCCCTAACCTCGCAAACGATATGGGTACAACTACATCAGAAAAGGTACATGGTAACAATACAGCTACCATAAGAATTACAAATACTAACCCAACGTGTGGCATCCAATCAATAAAACCATTCGCAACCATGTAAAACATGGACGCTAAAGAACTGAGCAAGACATGTAAAAAGTGAGACCAACGCGCAAAAAACGAACTGGAATCTGTATGCCGTTGATGCAAACTTAAAATAAATCCAGTTGCAATCCCGACAAACAAGAAAATTCCAATATTGGTCAACTCATGATAAAAGCAAATATGCAACTTCATAGGAACACCAACTATCATACCCCCAAAATATGGAATAATGATATCAGAAAGAATACAAAATATAGTCGGAGAAACAATACTGATGAACAATCCTCTCATGATATTGCGTGAAAACTGAAAGAAAGTCAGTGCTGTTCCAGCACCCGCAAATACTATATGCAGATAGTGAAAGGTATGAAATAAACCATAATAAGCCTGGTGTGCAAGCGCCCTGCCTGCAAATGTGCTAATAAAAGTTAGAATTATAATTCCAAGAGTGATGGAAAAAACAGCATAGGGAAAGTGACAAATAAATTCATCGTATAAGCCGTGCTTATGTTCCTTATGCCCTATATCATTATTACTTATATCCATAACACAAATCCCCCAATTTAAAAGACTCGATAATCAAAATGTACTTCTTCTATAATATAAGGTTTTTTTAGCATATTGTAAAAAAATATAAGATTAAAAGGTATGCCCTAAGGCTATATACCACGCATAGGGTGAATCACAGTCACATCGTTGATTGATATTCCACCCAAAATCAAAGCGTAGAGGGCCGATAGGGGTATTATAGCGAAAACCTATCCCGACTGCCCCTAAAATCTGAGGATACCAGTTCTGAGACTCATCACACCCACAGCATCCCTGAAAGCTTGTTGCTGCTGGATCAGGGTTGATAGGCTTACTTAAAATACCCAAATCATTAAAGACTACGGCCGCCATTGAGTGGATAACCGGAATCCGCATCTCAAAGTTAATATTGACCATGGTTCCACCACCCTGTGGAAAACAGCATTCAGAGTCATTCATCTTCAGCTTACCTAGCGGTGGCGCTAAATCGGGTAAATAGCAGCGAATAGAGTTGGGGCCACCCAGGTAGAACCGTTCTGGCGGGACAATCTCACAAAAATTCTTGGTAAAAATATGACCAGCACGCACCCGCATCCCAAATACAGCACGGCTGATAGGAAAGAATGTAGACTGATCGACCATGACCTTGAAAAAATATTCTGCCTTATGGGCCAATGGTAACATCCATTTACATGAAACCAAGGTTGTAAAACCCTTGGATGGATACAACTTGTCATTCAACGATTCGATAAACAAGGTTGGCTCTAAATTCAAGTAGGGAACCCACTTATTGATCAATGCCGGAAGAAAATCAATAGCCTGCGCTAACCGGTCAGACAGCTGATCAATCTTAATGTGCTCCAGTCCCAAGTTGAGCGCACTATACCGATCCATGCGTTTTTGCTGCCACGAAATGAGTGCGCCATTGTTACGCCCACGATATAAAGTCCGCTTACTTCCAATGTACACCGGCTGATCAAACTTGTTACAATACCCCTTAACTGTTGTTTTAATAGGATACCCAAAAGTCCACGGAACAGAGTAAGAGGCCTCCGAGATCCTATAAAACCGTGTAAAGTCGCCCTCGATACGAATCTGATCAGCATTGCCCGTTACGTCCTTATAAATGAACGTGCCACCAATCTTATAAGTCGCTCGATCACGAAATATAAAGTTCTTACTAACATTTTGAAAACCAAACCTAACCTTAATCTCATAAGGATCATCGGCTATAACCCGAATCGCTACCGGCTGCTCTCCAGACGGGTCGACATGCGATAGTGGGTAAATACTCACCGTTTCATAGATTCCCACGTCCTTGAGTCGAGCAAAGGTTTGTTCAAGTTTCTTTTTTGACCATAGATCAGATTGAGAATAACACAGCTCTCGATATATATGCTCAACATTGACACCTGATGACCCAATTACTACCGTTTTGCCAAATAACGTCTTCTGGTCTTTTAATTGGACATGCCACTCCAAATGAATGCCATCCTGTGACTCATGAAGCTCTGGCTTAATAACGATAGACTTAAAGCCATGCTGCTTAAAATGATGTAACAGCCATTTTCTTTGCTCTTTCAAGTAACTAAACTTAAACGGGACAGGCAACGCCACAGTCTTAAAGCGAGCAAACGGGCCCTTACTCTCCAGGTCAGGAAATTCAGGAATTTCAATGCTCATCAACTGGCGCCTGTTGCCTTCCTTGATAAATAGCTTTAATCGTAGCTGCCGATCATCAAAACAAATAAACTTCTTTTTAAGGATTTGAATATCCCAGAACCCTTGCTCCAGGTACACTGATAACAACGCATCCATAGCGTCATTAACAGCTTCTTCGCTATAAGGACGCTTTAAGTAAGGACTAAAAACTTTGCGTAATCGCTGTGTACTAAAGTTTTCCACTCCTTCAAACTCAACATCATTCAAATGATAACGATGCCCTTCAGCAATAGAAAAAACCCAAAGGTCAACCTGATTTTCATGGGTAACTTCAACATCCAAAAACCCCTTTTGTTGATAAAGCTCTTTGATCTCATGAACACACACCTGTTCTGAGATAGGCCATAAGTTCTCTGACCCTCTCATCATATGTTCCTGCAGTTGCTGCTGAGAAAAAAAACGGTTGCCATTGATCACGGTTTTTAAATATTTATTTAACTGGATATGTAACACAAGATTGACCTTAGACTCTTCATAATCAATATTGTTTTTGTAGGAAACCTGGGCAAACGGATACCCTTCGCGGTTGAGATGAGCAAGTACTTCTTGCTTGATGTGATCAAGAGTTCGTTGTTTATACCAAGCATTCTCAAGCTGCTTGAATGTATACAACTGAATAGCCTCCAGGAGGTCCTGTTTTTCTTTAGACTCCTTCCCATCGTCTAACACACACAATGAAATGGTTCCCACGGTAAAACGGATACCTTTAGCGACATTCAAGGTAACATCAACGGTTTTATCAGTGTAATCCCTGTGAATTTCTTCATGAATCTGAGCGCTTAAAAAGCCTTTTTGATAAAACTCTTCCCGCATCTGCGAAACAGCTTGCTCATGCTTTTCTGACTTAAATACTCTTCCATATTCTAGTCCATACAGGTTTTTGATCTTTTCTTTACCAAACCAAACCCCTGTGCAGGAAAAGTTAGCCAACGTCCAATACGAATATAAATAAAACGAAAGCTCGTAATGACCAAAATCATCCTCATCAAGCGATATGATAACACGTTCAAACTTCTCTGTATTTTTTAAGTAAAAAAGAGCCTTACTGATATCTTTTTTAGACACCATCGTCTTGCCCTGTATACCAATCAAATAGCATAGTGGCTGACAATCACTGTTTACATCGGCGTCGATTTTTACCTGCTCACAATAAAACGATTCTGGAATTGTCTCTAAAAAATGTTCATAATTTTTTAGAGACAAATCAATATCTATCACCTGAGCTTGAGTAAATAAACAAAAACTCCCAATGAAAAACAATATGGAAACTGAGGTTAATCTTCTAGAAAATAAAGATAACAGCACCATCTACTCGATGTTAAAAAACTACTTATATGACATCCAATTTAAGTATATCAAAAAAGCGATTCTCTACTATTATCCATATTTATGGCAAAAGATGAGCCCTTATTCAATCACTCGAAATATTCCCCTAAAATCTTTAACCTGCAAATAAGGTTCAACTGAAAGCGATTCCGGCTTCATGCTGCCGGCTCCTATATAAAGTAAGTCAATAAACTTATCCACAGCATCTGATGCTCCATTGGCAACAATTTGAATATTTTGTGGATCTCCAATGAATGCCATCCCCTCAATACCAGACGTTCCGGCACTTTTTTGGATAAAATCTTTCAAACTAGAATCTTCTAGCGAGATGGATAGCACAATTTGGACACTCTGCTTCATTTTAGTTCTCTCCTTTTTTAAAAAGAATCAATGCTTGGCGACTTTTGTTTCTTGCGCTACACTATACATAAATCGCTTAAAATGTATAGTGCTGAGGACGACTTGTGCAAGAAAATAATAAAATTACCAAAGAAAGCCCTATTCGTGTGCGATTCGCACCATCACCAACAGGGATCATGCATCTAGGAAACATTAGAACGGCCTTGATGAACTTTCTTTTTGCACGACAAAAGAATGGTGCCTTTGTCCTCCGTATTGAGGATACTGATCCTCAACGAGACTTTGATCCTGAAGGTCACCAAATTATACAAGATATGGAATGGTTGAACCTTAATTATGATGAAGGACCAATCAAGGGCGGCCCATATGCACCCTACTTTCAATCAAAACGTACTGATCTTTATCAAACACAGCTAAATGAGTTGATTGCTAAAAAATCGGTATATCGGTGTTTTTGTACCGCTGCCGAGTTGGATACCAAGCGTCAGCGACAAATTACTCTTAAGCAGCCACCACGATATGATCAGGCTTGCTTAAAATTATCTGAGGATAACATTAAGGCCAACCTTGATAGTGATACCCCATTTATTTGGCGCTTTGCTATCGATCATGATCAGAAAATAACCTTTAATGACCTTGGTCATGGAAAGATGACATTCGATCTCACTCATTTTTCTGATTTTCCGGTCACTCGCCAAGATGGCAGCTTTACATTTATCTTTGCCAACTGTGTCGATGATATTGCTATGCAGATGAATTATGTATTTAGAGGCGATGATCACATATCTAATACAGTTAACCAAGTTATTTTATATCATGCATTTGGCGCAGATGTTCCCACATTCTGGCATATGCCAATCTTGTGCAACCTTGACGGTAAAAAACTATCTAAGAGAGATTTTGGATTCTCATTAAAAGATCTCCGCGATGCTGGATTTATGCATGAAGCAATTATAAATTATCTCAGCATCATTGGCGGCTCATTTCAAAAAGAGATTATGTCCATGGATGAAATCATTGCTGCATATAAGTTCGATCATATTTCGTCCACCAGTCAGATTAAGTATGATGTGGAAAAACTACGATGGGTCAACCATAAATGGATTGCCTCACTTTCTCCAGAACAACTACTTGAACGTTGCATGCCATCCCTGGAAAAAAACTATGATGATGCTTCTCGGCGCGATAAGGACGAACTCCTTAAGTTGGTAGAGATTGTTCAAAGCGACCTTGTTACCTTGAATGATATCGTTCCTGCTGTACAGTTTTTCTTTACCAAGCCGGTCGTAACATCCGAACAAGTCAGCTCAGTCAAGCCGAATGCACCATTGGAAGAAATTTCCAAGATCTTAGTCAGCAACCTTGGTAGCTTAAAAGATCCAGAAAATTTCTTGCAAACCGTTAAAGCTGAAAGTAAAAAACAATCAATTAAACTTTCGGACATGATGCCTATCATCCGAATGATTTTAACTGGTAGCCCACAAGGGCCGCACATCGGTTCAGTTATTTCAATCCTTGGTTCATCTGAAGCGCTTTCACGCTTCCAAGCTTTTTTTGCGTAATTAAAAAAATATTTTTTCTAATCTCATAACAAGAAGGAAACCCTATGTCTACCCAACAATCCTCAGATCCGATCCAGAAAATTGGTCTGTTTACAGCAACAATCATCAGTATGAACTGTATGATGGGCGCTGGTATTTTTGGAACACCTGTTCAACTTTCTACAATGGCCGGCCCTGCTGCCTTTGTAAGCATGTTGTTTGTGGTGGTGGCAGTTTGGTTTATGGCAATGTCGATTGCTCGCGTAGCATCCATTGTCGCAGCTGAGGGTTCATTTTATGCGTATGTTAAATCATGGGCCGGTCACGGCATGGGTCTGGTGGCCGCAGGATTATATATCTTTGGATTAGTCATCGCTATGGGCGGCATCCTAGGAGATATCGCTGGCGGATATGCTCATCAGCTTCTCCATTTTGGAACCCCATGGGGTCTTGGGCTAGCATTATTGGTAATACTTACAGGCCTGAACCTATTGGGTGTTATGATCTCTAAGATGGTCCAGTATATAATTATCACCATGACCGTATTGGCACTATCGGCTACAACCATTATTTGTTTATTCCATGCTGATATTAATAATTTGTTCCCATTCGCACCACACGGTAGCTGGGGAGTTTTACAAGCGATGCAGGTATTTATTTTTGGGCTGTTTGGTTTTGAATCTGCAGCATCACTCTTTCCAATCGTGCAAAATGCATCAAAGAATATTCCTAAAGCACTTGCATACGCAATATCAATTGTAGGACTACTCTATATTTTGTTTGTAGGATCCATCATCCTTGCAATCCCATCTGAAATATTTACACGTCCAGACCTTCCAATAACCGAAGCACTTGCACAAGTGTTACGCTTTGGCACCTGGGTTTTACCATTCATTAATATCGCTATTGTTTCTGCGATTAGTGGTGTTTTACACTCCATGATCTGGAGTTCAGGTAGTTTAACATTTTCTTTATTGAAAAACATGAAGTCATCATGGATTCAATCATTAGTAAAACAAAATGTTATCAACTCTCGTACCAGTGTCTTAATTGTTGGGGTTCCAATCATTTTATGTCACCTGCCAAAACCAAACTTTGGATTAATTTTCCCGTTCGTTGCAGCATCAATTATTATCGCTTATATATTGACCATGGGTGCATTACTACAGAGTAAATACAATAAGAGTGCTATCACTTATATCGGGTTCTTAACAGCAATCATTATATTATTCTCAGCATTTGCTGGTATCTATGAACAAACAATGGGATTGTTCTAAAAAAGTTACTATTAGCTTTCATCATTTTGTAGAAATATAACAAAAATTAATTTATAAAATGATGAAAGCTAAAAAATGGCACACACTAGAAAACTACTAATTTTTTTGACGATAACAGTGAGCACTGCCAATATTAATGCCATTTCAGTCATAGATGGCATCAATATGGCGCTTGGAACAACTCTTGCTTTTTCAGCACCAGCCCTATTGAAGGTTTCTATGTTTGGATCACATATTCCTTCGATAAAAGACAAACAACGGTTTGATCTCTTGGAACCATCTCTTAAACCAGAGGATGCTTTGAATGTTCCGCGATCAGATCTAACCATTCTAAAAAAAGATCACTCATTAATGAGCACTAAAGTTAGGGCAATCTTAAAACGAGTGAAAGTAAAAAACCCACAATCAGTTAGGTGTTATCCATTTGATATGCCGGGCATGATAATGGCTGCTGGTTGCACATTCAAATACAACGGTGTGCAAAGATGGATGATTTATGAAACAAACATTATGAATGATACTCAGGGGTTTTCAATTATTGCAAATGAAGAACAAGGTTTTACAGAAGAGCAAGTACAAGAAAAGTATGAACTGCGCGTCATTGAAGGCATGATTGGACACGAAGGAAGGCACCTGGCCAACCATGATGCTTTAATAGGCAGCTTAATTCTTTTGGGAACTCCTACTATTGGCATACTGGCCAACCTTTACTTTAAAGGAGAACTTCCAAGAATACCCCAGGGGTTGGCAATAGCATCTTGGTCATGGATCCTTACAGCACTTTATATGGTAAGAGCTGAAAAACGGGCTGACTTAGAGTCTTGTCAAATATTAGGCGTAGACCATACTCGAGCTATGTCCAAATTTTTTGAAAATCTTGATAAATTAGAAAGCGTGAATGGAGCTGTACTCCAAACTTTTCCCATGTTATACAAGTTGCTCACCATGCATCCACCCCATCGCGAACGAAGCGCCTACCTACAACTACTTGCAGAACAAATGGAAAGAGATGCACTCTTATTAGAAGAAACAGCATCAGCAGTATGATGAAAAAAACATCACCTGAAAGTTTTTAATTATCTAAGAATCGATTGGGCAGCTTTTGAATATTAAGGGCTGCCCCTTTTTTTTTCATCAATTGCATGAAAGCTAAAAATTCTTCTTCCTTATCAGGAGCAACAAAGAATTCGAAAATATTATTAGGAACATCAATAGTACGATCGAAAGCAAGATTATCGTAGCTTCGTAAAATGGCGGTAATGTACCACCCAAATTGTTTAGGTATTTGTGCTTGGTAGTAGAGAGAAAGAGCCATAATTAATCAACCTTTGAAAAAAATATATTTTGTAGGTACAGTATAACAAAAAGCAAAAGAGTAATCACTAAAAGTTTGCACAGTCATTGACGTGATGAAATTGATATTATAAGGTATCGATAATGGAAACTTTTGAATAGAAAGGCAGAGCCTTGCAAAGGACAGTAATGAAAAAATGGAGCTCTTTCTACAAAATATGTTTAGTAGTATTGCTAGCATCCACTCATAGTCTCTCCGGTACTGATGTAACTACTTTAAACAACAATGACCCACTCCCTGTCTATACTACCCAATACCCGTACGCCCTTTTAGGTATTAATGAAAATGAATATATAAAGTCGAAGCATAAAACCCAAAAACCAAGCCATATGGGTGTTACCATAACGCCATTTTATCAACGTTCACGTTGCGGTCGTAATACCTGTGGAGAAAAAGCAGAATTGGGTGACCTTCAAGGCCAATGGAACATGCTCGCATTACTCAATGACACAGCAAATACCAACTCACTCCCATGCTCTGTTCCAATATTGACTACCATTGGTAATAACCTTAATACCGAAATTGGTTTAGTTTTTGGTGCATCTTCTGCTGTTCCTTCTGAAGTTAGCTCAATTGGCAACCTTTTAGAAACTCAACAATCACAAACATTACTCCAAAAGACCTTAGGCTACTTTAATGTTGAAGGACGATACAACAAGCGTGGTGTTCGGTTTGTACTTGAAAGTGTTGTCTGTGGCGGGTTTGGCTTCTCTGTCAAATCAGGGATATCCAATATTTCATTCTGTCCAACATTTGTTGACCAAACTTCAGGCGCAACTGCCTATAACCCTCTTGCACCTAAGTACATTGACGGTGCAACTACTAATGTATCTAGTACTAGTTGGCAAGGTGTGACTCAAGCCATAACTAATAATGTGATGTCACAGCTGAAAAACATTGCCCATGCTATTGATCTTGATATTTGTCCATATCGTAAGACCGACATGGAAGATCTGTATGGCGAGCTATTCTGGCGTCATCCATTCCAAATGAATAAAAAGGCCCATGCTGGCGAGTGGCCAAAGTTCCTCTTTATACCAATGTTTGTCATTGGTGGTAGTTTGAACGTTGCTAAGTCAACAGCGCCTAATGTAGCATTTGCCATTCCAGCTGGTAATAACGGTCATAATTCCTGGTATGTTCGTGGCGGCCTATCTCTAGATTTCTATGAAACGGTCAACTTCTCGTTTGCCGCTGGTTATACCGCATTTAACTCGAAAAAGTATAAACGAGCTGTTCCAAGCGATCTGTACCAATCAGGAATCTTCCCATGTCAGGTGGATATATGTCGTAAACCTGGTAGCAACTATGACTGCAGCATCGGATTTAATAGTTATCACTTCCTTGCTGGATCTGACTCACCACTCGACTCATTGTCATTCTACTTCCAATATCGCTATATGAGCCACCAAAAGGATACTTTCTCCTTGGCCCAAGACTCATCTAGCTGTAACGCTACCACCTATACTGCAGCCCAATTGGCTCTGTTTATGCCTGGTCAGCTTGATTGTGTGAGTGGATTTTCAGTCCAAGTGTTCAATATAGGCTTTAACTACGACATTTCACCTAATATGCTCCTCGGTTTCGGTGCCCAGATCCCATACAAGAGAAAAGGTGCCTTCAGGTCTACCACCTATGCAGGATCGTTCGAATTCACCTTCTAATAGGTTAGTCTGGACAAAAGTAGCGTAACTGGGTATAATTGTTGTAATTAGTATAAATAATCTAGATAATCATATATTCGATAAGGTGTTGATTTCCAATGAGTACAAAAGTAACAAACGTAAAAGTAGTGGTTCATAGCCATGTTGATCGTGCCCTCAAACAATTAAAGAAAAAGATTGAACGTGAAGGCGTTATCCGTGATATGAAACGTGGTGTTTACTTCGAACCTCCTACACAAAAAAGACGTAAGCGCCTTATCCGTGCTATCAAACAGAACATGATCCGTATGGCTTCTCAAGGTCAAATATAAATCATGCATTCTTCAGTATCTGATATAAAAAGAAAACAAAAAGAAGCGTTGCTATTGAAAGAAATTTCAACGCTTTTTTTAGATGTTTCTTTAGAGTATCCCGCTTTTCAGTCTCTTTTTATCAATAAAGTCCTTCTTTCTCCGGATAAAGGTTTATGCAGTGTTTACTTTTATTCTCCTAAGGGAATTGAGTTCTTTAAAGAACAGTTACCACAATTAAAACTGTTCAAGCCGTCATTGCGTAAAGCATTATCGCAACGCATCCGTTCTCGTCGTATTCCACAGATTGTTTTTGTATTTGATAGTCAACTTGAAAAACAAGAAACAGTCGAATCACTATTAGACAAAATCAAGACAACAGAGGATAACTAAGTTGATGGTTGCAGCCCTTGTCATATTGGTTGTAGCATTTCTATGCTTAGGATCTTTTTTAAGCTGTATGGCTTATCGCCTCGTTCATCCTGAACATCCCCAATCAACCCGATCATGTTGCCCTCAATGCCATAAGGCAATTGCATGGTTTGATTTAATTCCAGTCGTATCATGGACAGTATTACATGGACAATGTCGACATTGTAAAAAACCTATCTCATGGTTATATCCATTCATAGAACTATTAACAGCAGTCATTTTTATTGCATTGTTCTATAAAATTCCAATGCATTACTGGCTTGGCTATGGAATCTTTTTTGCAGCATTAATAATATCTATACGTACCGACCTTGAAACCATGTTAATTTCACGATGGGTAACCATCGCATTGATCCCTATCGGAGTTTTATTCAGCTTCTTGGGATTACTACCCATATCAGTATTAAACTCAATACTCGGAGCGTTATTAGGCTATGGTATTCTGTTTGGTATTACTAAATTATTTTATTTATTAACAGGAAAACTTGGCATGGGTGAAGGTGACTTTGATCTTCTTGCCATGATTGGAAGCTTTACCGGTATTGGTGGGATGTGGTTCTCACTGATGATCGGCTCAGTGCTTGGCAGTATTATAGGCTTGTTTTTTGTACTCATCAGTAAAAATAAAAACATGTCTCAACCAATCCCATTTGGTCCATTCCTAGCTGGGGGTTCCATCCTGTTTTCACTTTTTAGCGCGTTTTTCCTGCGATTATTTCTATAGCTTGTTTTTTCCAATAAAAACTCTACTATTATATCTACTATATGTTTAAACAACGTTGATTTGATCATCATAAGGACATACATGCAGCTAATAAAGCTACTCATCATTCTTAGCCTTTTGATCAGTTTACCTTCGTTCTTATCTCCATTTTCCCTACATTCTATAAGCCCTAACAAAGGAAACCAACATGCAACTTAATAAATCATTATTACTTGTAGCTTTATCATTAAGTATTCCCTCTTTCATTACGCCTGCTCCTATGCCACCAGCACTGAAAAAACTCTTATATTTTGCTGGTACTGCAGCCTTTGGCGCTAGTATGACCAAATACCCAACTAAATCAGATGAATGTAAACTAGGTCTTACTGCAGGAATGGCTACCGCCGCCGCCACTGTAGGATATTCTCTCACTTCCCCCTCTACTCCCCTATTACGTAGGCTTGGAAAAGGATACCTTGGTGGAATCGCCTTGGAAGTAAGTTTTGTATTAACAGACTATTACTCTTGGAAAACCGAAAATCCTGAAGCTCCATTAAAAGATTATGGAACAGTATGGAAAAAGCGAGGTGAACGAGTCTTACTTCCAAAATCAGTGTTTTGGGCTAGAGAATGTCCCGACACTCTCTATGAAAAGTTTCTAGAGTGGAGTAAGTACAATAAGGGAACCTCCCTGACGGTTGATCTGCAAAAAAATACAACCTGCTCTGATGGAACAAATTCAGATGCCCTGATTGTTAAAGCTTGCTTGAATGACCCAGACGTGACTGTGCCATCTTTCTTGAAAGCATATGAAACTCCAACATTGTTAGAAAAGTATGAACAGTGGGCAACCGAATACCCAAACGCAAGTCCATATATTTTCTTAGTAAACTACAAAATTAAATAAGGCATAAAAATGACATTCAATAGAAAGTTTTTATTTTTAACATTATTAATTCTTCCAGTCTTCACTTCCCCCATCAGTCCAGCCGCACGAAATGTTTTATTGACAGCTGGCAGCGTGGCTACCGGTTTTGCTGCACGAACTATACCTGCAGTTGACAACGTAAAAGAAGGAATAGCGGTCGCAACACCTCTAACTATGGCAGTATTAGGATTTGCCATACAACCGCGCCAATCTAGGTTCATTCGTAAAACCGGTATGGCTAGCGTAGCTTGGTTTGGAACAGCAGTAGGCCTTTTTTCTAGAGATTTTTATCTCTGGAAACAAGAACACCCAGAATCAACATTAGAAGAATTTGTAACCGAACAGCAAAGGGATTTAAAAAATGACTCTCAATAAACAACTTTTATTTTTAACATTATTCACTCTTCCATCTATTACTTCTCCCATTACTCCCGCAGTAAAAAACCTTTTATTTGCAGTAGGAAGCTTTGGAGCCGGCGCAGGTATAGCATGTACTAAAGTTGAAAACGACCTTTTACGCCTCGATAGAAATATAGCCGCGTCCCTTATGGCTAGCGCTATAGGTTATCGCGTCCCTAAAGCACCAGTTCGCACACTCCATAGAGTTGGAATGGCAGCTGCAGGCTGGTACACTCTACAGACAGGAATTGTTGCAACCTCTCTTGTATACATGGATAAAAAACAACCGGGAGTCCATCACACTACGGGAGGATTAATAATCCAACACGCAGATAAAATCAGTGCTAAATTAAGGGAAGATGCTGAAGCCAATAAAGAAGCCTAAATAATTCAGTATCAACAGTTTCCATATACTTGAAGAAACTGGGCCCACTTACTATGGCCAAACGGTGAGTCTAAGTACGTTTCTGAAATTTTTCCTCGAGTAAAGTAAATGGATAAACCACAAGCATCTTGTATTTGTTCACTGTTAGCAGTAGTCATAACAATCTGATCAACTTGAGCTAAAGCCCTTGAAAGCAGTGGCTTTAGTCTTTTAAGGCTAGAGCCATACTTCGGTTCTCCAAGGCCATTATAAACGGTCGAAATAAAATACTTAAGATCGATTGTATTATTAGCAAAAATTAATTGTTTATTCTGTGTAAAACATTTATCCAAAAGTTTTTTGAGGAAATATTTATCCTGATTTTGCAAGGACTGTATTAACTCTATAGCAATTAATGAAAGAGTATCATCCAAGGCAGCAAGTTCAGTCAAGCAACATGCTGAAAGAGTGTAGTCATGTGACGGCTCAAAGCGACTCTTAAATGATTCAACCAAGCTAACCGACAACTCCTCTAAGGAGGGTGAACCGTCTTCAAAAACTTGAAAACTATTTTTATACTCAAATCCTAAAGCATTGATTTCACCGGGAGTTGCAACCATGACTTTACATGCTTGACTAAGGGCTGATTCCATATCAACTGAAGCCATAAAAGCCGTATCAAAACCAATCAGATCGATAGGTCTTTTCAAATTTTGCGCTATCATTTCGACGGCTTCACCAAACTCTGGACCACTCATCAATGATTTATGCCGATCATCATACCCTAACGCTCGAGTTTTATTTTCTTTGTAGGCTGGTGGCGATTCTAAATGATTATATCCATACCCCGAGGCTGCGCCCCAATAAATCAATGCTGTTTTATCACTAGGGAATTTATCATTACAAAACCCACAAAAATCAACCAACGTTTGCGGATCAGCACTATCATAAGTAATCCCATTTTTAACATCGACCGAATTTAATACCACCGTTTTACCACGTTGTACATGTAAGAGTACTGTAGGTTTTTTGGTTGTAAAAAACCATCCACTTTCATCCGGCTGATGTACTTGAACAATGATGTCTACATTCTCATTGCTGCCAATAGCCATTAGCTCTTTTAGTGTACGATCTACCATAGGAGAAAGAAAGTTAACTCCCGCCATATAAACCATAACAGTCCACGGTTTATTTTTAGCTAAACTGGACTGACTTACTAACAAACAAAACAATAAAGTAAAAATAAATTTTTGACACTTCACCACAACCTACTCCTTTATATAAAATCTTTGCAGGCAGCGTAAAAAAACCTTTGCATTAAAGTCAATTGATTGGAACATCTTCCCTAGTTCAAATCGTCCTGCACAATCTTGATAATATGTTTATCATTCATAGTAATAATATCAAGTACTCCATCACCATCAATATCGGCAACCGCACCAACAACAAAGCCTTCACGATTAGCATGGGTAATTCCATTTAATGCAGATATAGGTCCGGCTAACTTCCCTTGATGACAATTAAGATCAGGTGTACCCGCAAAACCATAGGTATATAGAAAATCTCCTTCGGGAGTCCAGCCAATACCATCAGTGCCAGTCAATTTATCCGAGTAAGTACCATGCTCGGCCCAGTGAGCCTTTTCAGCAACATAAAGTGCCCCTAAATTCAAGTAAACTTCCGTTCTTTTTGACTTTGCCACAAAGCGCATATAGTTGGGAATACCAATCATAGCCAAAAAGGATATAATTGCTATAACGATCATTAATTCAATGAGAGTGAACCCTTTACCATGCATAGCAACTCCTTCTTAACTCAATTTAATATCTCACCAATTTTATTAACTTTTATAAAGGACAATGTTTTCTCATTGATAACTACGGCCCAAAAAGCCGTTACTTAGGGCATTCTTCCCCTAGAGCAATTGTTTTCAGTTTGGAAATTTAACTCGTTGTTGGCATTCGTCTTATTTTTACTTTGACATTTAAAACATTGAGATTTATATTGAAAGTATAAAGGATTTATTAAAATTTCAAAATTTATATCTGTGCAGGGGAATCGCAATGAACATTTCAAAACAAAAAAGGCCGTCAAAAGTCGTCACCCCAGAAAAAAATAGAAGTTATTCTGAAGTAGTAGAATATCTCGACAGCAAATGGCATGCTTCATTGATCGACAAGAGTAAAGAAACTATTCAAAAATTAGATAAAGCGCTGGGATCACCAGCTGAAAAAATGCATGCACTGTTTGTAAGTGGTAGCAATGGTAAAAGTCTGACCATCAACTTCACAGCACAACTTCTTAAAGAAGAAGGTTTAAAAGTTGGTGGGTTTTATTCTCCTCACTTGTTAACATATAACGAGCGAATTTCATTGAATAATGAAACTATTGCAAACAAGACATTTGCAGACTTATCAAATGAAGTTATTAATGCAGCAGCTAAGCTTGGACTTGATCCTCACGCACAAGACCTACTTGTTATGACAGCACTTCTTTACTTCAAGAAAAATGATGTTGAAGTTGCGTTATGTGAAATGTCACTAAACGGATCTTGGGATCCGATCACTATCTGTAATCCACTCGTGATGGCAGTTACTCGACTCACTAGCAATGAAGAAGAGTTATCATCTAAAGATGCTGACCTATTAATTAAAGAAATCATGACCGCGGTTAAGAAAGATAGCTGGGTTGTATCAGCCGATCAAAGTAAGCTGAACTTACAGATCATGCAAGACATGACCGGTAAGAAAAAAGCACAATGGGCGATGCCTATTAGAAAGCTTGCTACCCTGTCATATCCGTTTGAACAACTTCATGGCAGATGTGCCGCATTAGCTGAGCGAATTGCACAGCTTTATGTAGAACATCATGCAACTAAAAATGCAACCTTTGTTGCCAACAGCCTTCTGGTTAAGCCTAAGGGTCAACGTGGAAGACCTACCCTTGAAGCAAAGCGACAATCTGAACTTAACCCGAAAAAAACAATCGAACATTTTTGGAAAGAAACTCAAGCAACATTGCCTGGTCGCTTTGAATTATTAAACAAAGAAAAACCATCCATATTGCTCGATAATTCAGATAACCTTGATGCATTCAAGAATCTTTTATTAGGTGTTCGTTTACTTCATTATCAACACCCGCTTAAAGGCCTAACCATTATTATTGGTTGCGAAGATAATGCATTGCACACACAAGAGTTTCTTAAAGCAATTCGTTATTTCTTTAAAAAGACAGCTGGCTCAATTATTTTCTGTCCTCTCAAAAAATCTCCTCTTGCTTATGATAAAGCAGAAGATACATGGGATGTTGATGCCATTACTAATGATGTCAAAAACATTAAGGTTAAAGCTAAGGCTGCAAAAAATCTTGCTGATGCATATGACATTGCTAAGAAAAGTGTTGATGAACGACAAGGCCTCTTGGTTGTCACCGGATCTCGTTCTATCCTTAACGAGTATTGGGACCTTAAAGGCATCAAAAAGTTTAGTTAATTAATTAAGTGGTATCATGATTGAATTAGTGTGTAGTATCGTTTGTTCAATTATTTTTGGTACCAGTCTAGGATTCGGATATGGGCTTCTCTTTTATCTAACAAAAAAGAGAAGCCTTTTTCTTTCCAAAATTTCAATCCCTGGAGAAATGGTTCGTCTCTTGGTTCTCGCAGTTATTCTTTCTTTTTTCTTGCTCATAACATCACTTAATCTTATAATAAGTATGGTATTTTTTATAATAGGATTTTGGGGCGTTATCCTCAAGCAAGAAAGAATTTTCTAATGATTGAATTGTTTAATGATTCCACTGTAGATTTTTTTTCACGATTCGGTCTTACACATCCTTTCTGGCTCGTTAATATGGACACTCTAATTTATACATGGATTGTTCTTGGCTTTATTCTATTTTTCGTAGTGGCATGCAACATAGCACTCCGATATAACCATGATATTATTTCGTTTGGGCTCATTACATTTGTACGCACGTTTAAAGAGCTTGCCGATCAAACGCTGGGCTTTTATTCTTTTGCTCATACGTCATTTGTTCTTACTCTTTTCACCTTCATTGTATTATGTAATACCATTGCACTCATCCCCGGCCTAGAAGAGCCAACAAGCGACCTTAACACTACTCTCGCGCTTGGTATTACATCATTTGTATATGTACAAGTAAATAGCATGCGCGTGCATGGAATCCTTGGATATATATCAGAATTTTTTCAACCCTTCTTCTTTATGATGCCACTCAATATTGTTGGAGAGCTCGCGAGTATCATGTCAATTTCATTCCGTCTGTTTGGAAACATATTTGGCGGTCTAATTATTGGAAAGTTATACCATAGCGCTATTGGTGGTGTGTTTATACTTGAAATGATTGGAATAATATCCGGACTTAACATGGTCCTGATTTTGTTTCTTGGAGTTTTTACCGGCGTGGTTCAAGCGTTTGTTTTTTCAATCTTGTCGCTCACCTATCTTGCTCTAGGTGTCCAAACTGAAGACGAGGAATAGTATGACTTTAGGATCACTTCTCCATTACGGAAGTATTGGCGGTACCATAGCGTGTAGTGCATTAGGTGTTAGTTTAGGCATTAGTTACATTGCACAAGGAGCTATGGAAGCTTTATATATACAACCATCTGCAGAAAAAGAAATTTCCAAAATTTCTATCTTAGCAATGGCCTTAACCGAAACTGGTGGGGTTATTGGATTAACGGTAGCATTGATGATGCTCATGTCGACACGAGGATTTGATAATACACTTCTTCATCCAGGCATTGCTCGTTTTGGAATATTTTTTTCAATCGGGATTGCCTCACTATTCGTAGGAGCTGTATCTGCTCTACCCGCAAGAGAAGCATGTCTATCTGTAGCTCGACAACCATTCTTTGGTAATAAAATAATGAACATTATGCTCATCACAATGTCAATCATTCAGACGCCCATTATCTTTGGTTTTATTACTGCAGTTATGATTAATACTCAAGCCACCAACGTAGAAACGCTTGGTCAAGCATTAGCACTACTTAGTGCGGGTGCGTGCCTAGGGTTAGGATCTATTGGCCCAGCATACGGACAAAGTATTTATGCACGATCAGCGTGTCAAACTTTAGGCAATAATAGAAATACCTATCGCTCAATTTTGACATTCTCACTCATTAGCCAAGCAATGATCGAATCACCTATTATTTTTGCATTACTAACATCATTACTCATTCTTGGAATAACAACCGCTACAATTTCTCCAATGCAATCATTACTCACTGTTGTAGCTGGACTTTGTGTGGGGATTACTAATATCGCTCCCGGTATAAGTTCTGGACGAACCGCTGCTGAAGCTGCAAAGCAAATAACATATAATTTGTCACATTACGCAATAATCACGCGTACAAGCCTTATTGCGCAAGGTCTCATTGATACATTTGCAATCTATGGTTTGCTCATCGCACTTCTACTGTTATTATTTATTAAATAACGTAGCTCAATACAGAAAAGTAGAATCATGCAAAAAAACTCTGAAAATCCCAAAGTAAATGTTGTCTACATCATAACCAAGCTCGAACTAGGTGGCGCACAAAAAATCTGTCTTTCTCTTTTTGAAAAACTACAAAAAAATGGCAATGAGGCGTACCTTATTTCTGGTACCGAGGGTCCTCTTGTCGCTCGAGCAAAAAGAATTCCCAACTCGATCTTACTGGATAACATGAAGCGTGAAGTATCCACGAACGCTTTAATGCATGAAGCTAAAAACTTTTTCAGTATTGTTCGCACCTTAAGAAAACTGAAAAAAACTAATCCCAATTTAATTGTCCATACCCATAGTACCAAAGCAGGGCTAGTTGGCCGCTGGGCAGCATTCTTTGCTGGTATAAAAAAAAGAGTCCACACCGTGCACGGCTATGGATTTCATACACATCAACCATTACTAGTCTGGCTCGGAATCTACTTATTAGAACTATTCACTAGTGTAATTACCACTCATTTTGTTTGTGTATCTTCGACTGATGTAGAAACAGGAAAAAAACTATTTCCTAAGTTTGTACAAAAAAGTAGCATTATCCGTGCTGCAGTTCCATCAAAAGAATTTTATATTCCGGCTACAGAAATCAAAAAAACTCCAGTCCGAAAAGAATTTGTTTTTGGCACCGTTGCTTGCTTTAAACAACAAAAAAACTTGTTCGACTTACTCAAAGCATTTAAAAAAGTATTTAGTCAAAATCCAAAAGCACGTCTCGAAATAATTGGTGATGGCGAATTACGTCCTGCTATTGAGTCTTGGATTAAAGAACATAAATTTAACAATGTTATAACACTTCACGGCTGGCGACACTCAGTAGCGCCAATCATGCTCACTTGGAACTCATTTGTCCTTAGTTCATTGTGGGAAGGACTTCCATGCGCAATTGTAGAAGCACGACTCTTAAAGCTACCGGTTCTTAGTTATAATACTGGCGGCATTCATGATATTATTCGCAATGGCGATAACGGCTTCCTATATAAACAAGGTCACTGGGGCGACTTAGCCGACGGCATGTTAGAAGTTATGAAAAACAAGCCGCTCTATTCCAAACTCCGTGCGTTCAATGAAGATCTTTCTGACTTTGATGAAGAATCCATGATCTCGCAACACGTTGACCTTTACAAGCAGCTTTCACTTTGATCAATCGTCCAGAAGTTGGTATTCTAAACGAGATAAAAACTCTTGCAGTAAAAAATTAGGAAATAACAGTGAAGTACAAGTCGATTCTTGACGCTATTGGACATACCCCAATTGTGAAAATACCCTTTGATTCAGATGCCAACATCTATGCCAAGCTGGAATATCTCAATCCTGGAGGAAGTGTTAAGGATCGTTCCGCTCTTTATATGATCGAACAAGCTGAAAAAAACGGTGATCTCAAGCCAGGTGGCACCATTATTGACGCATCATCAGGCAACCAAGGAATCGCTGTAGCCATGATCGGCGCGATTAAAGGATATAAAGTCATCATCACAGTGGCAGAAAAAATCAGTACCGAAAAACTTAAAACCTTGCAAGCATATGGCGCAGAGGTCGTTGTTTGTCCTGTTACCATGATGATTGACGATCCTGAAAACTATCATGCTCAAGCGTTAGCCTTGCACGCAAAAACCCCCAATTCATTCATGCCTAACCAATATTTCAATATAAATAACCGTTACGCGCATTACCATTCCATGGGTCCCGAACTTTGGGAACAAAGCGAAGGTAAAATAACTCATTTCTTTGCAGGCGCCGGTACTGGCGGTACCGTCAGCGGAGTTGGAACCTACTTGAAAGAAAAAAATCCCGACATAAAAGTCATTGCCGTTGATTCAAACTGCTCTTTTAGAGCAACAAAAGGCCATCCTCGACCATACGATGTTGAAGGCATGGGCGTCGATTTTGATTCAGAAGTTCTTGATTACAATATCATCGATGAATTTGTTGAGGTAAGCGATGCGCAAGCTATCGAAATGCTCAAAATTCTTGCCCATAAGCACGGCTTATTAGTTGGACCTAGTAGTGGCGCCGTTGCATATGCTGTCGAAGCATACAAGTCAAAATTGGGCGAAGGCGACCTTGCTGTATTTATTTGTGGTGATTCAGGACGTGCATACTTATCTAAAGATTTTTACGGACAGTAAGGATCCATTGCTAAGGCTTGGCTATACAGTTAATGAAGGATAAATGTCTTTTAAAAAAACTTTAAGTATAGAATTAAATTCTTGTGAATCACTCCAAAATGCGGCATGATTAGCGTTTGAAATAGTGTGAACTTTGTTTTTCCACAAATTACCGTAGTTGACTTGGTTGGTTAAATAATCAAGGTTCACACCTCGGTCTTTTTCACCTACTACCATTGCAAGTGGATGTCTCATATTACGAACAATATCAAGGTTGTCCGTTGCTTGCCCCTTATTGAAAGATTCAATTAAATGATGACGCACAAAACCATCAGTTTTAACTGCATCATCTATTATAAAACTAGCTTCAGGACTATCTACATTAAATCCGGCCAAGCCCATAAACTCACGTCCCTGATCTTTCGTAAATTGCTTTTTATAACCGAGCACTTCAGAAATAGGAGAAGGTTCAAAATGAGTGAATGGTATAATGGTAGGAGTAAATCCCTTTTTTATTCCTTGAGATACGGCTATAGGAGCGGTACCAGTCACCAACATTCCTTGAATTTTATTTGGAATAATATGAGAAAGTTCAAATGCAATTCTTCCACCCAAAGACCATCCAACAACCGCTGTTTTCTCAATATCAAGCTTTTCAATTATTTCAGCAATTAGCTGTGCAAGACCCGGATACGTAATATTAGAAATATCAGTAGGAAGCTCACTTTCTCCATGACCAGGTAAATCAATAGCAATCAAGCGATAATTTTTGCCAAATTCTTGAAATTGTTTCTTAAAAATTTTTCCCGATGAAGAGTTACCATGAATAAAAATCACTGGTGGACCCGATGATTGAGAGTCCCATATCGCTACATTACCATTAATAGTTGGAACTATCCGCATAGTTGCATTAGGAAGTTTTATATGGTCTTGAGCTAAAGTAGATCCCATACTTATTACATTGGTTTTCCAAATTAGGCCAACAATCATTAATACTGATAAAAATAATATGGTTTTTTTCACTTTCCAATACTCCTTTTAATATACCATTTAAACTTATAAGGTTAAATTTCGAGAATATTACTGATTGTTTTACCAAGGTCGAAAATATTTGATTGCGGCTTGAACTGCTTGCCCATCTTGTTAATGTGAAGCTGTTTAGTTCCAAGAAGTGACTCATTACTCTTCCACCATTGCAAAAGACGCTCTATTGGTTGTTCATAATAATCAATACCAAAAAAGAAGGTTCCCCAATGCATTGGAATAAAGTGCTGTGCATTCAATGTTAAAAAAGCCTTACCAGCCTGTTCAGGACTCAAGTGCGCCTTTTCCATCCAGTTTCGAGGCTCACACGGACCGACTGGCATCAACGCAACATCAATACGAGGAAATTCCTGTGCAATTTGCTCAAAATGCTTCCAGTTAGCCGTATCCCCACCAAAATAGATGGTCTGACCACCAACCTCAATCATCCAGCTGCCCCAAAGCGACTTGTTCCGATCAAATATCCAACGCTGAGACCAATGATATGCTGGCAAGAACGTAAACTTAATGTTAGGAAGGTTAATACTCTCCCACCAATTAAACTCTGACACCAGATCCAAACTATAGCCATAACGCCCAAACCACTTACGGTCCCCCATCGGTACCATAATCTGCGCCCTTGGATTCTTATTAATAATATCCCGCAACGACTTACGATCCATATGGTCGCGATGGTTATGCGACAGTAATACAAAATCTATTGGAGGAAGGTTGTCCTGTGTTATTCCGGGAGGCATGATTCGTGGGAAAAAACAACTTGAACTATAAAAAGTAGGATCAACAAGAATGTTTACATTATCCACTTGAATCAAAAAACTTGCGTGACCTATCCATGTTAAAACGAGCTCTTGACTACGAGTTGCCGGTATCGATGTCTCGATCCACTTTTCTTTGTTTTTTGGCTTTCTAGAGGAATAGTTCTTAATTAAATGTAAAAACATTAATGCTGTATGACCAAAAACATTATCAAACGATTCACCCTTTTCATTGAAAAAAAGAGTGCCCTTGCGGTGTGGCATTAGCTTTGATAATAGTTTTTTATCCATCATATTTTTCTATAATTAACTAATTTCCCCCACCCTGACAGAAAGTCTAGGATAGGGGAAATGGAGGTTATCTTGGTTAAAAAAGATTAAATTTTTCCTTTAATCTTACTTAAATAATAATATCGTCTTTCAACAAAAAAATCAAATTAGATTATCCTCACTCAGGATTTCCTACAACAAACGTCAACCATGCAGACGCCACCATAAGACGGGAGTAGCTGCTGTAAACGCTCAATAGACATTTTTGTGCGTAAGGCATTAAAGAGCTCGCTTTTCAACAAAATTTCCCGGCCATCACGCAATCTTACCAGCTGTCGATTAGTAAAAAACGCGTTAAATAGCCATTGTACGTCCACCCACACAAAATCTTGGCCATGAAGTTGATCGCTATGAGATTCCATAAATTCGCACTCGGAAACATAGGGACTTCCCACCAATGAAAATGAGTAGTTACCAATAAGGTTGTAAAATTGTGGACAGGATGCTGTTTTATTAGAAGCATCTTGAGGCAATCCTTGCCAAAGACCATCTGCGCCTTGTACCAAGCCGATATAAGAACGCCTGTTATGAAAACTCAGCGGAAGAGTGTTATATAAGGTATCAGCACCGATATTGAATATCAAAAATGCCAATGATAATAAAATTTGTTTCATTTTCACCACCTTTTTCTCGATACATTACCATATCACTTCATAGTAATTCTACAATAGAAAGATGATTAAAAAAAAAGTTATCCGATGAAAGGCGCCCTTTATGGCTTTTTAAAAAGGAAAAACAAGATTGTTATTTAGGCCAAGAGTGATTTAATATATATATCACAATTATGATCAGCTTCATCTGGGCCTGAATTTACATAACCCCGCCTTTTAAGAAAGCGTATCCCTGCTTCTTGACGTCTCAGCATAGAAATTCGAACACTTCCAAGGGTTTTTCGTAGATGCCTTTCGAGCTTATCAAATAAAAGCCCCGCACAAAGCCCATTCAAGCCCTTCTGAGAAATAATCCAGTGCTGAATCTCTCCATAATAATCATCCACAACCTCCCAGGTCAAAAACCCAAGCGCTTCTTTTGAACTTGCTTCCCTAATCAAGAGTGAAGATGAGTGCACTATCGCCCTTTGAAAGTATTTTACGTTTTTTTCTACTCTTTGATCAACCCTATACCCCGACTCAAGACCTTGCTCAACCTTCTTATGTAAATAGTAGTAAAAAACTGCGGTCATAGCATAGAGATCTGTCGACGTTCCAAAGCTGACTTCAAAATCTCCAGACTGTGGTCTTGCACCTAACAACGTATCACAAGAAATCAAAAGGAAACTCAGAACCAAAATACTTATTTGTTTTTGCATAACTAAACCTTTTTTTTTAAACAAAAAATGTTGTCATGAGTATATATTCAAAAAAATTACACATCAATAAAGTTGTTAGACAATTGAGCGTATTGCTCTTTATAGCAGTCTACCATCTTGGTGAAACTAAATTGATGCTGAATAGTCTGTTGCGCTTCCATTGCAATCTGTCTATGCAAGACAGGGTCGACAAGTAAGCGTTCTATCTCTTGAACAATAAGCTCTTTATCATGATGACCAACCAATAACCCATTTGTGTCATGCTCGATCACTTCATGCACACCCTCCGGTTTGACCACAACAGGAGGTACACCAAAGCTCATCGCTTCTAACAAAGCAATTGAAAGACCCTCTTCCCATGACGTCATAACAAAACAATCAAACAAAGAATAATAGTCGACGGCTTTATTGGAATGTATAAATCGAACCTTATCCATAATACCAAACCGCTTGGCCTGATCCTTCAACTCGGTTTCCAACTCACCCTGCCCAAGCAGTACCAAAACCGTATCCCGATACTTGGTATTAAGCAACGCAAACGAGTCTAACAATAAAGCATAATTCTTCACTGAACAAAACCGCCCTACCGCCCCTACAACGAATTTGTTTTTAAGATCTAATGAGTGCATCAGCTTTTGACTCGACGCTAATGAACCAACACGGACACCGTTTTGTATAACCACTGTTCTCTTTGCCGGTAAAATCGTAGAATCCATTTGTGATGATACTAATACATACCGAGACGCCCAGTATTTTAACACACGATCTATAACCGTTCTAAAACGACTATTTCTATTGCCGGCTCCCGCTAAATTAGTATTGGAATGAATAGCACACAGGACTGGAATACCTAATAACCGACCTACTACCCGAGCACATAAATTCGCCGACCATAATGATGCATGAATAACGTTCGGCTTGAACGCACGGACCATTTTAACCAGGCGAACAAAAAAAATCGGATCATAGAGCCTAAACAATCCGGAAATCCGTACAGTCTCTACACCCATCTTGTCTAATAGTAGGCGATTAGGGCCATCATAAAAATAGAGAACCTGATTTCTATACCCATCATTATGAAGTTCCTGAACAAGGTCTACAAGTAATGCTTCCGCACCACCCACCTTGAGGCTCGTTATTAAATGAGTGATGCGCGGTTTAGTTTCCATTAAAACACTTTACATTTATGGCTGATAGATCACACTTATTATAGATATAGTATAACCTTTATTTACTAAAGAAAAATGACCAAACTTAAAGATGGACTCCTCATTGTCGTTGAGGGCATTGATGGCTGCGGTAAAACCACATTCATCAAAAATTTAAAAACAAAGTTAGATGAACATAGCTTTGAATATCTATTAACCAAAGAGCCTGGAGGCTCGTCTATTGGACAACTCATACGTGATATTGTTCTAACGCCACGAACTCCTAAAGTGTGCTCTAAGGCAGAGTATCTTTTATTTGCTGCCGACCGTGCACAGCATTCAGAACAAGTTATACTCCCAGCACTCGATGAAAAAAAAATAGTGGTATCTGATCGCATGGGCGATTCATCGATTGTATATCAAGGATATGGCCGCGGATTAGACATTCCCACTATTAAAAAAATCAATAACTGGGCCATGAATGAGCGACAACCAGATATCATCTTTTATTTGGACCTTGATGTAGCAACAGCATTTAAGCGAGTCTTTGCTCGAGCTGAACCACTCACCTCATTTGAAGAAGAAAAAGAAGATTTCATGCAACTTGCTAAGAACGGGTTTGACGAGCTGTTTCAAAACCGAGATAATGTTTTGAAACTTGACGCTAATGAACCTTCAGAACAACTAGCTCAACGCGCAATAGATTTTATACTTAAGCAGATCAATCATGAACAATAAATCCATCTTAGCATCTGCACAATTGTGGACAGGCAATACCGATACGGTTACAGAAAAAATTCACTCTGCTCTACAAACGCTATTTTGTCCCAACAATAGCTGTGGTTCCTGTACCTCCTGTCGTAATATTCAGTATCATGAACATTATGCAACCATGTGGCTAGAGCCAGAAAAGTCTACGTATACAGTTGAGCAGTTAGATATGGTGTTTGAAAAAATATCCTTGCAGTTAGACGACAATGAACATTTCTTTTTCATTATTCAACGTGCTGACGCCCTTGGGCAAACCTGTTCCAACAAGCTGTTAAAGCCTATTGAAGAACCACCACCAGGATACCATTTTATTTTGGCGACTGAACATAAGCATAGACTTTTAACGACTATCAAGTCACGGTGTCTAGAGTTTAGCTTCTCTTCCACTAACGAACATCCAAGCTATTCTGCATTATTAAACTTGCTTACATCACCACGTCAGATCAGTCCGGTAGAATTTCTACAAGAACTAGATAAAGCAAAATTAAATGAATATGAAAGTGGTGATCTTTTAGAACAGTTCTATTCTTTCTTGAGCAAACAATACCTACATAACGCAACCCAAGAAACTCAAAAAAAATTAGCAGTAGTAGAGCAAGCAATGCTCAAGACGCCAATGCCAGGCAGTAGCTCTCTTTTTTGGAAAAATCTACTACTAAGCCTCTAACGCTTCTTGTTCCGCTAACTGTGCAGGCACTAACACATCACGATAAAATAGTGCTTGTTTTGTGTCAGGATAGCTTTTACCATATATCTCAGCTAAACCAGCCAACAACGTCCGCTGTATTTCGGTAGGAGTACGAACAGCTTCTCCTCCTTCAGACCCCGAAATAAATGGAACCTCACTTATTGTTTTTTCCCAAAGAAAATCTAGATGCACTCTCATTGCCTTACGAATGGCCTCTTGATCGCGCTCTTCTTTCTGTAGCTCCAATCCAATACGTTTACACTCTTCTGGTGAAAGCACTTTTGAACCATTTCCTCCAGCAGTAATCTGTCCAGAAACTACGATTAAACCCAAGAGAACAATTAATTTTTTCATAGTAAATATAATCCGATTGTCATAAAAAATAAAACTTATAGACTTAGCAAGAACGTGCGGAAGCACGTGTTAATAATTATCATACTGTATTTTTTATAATTGGAATAGCGGAAAAGGATGTTTTTTATGGGAATTGATTTACTGCAAGTAAGCTTTGCCTTAGGCTTTATACTCGCCTTTGCAATTTATATAATCGCTTACTTTTCTGGTAAAGGGACCTTGCAAATCAGAACCAATGTTTTACTCATTGGGATATTGGTGCTCATTGTTTTCTTTTTTCCATTCCAAGTTGGTTGGTGGCAACTCATTCGCCTTGGCAGCATTATGTACGTCTGCGTACTCCTGACCTCGAGCATACTAACCACGATTGGCGACCTGCTCACCAATGTTTATGAAAACAGTTTTATACCAGAACGCATGCGCCGTATTAACCAAGTGTTATACATAGGATGCACGCTGCTGTTTATATTGCTCATACTCTGGGGCAGAGACAGCGTCATCCAATTTAGTTATACAATCTTTATGCGAATCTTATTTGCTTGCCTTGGTCTATTATTGGCACTCAAGCTGCTTATTAAACCCTAGGCTTAGGCTCATTTGGGCTACGTGACAAAAAGATCAAACGTATCAGTACAAGGATCCAGAACGGCTGTAAAAGAACATCTGTAATGCGATCTAATTGCATTAATTGATCTGGTGTTCCTACTGATAACAGTATGATACTTGCTCCGACATAACATACCCCAATGACCCAGAAGCACAGTGATTCTAGCCTTGGTGATATGCCCATACCACATGCACGAGCAAACAAGACAATAAAGTCGAATATAATCAATGCCATGGCCGTTAACAATATCGCATCAACTGCAGCGGTCATACGATATGATGGAACAACGTGTCCCAGCTTAACCGCCATGATAATCCCAAATAGGACAACGGCAAGACCGATCAAGAGTTGAAACATTGCAAACTTTTTCCGTGAAACATAATGAACAAAATGGAAAATTAGAAATAAAGATATAGCAAGCAAGGATATCGTTTCCCAAACCGCTTCACCAAAAAAGAACCATGTCATGATAATCTCCTTTATTATTTAAATCAATTGTAGCCAATCGGCACCGACAAAAACAAGCTCTTTCAATCTTTATGCAGCATCACGTTGAGTCATAGCTGCTTCTATTATGGTCCGCATAAGATCAGAAGCTCCGCCTTGCGCTTCCTTTTTGTCCCATCCATCACGTCTGCGCAAAGTATCAGCCCAATGTTGATATGGCTGTGTCAATAAGTTATAATCTGCTCTCCACGCCTTAGAAGCACCCCTTTCTTTTCGCTCGTTTGCAAACTCTTTTTCTTTAAAGTTCCAGTCAACGTTGTACCAACTCAAACTACCGTCTTCCATCACCTTATATGAAACCGACCCTTGCATTGCAGCCCCTGAAATCCATCCTGCTGATACTGGAGCATGCTTAATGGTAACGTCTTGGTAGTACTTGAGAGCGCCTTGAGAATCAGAAAGAACTAACTGTTTTATTCGCCATGTTTTTTCAGCAAACACATCTAATGAGAATATAGACTGCTCTAAAAATTGTTTAAGGGTAACATGATCCATTTGAATAGCCTTAATAACCGTAAGAGGCTCATCGGCTGGTGTCAGTGAAATAAATGATGGAGCTGTGTTGCTGCCATTAAGCAAGGAAACCGTAGAAACATTAGCAATCTCAAAAAATACTTTTTCTTTATCGGTAATAACTATTGAAGCATTAGCAGCTCTATGCTGATTATCCACTATCACTTCTTTAGCCCCTATTAAAGGTAAGAATTTTGCACGATAACTATCCCAAATAAATGGAATTTGAGTTCCAGCCATTACCATTTTATTGTTGATGGTTGGCGTCGCAAAATCCACAGCCTCGCGTAACCTTGAATAGAAGAATAATTGTTGTTGGCCCCATGCATCCCGAGTTCGACGAATATATTCTTCTTGCGATATAACTAGTTTACCATCAACCTTTTGACCCTCTACTGCAGCATGATCAATACCCTCTATCGCAGCATGTTCTCGAATACTTTTGTTAATTGTATTCATCGCATTCCGTTTCCATTGGGCTGCCATATCTAATGTTGCAAAAAAGTTAGTAAGGTTAAAAGGGAGTTCTTCTTTACCTAAAATATTAGGCAAAAGAGCCATATCACGATATACCTGCGGCTCTTCAATACTACCCGCAATTACATCAGCCTGCTGATTATGCAACGTCCTGGTAGATAGAACATTGCTATCCCCACAATTAACAAAGTATAAGGTTTGCATCAAAGGTGCCAACTTTGTAATAAAGTTATAAAACTCTCTACTTTGCATACTCACTAGTTTTTCTGATTTAGTAGTGCCATACCCGACCATATATACAAGTAAAGGTTTAAATACAGGTTTCAACGTCGCCATGTCACCCTTAATAAACATATCTTGTAAATCTTGAGATGTTATAGCAGGCTTGGCTCCTCTTTTAAAAAAGCGGGACTTCCAGTTATAGCCCACTTCAGTAAACAACTGTTGAATAGAATCAACACTAGTCAGCCCCTGAAGATTAAAGCCTGTAGCCAGCTCTTCTGAAAGAAAATGCTTATCGGCAATCGTCACAGTTATATCAGAAACCCGGTGCCGTATAGCTAATTCCTTATGATCCACATAATCATGATCATCATGTCTGGCTTGATGACGTAGATCCTCTTCTCGCCGTTGCTCTCGTGATAATTGAGGCAGTAATTTTTTATATGCACTACTGGCCTTCATACTCTTATTTAAATCAGCTTGATAGCCTTTAGGAATGAATAAAAATAGATCAACAGTATCATGGCGATAAACATCCCAATCAGAAATATCAAAATTCAAACTTTTTAAAAAGTAATTAAACTCAAACTCTGGAGTTTTACCTTTACGGTCATTATAGGTATCTAGTTTTTTTCTCAAAGATTCCTGTATCGACTCCTGCTCTTTAAGATACTTAGCCTCTTCTTGTGTAAACAACCGATCAATCTCTGCCCGTTGCGCTTCTAGTTTTTGACGATCAGCAGGGTTTACAATACTACCGAGTTCACGAACCTTTTCAGCGAATAACTCTTTGTGAGTAACAGCAGCAGCCTCAAAGAATTGGTCCAACTCTTTTGCTCTGGTAGCAAGATTCCGTACCTGCTGAATTAAATCACGACTGCTTATCTCTATATCAGAAGACTCATTCCAATTTCTCAATGCAAAAAATTTATGTAATACAGATCCATCAACAATGACTGGTGCCGCCTTGTCTGCAATCATCTGCCCAAACTGCAATAAAAGCGGTCCACCTTGAGGCTCTGCTCCAGAATCAAGCACGATCGCTACCCGTGGCAACTCCATCCCAAACTGCTGCTCAATAACTTCTGGCATCTGCGTTCCTTTACTACGCATGCGTGGAGCCGGTCCAACCACGCGTAATCCACGCCCACCCCGACTAGCCGATTCAGCATGAGTACCCCTAGACATACCAATAGTAACCTGCGAACTTAATAACAATAATATAAAAAGTTTAATAAAATTTTTCATGATACTCTAACCCCCAATATAAATAATTTCATTATATTAAGCATATCAATCACTAAAAAGTAAAATCAATACTTCAGCTAAATATAGTTTGTTTGCTTTCATCGCATTACTGATCTAAAATGTTAAAGTATGAATAAAACAATATATCAGTAGGAAATATGGCCAGCCTCATCGACTCTCTTATGAAAACAGCATTGCCACAACAACAAACGTGGCAGCTCTTTCTTATCAAAAACTGGAAGACCATTATTGGCAACCTTAGCCAGCACGTCCGCTTAGAAAAAATATTCAAAACAACCGTCATCCTCGGCGTGTATGATCCACACTGGATGCAGGAACTACATTTATTTTCTAATATCTTACTCGATAAAATCAATGACGCCTTAGACAAGCCAGAAGTGACACAGCTACGTTTTAAAAAGGTTAATCGTAAAAACCCCAACCTCAAAGGCTCTACTAAAAAGACTTATACCCCAATTCCAGTCGAGCTTTCGGATAAAGAAAACAAGGCCCTCGATACCATAGACGATCCCGAACTAAACGAAGTATTAAAAAAATTTTTAATTCGATGCCATAGGCAGAAAAAAATATTATCATGGAACAAAAAGAAAAAACGATAGCCCTGGTCGCCGGTTGTTCTGGCGGACACATCATCCCAGCACTCACTATAGCCAATAATGATTATAGTAAATATAAAAAGGTTTTTTTTGCTAAAAACCATAACCTTGATAAAGATATTCTGGCCAAGGCCACACTGGACCATACCGTGTTTATCTCCTTAATCAATGTCCCCTACAAGCATATCCTACTCATCCCCAAATTCCTGTTCCAATTTGCAATCGCATTCATAACAAGCTTTATTACCCTCTTTAAAACGCGACCAACAAAAATTATATCAACGGGAAGTTATATCGCACTTCCTGTTTGTCTTGCTGGAAAAGTTTTACAAATTCCGATCGAACTTTATGAACTCAATGTCGAGCCAGGATTGGCAATCAAACTCCTCAGTCGTATTGCAACAAAAGTGCACGTCTGTTTTGCTTCAACACAAAAGCTATTTCACCAAGTTCAGTGTACACAAACAAACTACCCTGTCCGATTCCAGCTGGCTGATAAGATCATTGATAAACAACCGGTATATAAAAAGCACCAGTTCGATCCAGCTCGAAAAACATTATTTATACTGGGCGGATCTCAAGGATCACAGTTTTTAAACGGATTAATCAAACAAATTGTAGAAATTAACCCTGCAGTTAAAACAGAATGGCAGGTCATCCATCAAACTGGAAATGATACATCAACCGATTGGGATAGTTTTTATAGTAATCTTAAAATACCAGCTATTACCTTTTCCTACACCAACGAGCTCGCTGATTACTATGCACTGTCCGACTTGATTATCACGCGTGCCGGAGCTGGCATCCTAGCCGAAATCGTGTTCTTTGAAAAATCATGCATTGTTATTCCTCTAACAACAGCCACAACTCACCACCAAAAGCTTAACGCTTCTGCTCTGGCCAAAGCGCATCCAAATCTATTTCACGTACTCGAGCAAGATAATAAGATGATCATGAAAATATCACAACAACTGAGCTAGGTATAAATAGGAACAATGTCTTTGTTATAGGCATGGGATACAATATCCCCCGTCTTCCAATTGATTAATGTTTCTTTAAGCGATGGATCATACACAAACGATTCAGCATCACGCTCAATAGCTTTATACAAGTTCAACCAAATTGGAAAGATGGTGGATAAAGGATACACATTATCACCGAGCGGACTATTATCATCATGGCCGACATAAATCACCGTCATCAAGCGCGGTGTCGATCCACAAAACCAACAAGTCCGTGAATCATTCGTCGTCCCAGTCTTCCCAAACGCTTCTGATTTAAAGTCAGCAACCTTGTATTGTTTGAGATATCGCATGATACCAATGCTTAAGACCTTCGCTACCTGCCCTACAACGCGAGGTTCCATAACTCGCTCACGTTGAGGTTCAAATCTATAAATCTTCGTTCCAAACTCATCCTTGACCCATTTTATCAGATGCGGTTCAACATAGACTCCGTCGTTAGCAAAAACATTCAATGCGCCTATTGCCTCTTTGATCGTTACATCTACACAGCCGAGCGATAATGATGGGAGTGGTTCTAATTCTTGAGAAAGATGACATTTTTTTGCCAAATCTACAACATTATTGCCCCCAGCCCGTAAGAATGTTTTTGCTGTAATGGTGTTAATTGATGTTGATAGTGCACGAGCAAGAGTCATGTCACCTTCAAAGGCACGGGTATGATTACGAGGACTCCAAACTGTTCCTTCAAAAAGAAGGTCTATAGGTTCATCCTCTTCCACATCGGCAAACGAACTTCCTTGCTGGATTGCTGAAGCGTATACGAGTGGTTTGAAAATTGATCCCATTTGTCGTCGAGCCTGTAATGCACGGTTGAACTTAGATTGTTCAAAACTGCAACCTCCAATCATGGCTTTAATTTGTCCAGTCTGAGGATCAATACTCATTAGTCCACCGTCAATCTTATCAGAAAAACGACCCTTTAATGCTTTAAATTGAAGTTTAAAATATTTTGATGCTGCATTTTGAGTGCGTCTATTAAGGCCTGTTTGTATAGTAAGGCCTCCACAATACAGACGCGCTTTCCCAATTTCCTTTTCAAGGAAAATACGAATTGTCTCTTTATAATGGGGAGCCACCTGAACGGTGTTACGTGCCACAACTTCAATCGGCTCAGCTTTTGCTTTGATGCATTGCTCTGGCGTAATAAATCCCATCTGTACCATTACATTCAACATAGTATCACGTCTATTGCGGACATTTTCAGTAGAATTTAGCAAACAATAACGAGATGGATGTTTCAATATTGAAGCTAAAATTGCAGCCTCACCGATAGTAATATCTTGTGCGCTCTTGGACCAAAACCGCTGTGCTGCCGCTTCAACACCATAGATGCCACATCCAAAACACACATGATTTAAGTATGTTTGTAGAATTTGTTCTTTAGTGAATTGCTTTTCTACTAGCAATGCTACAATTTGCTCTTTAACCTTCCTACTCACCGTTTGACGGGCATCAAAAAATAAAAGACGTATCAATTGTTGGGTTATGGTACTCGCACCCTGAACAAATCTACGTTTATATAAGTTCACCGCCATTGAGCGAGCAATCCCTTTAATAGAAATACCAAAATGATTAAAAAAGTCTCTGTCTTCAGTGGCAATAACTGCTTGAATCAAATGCTTAGGTATTTTTGAGTATGGTAATGGATCACGTCGATCCAGTTCGAACCGTGCCCACTCATTGCCTTGGTCATCCAGTAAGATGGATGGCTTTCCCGGGTTATAATACTCGAGAACAGAAAAATCTATTATATGATTATGCCAGATAAAGCTTACAGCTCCTAAAGCTAAGCAGCCTGACAATAAAGTAAACATTAAAAAGTATGTTAAAAATCGTGTCTTCATATTATGAGTATAAAAAAAAAGAAGCCACCTTGAAAGCAGCTTCTAAAAATTGATATAAATAAGCTAGAAGTTTATTTTGCTTCTTCTTCCTGAGGAGAGCGGAACTTAAATTGCTCCATTTGCTTAGTAATCATTCCCATAAGCGCACCACGGTAAGCATATAAAGCTACGACCGCTGCTACACCTACGGTATATTTTATAGGATTACTCTTAAGGTGCGTTCCTACTGCTGCAGCTGTATCATAACCATACTTAGCTTGCATTGAACCAACAGCACCCATCATTAACACAACTAATAAAAGCTTCTTCATAAATACCCTTTCTTTTTTACTAAAATACTACTCATACTGCATGAGAAAAACTACTCAATCCCCTAGAATTGTCAACTGTCGATTGATTGTATACGCTAGAAGAATCAATTTAAAGGATATAACCAAAAAGATTATTTTATGCGAAGCTTAAAGCTTTTTTCACATATATTACCCTACCTGCTTACCATGATTTTTTTCTGGATCGATGTAAGCAGTTTTATCATCCTATACCACCTGACCACCCAATCCCTTCTTTGTTTTTTCATTCTACAATCGGTCAGCCACAAACCCCTCAACAATCTTCTTTTTACCCTATTTTTCCTCGCCCTGGAATCCCAGCTGGCTTACGGCTTTTTTGGCCTATCACTCCCCATTTGGATCTTTATAATCCCTCTGGGACGATTCTTGGCAATTAATTTCCAGCTCCCCTTTTTATCAGCATTAGGCCTCCTAATCAGCGCATTGCTCACTCAAGCACTCATCATCCAGTGGTGGATATTGGGGTATCCCCTCGGAACCATTTTTACAAATGGAAACATTTATGTTAATATAGTAATAATGATTATTCTTTGGTTTTTGAAAATAATGGGTAGACAAGGCAATCGCTCATACTCTGTATGAGAGGAAAGTCCGGACTCCTAACGAAACGGTACCTTGGAAGGTTAACACCAATCAAGGGGGGCGAAATCCCATGGATCAGTGCCGCAGAAAATAACCGCCACATACATTGTATGGGGTAAGGGTGAAAACGGGTGGTAAGAGCACCCGACAGTATTGCAGTAATGCATACTGGGGGTAAACCCTACCGGGAGCAAGACAAAGTAGGTACGTGTCGGCCTTCGTTCTGGTTAAACGTACGGGTATGTCGCATAGATAAATGGTTGCCACTTTCATTGAAAGCACAGAATCCGGCTTATCGTCTACCCATTCTCATTATTTTCAAACAACATTTTTCATTGCTATTATTTTATTTCATCTTAGAATATATTTAAACAATGTGTTCAATTAATAGATGGAAAAACAATGAACCAATATCGCATATTTGTAATGCTAATTATCCTAGCGACGGTCTCTATAGTCCTTGATGCAGGAACACTAAGCACAGGCCCATCGGCACTTCTTGCAAGAAGAAAAAAAACCAACCCTACGCTTTCAATATCCAACAAATTAACCGTTATCATACCAACAAAAGTTGCTGTGAAATTAGTAGCAACTATTAATAATCAGGCTGTAATTAGTGCAGCTTCAAAAAAACGTATATTACTAAAACTTGGAGTAAAAACAAAATCTAAAAATGGTGTCGTAAAGCGGCCAACTCCTAGGCGCTTGAACTCGGTTACAAGAATAGGATCCTTCTATGCAGAATGCATAGCAGAAAAAACCACCACTCTGGAAGAAATGCAATTGCTCTTAATAAGAACATTGCCACCAACCCCCATGCAAAGCCACCTACTAAACCTCTTACTCCTCAGTAGACCAAGTTAAGGAAAATTATGAATCAATATCACAAAGTTGCCATTCTAGTAATCGGTTGTACAATAAGTAACCATCTACAACCCAACCCTTCCAAACCATCTCTACACATGCGACGTAAGCTGGCAAATCAAGATCTTATCGTAACCGGCAATCAACTATCTGGTCTATTTGTCACCACTCCAGACCAAATTGCAGGAGAAATAGAACGAGCTATTCTGAATGAATCAGTTAGCCCAAAGGCTCGTAAAATAATTCTTAATACCGTCGTAACAACAGGAAGTGAATCTTTTTCTCCCCAAGAACGAGATGAAATCATGAAGGGACTAAAAACACGGAAATTGCACCGAGCCTTAACTTCTCTTATACCCAACGAACAGTCTACTGCTTTATTATTAACGACTATCCTATCACCTATGAGCAATACAGAAAGATGGAAAGCCCTTGAAATACTACTCAACACCACTTCAGCAACAAGGTGTGAAGTTCTAGCTCGTAGACTTGATAAGGAATTAAATTTATACTAGTAATCATGGATTACAAAAACTTTTTATGGGTCACTCCCTTTATATTCTTCATGTTCGGCTATTGGCTTATGGGACAAGTATTTGCTCTTAAGACCATTGAAGTACCACGCGTCGTTGGTCTTCCTATTCATGAAGGAATCAAAGAGCTCTCTGCCAAAAAACTCAATGTCAGAATCCTTGCAGAAAAAGAAGACGCCGAACTTCCAGTAGGCACCATCTTACGGCAAACACCTAGTCCTTCAGATCGCGTCAAGCCACACTATTCAATCTTTCTTGTTACCTCTAAAAAGCCACCCGTCGTAACCGCACCCGACTTGTGTAATAAGTCATTAGAAATGTGCGAAGAAATTCTAAAAAACAAAAAAATTAAATACTCAACATTTTTTGTCCATTCTTCACTGCCAGCTAATACGTGTGTCTGTCAGAACCCAAGTGCTAATGAACCACTGACTACTAAAAAAGTTACTATCTATATGAGCAAGCCCGAAAGCAGCTTATACATATTCCCAAGCTGTATTAATGAAAACCTCGTTGATGTTGTTGAGTTTTTAAAGCTGCATAGTATTTCTCCAACCATCACCTATACCGAAGGACAACCTCGACATGCTATGCACTTTTATTCAATAATCGAGCAAAAGCCACTGCCAGGCACCCTGGTTGACCTGTCCCAATCCCTTCAGGTTCAAATTCTAGCAAAAAGAAATTAGTTAAATAATAGTAAAAAAATAGATTATTGTTCTTGAAGAAGCTGTTGAATTCTCTTAAGTTCTGCTCTTTTTGTAGGAGAAACTTCATTCTTACTCAAATAAGCTTCAATTCCTTGATCATAGGCAGAACAATCATCCTTTTGGCAAAAATCCAGCTTACCTCTTCCAACAAGTAAAGACTGAATTAACAAAGTATCTCCCTGCTCACAGGCAGTTATAGCAATAGTCTTCCCTGCAACCCCTTTGGTTCTAAATTCAGCTGCATACTCTGCAGATCTTGCCAATAGTTGCACCCGTTCAACACTCGCTAACTTCCCATCCCTGTATCCCTCAAATAACTCCTTAAATTCTTGTTCATTGTCCCATACCCCCTCTTCCTCATCAATATCCCCAAAATCTACCTCTTTCAAACCCTCTCTCTGTTCTTCCATCCTTACTGCTTCTGCAAGAACAGAGCCCCTACGTCGCAACGTTGGTTCATACTTTCCAACAATGAATTTTTCTGAACTTCGAAAATCACCCGAGTACAAACTCCCCGCACTCATTAATAAACTTATTAATACATATTTATACATTTTACCCTTATCTATACAAGCAGTTATTTATCTCTAGTTAAGTATTCTTTTATGACTGATTAGACTAAAACTGTCAAATTAAGATGTGAATTAAAAAGCCTCTAAATACGGTGGCTTTTTAATTATTACACACAATATCAATCAACATTTTAGTAGGAAGTGCCCGCTTTTACTTAACCGTGGAAAGCTCACGTACTAGATCGCTAAACTTTTTATATTCAAAAACAACCTGATATACTGAATCGTAAATTGAAACATTTCTATCTAAAGTTAAAAGCGTCTACTTAACAGAAGCCCAGAGCTCTTTATGCATATTAGTGAGTACTTTTCGATCTTCCGTGGATATTTGTGCGCACTCGTCAGCCAATAAAAGTTTTATACCTTCGGCACACCTTCCCCTATTAAATTCTGAAGGCAAAGTATCACTTACTGGAAGAACCGCAATAACTAATGCCGAATCACCGCCTCTGATAAACTCGTCAAGCAAATTATGCCCATCCTCTTGTTCCTCCCTCAACAACCTTCTACAACTGCTAGACCTAGATAATCTAAGCAATCGTTTTCGGGATTGGTCACGTAGTTCTCCAGATCTATAGCGCAAAAACAATGTCTTTAACTCATCTTGAGAAGGCTGTTCTCCCAGCTGTCCTAACTCTTCGACTTTAACCGCGTCACCTAAAGGTGAAGGATCGGAATGTTCTCGCAAATGGGAGTGCGGCCACGTTTGATGTCTCCTTAAGGCCCTTCGAGGTGGTCCCTCCCCTCCAGAAAAAAGAAATGGTGAATAGGTTACACAACACAATATAAACACAAATCGTAGTATAATCATAATATGCCTATCTATAAAGAATGTCTTTATCCTATGCATTATTTATGATATAAAAAGGCCCTACTGTCAATACTTTTTAGCTAAACCTTAGAAAGCTCTTGAAGTAGATCACTAAATTCTTTCTGTTCAAAAACAACCTGATATAATCCATCGCAAATTGGAGCATTTAGTTTTTGATCTTGAATAAGTTGATGTATCGATTCTAATGTATTGATACCTTCAGGAATATAACCAGTTCTTTTTAAGATAGAGTCCAGAGTTTCGCCACGGCCTAACGCAACACCGACTTCAAAGTTACGACTGCCACATCCAGTAGCACATAACACCAAGTCGCCAATACCTGCAAGACCGTATAAGGTTTGCGCCTGAGCACCCGAATGCTCTGCGATCATAACAATCTCGGCAAAACCTTTTGTAAGTAGCCATGCCTGTGTATTGTTGCTACACGAGTCATTAGTGTTAGCCATTCCTACAGCCAACGTAATGACATTCTTCAAAGCTCCACCTACTTGAACGCCCATGTAATCATCTGAGAGGTATGGTAAGAAATAACCGTTGGCCATCAGTTGTTGCAATTGTTGGACTAAGTCGCGATTACTGCTCGCTAAAACAACACCTGTGATATCTTTTTCAATAAGTTCTTTTGCCAGGCTCGGGCCACCCAATACAACAAAATTAACCAAGTCTCCAAACACGTCTTGGATTATTTGTGAAGGATATAGAAGAGTTTCATTCTCAATACCTTTACTCAAGACCACCCATTTTTGTTGGCCCTTATAAAACGGTTTTATTTGTTGTAATACTGAGCGTAAAAACTTTACAGGGATAGCTTCAAATACCCAATCAGCCTTATCAAGAACCGTTTCTAAATCTGTAGACGCCTTTATTTTATTTGAAAGTTCAATACCCGGCATATAGGTATCATTACGATTATGGTTATTAATTTGATCGGCAACTTTCACATCATGACACCATACATTAACCTCATGACCATTATTAGCCAAGACTGATGCTACAGCAGTACCCCAAGCACCTTCTCCAATAACCGTAATCTTCATAAAAATCCTTTAAAGATTATTTTCCAAAATTTCGCTTACTCTGATTAAATTCTTCTATAATTTCATCCAACAACTCTGGAGTCATATCGGGCCAGAATGGCTTAATAAAACGCAACTCTGTGTACGCAACTTGAAACAGTAAGAAATTACTCAAGCGAGAAGCGCCACCAGTACGAATCATGATGTCCGGATCAGGAACATCACCTGACCACAAACAGTTCTTGAACATTGTTGCATCTAATTGCTCTATATCCATCTCTCCAGCTTGAACCTTACTAAGACACGTCTTAACACCTGCCAAGATTTCCTGCTGGCCACCATAACAAAACAATAAATTTAATATAAGTTTGGTGTTATGAGCTGTTTGTTTTTCAATCCGGTCACACATCTCGACCACTGATTGTGGAAATAAGTCACGTTGACCAATAAACTTAACCTTTACGCCCTTAGCATTATACTTAGGCACATACTTTTCAGCCTGCTTTGCAATGATGGTAAATAAAAATTTCTTTTCTTCTTCTGATCGCTTAAAATTTTCGATCGAAAATAAATAAAGCGTCAAATATTCTATATTAAGTTCTAAACAATGGTCGACTACTCGATCCATTGCTTTAACGCCTTCTCGATGACCATCCCATGGCATTAAACCACGCTCTTTTGCCCATCTACGATTGCCGTCCATAATACATGCAAGATGCTTGATCATACTGTATGCCCTAGAAAATAAACCTATATTTTAATTTGTGTAGTCAAGAAAGTCATATGTTTATAAGACTTGGAAAAAGCTGCCACGGTGTAATAAACACCCATAATACCAACCGTAAACAATAATCGCTCTACTAACGCTATCGGTGTCAATGTAACCCAAAGCGAGCTGGACATTGAAGTTGTATACAAATAAATAAGTGAACCCACAGCGTGTGCTGCAAAAGTACTCCGAATGGCCCGGGTAAACACACTCGTATTATTATATGCGGACACCGCTAATGGTATCAACCAAAGCATTGGATAGACCCACGCTTGAGCCCCTACTGGATTGACCAAGAATAAAAACATTGCTGCTATGAAAAAGAGAGAAACGAGCTTTTTAGAGCGCGGTGCAAACATAAAAGCAGATACTAAGAATGGAATATGAGAAATTAGTAACAAATTAACCGGTTGTAAGAAAAAAGTCGATGTAACAGCCACTCGTAAAGCTGTAAAAAGACAAAATGCCACAAGACTGCCGATACTAGTTCCAAACACTGGAGCAATAATGCCTGCTACAGAGAAAAATGCCGTTTGTGCACCTATAATCATCGAGCATTTAACCTGGCGAACTAGCTCAAAACCAATATAGGTTGATACTGTTTGTACTATTGAATACGACCTATTACCCTGATTCAATCTCATTTTCTTACCTTTTTTCATAACAATACGCTATACTAATCTTTAGTTCCTTTAGCCGTTTGGCTCTGCCAGCTGGCTCTTTGATCGTAACTTGTTGAACGTGGGAGGGGATATGTCTAGTATTATACACGAAAAGGATCAATCATGAAATACAAAGCTATAATATTCGATATGGATGGCACCATTATTGATACAGAAAAAATTTGGCAATCAGCGACAACTAACCTGCTTAAGCAACGCGGTGTTGATTACTGCGCAGAATTCCAAGAAGAGCATGAAAAAAAGATTGTTGGCCTCTCTTTGCATAAGAGCTGCCAAATCCTTAAAGATATCGCCAATATCTCTGACAAGGTTGAAGATCTTATTCATGAAATGAAAACTCTTGCCGACAACCAATACGAAGAAGGAATAGAGTTCATTGACGGGTTTACTCAATTTCATTCTATTGCCAAAGGCCACGGACTTAAAAAAGCATTAGCAACTAACGCGGTAGATAGTACTGTTGAAATAACAAAACGAAAATTAAATTTAGAAAAATACTTTGGTACTCATATTTACAACATTTCACATGTTGATAATGTCTGTAAGCCTGATCCGGCACTATATTTACATGCCGCAGAAAAACTCGGTATCGACCCTAAAGAATGTATCGCTATTGAAGATTCTCCGACCGGGGTACGAGCTGCATGCAGCGCCGGAATGTTTTGTATCGGTATTAATACATCTAAAAAGCCTGATCGCCTTTCGGAATCTCACCAAATTATTGATACATATTCCGAAATCGACTTACCTAAATTATTGGAGATGCCCAAGAAAAAATAAAATCGCTTATTAAAATGGAGTAGTTATGACAATCGCGAAAAAGGTTGGGCTTTTTATAGCCCTAACCCTGGCGCTTGGTTTTACCATTCATCAGATAGAACTAAGACGTTTTTTCCCTTCAAAAGCCGAAACCTTCCACCACCCTTCTATTGAAACCAGCTCAATCCAATGCCCGGCAACCTCTGTTTCATACACCCCGGATAACACAGTATTCCTCGTAGACTTTCATTACGTTATCGCGCAGATGGACTGGAAGGAAGCATGGAGCAACTTTAGCAAGCACCCCAACAAGTTCAAGGTCAGTATGCGCCTTGTATCATACCTCTTTAAAAAAGTTTCAGGATTTAAAAATGATAAAGAAAGCATCTTAGAACGCTATCTCAATAAAAATAGTACCAACAAGAAATACCTCGACTCGAATACCAAGCTCATTAACTCATACAAATTAGATCACAACACCGTCGAGCTTCTCAGAGAATTGAAACAAAAAGGGTACAAGCTCTTCTTCTTTTCAGATATGTTACCTGAGACCTTAGCTGTACAAAAAGAACGTCAGCCTGAGCTGTTTAAGTTGTTTTACGCAATCAATATCCGTGCACCACAAAACGATTTTGCATCCAAGCTCACTGCCGAACGCTATATCGACATGAAAGAGTTTGTAACCAAGAAGCTAGGTAAGGCCCCAGAGCACTATTTATTCTTAGATGACAAGAAAGCTAATGCTAAGGAAGCGTATAAGGCTGGAATATGTAGTATTATATTTACAACGGCAACACAAGCTGAAAAGGTATTACGTAAGTTGAAGATTTTATAAGAAAAAGAAAAGGAAGAGTATGAAAAGAATCTTATTACCACTAATGCTCATAAGTAGCCTTTGCTTTGCACAAGATGATCGATCGCCTTGCCTAACCGATCTCCCATCACACTTCTCTCCAGAAAATACGGTCGTCATCTTTGACTTTCATAACGTGCTCGGGTATACAGACTGGACAAAAGGACTCAAGACCTTGTTATGGGATAATCCTGATCGATTCAGCCGCTTAAGCCGTATCACCTCTTATGGTATAAGAAAGATGATACACGATAAAAGCATTAAAAACAGTTCCCTGTTAGAGTACCTCGATTCAGGAGAACCAGGCGAAGCATATGAAAAAGCTAACCTCGAGCTTGTTAATGCATACTGGATTGATCCTCAGTCTGAAGCATTGGTAAAAAAACTGCACAATGAAGGGTATAAACTTATCCTCTTTTCTAACACCCCAGAATCGACTATGAAGTTCCAAGAGAATGCGCACCCCGAACTGTTTGGTCTTTTTGATAAAAAATGGTATCGCAAGGTTGGAAGCACCGTAACTAAAAAATCTCCTGAAGCTTTTGAGCAAGTTAAAAAACTTGGAGCTGAAGCATTAGGACATACTCCACAACGATATGTTTTTGTTGATGATACAAAAAAGAATATCAAACTTGGGGAGGAAGCTGGAATCTGTGGTATACTATTTAAAACAGTAAAACAAACTGAAAAAGTATTAACCGAGGCTGGCATTCTCCAATAATGATGTTATTTAAAAATCTATTTACACGTAAAATTACAGGATCATCTACCTGCCTACCGGCACAAAAGCTGGATGATCCTGTTTTTGTTTTTGACCTACATGGTGTTCTTTTTAAACTCGACAAACGACAAGTCATCAAAGAGTTTCTCAAAGCTCCTGCCAAAAAGAACATCTTTCTCTTATGCTTCAACCCATATTTTCTGTATACAGCCGCACGGTTATGGTTCTCTACACCCGTGCTCGAGCAGTTTATTCTTAGCATGATGGACAAATTTACATTCCTCAGCCCCAACCGGGAGGCCGCACTTCAAGTCGCCAATGCATTACAACCAATCAAGCCAACCATCAAACTGATCCAAAAACTACATAAACAAGGCTATGATCTTTATATCTTTTCCAATATCGGAAAGTACTCTCTCGATATTATCGGTCAAAAATTCCCTGAAGTCTTATCACTCTTTAAAGGAATTCTAGGTTCGACACCTGACGATAACTATATTGCCAAGCCAGAACATAAAGCTTTTATAAAATTCCTTCACACCTTCGATCTTAAACAAGAACATATCATTTTTGTTGATGATAAACCTACCAATCTATCAATAGCCCGCACATTCCAAATGCATACTATCCACTTTTCTAATGAAAACAGTATTGCTAAACAAATAAACCAACAAATATAAGTATAATCGTTGCGCCTCATACTAAAAACCCGCTATTATTATAAAAAATGAGGGGATAATCTATTATGAAAAAATTTAAAATATTCATCCTACTGTCATTGTTGAGCATACAGCTCCAGCCGGATTCTTTTTCCACCGGGTTTGCTTCAAGTATGTCCCAAACAAAAGGACAACCAGTCGATTCTTTTTCTTTACAAGATAAGAAGGGAGTGGCCACATGTTCTAAAGTTATATTAGACCCTGAAAGTGTTGGTGGTTACCTTTTTAATGTCTATCGTCTCAGAAATGGCAAACTTAAAGAATTATCTAAGGCTGTTTCACCTAATAACTTTGTCCTCTACGGCCATCCTAAAAAAGTACATAAAAGTAATACAACCAACATATCCCTTAAAGGTATAAAAAACAGCCTTCAAACAGGAGACTCTATTATTTTGGATGGATGGAAACAACCCGACGCTATAAAGCATGGAGTAAGTTATTTTAATACTGACAAAAATCGAATTCAGCTTTGCTTTTTTATCAGAAATTTTCCTAAGTCATGTAAGCTTTATATCAATACACATGGCATAACTAAAGTACATACATCTAAAGACCTCAATATTACAACCTTTTCGGGTGACTTGAGTACCTGCAATAAACAGGACTTACACATATTAAAAGAACACTTATTAAACAAGAAAAAAAGCAAAAAGAAACCTACGAAAAAAAAGAAATAAAAAAAAGAGAGCTCGGTTTTTCCACCGAGCTCTCTCAAAAGATTTAATCTGAAAGATTAGTCTTGTACTTCTTCAATTGCACATTCACAATCATCAGCACAAGCTTCTTCACACTTACAATCTACACATTCTAAACATTCTTGAGCAGATTCTTCAACTGGCTTGCGATCAACCTCGTTGAGAGATTCTAACAAGTAGTTAACAGTTAATGACTCGTCATCAGCATTAGCATTTTTCTTATCGGAAAACTCGATAAGGCGGCCAATGATGCGTTTCCAATCTTCTGGCTGATAGTAAGCAGCGTTTACTTTGATTGAAAATTGAACACGGTCATTATCTTCTGCAATTTTAACAAAATCAATTTCACTTCTATTGGTACGTTTAATAGCTTCATCTTGTTCTAATTCTTCTTCACACAAGGAAAGTTGTCCAGTATGAGCAATTGATGCATCTGCTACATCAACAAGGTTGAGAGCCTCTGAAAAATGAGGATATGGGTTTGTTTGTGCTGTTTCAAAAACCGCTTCTAAATGTTTTTCCCATGCCGCAGCATCAGTTTCTTCATTCTTTGCCCATGAAAGGACACAGATTAAACTCTTAGACTTACAAAGCTCATCAATATTAGCATAGGTTAATTCAAGCTGAGGTTTTGCAACTTCTTCAGCTACTACTTCTTGAACATCTGCATGTTTGGTAGCATCTTCTTCCTGCTCTATAACAGCCATTTCTTGATCTGCCCCTTCTTGAGCAACTTCTTCAGCTACTACTTCTTGAACATCTGCATATGAATTTCCAGCTGCAGAACTTAATAACAATACCAATGATAATGCTTTAACACTTTTAGTAACCACTTCGATCTCCCTTTATTTGTTGAAATTAGTTACTAAAAATTACCGCATTTTTCCATAAGTGTCAAAAAAATTAATACATTACTTTATATCACAATCTCCTCTACATTCAACACGTAACATCTCCCAAATTTGATCAATATCATCAGATACTGTAATAAGGTCTATGTCCTGCTGGGAAACAAGACTACATGCTAAAGCCGACTCTTTCATCCACCGTATAAAACCTTGCCAATACTCAGTACCGTATAAAATAACCGGAACTTTTTTAAGTTTTTTTGTTTGTAATAATGTAACAACCTCTGCAAATTCATCTATGGTTCCAAACCCACCAGGAAATATAACAAACCCATTCGAATATCCAATTAGCAACCACTTACGTGCAAAAAAGTATTTCATTACAATGAGATCTTTTGAGCAAGTATTTTGAAGCTCTTCTCTCTCTAGCCCTTCAACCGTTATCCCAAGATTGGCAGCTGAAGATTGAGCTGATTGGGCACCACAATTAGCCGCCTCCATAAGCCCAAGGCCACCACCCGTTATTACAGCAATATCGTCATTTGCCAACTTAGCAGCTAACTTATATGCAGCCTTAGCATATTTATCATCATGCTTTAAGCGCACCCCCCCAAAAAAAGTTATCCTCGGTGGCTTAACACGAGAAAGCTTTAAAATTCCCCATGCCATTTGCCATGATACCTGCAACCAACTCACTAAAAAGCGGCCATAATCTCCACAAAAACTAAAAAATCTTCCTAACACAACCGTTCCCCTTTTATATTTTAATATAACGAAGCCTTAGAGCATTTAAAACAACAGACAAACTAGAAAACGCCATCGCTGCACCGGCATAGATAGGCGTAATAAGAATACCAAATGGATAATACAATAACCCCATAGCAATAGGTATAAGCAGTATGTTATATCCAAATGCCCATAGCAGGTTTTGTTTGATATTACGCATAGTTAATCGGGATAAGCGCATCACTTGTGGCACTAATGAAATATCACTCCGCAGCAATGTAACTCCAGCTGATTCAATAGCCACATCAGTTCCACTTCCCATAGCAATGCCAACATCGGCAGCTGCAAGAGCAGGAGCATCGTTAATCCCATCGCCAACCATGGCAACCCTCTTCCCCTCTTTTTGAATCCTTTTAACATAAGCCTGTTTATCCTGAGGCAATACTTGGGCTAGTACATGTTGAATTCCTAATTCCTGAGCAATGTTTTTTACAATAGTTTCATTGTCTCCCGATATGATCGCACTCTCAATACCCATTTGTTTCAATTGCTTTATAACGTTGGAAGCGCCATCTCGTAATCGATCTGCAATGCTAAAAAGAACAACAGCAACACCGTTAACTGCAGCCAAAGAAACCGTGTTCCCTTTTTGAGAAAATTCTTTGATCCCGTTTTGTAAGTCTTGGTCAATAGTAACCTTCTGGTCTTCCATAAACCGCTCTGATCCGATAGCAATCATTTGACCTTCTACTACTGCCGTTACCCCAAGCCCCAAAACACTTTTTAAGTTCTCCACTTGCAACTCAGGAGTCTCACCATCTTTTAAGTAGGTATAAATAGCTTGAGAAACAGGATGAGTAGACTGGTGTTCAATGGAGCTGAGCGCTAACTTAAGCCATTGTTCTGTATTAAGGTTGCCAGGCCAATTTTGTTGTTGAGCAATATCATTGACGTTAGTAACAATACGCATTTGATTCACTGAACGCTTTTCTTCAGTCAAAGTTCCAGTCTTATCGAAAATAACTACAGATATTTTTGCACCAGTCTCCAAAACTTGAGCATCCTTAATTAAAATCCCGCTTTGAGCGCCTTTACCAATGCCTACCATAATAGACGTCGGTGTTGCCAGTCCTAATGCACAAGGGCACGCCACAATAAACACAGCAACCATGCTAACAATGGCACGGACTATGTATGGCTGTGGTCCAAAATTGAGCCAAAGTAAAAAGGTTGTCAGGGCTAAAATAATAACAATTGGAACAAAGTAACCGGACACCTTATCCACAAGCTGCTGAACTGATGCTCTAGAGCTTTGTGCTTGTTGCACCATATCAATTATTTGTGACAAAAATGTTTCTTTGCCCACCTTGATCGCTTCAATTTCAAATGAACCAGTATCATTAATGGTACTTCCAATAACCTTATCGCCCTTTTTTTTATGGACCGGCTTACTTTCACCGGTTACCATACTCTCATTGATAATCGCTTCACCGGATAAAATAATTCCATCGGTGGGAACTTTCTCTCCCGGCTTTACTAAGATCCGATCACCCATTTTAACTTGATCTATAGGCACTTCCACCCATGCACCATCGCGAAATATAGTCGCGTTTTTTGCTTGCAATCCTAGTAGTTTTTTAAGGGCCTGTGATGTCTGTCCTTTTGCACGCTCTTCTAAGAATGTCCCCAATAAAATAAAAGCTATGATCATCACTCCGGATTCAAAATAATAATTAAGAGGAATACCTGCATGCTTAAAAATAAAAGGAAATAACATCACCATAACTGAATAAAAATAAGCAATCGTAGTCCCAAGAATAATCAAGGTAAACATACCAGCTGAACGATTTTTAAATTCCATCCACCCCATTTGATAGAACATAGCTCCAACCCAAAATTGAACTGGTGTTGCTAACAAAAACATAATCCATTTATTATGAAACAATGGTAAAACATTGAACATGCCAAGCATAAGCAACAGTGCACAGATCCAGCTAAAAAAAAGCTTGAAGGTTAACAGCGGAATATGATGCTGATGTTCCATCATATTACAGCATTCTTTTTCAGCACCACTCAATAAAAACCACCAAACCACTACGAGCATGAGCGCTATTACTGCTCCCGTTATTATAAGAAAAAACATAATCTATTTCCTATCCACTGCTTAGATTGATAAACTAGAAAAAATTTATACAAATTCGAAGCAACTTTGCCATGAATTCACTTAAAGAAAGACTTTAATATGAGCAGTAAAGAAAAAATATTATTATTCTTACTTTTAGGTTCTTTCTGTGGAGTAGAACCACAAACAAAGGTTGTTAACCACACCAAGCAATGGATGACAATAATCGTTCATGGGACCGTGATGCCCTATGTCAGTCTGTTTGATGTATTAAAGTTAAAAAATAAAACCTTACAACCGACCATGCTCACTCGTATTAATAAACTATATCGAAAAAATCCTTTTTTTTATCAGTCTCAACCTATCCAAGGGTTCGGGTTACAGCCCATCCATTTTGCGCGGGCTCACCATGGTAATGCGGCACAAGCGTTTGGAAAAACATTTCACATATTAAACAAAAAGTGTTTTCCAGAAAGAAAACTCAATCGTTATTATACATTCGGATGGTCGGGATTATTAAACGAAAAAGTTCGCCAGGATGCATCAAAACAACTGTATGAAGAGTTATTGAAAGAAATTAAAAAACTAAGAACATTCTCCGATGGACCAATTCACATCACCTTGTGTGGGTTTAGCCACGGTGGCAATGTCTGCTTAGAACTTCCCGATCATATGGACTCTAAAAATCCACCCTTTGCAATTGATGACCTTATTTTATATGGTACCCCAATCCAAGAAGAAAGTTATAACGGGATGATGTCTCCAACGTTTAAAAACATTTATAATTTTTATTCATTGGGCGATAGAATTCAAAAGCTAGACTTTATAACAGGAAGAGAGACCGGACGCGTGTTTGAAGCAAAAAGCATGTCTCCAGAGCATCAAGAATTACCAAGCAATCTTAAACAAATTCGCCTTCGGTTTAATCGCAGAAAAACCACGTATAGGTTAGGTAAAGAGTATGCTGAAAAAACAAAAAAAAGAATTTATCCTGGGCATATAGAAATGTGGTTTTTTGGCTGGACTGATAAATGGTATCGTCCACACTTTCCTCTGCGCCCATTCCCAGTAGCCGTATTCACGCCATTTATTCTTAAAACAATTAACGAGTTAGGAACAACCAATACCATGACAATTGAAATGGCACCTAAGATAGGACAGACCATGGTAGTTAGTTATGATGATAAAAACAATAAGACCTCTAAAATTACTAACTCAATGACCAATAGTGATATTCACTGGTTACAAAAAAAGGTCCGTGCCTATTCACCACAAAATTTTAAGCGTACTTATCGTACTCGTTTTAATAATCTCATTAAAAAAGCACGCAAGCAGTTAAGACTGGGTAAATAAGTTATGCAAAATTAACTAAGGCTAGTTCTTTAGTATGATCAATCTTGCGTTTGTCTAAGAGCTCCATTATAGATTGTTCCGCTTGAGCTATAGAGCCGTTCTTGTCTACGAGTCCACGCTTAACAGCCTCTTCGCCTCCAAAAACTTGTGCATCACCCCATTCATCTATAGAGTTCAAGCAAAGTCCTCGTTCTTCTGAGACAATACGACAAAGAATATTATAGGCTTGATTGATCCGCTCCATAAAGTGGTCGCGTTGTTCTGGAGTCAAGCTTGGAGCATATGCATTACCAACAATTTTATGCTTTCCTGCCGTCAAAAATTCCACGCTTAATTCTTCATTAGTAGCTGTTTTAGGTTTTTTAACATGGTTAAGCATTGCTACAACCCCAATAGATCCAATATCAGCCATGCGAGTAGAAATAATCATGTCTCCCCCACATGCAATCAAATACCCAGCGGAGCAACACATATTCTCAACGAGCACAACTACTGGCTTTTTAGCTCGAAGCTCTTTAAGAGCTATATATATAGCCTCTCCCGCCCCAGGCACTCCCCCTGGCGACTCAACCTTAGCAATGACACCTTTAATAGTATCATCCTTCATGGCTTTACTGATAAGCGGTACCCATGTATCTGAAGTTTTAATCTCTCCAGAAAGCGTTATAACCCCAATCTTAGTATCTGGAGCAACAACCGGCTTCTTAGCCTTAATAGGAGTAACAACTTTCTTAGAAAACAAACGAGCCGCATGATCACGTACAAATTGTAATTTTGGCATAAAATAGACGCAATCAAACAAAACCAAACAAATTAAAAGGATAAAAACCTTATTTTTCATTACTGTAGTCCAATCGTTATGTATATCATATAAAGAATTTCGATTACTTATTTCTAATATATATTAAATAGGTCTTTATAACAACAGCCCCAGACTCCTCCAATCTGCCTTACAGAAGCCACTATCAGAATGAAACACAAGTTTTCTATGTGAATGATATAGTTGTTGCAATTTTATTACAATTTGCTATTATAAACTATAAGATACATAAAAAAGAGAGATTCCACTATGATTACAGCTAAAAAGGCATTATTATTCGTCATAGCGCTTGCATCAGTCAGTCAGGTGCGTGTTTTGCTGCATAAAGAGAATTTCTATATCCCTAAAAAAAATCATCAAACTGAGCAAAATATCGTTGTTTTTGTTCATGGAACAGTTAACTCACCACGTACAACGGGTCAAGCGCTTAAGGTATTACGTAATACCCTTGATAACTCTGGTTATGACAAAAAAACAGAGTTTATGCGCAATGACCCCTTTTTCTTTCAATCACAGGCTATTGACCAGCTTGGACTAATCCCTGTTGATATCAATAACTTTGAGTATGGAAGCGCTAAATGCCTTTTTTCTCATATATATGATATGGTCGCCCAACAAGCTAAAGAAGGCGCTGCAACCAATAATAATTATTATACCTTTGGATGGACAGGAACACTCAGTAAATCTGCACGCCTTAGAGGAGCAGAAAAACTCTATAAGTCCTTACAAAAAGAAGTCGAATATTTTAAGAACCTCGGTATACAAACACGAATCACTCTTGTTGGATATAGCCATGGTGGAAACGTATGCCTCAACCTGGCACACCTAGCAACTCATTCCCCCCGCAAGCGTCCTATTATTGATGAACTCATTCTACTCGGCACACCTATTCAAAAGGGGGCTTATAGAAGCATTCATAACTCAATTTTTAAAAAGATTTATAATATTTACTCAGAAAAAGATAATGTTCAAATAATGGACTGGTTTTCTACCGATTCACTACCTGTCCGAAAGTTTATCCGAAGCAAAAAAAATAAACTACCTACTAAATTAAAACAAATTCGTATTCGCGTAGTAGAAACCAAATTCAATAAACCAACTAATCGCTCTAAAGCAATAATTACTGAACCTACTCATAGCCACCTTTGGTTCTTCGCATGGGGACAGTATAAGTTTGAGCAAAACAGTTGCCCACTCAACCCAGTTCCAGTAGGAGCGTTCCTTCCAATGATCACAACAACAGCAGATAAAAGTCAGCATAAAAATGTGACCATCGATATCACATTAAACAACGGTATGATTGGCTTTGAACAGCGCGACCCTGAAACGATGTTTCAAGCATTGATGCCCGGGAACCTTATCTCTAAATTTATGGGAAACGTACAAGACTGTATTCCTAACAACTACTCCGATGAGTATAATCAAAAATATAGTAAATCCATTAAACTGCTTGTCTAACTATTAATCTTGTTCCAAAGCTCTAGCAACTCCTGCATAGTCAACTGCTGCGCTCGTAACTTAAGCTGATCTGAACTTAGATGAGATAAGTAATGAGTACCACTTAAATTGTTATTAAGTGTCCGTCTAGGCTGCTTAAAACAAACTTTAATAAATCTCCAAAACTTCTCCTCATCAGAAATCTTAGGAAGATCCTTCTTAGGCTTAAAATATAGAAAGCGAGAAAATACTTTTGGTGGAGGATAAAAAGCTGTTGGAGGAACCTTATCTAATTGTTTCCAATCAAAATACCACTGAAAAAACAATGAAACATAACCATAGCCACGACCCCGAGACGCTAGAATCTTTTGCGCAACTTCCTCCTGAATCATGATAACGCCTTCAGTCAACATTCCCCGATGTGCATGCAATAACCGTAAAATAGGAAACGTTATATTATACGGCAAGTTAGCAATAAGGGTCCACGGCTTATCTTGCTCCATCTTACTTAAATCAGCATCCAAGATATTTTCCAACAAGACCGTTAATCGATCATCCTGAATTTTCCGCAACTCTACGGCCCACTCTTCATCGATTTCAAATACCCATAAGCGCTTAATATCAAAATCTAAAATAGCACGCGTTAAAAAACCATCACCTCCACCAATCTCAAACACTGATGATTCTGGAGATAAATGCACAGAGTCAAACACGGTTTGTAAGTAAGAACTGTCTCTTAAAAAGTGTTGTCCGTATTGTTTTTTAATCGTTGCCATAAAAGAAGATTCCCTATTTTCCTAACGTATCCTGATAAACATCCAAATGCTCTAAAACTTTTCCTGCTCCCTTAACAACACATAATAATGGGTCCTGTGCCACTGAAACAGGTAGACCTGTCTCTTTTGCTATCAACTGATCAAGGCCACGCAATAACGCACCGCCACCAGCCATCATGATCCCACGATCAACTAAATCAGAAGACAATTCCGGTGGTGTATTTTCCAATGCCACACGCACACCCTCAACAATTTGAGCAACCGTCTCTAACAACGACTCATTAACCTCAGAGCTGGATAATGTAATCGTCTTGGGAACCCCAGTAATCAAGTCGCGACCCTTAACCTCCATACACTCTGGAGTATTATCATCACGATTCTCTAGCATAACAGTCCCAATAGAAATCTTGATATCTTCAGCTGTACGTTCACCAATCAGTAAATTATATTTCCGTTTCACGTACTGAACAATAGAACGATCCATCTCATCGCCACCAACACGAATAGAGCGGCAAAAAACCACATCACTCAATGTTATAACAGCAATCTCAGTCGTTCCACCACCAATGTCGACAATCATACTTCCACATGGATCTTGGACAGGAAGACCTGATCCAATTGCCGCCAACATAGGCTCAATAATCGTCAAAACCGGCTCACGAGCACCAGCCTGCTTTGCAGAGTCTTTAACCGCACGACGCTCCACTTGTGTAATTCCAGACGGAACACCGATCACCATCCGTGGCTTAACCAGCGTACGACGATTGTCATGGACCGCACGAATGAAATAACGAAGCATACTCTCTGCTAGCTCAAAATTTGCAATCACACCATCGCGAAGTGGACGACAAGCTGTAATACTGTCTGGAGTTTTTCCCAACATTTCTTTTGCAGCCTTTCCAGCTGCTAATACCTTTTTCGTATCTTTTCTCACCGCTACTACTGATGGCTCATCCAGCACAATCCCCTTATTTCTAACAAAAACTAATATGTTAGCTGTACCTAAATCAATAGCTAGATCATTTGAAAAAAATCCAAACAATTTTTTGGCTGGAAAGAATTTAGCGAGCCCAGTTCCTTTTTTCATGACTACTCTCCTTGTAAAAACTTTTAATAATTAAACTCAAAGCCAAGTGTAAATTTATAGGTCTTTGCTGATGTACTAGACTTAAACAAATGCACTGGCATATCCACATTAAAATAAAACTTAGGAGCGTACTTCCCTCCCATAAATCCACGTGCCCCATCATATATTATAGCTAAAGAAACATATTCAGATACCCATGAAGATAAATTGTATAAAGGCTCAAAGTTAACAATATTTTTCGGGTCCTTTCGACGATCTTCAAATGAATCATTGTCTCGGTATAAGTAGGTAAACCGAATCATACCACCCCAACCATCTTGAAAATCTTCAATCGCTACAAAAGGTGATATCCCAAAAAACAGGCCTGGATTGACCTTGGCATTTCCTACGATCGTTCCCCACTCTAAAGCTTCTTCATTCAATGGCATACGTAGCTTAACAACCTTGGAAGGGCTAAACTCCAACTGCATCCACATACCTAAAAACCAATCTTCGCGTGCCTCAATCTGGGTTTCAAATTTTGTATAAAATCCCGGAAAACCATCACTACCCAATGGAATCGATGCAGGATTATTAATATCAGCAGTAGCTGCTAAAGGAACAATTCCCCCTAACTCTAAGGCAACTTCAATGCTCCGACACTTTAGAGCGTACTCCCATGACCGACTAACACGACCATACACCTCTAAATCTGCAAGTGAGTCTTTTTTCCATTGCGCAGGCTCTATATCCAACAAGATATTCGCATTCGTACGCGCTCGTTCCAAAGCAATACCAACCCCTTGGTTAATATTCGCATTGGTTAAAACACCCAGCGATTTAATAGCTTCATTAGACAATGAAAAACGTCGTTCAGAAGTACAATGTAAAAAACCAGACTTAAGACCTAAAGAAAAATATTTACAAAAATCCTGTTCCCAATAAAAATCTATCCCTTGGACCTGAAGCTTACCCTCCATATTCCAAATAATCTCACGCTGGAAGTACCAAGGTTCAAGGAAAAGAGGATTAACAAGCCCAACCTTATTCATAGAGTCATTAAGAGCATATAGGTCATATTTCCCAAATATTTCAGGAAGATGGACCAACTCTCCATCATCGTCAAACGCCTGCTTTGCCTGCATGGCAAACGCATTCATGCCAAAGTAGGATGGTTTTTTCGATCTTGGCAACTCTATATTAAAGAGTGGTAAGTAACGATTATCAATAATTGAATAGAGCGATGAGCTCATAAACAATGAGAAAAAAAGAAGTAACCCCGATGCCCGTTTTGCATACAATTTCATTTTTATTAAACCTTGATGAACCTTATGGATCATTTTTACTTTGGTGGAGAGAGTGGGATTTGAACCCACGATCCCGACTTTGATCAAGATAACCGCTTTCGAGGCGGCCGCCTTCGACCACTCAGCCATCTCTCCAAAATATACAAAAATTATTAACGAATTTTAAATTTAAAAGGATACCAAATATTAGAATATCCTCATTAGTATAATTGTACTGTATTCTAGCAATTTTAGAAGAGCACAAATAATAAAAAATTAAAAAGAAAGCTTGATGCAAATATCTTAGAGTGTAAAATATCTAATGAGGCCCATAAACTAAATTATGGTCTCCATAGTAAATTTTCTACTAACAAAAAGGATAGGCTCATGCTAAGCAATGTTGAAGCAATTGTACTTGCAGCTGGTAAATCAACCCGTTTCAAAACCGGTAAAACCAAGCTGATAGAAAAAATTTGTGGCCAAGAAATGATATTATATCCGGCAACATTGCTTAATTCCTTTAAAATACCAACCACCTTTGTTGTAGGCTACCAAAAAGAATCCATCATTGAGCTTCTTACCAAAAACTTTGGTGACAATTTCAATGTAGTAGATCAAGGCACCCCACAAGGAACCGGGCATGCCATACTCTGTACACAATCACAGTGGTCACAAGAGCATGTACTAATCTTGAACGGAGATACCCCGCTTATTAAGCCGAACCAACTCCGAGCCCTTTATGACAAGCATATCAAAACTAATGCTGTCATGAGCTTTATTACAGCCTATAATATTGATCCATCCCTGAATAATTATGGAAAAGTAGTTGAAGATGAAGATGGAATTCGTATTGTAGAACCCAGTGATTTTGCACAATTTAGTGATAAATTAGATAATCAAGACGTTTCATGTGTTAATGCTGGCATTTACATTCTTAAGCGTTCGTTCCTCACCGACTATATCAATAAACTCCCTCATAATAAAAATACAGGCGAATACTACTTTACCGAGATTGTTAATCTTGCAAGTAAGGATGGATTAACCGTATCTACTATTAACATCCCATTTGATACAGTCCGCGGTATTAATACCTTACGTGAACTGTGGAATGCAGAACAAATTAAAAAATCAGAAATTATTGGCGATTGGATGGAAAAAGGAGTTCGCTTTGGTTCTGCCCAAAACGTACTCATCGATCTCAATGTAAACATCGGACCCGGTACTTATGTCGGAACCGGTGTTCAACTATTCCAAGGAACATCTATTGGCGCAAACTGCCACCTAGAGGCATTTAGCTCAATTTCAGGGTCCACCCTCGAAGATTTTGTACATATCTATTCACACTCCAATATAAAAAACAGCGTCATTAAACATCACTCATATATAGGACCATTTGCCCATGTACGTGGAAACACCAAGGTGGACGAGCACGTTAACATTGGCAACTTTGTAGAAATTAATCGCAGCCAAGTGGGAGCATATTCCCGTATTCGCCATATGTGCTATATTGGCGATGCTAAAATTGGCAAGCATGTCAGCATCGGAGCTGGATCTATAACATGCAATTTTGATGGTATTGAAAAGCACACCACTGAAATAAAAGATTCTGCGTTTATAGGAAGCAATACAGCCTTTGTAGCACCAGTAATAATTGGCGAACAAGCATACACCGCTGCCGGATCAGTCATAACCCACAATGTACCAGACAAAGCGCTTGCTATTGCCCGCTCCCGCCAAACCAACAAAGAAGATTACGAAATGGTCAAACAGCAAAAAAAAAATCTTTCTCAACAGATCCAAGCAGCTTACATAGCAGCAACCAAGACAGTTCCTGATTCATTTGAAACTACATGATCAAGTTTATACACACAGCAGATATTCATTACGGCGTAGAAAATTATGGCAAGGTGGATTCCAAGACCGGAATCCACAGTCGCCTTCTGGACTTTCATAAAGCCCTTAATTTCTGTATTGATACCGCTCTGGAAGAAGACGTAGATTTTTTCCTCTTTTCTGGCGACGCCTATAAAACTACCAATCCAAGCCCGACCCAACAAAAGCTACTCATGGAATCATTCTTCCGTTTGTATGCAAAAAACATTCCAGTCATTATCATTGTCGGCAACCATGACAACCCACTCAGTTTTGGTAAAGCAACATCTCTGGACGTCTTTGGACACTTACCTCTAGACGGCTTTCATGTCGTCAGTAAGCCAAAAACAATCCGCCTTGCAACCAAAAATGGTCCCGTTAATATTGTCGGAATTCCATGGCCAACTCGCAATAATGTAACCCTATCTCAAGATCATAACTCTAAGTCAGCACTCCAAATTACTGAATACTTATCGAGCGCAGTCGGTTCCATTATTGAAAAGATGGCTCAAGACCTGGATCCAACAGTCCCTGCAGTCCTAGCCAGCCATCTCACCGTCAGCTCGGGAATATTTTCAGGTTCAGAAAAACGAGCAGTATATGGCAATGACCCAGTTCTCCTGCCATCACAACTGGCAATCAAGCCTTTTGATTATGTCGCTCTTGGTCACCTACATCGTTATCAAGACTTAAACCAAGAAGGATACCCTTCAGTTGTATACTCAGGATCACCAGAGCGTGTTGATTTTGGAGAACGTAAAGAAGATAAAGGTTTTTGTCTTGTCAGTATCCCAGAAAAAAATAAAGCTTCACACGCCTTTATTAAGACACCAACACGAGCATTCATACAAATCGAAGTTAAACTCAGTGAAGATGAAGAAAAAGATCAAACGGAACAGTTGGTTTCGGAAATTAAAAAACATCCCATTCAGGATGCTATCCTCAAGATTATTTATCATGTTCCCGCACATCTAAAAAACAAGGTGGATCTTCGCGAAGTACAACGCACGTGTGAACCTGCCATGTATGTCGTTGGAATCATCCCCATTTGTAAGCCAGTATCACGTGAAAAACGTGGCAACTTATCCGTGGACATGAAACTCGAAACTCTACTGAATCTCTATTTCGATGAAAAAGCAGATCTTAAATCAAAAAAAGATACACTCATTAAAAAAACTCTCGAATTAGCACAAGAAGAATCTTAAAACCAAAAGAATTTAATCATGAAATATATACTTCCAATACTGTTATCTATTTTAGTCTTAACGCAAACAACACACCTATCTTCAGGACCATATACCAGTTGTTATGATTACCCATATACACTTGATAATGAAAATTGTGAACACCCTATCCTCTTTCTACTAGTAACAACAGCAATTTGTTGTGGTGGAGGATTTCTACTTAGTCTTACAACTGATGAAAAAAAGAAAACTAACAAAGTGATAAGTTCAATGTTAATTGGTATGGGAGCCATCCCTCTTGGCCTTATACTAATGGTACATGCAGCAGAAGCTATCGACACGGCTATCAAAAAATGCGCTGCACCTAATACTACTTTCAATCAATACCCTACAGTTGGTCATTTGGAGTGGCTTAAAGGTGAAGGGTACTACGTTGCCGCAATCTGCCTTATGATTGGTGCATTAAAGTTTGGAAAACATCTGGGTACTAAGGTTAAAAACAAACTGTTTAATAAAACACATAAAGACGACATAAATGCTGAAACTACTATTTAGTAGCTTCAGCCTCATCATCGTGTAAGTAGTACACCGAAGTGTTCTTACGTAAATCCTTCTTGATATCATCAATAATCCTTACAAACCGCTGTTGACGCAATTCATTAAGAATATCTAGCTTACGATCCTCAAAAGGAACCGGCTTTTCGTCAACCTTGTCATAAAGTCTAAATAACGTAAATCCATCCTGATCTTGTAAAACAAAGACATTATTCTTTTTCATAGTAAGAATAAACTCTTTATCTGATTCAACCTCACTAGCCTTTAAATCAATAGGCACAGTCCAATCAAGGCTTAAAGACATTCTAACGTTAGGATTACGCAACTCTCTTACTTGCTGTGCTTCAGTCTTGTTTTCATCAAACGGCACAAATGTGGTTTGAATAAAGTATACAGCCTCTTCCATCACAGGGTTAACATCAAAATGTTTTTTAATGTCATCTTCAGGAATATCCATACGCGCCTGTACTTCATAATCCATATAATTGTTAGACCGCTGCAAGCGTTTTAACTCATCATAGAACTCCTCAAGAGTGTATCCTTGAACACGAGCCATCTCAGTCAAGTACTCTTTAGAAACAGGCATCCCTTGGCGCATAGACAAATAACGATCAATATCATCGTCAGTTACATCCATCTTCATCTCTTGTCCACGTTGACTGGCAAGACGTTCATCAATAATGGAATCTAATGAATGCTCTGCACCATCAAAACTGCGACGTTTAATATCGGTAGTCGCAATTCTTTCAACAGCATTAATACCTTCTACGATCGCTTCAATACGATCAAACTCTATTTCTCCAGGATCGTCTGTTGGTGGAAGTTCTATGCTGGAATCATCAACACTCTCTGTTCCTTTAACAGATTCTGGCTGCAATTCTGGTTGTTTTTTTGTATCTTCCTCGGTCCATGCAGGAACCGGAACAGCCCTTTTTCTTAGCTTCTTTTTACGGGCACACCCGACAACTAAAAGGACGCACAAAAGAGGCATTAATTTGCGTAGTGATACTGGTACAAGTTTCATATGTTTTTTACCTGAGTATGAGATCATTTTTTTTACATGCATTTTTATAATTATTGTACATCAAAAAGGGGAATCTACCAATAAAATAGATTCCCCTCGATTATTTAGTACTAATTACTAACTAAACAGCATGAGCATGAGGCGCTTTTGGCGCTTCATGTGCTTTTGGAGCCTTAGGTGCAGTATCTGCAGCTTTATGCTGGGTCACTGGTTTAGGTTGTGCCGCAGCATGTTTAGTTAAGTTTTCAGGATGAGTCTTAACTTTAAATTCTTTTTCATACTTAGGAACTTCTCGTTCAAACATAGCTTCAACATGTTGACCAGCTAACTGCTGCATGATAGCATCTTTAACTTGTTCGAATGGTTCAAACTCAGGCTTTTGCTCTTCCAAGGAAATCACAACCCAATATTCATTATCACTAACTTTTACAACGTTACTTGTTGGGAACGTCTTATTAGCAACAACAACTTCCTTGATCTTTGGATCTACAAAAGAAAACCCGCCTTCTGAAATAAGCCCCAAATCTTGAACATCTAAGTTCTTGTCTTGCTCTGCAAGCTTATCAATATTGTATGCATCTTTTTTCAATAGAGCATTAAAATCTACTGCTGCTTTATCTGTAGAAAACTTCAAGCCTTTAGCGGTAACACCACCAGGAGTTCCCAGGTTAGGATCTTTAGTCTTGTTTTCTTCATAGAACTTTTTTGCATCAGTTATAGTAGGTTCAGCCTTATGAGCCTCAACAAACTCTTGATGGACTAACATTGAATGAAGAGCATCTTCGCCAATTTTCTTACGAGTTTTGTATGTAGTTTTGTCGGTTACTTTTTCTTTCTTAGCCCAAGCGTTCATGATTGCTTCTTGTTTTTTAGCTTTCAATAGCTGTTCTCTGATCCCATCAGGATCCATTTGCATATAAACACTCAATTGTGGTTCAGATTCTTTTACTTGTTCCAAAAACTCTTCAAAACCCTGCTCGGTCAAGTATGGCTCTCCGCCAATAGAAATCAATACTTTTTGGCCTGGCATTGGTGCTTCTTTTCGAACTTCAGTTTTTGCAGAAATTGCCATAACTGACACTGTAGAAACAAGTAAAAACATCTTCATGCGATTCATAAATCAACCCTTTAATTTGTGGTACATTTGTCTTATCGATCGTAACACAGATAAAACCATTCTGCAAAAATGAGCACTTAAACAACCAGGCTGCGAGCACCTACCAATATTGAAATTGATGCCGGCTTTAAAACCTGCAATACATGAATCGCTTTACGCAAGGCTAACGCGTTTAACATTACATCATCCACAATAACAATATGCTTTCTTGCATACTGAAGTTGTTGTCCTAATCCAACATTAACCGTAAAAAACGAACCGTTATTATCCTGAGATTTTGTTAATAACGATTTAAGGGGAACCTCGCGGACCAAAGCTATTTCTTTGGCAATTTCATATGCAGGATTGTATCCTTGCCGTATACGCTCCCGCCAGTCAAGTGGCATGGGCACTACGATATCACACTTGATGGTCTTCCATGCAACATGCTGCGATAACAGTTGCCCCAATTGATGACTCGCCAATAAGTTGGAATACTTTTTTGCTGTAATTAAACGCTTAAGAATACCGTTATAACTCCCAAGCGCATAGACTGGTACTGTAAATCCTGGATCGATCTGTAATGGATGGGAAACTATAGGCCGAATAAGCAGTTTGCACTCGTCACAAAAAACTGAGCGTGTTTCGAGAAAAATCTTGCAATGTTCACAAAAGGGAGGAGAAATAATAGCACTTATTATTTCTTTTAATTGGCGATAATAGATTTTAAAAAAAGTAACCATAGAGAACAAGTCCACTATATACTACAATCCAACTATAAACCCCGGCTACTACATCATCAAAAAGTACGCCAAAAGCTCCTGGCAATTCTTCTATCTTCCTAATACCCAATGGTTTATAAATATCAAAAAATCGGAACATGATAAACGCAGCTATATAGACTGGAACTGTAGCAGGTAAAAACATTATAGCTATCAAAGCACCCACATACTCATCGATCACAATCTCGGATGCATCACCAAGCTTATAGTAACGTTGAGTCCATTCAATAATAAAAAATGATATGATTATTGAAATTAAAACTAAGAAAGTATAACAACAAAAACCACTACACGGTTTTATAAAATATAGTGCTATTAAGACTGCTGCTGAAGCCATGGTCCCGGGCGCCGGTAGATACCCAATGGGCCCCAGTGTTGCAAAAAACTTGCACACTTTTTCTAATCCCATGAGGTATACAGTCCTTGAATAATAAGCCAGACAGCACCAAACTCTATAGCAACATCAGCAATATTAAATGTAGGCCAATACCAATTGTTATAATGTACAACAATAAAGTCTATGACGCCATGATAAACCACTCGATCTAAAACATTGGATAAAGCGCCAGAAAGTATCAATAAAAGCCCTGTAATAGATTTGCCCTTTTGCATAAATACATAAGTCATCCAAATCAAAAAAATAATGGCCGATATAATTGCAAGATTAACCAGTGCAAAAACAAGAGTGCTAGAGGAATTAAACATTCCCCAAGATATCCCACGATTGAACATTAATTCAAAGCGGAGGTTCGGGCCTATGTCCATTGATGTATAATCCAGATTGGTTAATGCCCACCACTTACTCACTCGATCAGCCACAAATGGTATGATGAGAACTAGGGTATTACACCACGACCAATTCATCGTATTTCTATCCCTCGTTTAGTCATTGCTTCCACTACGTCACTATAGACTACATCAATATCTTGCTTATTCAATGTCTTAGTTGCATCACGCATATAAAAGCGTAATGTTAATGACTGCTTATCTTTCCATTCCTTTTTATGGAAGATATCTTTGAGTTCCACCTTATAAATCTTATCATGTGCTTTTTTAATCGCCTTAGATAATTCATCAACTGTTTGTATAATCGGTGAGAACAAACTAATATCCAGCCATACATACGGGTACTTAGATAGCAGAGTATATTTAATAGATTTTGGTGAGTATGACAATAAAAAGTCTGCATCAATTTCAACAATAAATGTATTCCCCTGAATTGCCGGATCCAAGAACTTATTATTGCCCATGCCTGCAACACCAATACATGTATCTTCATGCATCAAAAATGCTGTTTGTTGTTGACTGTACCAGGGAGCCAAGTTGCCTTGTGCTTTCATCCATTTAACTGGTATACGCAACATCGCAAACAACGAATTAATTTCTTCTTTAATATGATAGAAGTCCAGGTCAGAATCTCCGGACCAAAATACTCCAGCAAGAGATTTTTGCTCATGAGGTTCTTTTCCTGTCATCCACCAGCGGCGTGCCATCTCAAAAAAGCGTAACTTATTATAATGCACCTTATTTTGTTCAATATTCTTTATAAGATGTGGAACCAATGATGTTACTAATTGTTGTGCGTTCTCAGAAAGCGGATTGCGCAATTCAACACCATCCTTAGGCTTATAGCCCAACTGAGTCAACCATGTTTCCTCATACACCGGATAGTTATTAGCTTCATGCATGTTTAACGCAAACGCCATGTGATTTTTTATATCCTGTTTCATAACAATTACAGAATTGTCTGATGGTTTCATTTGCCGTGTCGGTAATACATAAGGAATTTTTTCATAACCCCAGAACCGACCAACTTCTTCTACAATATCTTCCGGCAAGCTAATATCCTTAGTCGCCCTAAACGTTGGAATGGTAACCTCATAAATGACTTGCTCGTTACTGTTGGTCATCTCAACACCAAACTGCAATTTGGTGAGCGTAGAATAAACAAAATCAGATTCGATGGTAACACCCAACCGTTTTTCTATAAACTCATGCGCTACCGTTACTTTTTTATCCTGTGCAGGTGCACCAACAGAATGAATCGTATTACCAGCTTGATACTCAATGCGCTCATCATCCATAAGCTTTAACGTCCGCTCAATAGCAGTAATGTTTTGATTAGGATCAAGAGATTTTTCAAACCGCATTGAAGATTCGGTTCGTACTTTATGTCGCGCTGCACTCAATCGAATTGTAGTCGCATCAAAGTTAGCTGCTTCTAAGAAAATTGAACTTGTCTTATCGGAAATCCCAGAAAATTTACCGCCCATAATCCCTGCCAAGGAAACAATTCGATCGCCATCGACAACAACCATATCCTTATCAGTCAACTCTAACTCAGAGTCATCAAGTAATAAAAGTTTTTCGCCCTTCTTAGCCATACGAACACCCATCGCCCGTGATGGCAATAACGAAGCATCAAAAGCGTGCATCGGTTCACTAATATCAAGCATGACATAGTTAGTTATATCCACATAAAATGAAATCGCACTCACACCAACACGTAATAATCGAATCCCCATCCATAATGATGATGGTCGCGGCTTTACATGATCAATATAAAATCCAGCAAAACGCTTACAATCGGGTGCACTAATATCAATTGAAAAAGGATTACTGTCGGTTGCGGGTGCAGCCTTGTCATGCTGATCAATATCCATTTTTTTGACATACTTATTAAGTGGTTCAAATGGAACATCCAATATCGCTGCAATCTCGCGAGCAAAGCCCCTATGACCCCAAAGATCTGGCCTATTAGTAATAGACTTATTATCAATATCTAAAATATAATCTACTGCATCAATCTGCTTTTTCCAGCCACCACTAGACATGTGTGAATCCACATGAAACTCAGGCAAAAAACCTTCTTTATCTTTTCCAAAGTCTAATGGTGTAGCCCAACGATACGCATCGCGTGCTTTTTTAACAAAATACCATTTATTCTTTTTAACATCATAACGAATAGGTAATACAAATTCGTTATGTGTTTCAGGACAAAACAAAACGATACAGTTAGCATCAATTGACTGAACTTGTGCTAATGCAAAGTCATCCAAGTTCATGCTAATTTTTTCATATGATTCAATTTCAGCAGTCGTTCTATTAAATTTTTCAACGAGTGCCGGAACATCGACCGTATTAAAATCTACTCCTATATGATCAAAGATCCAGGCCATCGATAATTTCATCTGTATCATTCCTTATAACGAGGGGTTACCTTTTAAGGTAAAAAACATATTAATCTTTTTGTCTGTTAGAATACGTTAAAATCAGCCTTCCGGCAATCCCTTGAGATTGTTGAAACAATAGCTCTACTCTGAGAAAGTCTCAAAGTGTTTCTTAAATTACTCTAAAGACCGAGGTCTGTTGATTATGTTTTTCATTCTGATGATCCTTCTCACCTTTTTTGCCAGCTTAATTGGAGTTACGGTCGGCTTTGGACTATCGACTATTATGATCCCCGTATTAGTCATTTTTTACCCATTTACTCAAGTTCTACTCCTTGTAGGAGTTATCCATTGGTTCTCTAATATCTGGAAAATCGCCTTCTTTAAGCACGGCATCGACTGGAGCTTGATCTTATCATTCGGGATCCCCGGTGTCATAGCAGCCATCCTTGGCGCCCGGCTCGCCTTTATTGAATCACAAGCAATCCTATCCCGGACCCTGGGCATCTTTCTAATAATCTATGTTATTTTCCTACTCTTAAATCCCACATTCCAAATAAAAAAACAATACGGCATCGCTATCATTGGTGGTGGAATATCTGGATTCTTAGCTGGAATATTCGGGTTTAGAGGCGCTATTCGAAGTTCATTTCTCAGTACCTTCAACCTACCAAAGGCGGTTTTTATAGCCACCGGTGCTGTTATTGCGCTGAGCATTGATACGGCACGATTAATAACCTACTGGATCGAAGGCCATCAACTGGAGATTGTACCACTGTGGGTACTAGGAATACTCATTGGAGTTTCTTGGACCGGGTCTTTTTCAGCTCGCTATATAGTTAAATACATCCCTCAAGAAAAATTCAGGTTTGTGGTTGTACTCTTCCTTTTGATTATGAGTATCAAGCTGATAGTCTTTCCAAGTGCATAAATCCACCTCCTTTTCAAATTTGAGAAAACCTGTATCCTAATATGCAACTAGAACAACCGTTACTTTTATAATCTTACAAAGGCCTCTCATGTACAAAAAACTTTCCCTAGTGCTCAGTCTTGCACTTCTCATTAACCCTGCAGTTTATGGTTTTAACAGTAGAAACCCACACCGCTGTGCAAATGAAATTCTCAACTGTAAAAAAGCCCTTGAAACTAAACAAATCATGGCAGGTTTTGAAGATCCTAAACTTTTCAATGAATTTTTTGATATTTACGAAGCACAACAAAGACAAGCTGGCCCTAAATCTTTTGCAAGCAACCTTAAAATGCTTCTTATGATTCCTGAGTTTATAAAAGCCGTTCCATTCTTGGGAACCATAATTAAACAGATTCCTTTTGTAGGTCAAGGACTACCAAAGGGTATGCAACCAGGAGATCTTATCTTTCTTTCTAAACAAGATGCACCCGAAACATATGCCATGGTAGAAAAACATGCTCTTGCTATGAATATTGATATTAAACCAACCATTCTATTGTCCCGTGCAAAAAATATAGAAACTAACCCTGCAACTAATTTATTACAAGCCACTGGTTGTGTGGTTATCCCTGAACTTCTATTGAAAATGAAAATCAATGACAACAAGCTTGAAGGAATCGTTGTTCGTGAGCTTTCTCAAATTAAGCGTGCTCATAAAGCAACTGGATTTGTAGCAACACTTCTTGAAAGTAACCTAGCATTCGGATTAGCAGAAATTGCAGTTGGTCTCATTACCTACCAACTCTTAAAATCAAATACAACGACAAGCATCAACTTAGAAGCAGAACTAACTAAACAACTAGAAGTAGGCCAAGCCGTTACTCAAGAAACTATTAATGGAATTGTAGCAACTGTTAAGGAAGCTACAGAGCATGGTCTTATTGCTGCCAAGAAAGCAATCACTGCAACTGGCCTAAAATATTATAAAGAGTACGGAAAACGTTGGGTTAAAGATCGTCACATCTTGACACAAAGCCTCATCGCACTCACTCCTAATGCAGTAGTCGCATTCGTTTGGGCACGCGCATTAAAGCATATCCAAAAAGATACTGACCTTGCTGCTGCTTATAATACCAAAGCAACTCAAAGCCTAATCGACTATCTTCAATTTGAAGAAGGACGCGAAGAGTTCAATATGGAACTCTGGGAAACAGGAGAAAAACATTTAGAAAATCCTAATATGAGCATGCTTGGCAAACTAGCCGGAAAAGCAATGTTGTATTGTATGAAAAAGAAATTTACAATCAACTCATACCTCTATAGTGGCAACCAAGAACTGAGCGATCGTATCAAGTACTTGGAAGCGCGCTTAAAACGGTATCAACCAATTGAAGTTGAATAGTTAAACAGAAAGGCCCTTCGGGGCCTTTTTTTTTCTTAGAAACAACCTTCTAAGCATCACCCTTGAAAAATCTACTTAAGATACAAAAATACTATTTTTTGATAAACTAAGAAAAATAACTTAGCTCAAAGAATAAAGAAACAAATGAATATATTAGAAAATATCCCCTTAAAAGATAAAACCTGGTTTCAAACCGGTGGTCCAGCCCAATACTTTTGTGAACCAACAACTCCTGAAGAATTCCAACAAGCGCTCACCTTTGCTAAGGATAATAAGTTAGAGATTTTCATCCTTGGTGTTGGTGCTAACATATTAATTAGCGATGAAGGCTTTCAAGGCTTAGTCATCAGACCAAAACTTATAGATGTTAATGTAACCGAGTCTGACAATGATGTATTAGTTAAAGCCGGTGCTGGTGTGATTGTAGCTGATCTAATCAACTACTGCTTTGATAACAATATCTTGGGGATAGAAGAATTTAGTGGAATCCCGAGTACTATCGGCGGTGCAGCTTACATCAACCTTCATTATTTTAAATGCCTATTTAGCCAGCTTCTTGTTGAAGCTGAAGTGATAGAAAAAGAAACCGGACAACTACTTACCGTTGACAATGAATGGTTTGAATACGGATATAATAAATCTAAGCTTTTAGAAGGTAACCATTACCTTGTTTCTGCAACCATAAAGCTTCATAAAGCCACTGATCTTGAAGTTGCCTATACTCGTGGTAAGAGTGATGAAATCATTCGTTACAGAACTTACCGCTATCCTTCAAAAAACACCTGTGGAAGTTTCTTTAGAAATTTTCATGAAGATGAAGTAACTGAAGTCAGCAATGGAAGAAAAATGATTTATGTTGCGTACTATCTTGATAAGATTGGTATTAAGGGCTGCTTTTCTAAAGGCGATGCGTGTGTCTCCTATCAACATGCGAACATGTTGGTCAATCAAGGCAATGCTACAACTGATGATATAATCCAGTTGTCTCGCGCTATACAAGATAAAGTCCACGAATCCTTTGGCGTTATACCGCAGCCAGAATGCCAGTTTATAGGATTTAAAGAGTATCCTTTACGAGAACTATAGCTTTTTCCATGCTTATATCGCTACTGTAGAAAAAGAAATTTTGTCTATTTGTTGAGAAAGAAGAAAGTATGAAATCATATAAAATATTTATTGGGATACTGGTTATATTCATAATCGCAGTAATCTTTTATATATTTCACTACTACAACTGGCATGGACACCTTACGCTCACTTCTTTAAAAGAAAATGCCAAGCATTTACGTGGATATGTCCAACAAAACTACTTTAAATCTGTACTTATATATATAGGAACCTATATCATAATATCGATGCTCCCATTACCAGGAGATACAATTTTCAATATTGCAGGTGGCTATTTGTTTGGTGCTATAACAGCAACTTTCTATATCAACTTTTCTATGACAGTAGCGGCAACAATCATGTTTCTTCTCGTTCGCTATTTTGGTAAGAATTTATTACAAAATAATACAACCCGCATGATCCTCTGGATTAGAAAACAGATTCAATCACACGGGCATAATTATTTTCTTATGATCCGGCTCATACCACTCATACCAATATCATTTGTCAATATCGCAGCGGGACTAACACGCATCAAAACTCAGACCTTTATATGGACAACATCCTTAGGCCTTTTACCAATATCATTTATTTTGGCTTACTCCGGACAAGAGCTACGAACCATCAAAAGAGTCGATGATATCTTTTCTTTCCATATCATTTTAATTTTAATAGTGCTTGCCTTTATAACCATGTCACCAATATTGTTTAATATTCTCTTTAGGAGAAAAGCCAAAACTAACTTCGAGAACGAAAAATCATAAACGCAGCAATAAGTGACATGACCACGGTAAATGAATCAACCGGAAACCAAACTGTCGTATTTCCCTTCATGATAAATTCAAACCAAAAAACTAATGCCGCATTAAATAATAGTAAAAACCCTACAACAATGTGTAGTGGTGTTGAGTGAGCTTTCATAATATCTCTCCTTACTTTTTTAAATCCTAAAACAAACTTGAGTTTTGAACAGTGCTCATCAAAAGTCAAACATCCCCCGTACACCCCCTGGCAAGAAAGTAATCAATGTTATATACTTGAGGTGAATATATAACTAAATCAAACAGAAATACATAACGACTATGTTTAATGAGTTAATTTTCTTCAGCCACATTATTGTCATCAGTGTTGGTAACATCATCGCCCTACGCTTTGGCAAAGAAGCATTAGTAGCATTCCTTTGCATACAAGCCTTAATCGCTAACATTTTTGTCTCTAAGCAGATTCTCTTGTTTGGACTATGCGTAACCGGCACAGACGCCTTTATTATTGGTTGCGACCTCTCGTTAAACCTTCTTCAAGAGTATTTTGGACGCAAGGTCGCCAATAAAACAATCTGGATTAGTTTTAGTGTCCTTTTGTTTTATCTGGTCATGACCCAAATCCAGCTTTTTTATATTCCCAACTGTTACGATACCATGCATCCCCACTTTCAAATGATCCTCGGCATGGCACCGCGTATCATCCTAGCCTCCTTAGTAGCATACCTAACCGCTATCAAGGTAGAGTACATCCTCTACCAATGGCTCAAAAGCAAGTTGAATGGACGATTCTTAATCCTACGAAACTATGGTGCTATCATTGTAAGCCAACTGCTGGATACCATTATCTTTAGCATCCTAGGACTATGGGGATCCGTACACTCAATCATACATATCATGATTCTCAGCTATATCATTAAACTCATAGCACTCTTCATAGCTACCCCACTAGTCTTTACCGGCAGTAAATACTTTATTAATCACCGCTAAAATGCCACACCCCTGTTGCAAAACCTTACCAATAAGATACGATTAATTGCATATAAACAATATGATGAGGAAACCATTAATGAAAAAAAGTCTTATTTTATTGCTACTGAATATCGCAATAACAAGCTACACTCACCCAATGAATACTCCTGATGACCTACACAATCAAGAGTTCACAGCACCCTCAAAACAAGAGCTTATGCAAGAACTCGGTGAGCTAGAAAACTTTGAAGAAGTTACTGGATGTATATCAAAAATCGCAGAAAAAAGACTTCTGGGAGTACAAGCAATAGAAACACGATGGAATCTTGCCATGTTCGATTATATAGCCTCTTTCAGGGGATCCTGGCAAGCTAGTGCTAGCCAAAAAGATATGCAAGGTATAACTGCACTGATAAAGCTAACGAATAGCTTAAGACCTAGATTTTTTCAAGCAGTACTAAAAAACTATCCTTTAGCTCTACAAGAACTAAGAAATAATAACACTATCTAAACACAATAAGGAAATATCCATGAAAAAATTTTTATTCGCATTATTACTCAGCTCACTCGCTATCACCTCTATTCAACCTTCTGGAGAGCCAGTAGAAGAGGAAGAAGAATTTTGCTGTGTTGATCATGAAAGACTAGACGTTGAAAAACAAAGGTTAGCCTTTGAAAAAGCAAGACATGCAAAAGAAATGCTGGCAGCTCGAGCAGCAATGTGTGTTCAAATGATGCCTAAAGATCCTAATGAAACATCTGGCATTGATGTAGAACTGCCTTTCTGGAGATATGATTGCAGAAATATTTTACACGCCTTTTTCTTGTCTCAAGAAGGAATAGGCCTTTCTGAATTTCAAACATCATCTGATAAATAAACCTCAATAAGAAAATCCAATGAAAAGAATTTTATTTGCATTCCTACTCAGCACACTAGCTATCACCTCTGTCCAACCATGGGGTGACGATAATATTGAAAAAGAAAAATATGAATCATGGAAGCTGTTTAAAATGGCTGAAATGTGTCTTTCCATAAGCCGGGATCAGTCAGCACTGGTAACAAAAGCACCAGATGGTAAGGTACTAAACAAGGTGCCGATGTGGGAGGTATTAGACTGTAGTGATGTAATGGAGGCACTCAAACAAACTTTTTACGCTCCAGATGCTCCACGTAAACCATTTCATGTGATGAATACCTCAGAGAATAAGTAAACATTGCTATTACGTTGTGCTATACTTAATACATGGAAAATAATATAACGTCTTCATTTAAATTTGAACTGATACATCAGTCAAGTAAATCAAAAGCTCGAGTTGGGCGTATACATACACCACATGGTGTTATTGATACGCCCAGTTTTGTTGCGGTTGGAACTAATGCCACTCTTAAGGCTTTAGATAGCCATACAGCCGATGAGCTGGGCCTTCAGCTCATGTTTTGTAATACGTACCACTTAATGGTGCAACCTGGTACAGAGCTGATAAAACAGGCTGGTGGACTACATAAATTCCTCAATAGAAAAAACCCTATTATCACCGACTCTGGTGGGTTTCAGGTATTTAGCTTGGCTCAAGGCGATGTCAAAGATGAGTTGAAAAGCCGTAGTAATAAAAAGCATGAAGGATCTGTACTTAAGATTAATGAGGACGGCGTTTTATTTAGGTCCTATCGTGATGGAAATAAGATTCTACTGACACCGGAAACCTCTATCCAAGCACAAAAAGACCTTGGTGCAGATATTATTATCCCCTTTGACGAGTTACCACCGTACACGATCTCACCACGTAAACTTAAAGCCTCATTAGATCGTACTCACAGATGGGAAAAACGATCACTTGATGAACATAAAAAAAATGTAAACAATCAGGCACTATATGCCGTTGTTCATGGCGGTGTTGATAAACAGTTAAGAAAAGAAAGCTGTGAGTATCTGAGCACGCTTGATTTTGATGGATTCTCTATTGGTGGAAGCCTGGGTAAGAACCATCAAGAACTCTTTGAATTGATCGATTATGTCGTTCCAATGCTCCCTTATGATAAACCAAACCACCTGCTTGGTATTGGCGACTTAAACTCAATTGAACAGTGTGTTACCGGTGGAATTGATACCATGGACTGTTCCCATCCAACTCGTGCGGCACGACACGGGGCCCTCTTTACTCATGAAGGCGAATTAAAACTCCTTAATAGTCGGTATAAGTACGACTTTAGTCCTATTGATCCAACCTGTGAGTGCACAACCTGTAAAAATTATTCACGTGCATACATTCACCATTTATTTAAAGCTAAAGAAATAACCGCTCTCACGCTTGCAACGCATCACAACCTGCATCACATGATCCAGCGTATGCAACGCTTACGAGAATTAATATTGATGGATAAAATATGATTTCAATTGAATCTCCTCAAAATCAACTCATTAAAAAAGTTAAAAAATTACACTATAGCAAGCATCGACACATTGCTAACCAATTTATTGCTGAAGGAATGCGCACGATTAGCACCTTGGTAGAAAATAACGCTAAGCTCGAGTACTTGTTTGTAACAGAACAAACACAAGAAGTAGCCTCATTTTATGAAGATACTGAATGTGTTCTCCTTCCTGAATCTATTATGGCATCAATCAGTACAAACAAGACTCCTAGTGGCATATTTGGAGTTTTTGCAATGCCAAAAAAACCTCAAATAAGCACCCTTACTTCGGGTGCTGTTTTAGCTCAAGTAAGCGATCCTGGCAACATGGGAACCTTGATCAGAACAACCGCAGCCATGGGGCTTAATTCGGTAGTCTGTATTGAAGGGGTAGATCCATGGCATCCTAAAGTGGTTCAATCTTCTGCTGGTGCTATTGCAGCTGTTAATGTCTTCCAAATGGATTGGCAAACATTAATCGATAATAAGGGTGATATCAAGCTGGCTGCATTAGTAGTCGAAGAAGGCGCCGAACCATCTACTATCGATAAGAACAGCTTAATCGTTATTGGTAATGAGGCTAATGGCTTACCTCGTAACTGGTCTGCCACCTGTAATCAACAAATCACACTCCCAATGCCGGGTCATACGGAAAGCCTTAACGCTGCCGTTGCTGGATCAATTGCACTGTACTTGTTAGCCAACTAGATGACCTTAATTGACAGTTTGTCTCCTATTAGTACTAAATGGTGGGTATTTGCTGGTATAATCATAAGATTCTATACTGAAACAAAGATTTTTAACTTACTCAGAGGTACTCATGTCATCTCCCTATAAGTTATCCCTGTCCAGTGCGATCATGATTAATATGAATATCATGCTTGGAGCTGGTATATTTTTAAACCCAGTGGTGTTAAGCCTCTATGCCGGAGCGCTAAGTCCTATATCTTACTTAGTGGTCGGGCTTTTGATACTCCCGCTCATTCTCTCGTTAACCTACCTACTCAGAAGAGTCCCGGGAGGTTCGTTCTATGATTTTGGAAGCCAAATCAATCAATTGACCGGATTTATTGCAGCATGGAGCTACTTTTTAGGAAAACTCTCTTCTGGAGCATTGATGCTACATTTTGGATTCTCTCTCCTCCAAGAGCTCATTCCCTGGATGCAAAATTTCAATATCTTAACTATAGATTTTATAGGTATCATTGGATTCACGTTACTAAACCTGTTGGGTCTCAAAACAGGTAAATATATCCAACTTCTGTTCATGATCCTTAAAGTTATCCCTATTGTCGCGATCGTAGGAATCGGCTTCTTTTCTTTCAATCCAGCAAACTTTACACCGTCTAACATGGACATCAAAGGCTTATACATTACAATTCCTCTTGTTTTATACGCATTTACAGGATTTGAAGCAAGTTGTTCACTTTATCGGCTTATGGCTAACCCAGAAAAAAACGCTGCTCGAGCGGTAATTTTATCGTTCTTAGGGGTGCTCTCTATGACCATGCTCTTTCAGGCAGCCTTTTATGCAGCAGTTAACCCTGACCTTCTCATGTTTACACCGTACTTTGATGGCTTATCACTTTTTTTATACTCCACTATCTGGGCTTTTCCAGCAAAAAATATAATCGTATGGCTTTTGCAGTCATCGGTCGCTTTATCAGCTCTTGGAGGATCGTACGGAATTTTGTTTAGTGTTAACTGGAATCTATATATCCTAGCTAAAGACAAATTAACCATATTCTCTAATACCTTTTCCAAGCTCAACCGATACCATATCGCCTGGATGTGCGTACTAGCAGAAGCTTTACTCTATTTTATTTACCTATTCTCTACAAATGGTTACCAAATCCCTCTACAGCAGCTTGCCGCTTTAGGATGTACCGTCGCTTATGCAATAAGCACCCTAGCACTCCTGTTTGTCCGTATTAGACAACAAAAAACAGGTGGAATGATCACTGTGGTAGCAGTCCTAGGTACAATTTGCTGTGCAATCCTTCTGTTAACTACAATAAACAGTATTTTTAAGTACTCATTAGCACCTCTCACAGGATACTTAGCACTTCTATCTGTAGGCATCCTTATGTTTGGCTACCAACGAAGAAAAAATACCAAAAGCCTCACCTAGCGTACCCTTTTGACCTTTTTACCTAAATACTATACAATAAATGTCAAACTGAAAGGTATTATTATGAAAAACAAAAAGATACTCTGGAGCCTTTTGCTCGCACTCTGTACCGTATCTGGCCTGTTTGCTAACACGCCGGGAAGTACGGCTGTTGCTATTGAGGCTACTATAAGTAATACCAACGACACAGCCTCTGAAGAAAGTCAGTCAATCAGTGATTTTATTCAGCTAGCTGTAACTAATACTCTCAACGCCCACAGTGAGGAAATCAGCTGTGAAGATTTTGCTTTCCAAGAATCAGAAATTATTGCTGAAATGTGGATTGGACACCTTTTAAGCGCTGGATTAGGTGTTAAAAAAATAATTGATGACAATGGGGCTCAGTCTATTGCTGTGTATATGGGTGCCAACTTAACTATGTTGCCTCAAAAAATTTCTGAGTCTGCCCAAGAACAAAATAAAGTCCTACAGGATATTATTATTGAATCGTTAGATGCTGCCGAGGTCCTTTTAACTACAGAAAAAAAAGAGGAACTTGCTGCATTAATGGCTACCGAAATCATTACTGAAACACTCTACAGATATTCAAAAAGCCTGCAGGGTCCTTCAGTAATCGATATCGCAATGCATGAAGGCTATAAAGGCATGCAAAATCTTATTAAAGAAATAAACAAATTAAACAATCAGTTTACTTTAATATCTCTCGTGCAAGCTCAAAATATAAAAAATATTAAAGTAAAATTAAGGTCTGTTAATGCTGAATACCCACTTTCAGTGAAAAAGCTCGAGGATGCACTTGAAGCCACTCAAGAATACAAGGACTACATTGATTCAATTCGTACGATATTGTCAATCAAGGTAAACCTCTTGAGCGGTATTGACTGGGCAGCTAATTCCCGTTGGACCTGGGCATTCCGCTTTGCAGCCAAAAACTCTGCTAAGCTTGCCTATAGAGGCTACAAGCTAGTAGCTTAAAACTTAAATATCTGTAAATAACCGTTAAAGCCCCTGTTAATCAGGGGTTTTTTCTTATTCTCTTGCACAACCAGAACCCAATGTGATAGTTTAACAATAATAAAGTTTACTATTAAATGGATTGGGTTTATGAAGAACAAAAAAACACTTTTTTATCTCCTACTGGGCCTTAGTGTAATATCTGGCCTTTATGCTGGTGGACCAGATGAGATTGTAGAAGAAACTGTTGAAGAATTTTTTGATCCTATTGAAGGACCTGTTTTGGATCTAGATAGTGATGAAGAAAGTGACGTGGTTCATGAAATCATTGAAAAGGCTACCCTTAGTGCATTTAGAGCTCATTGCAATGATATTGATTGTGTAGATTTCAGCGATATTAAAACTCAAGCTGAAATCATTACTGAAGAATGGATTGCCCATTTGCTTAGTGCTAGTTTAAAAGTAAAAAACAATATGTTTACTAGTGGCGCAGAGGCTATAACCTCTTATCTAGGATCCGACTTGAATGAACTGTTACAAAGAGTATCTACATCGGCTAAAGAACAACAAAGCATACTGAGTAATTTAATTATGGAGTCGTTTGAATTTCTTGAAGTAAATCTTTCACCAGAACGACAAAAAGAACTGGCCAACCTTATGGCTACCGAAATCATGAGCGATACGTTATTTAGATACGCAGAAACACTCCACAATCCTTCAATGGTAAATGTAAATATAAATCAGGGATATAGTGGCATGAGAAACTTTATCTTCGAAATTAACGAACTACTGAGCGAGCAGCTAACCTTACTATCGCAAGTACAACAAAAAAATATAGAAGCTATACAATTCAAAATAGAACACACCGATAAAAGTAACTCTGAAGCTATGCACAAGCTGGAAAAAGAACTGCAGTCTACCCAGGAGTATATAAATCGCATTAATGGATTACGAACTCTCTTAAAACTTAAGGTTAGATTCCTAAACGGAATCGAGTGGGCATTAACATCGCGATGGACATGGCCCTTACGTTTTGGTGCAAAACATACCGCCAAACTTGGCTATAAAGCATATAACATGTTGCCAGGTTAAACTAAACAATTACCTACCCCTAAAAGCCTCTGTTAAACAGAGGCTTTTTTTGTTCTATTGCAATCAATAATTCTAATGTGATAGTTTAAATTATATAAAGATCACAACTCTTAATAAGGAACAACTCATGGCAGAAAGAAAATATTTTATTAACAGATTTCCAATCTGTGCAGCGTTTTATTACTGTGTTGCAAAAAGACTTGGATATACTGAATCTGAATCAAAAAGTTTAGGTCTAACACGGGCAATTTTCTTTGCTGCTGCAAAATTTGGTTACATTGGTGGTGGCAAGTCTGGAGAAAAGAAAAAAAAGAAAGTCCCTGCCTTAAAAAAAGGGTTCACTATTGACCAACTCCCCTTTGCAGGACTTCCAACTTATATTGTTCATGAAAAGGGGGATAAAAGCTTTTTTGGAATTATGGGTGACGATGTCATCAAGCCAGAACAGTATGATGATCAAGTCATTCACAAGTTTGATTATAAACAGGCCGGAGCATACGACCTATTTATTAAAGAAGTAGAAAAGTTTTTAAAGGATAAAACCGATGATGAACTCAACTCGGCTATATCCTACGATTTATATACCGAAATTAGAGATAAATTTCGCGAAATGGGTTTTTACAATGCGTTATCCTCCGCAACCGATACCTCTGATAAGTAATATCACTCCAGATAAATATTGGGCTCAACCAAAGTTTGATGGATGGCGAGTGGTTCGTGAAAATGGTGAGTTCTTTACCAGACACGGAAACAAGCTACCCCAAGATATCTTAACCTCAATGCTTACCAATACAACGGAATACGATCTTGACCTTGAGCTCGTTTCGACTGAAGGCAGGCGCAAAATTCCAACCATCCTTGCTGGTAGTGACACTCACTCAGGACAGTTAATCCTGCTGGATGTCATGATCCCTGACATGCCTATAGAGCAACGAATGAAAATTGCAGCTACTATCGCAAAACAAGAGGGTATCATGCTCGCACCACTCCAAAAAGCTCTATCTTGGACTAACACCAACAAGCTGGTTCGAAAAGCATTCGATCACACATATGGCATCGTTTGTGATGGCATTGTCCTCAAAGAAAAAACATCACTGTACCCCACCTCAAACTTGGGACAAATTTGCTTCTCTAAATGGGTCAAACTCAAAAGTTACTACGACGAGTGAATTGACAAAACCCCCTTCTAATGCAAAAATGATATACAATTAGTCATTATAAAAAAGATGGGGGTCTTAAATGAAAAAGTTCATTTCGATCGGTATTCTGATCAGTATATTCCTCACTTCAGCATTCTTTGGAAAGCCAAAGACAAAAAAAGCTCCGGAGCAAACAGCGCTCAAGCATAATAAGCCTCCTCAGGCTATACCAACCTTTGATAAAAAAGAGGTTGATACGGTTATGATCCTTCCGGCATTGCCAAATGAGTTTCGAGATACAGTCTTTCTTAAGATGGATCCGGTATTCATTCAGGCCTGTATTGATTTTTGCAATATGGACAAGGATGAGTCATTATCAACACATTTTGACATATGGATGGGATACCTCAAACCTCACATCCAAACCGATACCAATTGTAAGAACTTATATACCTTTTTAAAGGATAATCGCGAAAACCGGTCATTTAACGATATGATGAGTAAACTGGCAGCAATTCAACCATCTGTTAGTGTATTTAATGTAGCAAAAAAGTTCGCTCAGCAGTTTGCCCTTATCTGTTCATGTGCCCTTATTAAGCCAAGCAGCCAAACCAGGAGTAACTCTCAAACCCTCACAGTCAGTGTTGGATGGGGGCTCCAGTTCAAAATGTTCTCGGTAATGAAAAACAGACATGCCAATGTACATAAAAAAAACATCCAAACAACCTCCCCAAATGGGTCAAAAAAGGCCTAAATTTGCAATTTAACGTACTTTTAGGGTAATAAGAGCAATAAGACACAGAATAAAGGTAATAATGCCAAATCTGACCGTTATTTTCGCTTCTTTCCATCCAATTAGCTCAAAATGATGATGAATAGGCGCCATTCGGAAAAATCGACGTCCTAATAGCCTAAAAGAGGCAACCTGGATGATCACAGAGAGGGTTTCGATAACAAAAAGACCTCCAGCTATCGGTAAGAGCATTTCTTGCTTGCTCATCAGGGCCATCAGACCTAAAACTGCGCCAAGTGCTAATGAACCTACATCACCCATGAAAATCTGTGCAGGATAGGAGTTGTACCAGAGAAATCCCAGGGAAGCACCCACGAGCGCTCCTCCAACTACTGTTAGCTCTGCAGTATGGGCAAATGGAATACCCAGGTAGGCCGATATCACAGTATGACCAGCCAGATAACAAATCGATGCAAATGTAGCAAAATTAAGAATAAGAGAGCCAATCGCTAGACCATCAAGGCCATCAGTCAGGTTCACTGCATTACTGGTTCCAATCAAGACAAATAAAGCCCATGGAATGAAAAACACTCCTAATTGAGGAGAAAAACTCTTGATAAAAGGTACTGACAAGGTTGTATTGAGACCACCCCACCAAACCAAGAGCACACTGATCAGTAATGCCGCTCCTGCCTGTAAAAGAATCTTAGAACGAGCGGAAATGCCCTGTTTCTGCTTTATTTTTGACCAGTCATCAAAAAAGCCTATAACCCCATAAGTCCAAAGCGTAAAGAGGAAAATCCAAATATATCTATTACTCAAATCACACCAAAACAGTGTGGTAATACTGACTACAAACAGGATAAACAATCCACCCATGGTAGGCATATCACTTTTAGACTGATGAGTTTCAGGAGTATACTCTCGCTGTTTTGACCGAAATTGCCGCTGTGCCAGGTATATAAACCAGTTTCCCACTAGAATAGAAAGAATCAAGGCAGATAGGAGTGCCGCTATAGAGCGAAAACTGACATAATGTAATACATTAAAACCAGTATGAAGATTGATTAAAACACGTGAAAGAGCATATATCATGCGATTTGCCACCCCAAAATTAAGACTTTTCTACGTTAAAACAGCCCTTTTAGCCTACCGCCATTTTTCCTTATTAGCAAGCCCAAAACGCCCAATAGGAGGATCCCTTTGACTTTATTGAAGCAATATTTTAAACTATTATTAGCATAAAGAATTAAGTTTTACGTGCTATATCGCCTAAATATATACAATGGCGATATTTTTATTTGAAGAATATTAAAGTGGAAAGGACTACTTATGAAGAAAAAACTATTAAGCTTGTTGATGATTACATTATCGACCGGTGTTATGACCCAGCATATTTCTGCTGCACCAAAAGATCTTACCCAGGAAACTGGTGAAGCTTTGGCTATTTTTATGAATGCTGCACAAATGGCTGGTCATGCAAACATACCAAAAGAGTTGGGTTGCCTCTATAAAAAAATAAACCCATCATGTAAACCTCTTTCTAAGGAAGAGATTGCTGCTGCCGTGGGTGTTTTCACTCCTGAACAACAAGCTGGCATGATCCGAGAAAGTCGTGACCAAATTATGGAAGCAGTATTTAACGGCTGCCTTGCTTATAATAGAGAGTGTCTTCCGGTTCTTGTTGACGGCATGAGTAATGAATTTTTCAATACGATTGTCGCTAAGCAAAAGCCTATAGCTCACTACACGGGTGTTATTGTCTCTGTGTTTAGAGATAATAATAATACAGCACTATTCCCTGAAATTGATAAGGTTGCTCGATTCTTAACTCTTCTTGAGGAGTTCTTGGATAAGAAAGATACTAAGCCATTGTACTACTACTTTACAGAGTGGATGAAACTTATGGAAGGTGAAAATGGGAAGCCGTTACCTGGCTTAGAAAAGTTCCATGACTTCCTTGATAAGAATAAGAAACAACGTAAGATGTTGGACCTTATTAAAAACTTCGACAAAACATTTAAGTCTGAGCTCGAAAATCCTTACGACTGGATGCTTGGAATGGCTATCAAGATCTTAAATACCGATCCTAACATGCCATTTGCAGAGTATGCAGATAAGGCCTTAGAGATAATTGTTGATAAGGAAGGAAATGTTAAGGATGGTCTTCAAGATATCTATGTTTTTGTAAAAGAAAACAGAGAAACTAAGACAATCAAGAAGTTGGTACAAGAGCTTGCTCGATTGCAAACAAAACTTCAAAAGGATGCTCCACCTGAAGCACAGAAGTTTAAAGGGCAATTGCTTAATCTTAAAGACCACTTCATGAAGAAGTATCCTGTTGAAACACTTCCAACAGATGTTTTAAAGCCAAGGATTAAGGGAAACATTATGTTCCTTAAGAAAAATCCTCACGCTCACTAATTGATATAATAGGAACTCTAGAATATTCTTATTTTAGAGTTCCTATCTCTTTTTAAGTCCAATATATATAAGGCACATTTTCATTTCATGAATACTAAGTCATTTAATAATACATTTGATGTCATCGTGGTCGGTGGCGGACATGCAGGAATCGAAGCTGCTCATGCTGCTGCGACTATGGGGTCTCATACCCTCTTAATAACCTTAGATAAGAATAAAATTGGTTGGATGCCATGTAACCCAGCAATTGGTGGGTTGGGCAAAGGCCATATTGTATTCGAGGTCAGTGCGCTTGGTGGGCTTATGCCTAAGCTCTGTACTCAAACGTACATTCAAGCCCGCATGCTCAACACCAAAAAGGGTCCGGCTGTACAAGGCCTAAGGCTTCAGATCGATAAAGATAAGTACGCTCAATTAAGTCGCGAAAAGCTTGAAGCTTTGGAAAGCCTCACTATTGTAAGTGATATGGTCGACAGCGTTATTATCAACGACGATAAACAAATTACTGGTGTTATCACCAAAAACAATCAAGAATTTTATGCATCATCAGTAGTCGTTACCACAGGTACCTTTCTTAAAGGAACTATCCATATCGGCCAAGAAAGCCAACCTGGTGGACGCCGTGATGAACAGGCTGCTAACTCCTTGTCTCCACAGCTCAAAGAGCTTGGACTCAAGCTGGGACGCCTCAAGACAGGAACACCGCCCCGTCTTTTAAAAGAAAGTGTAGATTTTAGCAAGATGGAACGCCAAGACTCTCATGAGCTAGAATACTTATTTGAGTTCTATCCTCACAAAGTTTCCAATACCCATGATTGTTATATCACTCATACCAATGCAAATACACACAAAGTTATTCATGACAACTTAAGCAAGTCTGCATTATTTGGTGGTAAAATTGAGGGTATAGGCCCACGCTACTGCCCTTCTATTGAAGATAAAATCTCCCGTTTTGCCGACAAAGCTTCACATCATATCTTTGTAGAACCTGAAGGTGCTGATTCTGATGAGCTCTATCCTAACGGCCTTTCTACTTCATTGCCCCTTGATGTCCAATTAGATTATATACAAAGCATTAAAGGCTTTGAGAATGCGGTTATAACCAAGCCTGGGTACGCAATTGAGTATGACTTTGTTCATCCCGAACAACTCAAGCATACTCTTGAATTAAAAGAAATTTCAGGCCTATTTCTTGCCGGACAAATCAATGGCACCACCGGCTATGAAGAAGCTGCAGGACAAGGCTTAATCGCCGGAATAAATGCTCACTTAAAAATTAATAACAAGCCAGAATTTACTCTTTCACGAGAAGAGTCCTATATTGGCGTCATGATAGACGATCTTGTATCGCTTGGGGTAGATGAACCGTATCGCATGTTTACGTCCCGTGCTGAGCGCAGAATATCGCTCAGGCAGGATAATGCTTTTGCACGACTTACCGATAAAGGGTACACCCTCGGGTTGATTGATGAACAATTGTACTTTGATTTCTGTAAAGAAAAGAACTTGGTTAATAAGATTGTTTCTGATCTAAGAAGTAAGTATAACACCGGCCAATTACTCAGAATGTTTGGCGAGCTTACCTGTAATAAGGAAGCTATCCGGGCTTTAACTCCTGAAACCCTCGCTGATCGCACGGTCATTAATATTTATGCGGATATTAAGTATTATGAATACTTGATTCGCGAAGAAAAAGAGATTCGCAAGGCACAAAAATACCGCCAAATGAGCATTCCTATGGATTTACAGTTTGCAACGATATGCGGTCTTTCTAAAGAGTTACAGGAAAAACTTAATCACCATAAGCCTGACACTATTGCTCAAGCAATGTTGATACCAGGGATGACTCCTGCTGCTATTTCGTTATTAATCTTTAGATCTAAAGAATTAATTAAGAGTACCTAAGCTGTTCCGATCTTGACTGACTAATCAAACACTTTAAACTAAACACGAACATAGAAAGTCAAAATAGGAGAACGAATGAACAAGTTGTTAATACTTGGAATATTAAGCTTATTTACATCAATAGTTAAACCGTTAGAGCATAACCAAAAAGATGAATTAGTATCTCAATGTTCGATCACGATTGATACCAATAAGTTCGATGGTGATACTGATCCGACAACCTTTCATGATGATCTTGCATTCGCATTCTATTATCAACTATCATCCAGCAATATCCGAGTTCCGCAGTTACATCTTGCAAAGATGCTCTCTATGTACCTCCCTGAGCTTTCTTTATTGTGTGAAAAGTTTGAGGTAGAAAGATTATCACTGCATGGTGACGATCCCTACACTCTTATATTGAAATTCAATCATAAAGTCCAAAGCATACAACTTGAAAATGATCTAACTCATATCCCGTATATCTCTACCATTGAATATCCCGAGGTTGATTATCGCCCTTATGGTATAGCTCTCTTATTGAGCGGGACCGCTATTGGTGGTTACTTCTTTACCAAAAAAATACTCCTCCCTTTCATTAAAACAAAATTTTTTAGCACTATTACATCATCGTAAACAAACATCAGGATCCCTTTGTGAAAAAACTATTCTATCTTCTGTTCTTTGTAACAACCTTGTCCACCCCCAAACAAACTCCCATAGTCCCATTTCAAGCTGAAGCCCTTGAAAACAGAATTGAACACAATGATGTTTCCGGTGTTATACGCATACTCCCCCAATTTGCATCGCAACTGGAAAGTGTTCGTACTACGTTTATTGACCAGTCCGACGCTCTACTAGAAAAACCACTACGACGATTCACTTTTGAGGAGCGTGTTAAACTTTTTGAATATCCGCTAGAGTTAAGACAAAACATTGTAAACGACTATTGGGAAAGCCGACAACCCGATGTCGAAGATAGACTTATCAACAAAATGCTCCGTGACCCATTTATGATCAATCACTCTCTTCACCTTTTTACAGCCAACCTAGAAGAGGATGAACAAAAGGCACTCGAACAGCATCTATCAGCACTTTCTGCCGCTCATTAGCACCAAAGGACCATCTTGAATCGCCTACTTTATTCCATCTTAGCGATATCAACGATTAATGCCCATTCATCGGCAACCCACTTTGCATTACCCATATACAAAGAAGGAGTTGAAAAAGGCGATATCAACTATGTTCTTATTATTCTCCCATTCGTTAGACTGTACCCCACCACCCTACTCCAACCACTACAAGAACACTCCGATAGACTGTTACAACCTCCAAACAAACGTCACCCTAGAAAAACAACAACCAAAGATACTATTATTAACAAGCTCTTATGCAACCCCGCAGCAAGCGAACCGAGTAATCCTACCTTTGAAACCTGCTATACCAATGACGAACTCTCAATGCTGAGAAAACACCTAAACATTTGCGGCACCAATGCACTACCTTAGCACTTTTGCATAGGTTTTATATCTATAGTATACTTATAACCTCATAACCTGAGGGGGAAAACTTATGAATATTCTATTAATTTTACTTTTATTGTGTTCTATTACTCTTTTTGCTAGAAATCAGTTCATCGATAGAGCAGCACTCTATGATGACGTTGCTTTATGGAAGGCACAAGAACAATTAAATAAAACTATTGATGCTCACCAACAAGTTAAACCTGTTGCTATGCATGTAGGACGTAGCTTAATAATGCAGTTTGGTTCTGGCAACCAAGGGCTTTTACAAAAAACATCGAATAAAAACCTTATTCTTGTCGGTCCTGCAGCCCAACCTGACTTATACCGGACTGAATATCGTTTCAATGCTATTAAGCCTGGTAAAACCACCATAACAGTAGCCATTAAAATCAATAACGGCCTTTTAGAGCAATATGAAATCAAACAAATCAACGTTATTATCGAAAAATAAATCATGAATAGAAGTATTACAATTTTTTACCTACTAATAGGACTCCTAGCTGGCAACCTCAGCGCTATAACCTCAAGTGAGCGTGTTTTCCTTATAAGTAAAGCACCTACTAAAATAAGCCTGGCAGTGGATCAACTATTAACACTCAAAAGATTTAATCAATGTCCATCTGAGGAAGAGCATATATTAAGTCGTATGTCACCTGTTGAGCCCACTCTTCCCTTGGTAAAGGAAAGACTCTATAACGCTGATCAACAATCTATCATTCATAGTTACAGTTTTCGTGCAGAAAAACCTGGAGAGACACTATTAATATTTTCCTCATCATCTCCAACTCTTCTCTCTCGAGGACACTTTAGGTTTATTACTGTCACTATTGAAAAATAATTATGCAATTTTTTGTTTTTAGCGCTATATTCATAAAAAGCTTATTGTAAATTGATTATTTACAAAACTTAATCGTTGAGGTGAGGTTGTGATTCCAAATATTTGTCATATCTATGGTCCATTTTATTTAAATAATTATGGCCTCTGTATCTTTGTAGGCATACTAGCATTTACATTCTTTGGTATGAGAAATTGGCTGCGTAGACGGTTTATATCAGCCGATAGTTTTATTGGGGTTATCACGTGGGGAACACTGGTTGGGATTGCTGGTGGCAGAATTTTATACCTTTTAACCCACACTAGCGACATTCAAGGCCTTTGGGATATTATTGCCTTATGGGATGGTGGCTTATCATTACTTGGGGCAGTCGTCGCCATAGCGATTTTTGTGCCTCTTTATTTGAAAGCGATTAACGTACCCGTATGGCCCGTATTAGATCTGGCTGGTGTTTATACTCCATTATTGATCGGCATCTCGCGGTTCGGCTGTTTTTTTGCAGGATGCTGCTATGGAAAACCAAGCTCATTGCCATGGGCGATTACGTATCTCAACCCTGACTGTTTAGCGCCTTTAGGCATCCCGCTTCATCCAGCACAGATTTATAGTGCCTTAACCTTGATATCGTTATTTTTTATTATCAGGTTTGTTTTCCAGCCAATCTTACGCAAGCCGGGCCAATTATTTGGACTTTGCTTAGTATTTATTGGTGCAGAGCGTTCGCTGATGGAGTTTGTACGGGATGATTTAGAGCGGCTAAACTCCTTTATTACGGTCCCTCAAGCGATTGGTTTGAGCATCGTGGGCACCGGAGTAATAATTTTGATATATTCTACTTTCTTTTCAAAAGCGAAGCATTATAGCTATGAACCTATTTAACTTTATAAAATCTAACCTCCCCATAGCCGATGTTATTAGCGAGCATATTACACTTAAGCCTGCCGGCACCTACATGAAAGGCTCATGCCCTTTCCACTCCGAAAAAACCGGTTCGTTTACTGTATCCCCCCATCGTGACATCTTTTACTGCTTTGGCTGTCATGAGAGTGGTGATGTAATTGGCTTTATCGCTAAGCTTGAAAACTGTACCCAGATTGAAGCCGCCAAGCTCTTAACAGAGCGATATAACCTGCAACCACCAGAGGAGCTCCTTAAAGAGACGCCAACAACTGAAACCCTTGATAAGAAAAAGAAGTATTTTCAGCTTTGTGAGTTGGTTACAGAATGGTGTCATAAGACCCTTCTCAAATCAAGTAAAGCGATGGATTACCTCACAGATCGCGGGTTTACCTCTGACACGATTAAAACCTACTCTATAGGCTATTTTCCCGGAGGCCAACGCTCTATCAAGTCTCTAACCTCGTTTATACAAAAAGAAGGCTTTATTGCTCTTGATCTCATGAACGCCAATATCCTTCAAGAAGGTAAAAAAACTCTTTATTCTCCTTTTGAGGAGCGGATCATCTTCCCTATTACTGACAATATTGGACAGTTTTGCGCATTTGGAGGCCGGGTATTCCTTCCTCACGACGATCGGCCAAAGTACTATAACTCTAAAGAAAACCCCTTCTTTACCAAAGGATCCATTCTTTTTGGGCTGAACATCGCCAAAAGAGCGATCCAAAGCAGCAATTACATCATATTAGTCGAAGGTTATACGGATTGCATCGCCCTGCGCCAATATGGCTATCAAAACACGGTAGCAACATTGGGTACAGCATGTACCCCTGAACACCTTACGATCCTATCCAGGTATGCAGATGTCTTATATGTCCTCTATGACGGGGACTCTGCTGGACAAAAAGCCATTTTAAGATTGACTGAATCGTGCTGGAATGTTAACATGGAGCTTAAGGTAATTGGACTTTCTAGCCAGGAAGATCCGGCATCATTTTTGATGCAAGGAGGTTCATTAAAACCATTGATTGAACAGGCGCATGGAATTGTTGATTTTTTCATTCAGCATTCTAGCAGTGATTTTTCGCAGAAAACGTTAAAACAAAAGCTAGAAACCGTGCATAAAATCATTGACATTATTCGGCAAATCCCGGACCAACTAAAAAGGGATATGGTTCTACAAGAAACGGCAGTTACACTCAACGTACCATTTGATACTCTTGCAAAAGAGTTGCGAAAAGCGCACCAAAAACAACGGCCCGTAGATCCAGCGGATAACGCAAATGAAAATGAACCTGCTCCAAACAAGTGGACCATAGAAGATAAGTTTTTTAGCTCGCTAATAGTTTTGTTTGAAAAAATAGATATAGCTAAGTATACATTTGCTATAGAGTTATTAAACTCCCCAATCAAACAATTATTGCAGCTGCTTATCGAGAAGAAAAAAAATAACCCTGAATTAACGTTCAGAGAGTTTTGGTCAACATTAGATAAAGATTCGCAACAAGAAGTAACAAAAAGAGTTTTAAGCTTCAATCAACAAGTGTTGAAAGAGGACTTTGAGCTTATATTAAATAAGTTCAGTAAAAAACATTGGAAAAATATTGTTGCCAATACTAAACAAAAAATTAAAGTCGCTCAAGAGAACAACGATTCTCAACAAGTGACACTATTGCTGCGGAATATGCAGGATTTGAAAGAAAAGTTTATAACCACTGATAAGAGTGAATAAAAAATTAATAGAAAAGGGGAAAAATTCAATGGCGAAAAGTATTCTCAAGCGAATAGCAGAAACATTAACCGGTAAAAAGAAAGACAAGAAAAAACCGTCTAAAGCTACAGCTTCGCGTAAATCTATCACAAAGAAAAAAGTCGTTAAAAAGTCTGCTGCTCCTAAAAAAGTGATTAAAAAGACCATCAAGAAAGCTGCCCCTACCAAGAAGGTGGTCAAAAAGGCTGCACCTGTTAAAAAGGTAGCTAAGAAGACTGTTAAAAAGGCTACTCCTACTAAGAAAGCGGTTAAAAAGGCTGTACCTGCTAAAAAGGTAGCCAAGAAGACTATTAAAAAATCTACGGTTAAATCTGCTCGTCCAACATCAAAAAAGAAGGCTCCTGTGAAAAAAGCTGCTCCAGCGCGTAAACCAAGCTCTAAAAAAGTAATTGTAAAAAAAGTAGTTAAGAAAGCGACTCCGGACAAAAAGAAGGTAGTCAAAAAGGCTGTAGCTGTTCAAAAGACACCAGCTAAGAAGACTGTTTCAACAGCAGCTGTAACAACTAAAAAGACAAAGCCGCCGGTTAAAAAAACACCAGCTAAGAAGAAAGTTATTGCTAAAAAAATTAAAGAAGCTAAAAAGCTAACCCCGGAACAAGTAGCTGAAAAGCTTGATCAAATTCTGGCTAAGGGAAAAAAACAAAGCTTTTTAGTCTATGAAGAACTCATCGAGTTTGGTGATAAACATAACCTTGATGAAAAAAAGATGAGTGATGTTCTCAAGCATTGTGAGAAAAATCATATCGAGCTTGTTATGCATAATGAACTCGACAAAGGAACCGCCTCCGATGTTTCACAATTTACTAGCAATAGTGAAGAAGGTGACTCAAAGAAGAAAGTGGCACTTCCAATGGAAGAAAGCGAGGATGATGAAACGACCTCATTTACCGATAATTCACCCATCACTGATGGTGTAAAGTGTTATTTACGTGACATTGGTAAAATACCTCTATTGAACAAAAAAACCGAATCGGCTATCGCTGAAAAAATTGCTCAAGGAAAAGAAGAAGCTGTAGACTCTGTAGCGCAGTTCCCATTAGTGCATAAAGAGCTTATTTCTCTCATTGAACGTATTCAAAAGAATGGTGTTGCGCTCAAGGATATCATTCAATTCTCAGAATTTGATGAAGAAAACTTACCTAAGTTTGAAGAAGAAAGCATTGCACTTCTCAAGACTCTTAAAAAAATTAAGAACTTGTTTGAAAATGAAAACAAGATATATCTGAGCTATCGCGGAAAGCTTACAACTCAAGCAAAAAAAGACGAGATGCTTGAGGAAATTCACAAAAACAAACTGGCTATCGTTGATACTATTAAGTCAATCCGCTTTGCAAACAAACTTATCCGTAAGTTTGGACGTAAAATTGAAAAAATAGTCTTAAAAGTCAAAGAAAACATTCTGGATAATAAGCGCCTTGAAAAGGAAATTAAAGCTCTTGAAAAAGTAAAAAAGCCTACACTTGAGCAGACTAAAGATCTTGAAGAAAAAGAAAAAAAGATCCGCATGAATAACAAGATCAATAAGAATCTTGAAAATGAGCTGGGACTACCTAAAGCGAAGGTCCTTAAGTGTTATCGCCAGTTCCTTATCGGTCAAGAGCGTGATAAACGTGCTAAAGATGATCTTGCTCGAGCCAACTTACGTCTTGTTGTTAATATTGCCAAAAAGTTCGTTAACCGCGGTTTACACTTTTTAGACCTGATTCAAGAAGGTAACATCGGATTGATGAAAGCGGTGGAAAAGTTTGAGTTTGAGCGTGGGTTTAAGTTCTCTACTTATGCTACCTGGTGGATTCGTCAGGCTATTACTCGTGCTATTGCAGATCAATCACGAACTATTCGTGTTCCTGTGCATATGGTAGAAACGCTCAACAAGATCAATAAAATTAAGCATTCATTCTTGCAAGAACATGGTCGTGAACCGACATACCAAGAATTGGCTAAAGAGCTCAACCTTGATGAAAAGAAAATCAAAAACATTATCAAAATTTCTAAAGAACCAATTTCTCTAGAAACCCCTGTTGGTGATGGTGATGATACTTCTATCAAGGATTTCATTGAAAACGAAAATGAGTTCTCCCCTGCTGATTCAGTAGCGAGCAATGACCTTAAAGATCAAGTACGTAACCTATTAAAAACACTTTCTCCACGAGAAGAAAAAGTTATCAAAATGCGTTTTGGTATTGATGTAGCTTCTGAGCACACTCTGGAAGAAGTAGGTAAAGATTTTTCTGTTACGAGAGAACGGATTCGACAAATCGAAGTCAAAGCGCTACGTAAGCTACGACACCCGTCTCGAAGTAAGAAATTAGAATCGTTTTTTGATAAAGAATTTGATAATCTATCAGATGACGATTTAAACTAAAAAAAGGAATTTAATTAATCATGGGTCAATCCATATATCAATTATTATCGATAGAAGTTCTAGGATTTTGCATCGCGTTATTATGCACCGCACTTTTTTCATTTTTAGAAACCAGCATTACTGCTGTTCGGCCTTTTAAACTCAAGGAAGTAGCCGAACATGCTACCAAGTATAAGTCACTGTTACAAACCTTGATGGATCATCCTCATAAGGTTTTAATCACTATCTTAGTAGCCTGTAGTTTAGCTAGTGTGACCTGTGCTGCATTAGCAACCCGAATCATGGAACATTTATTTAAATACTTAGACCTTTCACAAGGACTCGGTTTTACTGCCGGTATCGCGCTAGCAACCAGTGCCATCTTGATCATTGGTGAGATTATTCCTAAGAACTTTGCACAGTTACATGGCGAACGAGTGTTTAAGTCTACACTCGGTATTGTTAATATTATCTATATTGTTCTACTTCCTATAGTCCGTGCATTAACATGGATATCTGATTTTGTGATCAGCCGGTTTACTAAGCGTGCACAATTGAATACTTCTGAAGCTTTGACCTCGGAAAAAGAACTGAAATATATGATCAAGTATGTTGAAGACAACAAGTTAGTAGAATCAGAAAAAACCGAGATGCTTCAAAACATCCTTGAAATCGCTAACACGCCAGCTCGAGAAATCATGGTCCCCGAGATTGATATTGTTTCTATCGATGCACAACTAACAGTCCGTGATGCGCTTCAGGTGTTTGCCAAACATCAGTTTAGCCGGCTTCCTGTGTATGAGAAGAAAGAAGATAATGTTATCGGCATGATCTTTCTTAAAGATGTTTTCATGTTACTCTCAAGCCAAGAAGGTGACACACCTCTCAAGAAAATAATACGTCCTGTACTCTTGGTTCCAGAAAGTATCAAAGTAAACCAACTACTTAAAGACTTCAGAACTGAGTATGTACAGATGGCTATTGCTATCAATGAACACGGTAGTGTTGCCGGTCTTGTTACTCTTGAAGACGTACTCGAGGAAATCGTTGGTGAGATTACTGATGAAAATGAGCCTAAGAATGAAAAGGCTACAGTCCTTGATGACGGGCGCTGGCTTGTCGATGCAAGTATCAACCCGGAAGAGCTACATGACATTCTCGGTATCACATTCGACACGTATGACGCTATTACCATGGGCGGCTTTATTGCAGAACAACTTCAACACGTCCCTAAGAAAGGCGAGCGTGTCCATTACAAAGATTATTGCTTTGAAGTACACAAAGCGAGTAAGACTCGTGTATTCGAAGTTTTAATATTCGCTGAAAATAAAGCTGATAAATAAAAATAGGTATTAAATAAGAGAAGGTAAGAAATCCAGAGGAAATCTTACCTTCATATATTATAATATCAAACCTAGACTCATTATTGCAATACCAATCGTACAATCACGACCTTAGCCCTTATCTAAGGGTTTTTTATTGATCTAAAAAAATTGAAGTTGAGCCTCTTTTATACGTTTAAAAATGCTCGCTTGGAGGATGTTTGGTATTAAGAATGAAAGTAGTAAAATAGATTAGAAACAAAAGAAGGTAAGAAATCCAGAGGAAATCTTACCTTCATATATTATAATATCAAACCTAG